>DASPSR010000004.1:0-19125 GCA_035623825.1 Nitrospirota bacterium
CTTTTTTCTTTAACGGAGGAGGAGAATCCCCGTTTCCCCTCGAGGACCGTCTATTGATTCCTTCTCCCCGCGACGTCGCCACGTATGACAAAAAACCCGAAATGAGCGCCCGGCAAATCACCGATTCGCTGGTCAAACACATCGAATCGGGACAATATGGGTTCGTGCTGGCGAACTATGCAAACCCCGACATGGTTGGCCACACGGGTGTACTTGAGGCCGCCATCAAGGCCGTAGAGGTTCTAGATGAGTGCTTGGGCAGGGTGCTCAGAGCCGCACAGGAGGCAGGCGCCCACGTGATTATTACTGCGGATCACGGAAACCTCGAAATCATGTCAAATCCCTCGACTGGGCAGCCGCACACGGCTCATACAACCGACCCCGTTCCATTTATCTTGATCGGTAAGATGGTCAATCTGAGAAATGAAGGCCTTCTCGCCGATGTGGCGCCGACTGTTCTCGATCTCCTTGATATTGAGAAACCTGCGGAGATGACGGGGAGCAGCTTGATCGTCAAGTGATCGCTTGGAAAGGCGATCAGACCGGTTTCTTCTGGCAATTCTATCCAGATCATCAAAAACCTGATCGGAGTCCTTCTTCCCACAGCCTGTTCTGCAAACTATTGCTGTCGGAGATCCGCACCCTTTTCAAATATTCGAAACGAGACTAAACTCGCAAAGAGTCGGCGTCCACGCCGGCAGTGAAGGAATCTTGACAAGTCATGATACCTTGGATATAGTTTGTACATGTTTTTCGCGGACCTATCCCCCTCCTAGTTAGGCCAGATATCCTTCGATGGTGAATATTACCTTGACTTAAAAGTCTTTATATGAAATATTTAATATGATAACGAACCGCGGATGCGGGGGAAGGTGAATATCTGATACATCAATGAAAAAATTGCATTATTCACCGTTTTGCATTTATTATGATATTCAAAAACCGTGACTAAGGGGAGGTATGAAAATGTTAGTGAGAAGAACAGCCTTTTTTGCAATCATTATGGCAATCATCGTGTTTATCTCCGGCAGTGTCTTTGCGCAGCTGGTAGGCACGATTAAGGACGTCGTCGATCCCGTCGGCAGCACCGGAAAAGTGGACTGGACCACAGGAGTGATCACCGCAGTCGGCATTGGCGCTCCTCCGGCTCAACCGGCGAATCCTGCCCAGGCACGCGCCATGGCCGAAAGGTCAGCGCAGGTAGTCGCGTACCGGAACCTTCTGGAAGCGGTCAAAGGTGTACGGGTGGATTCCACGACGACGGTCGAGAACTTCATCGTCACAAGCGATGTAATCAATACGCAGGTGAATGGGATCATCCAGGGGGCCATGATCATGGACAAGAAATACATGTCTGACGGCTCTGTGGAGGTCACGGTGGGGATGAAGCTTACCGGCGCATTGGCTGACGCGTTGCTCCCAAAGACACCTTTGACGCCTCCTGGAGGGCCGACCGGCGCGCTTGCACCGGGAACCCCGGGACAACTCTATACTGGGCTCATCGTGGATGCGCGTGGCCTCGGTGTCAGGCCCGCAATGGCGCCCAGGATCCTGGATGAGGACGGCAAAGAGGTCTACGGTTCCGCCTGGATCAACAGAGATTACGCCGTTCGGGAGGGCATGGTCGGTTATATGAAGGATCCCGCTGCCGCACAGGCAAATCCTCGTGTGACCGATAAGCCGCTCATGGTAAAGGCTCTCAAGGTTTCTGGCGACGCCAGGGTGGACACAGTGATAAGCAACGCCGATGCAACTATGCTGCACAATGCGTCCCAGAACCTGAATATGCTCGAAAAATGCAGGGTCATCATTCTGGTGGATTAGCGCTCCTTGCCGCAAGGGGAAAATCGCTCACTGTGTGCTTTCGCCATGAGCGGGCTACATCCCGGGATGATGTGAACGGAGAAAACTCTTATGGAGGTTCGGAATGATTACACAGCTTAAACGCCTCATGTTGATGGTGGCCGCAATCGCCGTCGTCGCTGTCGGCTGCGCCCCGAAAAGCGCTCCGCCGACTTCGGTCATGGACACGCCGGAATATCACTATAAGAACGGCCTCAAGTATCTGGACAACGACCAGATCGACGAGGCCATGAAGTCCTTCGATCGAGCGATCGCTCTCGCCCCCAAGTCCCCGCTTGGCTATATCGGCAAGGGCCTCGCTTTCGGCAAGAAGGGCGACTTCAAGGCGGCCTTCGAGAACATGGATAAGGCCAAAGGGTATGAAGAGAAGGGGATCGAATCCCGTATCGGTATGATACGTCTTTACAGCATGCAGAGGAGTAAGGACTGGATCAAGGATGCCGAGAAGGAATTCAAGGCCGCCAGTGAGAAAGACCCGAATAACGCAGCGCTTTACTATTATATGGGGGAGGCTTATAAGGTCTCCTTCGACTTCGACAAGGCAGCCGATATGTTCCATAAGGTCCTTGACCTGAATAAGGAGTTCACGGGCGAAGCCAATGCGGAATGGGCCGTAATCCAGAAGATACAGCGTGCAGCGCCGGGGACCGTCATCGGGAAGCAGATAGCGCTGATCGACAAGATCGACCGCGCCGATATATCCGCGCTGTTTGTCCAGGAAATGGACCTGGAAAAGCTGTATACGAAGCGCGGGCCAAAGACCTACGACACGACTTTCAAGGCGCCTGAGGAAACGACAACGGCATTCTCCCCCGAGAAGACGGTGAAGATGGAGCCTGCCACGGATATCGAGAACAACTGGCTTAAGCCGAGCATCGACACGGTGCTCAAGCTCCATGTACGGGGGCTCGAGGCCGGCCCGAATCATAAGTTCGAACCCGACAAGCTGATAACCAGGGCAGAGTTTGCGCTCATGCTTGAGGATATCCTGATCAAGGTGTCCGGAGATGACAAGCTTGCCACGAAATATGTCGGCTCGCCGTCGCTCTTCCCCGATGTGCGGAGCGACTATTACGCATTCAACGCGATCATGGTCGTGACTTCACGGGGGTTCATCGAGGCCGATAAGGCTACAGGCGAGTTCAAACCGAACGACCCCGTGTCCGGAGCCGATGCGCTGCTTTCAATACGCGAGTTCAAGAACCAGTTAAAATTCTGACCGTATGGTCCCGATGCCCGCCCGCACCTCTGGGGCGGGCTTTTTTGATGGAAAGATGAACAAGCATGCATCCGCAGTGATCATTCTTTTGGGAATCTGCTTCCCGTGTATTGCCGGAGCAGAGCTGAAGATGCTCGACGGCGAGCACACCGTTACATATGACATCGTCAATCCCCGGGGTGTAGCCTTTATCCCCGATTATTCCAATGAATCATTCGTACAGCAGGTGATCAGCCAAGATGAATTCAGCAAGCGGGTGCGCGTGACCTCGAAGATGAATCCCATGAAAACCCGAGTCCCGTATCCTGTTCCTGCCGGTGCCATACCGCCGCCCGTTCTGCAGTACCTTGCCCCGGAACGTGACCGACAATCCAATGACCCTGCCATTGTGAGTCTTGCGAAGGATGTGACCCGCGGCAGCCGGTATGCACATGAGGCGGCGTATGCAATTCTTTCGTGGATCGCCGACAACTTGACCTTCGATACGAGCATCACGACCCCGGCCGACGCTCTCTCGGCCCTGAGGTTCAGAAAAGCGTATTGTGTAGGCTACTCCAATCTCGCCGTTGCGCTCCTCAGAGCGGCGGGCATCCCTGCGCGCGTTGCACACGGCTATCTACCGCCGGGTTATGAGTGGGGTTTTTCAAAGGAGTATTGGGGAGTGAAGGTGAATGACGGCGGATTTCATGCCTATCTGGAAATATTCTACCCCGACACGGGATGGGTGTTTTCCGATGCCGAGCATTCGCATCATTTTGTAGACCCTTTTCATATAGTGCTCCGGCTCGACGGCGTTGAGATGCCTGGAGCGTACAAAGGAGGCTACCTCGAGGTCGACAAGGCGACATTCTATACCATCTTTCAGGAAGATGACAAGACCATGATGGTAGATGAGCTGCCGATGCCGAAAGAGAAACGGCTCGGCAGACGTTTGGACAATGTTCAGCATACAGCCTTAGTGACGGGCAGTGTGACCGACACAAAGGGCGCTTCAGTGCCAAAGGGGTCGGCGGTCTTGTGGAAAGACGGCATAGGGACCCCGTACCCATTCACTGACGGCCGTTATGCCGCGCCGCTGGAGATTTCCGGAAAATACCGCGTTGAACTCAAAGGCGCTGGCTTTGCCAAAGCGTCCCAGGAACTTCAGGCCGAACAGGGACGGGTGTACCGCCTGAATTTCACTCTCGAACCGGGCGGTGTTATCAAGGGAAGAGTAGTTGACTCCGGAGGCAGGCCCCTTGCGGATGGAGATGTTTTCTACCGGGACGAAAACGCCCGCTTCGGCGTGCCCATCGAAAAAGACGGGACATATAGGATAGAAGGCCTTGCGCCAGGCCAGTACAGGGTATCTGTCGTTTCGGGAGACAGGGAGGTCGCACGCACAGGGCAAGTGGAGGCGGGAAAAGAAACATCGCTTGATTTTGTCGTTCCTGGTGTAAAATAATACAAAGAGCAATAAAGATCTTGAGGGTCTCCCGGACCTCAACTTTTTCTTTCTTTGCTTTTCATTGCATGATGGCCGAGGGCTCGAATGAAAAAATACCTTTTTTATGCCTTTATCATTTCGTTCTATCTTCCGTATTGTGACTCAGTCTGGTCACAGACGGCCGGCTCAGGGGATGCCGTAGAGACCATGGCTTCCGGCACGATCAATTGGACAGTCGGAGAGGTGCGAGCGAGTGGCATCGGGGCTCCCCCGGCGTTTCCTGGAAGTGCGGCGCAAGCCCGAGCCATGGCTGAAAGGGCAGCATATGTCGTAGCGCTCAGAAACCTGCTCGAAACGGTCAAGGGAGTCCGAGTCGACTCTGAAACCGTGGTCGAGAATTATATTGTCAAGAACGACGTGATCAAGGCAAAGGTGGACGGAATCGTCAGGGGGGCCAGAATAGTGGACACGCGGTACATGTCTGACGGTTCGGTCGAAGTGCTTGTGGCAATGCCTATGAAAGGGGCTTTTTTAGACGCACTTGTCCCGGAATCATTCGGCAGACCGCCGGCTGGTCATGTTATCCAGAAACCGGCACCCATCTCCCCGGCGCCTCTGCCAGCCATACCTCCCACGCCACCGGCCACGCCACCGGTAGCGCCTGAGAAAAAGATGGAGCCGGCGAAACCGGAACCGATCATGCCTGCACCCCCTGCGCCCGAGACAAAAACAGAGCCCCTGAAGCCTTCCCCTCCGTCCCAGTTGCCGGAGAAAAAGATCGAACCGGCAAAACCTGAACCTGTCCAGCCCGTTCCAGCGCCACAGGGTCAGGCCACGGTAGCGTTCAAAGGCGGCGTCGCAACCGGCCTTGTTATCGACGGAAGGGGGCTGGGCCTGCGGCCCGCGTTGTTGCCGAGAATCGTTGACCCCCAGGGCCAGGAGATCTACGTAGGGCAGGTCGTCACAAGAACGAATGCTGTCGAACAGGGTGTAGCCGGCTATGCGAAGGATGTGAACGCCGCAACGAACAATTTCCGTGTGACAGACAACCCGGCCGTTATCAAGGGGCTGAGCGCGTCCGGAGCGGCGAGAACGGATGTCGTAATCGGTCAAGCCGATTCGCAGGTTCTCCGTCAAATGTCCGGGAAAGGAGATTTCCTTCAGTATTGCCGGGTCATTATCGTCTACTGAGCCTTATGCCCTGATGCTCGCAGCGCCGCCTCTGGCATTGAAGCTTGACATGAATGGTGCGTTTGTGATAGGTATTCACATAGTGACGATCTTATTGTGATCGCTATCCGTATGGCAGCGTCAAGGCCGCTATTTTTTTAGGTTTTCCGGAGCATCCAAGTGTCAAGGACCACCTTATGGTTTTTCACAGCGCTTTTTGTCTTCAGTCTGCTCGCCGGATGCGCGCCGCCGCGACAAGTGCCGCGATATTATGATGCCGCTAACCCCCTTAAGCGGGTTGCCGTCCTGCCGATGAAAAATGACACCTTGGACGTCGAAGGCCCGAATATTGTGAGAAAGAAAATAGTTGCAGCGTTAGTGAACAAATCCTATAACGTAGTAGACATCAACGAATCTGACCAGGTGCTCCGCGATCGAATGGGAATCAACCTCGGCGGACAACTGGATATGACCACACCGCAGAAACTCGGCGAGGTGCTGGGCGTTGACGGAGTTCTATACGGGACACTAATGGATTTCGATGAAACAACGACGGGAGTGATCGACGTGAAAAAGGTCAGGGCAAAATTCAAGCTCGTGAACACATTGACCGGCCAGGCGGTGTGGGAAGGGGGACTCGGGGTGCGATCGGAAGTGAGGATGTCGGGGACATCGGGAGACATTGCAGTCGTTGCCTCTCGACTGTCAGATGCCAAGGAAAAAGATGTTCCCTGGGTCACCATCGGGAGCACTGTCACCAATGAGCAGAACGTCGCGCGTTCCCTGGCGTTTGGCCTTGGTGCCGAGCTTTTTTCCAAGGCAGCGGGCATCCATCTTGGCTATGAATCAACGGAACTCGTACGAAGGGTCACGAATAACCTGCCTTGGGGGCCGGGCCCGAGTGCCCTGGCCACCGTACCTCAGCTGAAAGAATTGATTTCGAATATCAAGATGCCCGAACCCCCTTCGTTCAGCTACATGGATTGGGAAGGAAAGATGGATTTTTCTGCAGTTGTCATCTCCACGTCACTTGACAAGGTCACAAATGAGTCTATCAACATGGAGATCCCGATTGCGATTGCCGGTAACAATATGCGTATGGACATGGACATGTCCAGGATGATGAAGGGAGACGCGCAGTCTCCATTCAGCAAGATGGTCCTTATCGAACAGGGAGACAAGAAGGCAGGCTACACGCTCTACACCAATTCGAAGCGTTACATTGTTCGGAGGGAAACGGCAGGGGCCGGCGAAAGACCTCAGGTCGAGAAGACGAAAGTGGGCAGTGAGATGATCGGCAAACGTCAGACGGACAAGTTCAAGGTAAAGATCATCTATAAAAGCGGGAGGGTTGAGGAAGGATTCATCTGGAACGCCAGAAACCTCAATGGCATGACCATCAAGAGCGAAATGGAGAGCAAGGATTACAAAGTCACCACCGAGCTCAGAGACATCACCCTGGAGACGCCCAATGAATCACTTTTTGTGATACCGTCCGGATATACGGAGGCGAAGAGTTTCACGGATCTGATGACGACAGAGCCGAAGAACAAATAACGAGCGAATTCAAGCCATTACCAAGGAGGAGCCAGGATGAGAAAGAGCATGCGGTTAATGTTAGCAGGGATCGCTGTCGGCACGGCTGCACTCATTGCAAGCAGCTGCGGGCCCACGACGTCCGGAGCGGTCAGGAATGACACGACCTTGACCGGCACTTCGGAGCAGCTCAAGACGACCAGCGACGTATCGGGATACAAGGGCCCCAAACTGCGGGTCGGCGTCGTTAACTTCCAGAATAAGACCCCTTCACGTGTGCTCGGGATCGGCGAGGCAGCGGCTGATATCCTAGGTACTATCCTTCAGAAGACCGACCGGTTCATCGTCGTCCCGCAGCAGGACATGGAGTCCATCCTTTCGCAGCAGCGCATGGGCGCGACAGGAGTGATAAATCCTGACACTGCTGCCGAAATGGGAAAAGTCATGGGACTGAACGCGATCGTGACCGGCGCAGTGACTGCCTATTCTGAAACGGAAGAAGGGTCAGACTACCTCGTGGCCAAAAGCAAGAAGCAGATAGCGCGGGTCACGGTGGATTACCGGATCGTCGACACTACCACTGGCGTGCAGCTGA
Organism: Nitrospirota bacterium; assembly: GCA_035623825.1. Classification (GTDB taxonomy): domain Bacteria; phylum Nitrospirota; class UBA9217; order UBA9217; family UBA9217; genus DASPSR01. The sequence goes on from DASPSR010000004.1 coordinate 7,810, forward strand.
TGGCGGACTCCGGGGCCGGCATCTATTCCAAGTCAGAAAGCAGGGTTCTCGGGATGGGATCCAATGCAGGCTACGATCCCGACCTTCGGGACGGCGCCCTTCGAGACGCCTTGACAAAGGCAATGGTCAACATGATGCAAAAGCTAGGCACCAAGAAGTGGAATGGTCGAGTCGCCCAGGTCGATGGCGGAAACCTGTATATCAATGCAGGCCAGAGATCCGGTCTCAACGTCGGAGACAAACTCAAAGTATTCAGACCGGGTAAGGACATCATCGATCCTGAGACCAAGATGAAGCTTGGAACGACAGAAAACCTGATTGGCGAGGCGATCGTGCAGCAGAATGACATCGGCGACCAGGCCGATGTATCCATAGCGGTTCCGACATCGGGAACCGGTTTTAAGTCTGGAGATATCGTTAAACTGAGCGGGAAGTAGACTGCCTGCGGCTTGCGGTAAGGAAGCGGACGAAAAGGTAAACTTATGAGGAAGCACTATCCCTATTATACTGCTGCACTGATCATGACATTGTTGTCATTCCTGATCGCGGCTGCGGCAGAAAGACCCGGGGCAGGTACGGAAGCGGTCGTAACCATGATCGATGGGACCGCCCAAGTCTTCACGCGGGGAGTACCTGCCGGTCTTCCGCTCGAGAAAGGGAGCAAGCTGAAGAGAGGACAAGAGGTCAGGGTAGGAGCCAATTCAAGGATGGAGATCCGTTTTCCCGATGGCACTATTATGAGGCTATCGGAAAAAACCCGCCTCACCATGGATGAGGTGCTGTACGATAAAAATACCGAGAGCAAAAACGTCAAGGTCAACCTCGCGATAGGAAAACTCTGGGCAAACGTGAAAAAGCTGACGACCCCGGATTCCAAAGTCGAGGTCAGAACGAGCAATGCCGTCGCCGGCGTACGGGGAACCGTGTACCGGGTGAACGTGGAAGAAGATAAAAGCGCCCTCGTAAAGGTTTATGATGGGTCGGTATACGTGGCGAACCCGCCGAAAGATGGGTCAGGGAAACCGCCAAGGGAGGTGTCCGCCCCCGTTCCCGTTCCCGGGCCGCATGAGGTGCCTGCTCCGTATCACGAAGTGACCTTGGAAGAGTGGTACGTGATCGTGAAATCCTTCCAGCAGGTCACCATATCGCCGGAAGGTGTAGCGTCGCAACCGCAGGATTTCGATCCCCAGGCGGATGCCGATGAATGGGTGAAGTGGAACCGGGAGAGGGACAAACAAGTACAGTTCTAAATAGTTACATGTTCTCAAAACGTCTTCAAGACAGCAAAGGCCGCTCCGACAGACCGGAACGGCCTTTCATTTTTTAAAAAACAATAAAAACACTTGACTCGAGAACCGCAACATGGTATAAATGATATTGAAAATGGTTTTCAATATCAAGGTCATGAAGAGAAACGCATCAAAACAGCTTGCTGAATATCTTGCGGATCAGGGGCTCAAGTCAACAAGTCAGCGAGACACCATTTTGCATATATTCGTGGATGCGGGCCGGCACCTGAGCGCAGAGGAGCTTTATGCCCGTGTGAAGAAATCGCATCCGGGCATCGGCTATGCAACGGTGTATCGTACATTGAAGCTTCTGGCAGAGGCCGGTTTGGCCGAGGAATGTCGGTTCGAAGATGGTTTTACTCGATATGAGTACAAGGCCACCGACGGTCATCACGACCATCTCATCTGCACTAAATGCGGTCAGATAATAGAGTTTGAGAACGAGCGGATAGAGGAGCTCCAACAGGATGTGGCCAGAAAAAACCGGTTCAGGGTCCAGAGCCACAAGCTTGAACTCTACGGATTGTGCAGTGATTGTCAGGAAAAGCTGAAATAGACGCGAGAGATCAAATGGCAGAAGACGGATTCACAGTTCAAGACAGAGAGAGGGAATTTCATGCATCATCATGATGGTTCAGATGTCGCCGATCGGCATGGAGATCTGAACAAGGTTCTTTTGATTGGGAACCCGAATGTGGGGAAAAGCGCGCTTTTTGGGCTCCTTACCGGCAAATACGTGACCGTATCCAATTATCCCGGCACCACGGTTGAAGTGACCTATGGGAACGCAGTATTGAACAAGACACGTTCCCTTGTGATCGATACACCCGGAGTAAACAGCCTGGTTCCCATGTCCGAAGATGAAAAAGTAACCAGAGACATATTGCTCACTGACAAAGCTGGCGTGGTGGTTCAGGTCGCCGATACCAAGAACCTGCGGCGCGGCCTTCTCATCACGCTGCAGCTTGCCGAGATGGGGGTTCCGTTCATCCTCGACCTTAACATGGATGACGAGGCAAAGAGCCGCGGCATCGTGATCGACCAAGAGAAACTCTCTCAGTTACTTGGCATCGAGGTGGTCAAGACCGTGGCAATCCGGCGGAGTGGTATCGATCGGCTTTTGAAAGGCATTCAGCATCCACGGCCGTCCGTCATCGATGTACAGTATGACGGCGCAATCGAGGGCGGGATAAGAGACATATCGGCTCTGTTGCCTGACGCAAACATCTCGCGGCGGGCGCTCGCGCTCATGGTCCTCGCCGGTGACGAGAGCCTCAGGGGATGGCTCCATGCGAATCTGCAGGACCATGTGATAGGGGAGATCGAAAAATTCAGGCAGGACGCGCAGTCGAAATTCAACAATTCGCTCGGCTATGTCATCAATCAGCGCAGGCTCAAAAGGGCTGATGAAATACTCGCACAGGTGCTGAGTCTCCACGAGGCTGGAAAAGGCTCTTCAATTGCGTTTCATATCGGCAGGTGGTCCATGCACCCGGTCTACGGCCTGCCGATCCTCCTTGCCGTTCTCTATGCCGTTTACCAGTTCGTAGGCGTGCTGGGAGCAGGAACGACGGTCAATTTTCTGGAGAAAACGATGTTCGGAGAATATTTGAACCCCTGGACGACAAAGATCGTTAATTATGTGCTGCCCGTTCCTTTCCTCCAGGAACTCATTGTCGGAGACTACGGCCTGGTTACCATGGCGCTCACCTATGCCATTGCCATCGTTCTGCCGATCGTCGGGTTCTTCTTTATCGCTTTTAGCCTCCTGGAAGACTCTGGCTATCTGCCGCGGCTCGCTGTCATGGTGAACAAGGTTTTCAAGATCATGGGACTCAACGGCAAGGCAGTGCTGCCCATGATCCTCGGTCTCGGATGCGACACCATGGCGACCCTCACTACGCGCATTCTGGAGACGAAGAAAGAAAGGATCCTGGTAACTTTCCTCCTTGCGCTCGGGGTGCCCTGTTCAGCCCAGCTCGGCGTTGTCCTCGGCCTCATTGCCGGGCTTTCCGGTCTGGCGACGGCCATCTGGCTTGGCACTATGGTGGCCGTAATGTTGTTCGTAGGTTATCTTGCGGCAAAAGTCATTCCTGGAGAACCCTCGGACTTTGTTCTCGAGTTGCCGCCTATACGAGTGCCGCAGCTCACGAATATTCTGATCAAGACCCTTGCCCGTGTGCAATGGTATCTGAAAGAGGCGGTACCACTTTTCATACTCGGCACCTTCATTCTCTTTGTCGGACACAAGGTAGGGGCGCTCGAGTATATCCAGCGGCTTGCCGACCCGCTCGTTGTCGGGATGCTGGGCCTTCCCAGCAAGGCAGCAGAGGCGTTCGTCATCGGTTTTTTACGCCGAGATTACGGGGCCGCCGGCCTCTTCATGCTTGCCAAGGAGGGAATGCTCGATCCCGTCCAGATCGTAGTGAGCCTCACCGTGATGACTCTGTTCGTGCCGTGCATAGCGAACTTTTTTGTGATGGTGAAGGAGCGAGGATTAAAGGCCGCCCTGTACATGGCGGCGTTTATCTTTCCCTTTGCTTTCGGCGTGGGGGGATTACTGAACTGGGTGCTCAGGTCCTTTGCGATATCATTGTAAGACGCTGGTCACGAAGCATCCGACGTGAGAGGGAAGGAAAGAAGATAATCGATAAAAGGAGAAAGCCATGTCTGAAAGAATAAAATCTCGCGGAGGCGAGGGGCAGGCGGGTCATCCTGCGCTCTGCGTATTGCCCGAGATAGAGAAAGAAGATGAAATCTTCGAGAGCATTTGGACGCTGAGGGAAGAGGGGAAGCTCACGCGGGACCAGATCCTAGAGAGCTGTCAGATAGAAGGCTGCGAAGATACCCTGAAAGTACTTGCCAAGAATGGATGGATAGACATCAAAGGCCAAGCCGTTGAGCTTCTCCCGAAGGGAGAGAAAAGGGCTCGGGAATTGGTGCGACGACACCGACTCTCGCTTCGCTTATTTCATGATCTTTTCAGCCTGGACGGTGCCGAGGCGGAAGCTTGCAAGTTCGAGCACATCCTTTCACCGGAGGTGACGGACAGCGTCTGCACCTTGCTCGGCCATCCGCCCAATTCGCCTGACGGCAAGTCGATCCCGCGCGGGGAATGCTGCACAATGTTCCGGCAGGAGATGAAGCCGCTCGTAGCGCCGCTTGCCGATCTTATGCCGGGAGAGCAGGCAAAGATCGTCTTTATCACGCCGGGCTCGCATTCACGCCTTGATCGCCTCTCGGCAATGGGTGTGGTTCCCGGCAGTGTTGTCAAGCTCCATCAGAAAAGGCCATCGTATGTTATTCAACTTGGAGAGACGACGATCGCCGTCGACAAGGACATAACGAAAGAGATATTTGTCAAAAAAGTATGACCGTCGGCGGCATACGGCAGGCTCAACAAACCCTGGACGCATTGCTTTGCACGGCTTGCCTGAAGATCGTACAAGATTGGTCACGATCGCAAATTTTGGTTTGACAGGAGCGCATGTATTTGGTTAATATAACGACGATGCGCTGCGAATCCCTGTCATTTAATTTTCAAGATGTCCTCCTTCTTGTCGGGCTTAAGGGCTGCACCGGAGAACTTACGATAGAGTCCGGTAACAACATCGGCCATATGCTTTTTCACAGAGGGAGAATTTTACAGGCGATGTCTCCGTATTCACGCGCTGTCGGCGATCTCCTCGTGGAGAAAGGACTCATTGCCGAGATGGAGCTCATCGAAGCGCTGAAACTTCAAAAGAAGAATCCTATATCGCCAATAGGCGCGCAGCTCCTCAAAACAGGCAAGGTCTCTTTCGAGGTTGTTGAGATAATGGTTCTTGACCAGATCAGGCAGGCAGTAAAAGAGTTTAAAACGTGGGAGAATGTTAGCCTCAGCTTTCAGGAAAAAGACATTCAGCCGTTCGACAGAATCAATCTGGCAGTTCATGAATTCCTGGATCAGGAAACCCTCAAGAGCGCCATTCAATTCCTCTCGACGCGGTCCGCTCCGCACGATCACTCCACGACCGCGGCTCCTTCGCCGAAAAAGTCCTAAGGTCCCATCTGCCGGCCTTATCTGTGCAGCGCTATTCGCAGTATCTCCCTGGCCCTGTTGAACATATCCAAGGATTCATTTGTCCGGAAATCCGGATAGGTATGTTCAAGCGACAGGAACGTCTTCATGCGGGTCGCGTAGCGAAGCGTTACTTCGGCATAGATACCTGATCCCAGATAAACACGATGAGAATAATCCTTCGTGGACGCCAGAACGACCTTGGCCTCGGTGACATACCCGGGATCGAGGTTGATGCGGCGGCGTGCAGCGTTCCCGCTGGCGGCCGAATAACGCGTTTCGATGCTGTTCGTGAGAAGTTTCGTGTTCGCGAGAACGGCGGGATCAACCAACCGATCAAAAAAAACGAACTTACGTAGAATGCCGGTCCCCATCTCATCTTGATAATAATCCGTCGCTCTCCACTGCTGAATTTCGCTGTAGTAATCAATGAGACCATATTCTGCACTGAGAAGTCCGGCGCAGATATCGAACAATTCGATTTCGGGCGAAAGCATGCCTACGAACAGCTTCACCGGTGAAGGTATTCTCGGTTCTCCCATAGTTCCCCAGAGCGAGCAGGTCAATCGGTAATATATCGGGATAAGCCGTCAGGGCCGGTGAGTGAAAGTTCCAGTTCGATCTCGACCGTCCCGTCACTCAGTTCGCGTTCAGCCGTAACCCGGTATCCCTGAAGAAATCCATGTATCTTCTGAGCATATTTTGTGTCGCCCAAAAACGCTTTCAGGTTTTCGTTGGGACCTGTCTTGATCTGCTCTATGATCTTCAGCAGGTTCCTCTGGGCGTCGGCAAGTGCAGCGCGTTTCGCCATTTCCCTGCGGGCAATCGCATTTGCGGTAGGGGGAGGTAAGCCTGTGCCTGTTGCGCGGATTATTCCCGTGGTCCAGTCCACACCATATACGGTTGAAACGTAGAGGAGCCTGATATTTTGTGTAGTTCTTGCGCTTTCGGCGATATTAACCTCGACGGCATCGCGCGCGTAGTCGGCTGCACTCACCTGTATGGTATATCTTCCTTCGGAGAGGCCGGTAAACTCATAGCTTCCATCGGCGGCGGCATTCGCCGAGGCCAGTTCCGATCCCTCATGCAGAATGGTCACTCTAATCCCGGTTCCGCCAGGTGAAATCCGTCCTGAGAGAATAGCGTTACCTGAATGCTGGGAAAGCTCGATGCGCGGGATGACGGTTGTTTTACCCGCTTCCACCGCGATGCCGGGGAAGGTCATGGGAAAAGGCGCGGAAGCCATGGTCACGCTGATGTCGTATGTTCCGGGCGGGAGCACCATTCTAAACTTGCCGTCTTCCACCTTCGCCCCAGCGGTCATAATGGTCCTGCCGTTCTGCGCTGCAGTAATTCGGGTTCTCGCATTCGGTGGTATGACCGTCCCCTCGACCGCTCCCTCCTTTTTTTCGCTGCAGGCTGAGAGCACGAACAGTACAATGTAAAGGATAATTTTAGAGAAACGCATAGGCCTTTCCTGAATTTTCACTATTATACCACAAAAAATGTTCAATCCAACGATACTGTTTCCTCCGGGGCCGCATCACGGGGCGACCCCCGAATACACCTTGACAAGGTCATATGGTCTGCTATAGTTTATTATATGCAAATTACACGAGAAGGTGATTACGGGATACGGAGTGTTCTGTATCTGGCACGTCAGCCGTTCAAAAAGATCAGCTATGTGAACGAAATCTCCGAAGAGTACAAGATCCCGCGCAGTTTTCTGGCAAAAATACTCCAGAAGCTGGTTAAGGCAAAGATCGTACGGTCCTATCGGGGCGTCAAAGGCGGTTTCTCGCTCGCTAAACAAGCCCGAGATATTTCCATGCTCGATGTGATGGAGGCGATCGAGGGAAAGCTTTATCTGAACATCTGCATTGCGGATAAGAAGAAGTGCGCGTTTTCTAAACACTGTCCTAGTCACGCTGTATGGGCGGCCGCCCAGGCAAAGTTCGTCGAGGTCCTGAAAAAATCAAATTTCGATGATCTTGCCAGACAGAAAGTTTAAAGTCGGGCCCTAAATTATCTCTCGCCGGGGGCAGCCACATGCTACAGGAGAACAGGAGCGGCAATCAGGCAGTGATGGGATTCGCTATTTCTTCCCCGTTCCGGTGGAGCATCGGACTGCCGATCAGCATCCCGTCTTCTCTCCGGTTCGCTTATCCGCAATTGAATTACACCTCATCGCCCACCTGCTCGAGATTCCGGCCGCTCCCTACGAATCCGCTCACGTACGCCTTCGCCTTGCTGCCTTTTTTTCTTCTTGGTGCAGTGGCTCGGCAGAACACCGAATGCGTTCCCCGGGTCACGCTCTGAATCATGCTGAGGCTAGGTCATATCATCTATTCGAACTGCTTTCCTCCCCATGCGGGCATCGTCACGGGGATAACTGCCTTTCCGTTCGAGCTCGTGAAGGGCATCCCGACGGAGTTGAACCGCCTTCTTTACGAGGGCAAGATTGATGTCTCACCCTCGTCGTCAATAGAGTATGCCATGAATGCCGAGCGGTACGTCCTTCTGCCGGACCTGTCCATTACTTCACGGAACAGGGTCATGAGCATTATCCTCCAAAGCCGTGTGCCGATCTCTGATCTTGACGACAAGCAGGTGGCCTTGACCACGGCTTCGGCAACATCGGTCGTGCTGCTCAGGATCCTGCTCGGGCTGCAATGGGATGTACATCCCCGTTTCACGACTTTTGAGCAGGACATGGATAACCCGTTCGGGGAAGCGGATGCAGCCCTCTTCATAGGGGATCTTGCCCTCAGGATCAAGGCTTCCCGATCGCATCCCTATGTATATGATCTTGGAGCGCTCTGGCATGAATTCACCGGCCTGCCGTTCGTATTCGCCCTCTGGCAGGTGAACTACAAAAAAAATATTGATAAGGAGCTCGCTGTGCTTTATGATATATTGTTGCAGTCCAAATCCTACGGTTTGGCGAACATCGCCGAGCTGGCCCATACGTATGCCCAACGCTTTGGCATTCCGGCGCAGGTCCTCATCGATTATTGGACTTCGTTCAGTTACAATCTTGGTGAAGATGAGAAAAAAGGGCTTCTGGCCTTTTACGGATATGCTGCCGAAATCGGGGCAATCGAAACCGTGAAGGACCTTCGGTTCTGGAGCAAGGGGTAGCGCGGAGATCTGAAGAACATGGCATCGCAACAAAAACATGATGATCTTCATAATCACGGACACGCCGATGGCAATGATCACGGCCACCATCATGAGGTCGACCTGAGGCAGCAGTCGGCCGGAGGGAGGAAAGACCTCCTGATCGCTCTCTCGATAACCATTCTGATGATGATAGCCGAGGCGATTGGAGGGCTTCTTTCGAACAGTCTGGCGCTCCTTTCGGATGCAGGGCATATGCTGACAGACAATCTCGCGCTCCTGCTCTCGATCTTTGCCATGAAATTCGCCGCGATGCCCGCAACCGAGAAGAGGACATTCGGTTTCTATCGGCTCGAGATTCTAGCCGCACTGATCAATGGCATCATCCTCGCCCTCATTTCTCTGTACATCATCTATCAGGCATATCTCCGTATAATCAATCCGCAGCGCGTCGAGGGGACCCTCATGCTCGCTGTGGCGAGTATCGGTCTCATCGCCAACATCATCGGCGCCTTCGTACTCGTGAAGCACAGTCATGCCAATCTCAACATCCGAGGTGCCTATCTCCACATCCTCGGTGACGCCCTTTCCTCGGTCGGCGTGGTCATTGGCGGGGTCATTATCCTGTTCACCGGGTGGTATATGATAGACCCGGTCCTCAGCATCCTGATCTCGCTGGTTATCATCTACGGGGCCTGGGTGTTGGTCAAAGAATCGGTGAGCATCCTTCTTGAATCAGTGCCTGCCCATATCAATATCGAAACGGTGGCAGCGGAAATCGGCAAGATCAGAGGCGTTCGAGAGGCATACCACATCCATGTCTGGACCATCACGTCCGGGGTCCATGCCTTGAGCGCTCATGTGCTCGTAGACGACCAGCTCGTCAGCCTGAGCAGGGATCTGGTTGATGATATCGGAGCGCTCCTCGCCGATAAGTTCAAAATCCTTCACAGTACCATTCAGCTTGAATGCGAACGGTGCGATATGAACCCGATATGCAGCCTTCCGAACAGCGCGCAGACGAAACAGTGATCCATTGAGCGTCCGCATGCATGCGCATCTTCCTTGACAACCCAAGCTAATTTGATTAAACTACCATAATAATTTGTTACTTCTACTGCGGAGGCGATGGGGCTGTTACTCCAAAAAAGAGTTCTGGTCACTGGCGGTACGGGCTTCGTGGGAAGCCACCTGGTGGAAACGCTTCTTGAGAAAGGCTACAGCGTTACCTGCCTAGTCAGAGACCCGGACAGGCTCCGGTGGCTTACAGGAATGGATGTCCATCTGGTAAAGGGCGACTGTTCTCTTCCCGAATCACTCATCCCCGCAGTGCATGACGTTTCCATCGTTTTTCACGCCGCAGGACTCACGAAGGCCAAACGAGCACGCGAATATTATGAGGTTAACCACCTCGGTACAAGGAACATCCTTGAAGCATCGTTTCGTCATAATCCTCGTATCGAGAAATTCATCCTCATATCCAGCCTTGCCGCCGCGGGTCCGAGTATCGATGGGAACCCGGTACGGGATGTTGATACTCCGAGGCCCGTATCGGATTATGGGAAGAGCAAGCTCTTCGCTGAGAGCGAGACGCTTGCGTATCGGGAAAAACTCCCCGTCGTCATTCTCAGGCCGTCGACCGTGTACGGCCCCAGGGACAGGGACATGTTCGAGCTCTTCCGCTGGGCCGCACGGGGTCTGACGCTGGAAATTGCGGGAGGTGAGCGGTACATCAGTCCATGCTATGTGCGAGATCTTGTGGCGGCGCTGCTTCTTGCGGCCGAGGCAAAGACTGTAAGCGGAAGCATTTATTTTGTTGCTGAAGACAGGTCCTACTCCTGGTCTGAGTTCAGGCAGGCGCTGCTCACAGCAGGTGGGATAAACGCCTGGAACATCAAGGTCCCTTATCCGGCGGCGTACCTTATCGGACTTTTTTCCGAGCTTGGCAGCGTGTTCGCTTCAAAGCCAGCCCTGACCAACAGGCAGAAAATACGTGAGGCGGTCCAAAAGTACTGGACATGCGACCTCAGAAAAATCGAGGCCGAACTCGGTTTCATCCCTCGCTATCCTCTCAAAAGGGGCCTGGAAATGACTTGGCAATGGTATCGGGACGAGGGCTGGCTGTAAATCTGGAAAGCCGTCAAAATCTGAATGCTGGAGGCAAACTTGGATCTTTTTGAAAAATGCAGAAAGTATACGGCCGCAAAAGACGTGATGGCGGCGGGGTTTTACCCCTACTTCCGCGTGGTGGAATCCGAACAGAATCCCGAGGTGATCGTCGAGGGCAAAAAGATGATCATGCTGGGTTCGAATAATTATCTTGGCCTCACAAGCCACCCGAAGGTCAAACAAGCGGCAATCGAAGCCATTAAGAAGTACGGCAGCGGCTGCGCAGGTTCCCGGTTTTTGAACGGTACACTGGACATTCACGTGAAGCTCGAGGAGAAACTGGCAAAGTTCTTCAGAAAGGATGCCGCTCTCACGTTCTCCACCGGATATCAGACCAACCTCGGGATCATTTCTTCGATCGCGGGCAAGGACGATGTGGTCGTGATCGACAAGCTCGACCACGCGAGCATCATCGACGCCTGCAGGCTGTCGTTTGCAGAGGTCAAGAAGTTCAAACATAGCGACATGGAGAGCCTCGAGTACGTGCTTAAGGAATGCGGTGACAAGGGTAAGCTCGTCGTTGTGGACGGTGTTTACAGCATGGAAGGGGACATAGCACCGCTTCCGGATATCGTGAAGCTCTGCAAAAAATACGATGCCAGAATCATGGTGGACGACGCCCACGGTATCGGAGTCCTAGGTAAGACCGGGCGCGGCGTGGCCGAGCATTTTGGACTC
>DASPSR010000011.1:0-67037 GCA_035623825.1 Nitrospirota bacterium
CGGCCTGTCGCTTCCCTATGAAGCGGCTGTCCCGCAGGAGCTGTGCGGAAAGCTGGCGAAGATCGACGTGAGAGCCCAGACCGAGAACATGAATGTCAATGGGACACTGAATGTTCAGAAAAACATGTGCGCACAGTAACACCGCATCGTCCACGACCCGTTCAGGGCGAATTGTGCCGAACGAAGGAACATTTTTTGCGATTACTCAGGGATGCATGTTTCGAGTAGATACTGGTAACATCGCCTATCCATATAATGCTCCTCTAATCCTTACCTATTTCCTTAAGTTAAATCATAAGATTCCGATAAGAATATTATGAAGTTTTTAAAAGTTATTTGGCCGCCGGCATGCATCAACGGCAATGATGATGAAAGCGTGTGTTTCTTCACGTGGAGCGTAGATAGAATGTCGCATACTTTAAGCCATGTCGTCTTTATCTGAATTCTCTAGATAAGCGCCTGCTATTGTGGAGGACCAGATATGAAAATCGGTTTCATGTTTCTCGTTCTTGTATTTATTTTGCCGATCAAGTCAGTGTACGCAGTCCAATCTACGGTCACCGAGGCCGAAGGCTACTCCTGCATGGGAGATGATAAATCCCGAAAGCAGACCGAGCAAGCGGCTATGATCGATGCGAAAAAAAATGCCGCCGAGTATACCTCGACCTACATCAAAAGCGAAACGCAGGTAAAAAATTTCGCTCTCCAGAATGACATTGTTACAGCCTATTCCAACGCTGAGGTCAGTGTCATCGAGGATTTGGACAAGGGATGGTACAAGGATCCCTCTGCGGGGGATTGTTATAAGATAAAAATCAAGGCAGAAGTGACCCCTGACGAAGAAGCGATGAAAAGGATTGCCCTGGCCAGCGCAAGTACCGGTACGGGGGGGAACATCAGCGTGCCGGTTGCACCACCACCGCTCCCTGGCACTGAATGGTATGGAGCGCAGGGAACCGTAACGACTCCTGATGTCGTTGTCGTACCCAGCGGCCCAACGTATGTTTATATGATACCGAATGCAACAGGCGTTTATTTTTACGAAGGTTATTGGTATCGATACTATGAAGGGTACTGGTTCCGTGCGCCCAGCTACGGAAGGAGCTGGGCTATGGTTGCGACCGTCGCTGTGCCGCAGGCTGTTGCGAACGTGCCACCTGAATACCCTCACTACTTACCGCCGACGTATAACAGGATTCATGCCAATGATCTTCATCAGCACTGGCAGGAATGGGATCGCGATAAAGAATGGCATAAGTATGACTGGTACAAGAACGAACTGAAGCCTGGTGTTGCACACGAACGGCTGGAGCTGATTCAGCATGAGCGGGAAGAACATCGGGTTAAGAGAGAACGCATACGTGAGGCGCAGGAGCTGCGACATCAGGAGCAGCAAGAGCAGCGCAGACTCGCTATAGAGCACAGACGCCAAGTGGCAAATCAGATGGAACAGCGAAACAATAAACCTGATAATCCGAAATTGAAAAAAGAGAGGGAAAAACAGGAGAGGCAGAAAAAAGCAAAAGAAAGAAAGCAGAAAAAAAAGAAAAAATCCAAAAAAGAAAAAAAGGAGAACCAAGAGAAAAAAAGGGAGTGATCTTAGAGTGTCGTATCCAGACTATCGGCGCCCGGTGGATTGAGCTCTTCACTATTCTTATTTCTGCTATAATTCACTCGATGCCATATGGATTCAGCGAGGCTTGACATCGCCTTGCAGAGAGAATAGAATAAACTTCATGCAGCATAGGCTATATGCAACCATAGCTCTTCTGATATTCGCTCTTCTTATTCAAAACACCTGCCCGCACGGCTTTGCCGGGAAGAGCACGGTGTTTGCTTCTTGTTCTCAATGCCCCCACAAGCAGATGCTCAAAGCACACCCGGAGAACGGACAGTTGAACATTATTTCAAAGTATTTGGTCCATATGCCGCTGTTCGTTCTTGAAATGCCGAACTCTCGGCCTACGTTCCAGTTTTTGTCGGCAGCATCTTCCCAGCCCGCCATTCCTAACAGCTACAAAAATACGTTTCCGGATGAACTCCTGCGGCCTCCCCACGTGTGATTTATTTTTACCGCCATATAACTCTAACGCCTTGCTGAATTGAATGAAGAAGATTGTCGTTATGCGTTCTTGATCTGCTGCGCGCATTTTTTCGAATCGCTTCGCCTTCGGTGTGAGCGAAAATGACAATGATCTTCAATAACTAAAGAGTTAAAATAAAATCATATTAAAGACAGAATAAGAGGAGATTATTCATATGAACAGAAAGACGATCTTGAGCAGCGCAATTGTGCTTTATTTCATAATCGGTTTCGAGATCTTGATAATGATAAGCCCCTTTGCCGGACTTTTCTATTCCGTTTTCACGCCCTTTCTGTTTCAATTGTCAAAACACGCTGCCACACGGTGGCTTGCCGCCTTTTTTCTGCCGCACATGGTGGTTCCGCCTGATAGCTTTTTAAGGTTCATCCGCATAATGGGATCAATCCTGTTTGTTGCGGGCATAGCGGTTTTCCTGGTCTGTGCTTTCCAGGTATATGCAAGCAAGTTTCTCAAAAAGGGAGCGGTGTTAAGGGGCCTCTACTCGTTTATAAGGCATCCTCAGTACGTGGCGCTAGGTTCCGCAGGCTTGGGTCTTTCAATTCTGTGGCCAAGGATACTTACCGTTGTCCTTTGGCTTGTGATGATAGCGCTGTATTATATGCTCTCAAAGGATGAGGAAAGGAGAATGCTAAAGAGCTACCCGGAGACATACGGGGCGTATATGGAGAAGACCGGGATGTTCCTGCCGGGCAAGTTAGAGAGAAAACTCTCCCCCTCAACCGTTGTCGGGAAGTTGGCTTTGTTTGCCTTAATCTGCACGTTCACACTTGGAAGTGTTTTCTTCCTCAGAGATTACACGGTAAGACACCTTCCCCTTTGGACAAACGGGGAAATAACCTCGATATCAATCACGAACGAGGACGCGCAACGAATGGAGCATAGGATGAATGACATCCTTTCTATTGAAGACATCAGGGCCAGGCTCAAACCTGGCGATAAATATCTGGTCTATTTCATCCCCACTGATTATATCATGCAGGGCTTAATTGCAGATACGGGAACCGAGTGGAGGCTCTATACAAGACGGCACTTTACCATAACGAGATTTCTCCACTGGATATTTCATCCTTTCAGTCATCTAGCGGGGGGATCGGGCCATATTCATGACTATGCACAGGGTGCCATGGAGATGCGGGATAACACCATGGTTAGGAGACTTATTTTCTTGAGCGTATCTGACACGACGGTTGGCAGCCCCTACGATTTCTTCTCAATAAACACGATAAGAACTCCGTTGTTTATGGCGGATGTTGATATACACAACGTAAAACTCGTCCAAATTAAAGAACTCTCACAAGAGACAGGATGGGGTAAACTTCCAACTCCAGACTTTTAAAAAAACTTGCGTTCGTTATTTGGCTTCGCCCGTAAGTGAAATAAAATTGTTTTTTTCAATGAAAAATGTCATACTTCGCCCAATCAGTTTCGTGATAGGATTTCTTTTGCGCACTCTCATCGCGGAGGCTGTGCATGGCAAATACTTCCGTGAAGAACATCTTCCTGGTTTTTCTGAAAATCGGTGCCTTTGCCTTCGGCGGCGTCTATTCCATGCTCGCCTTTTTCGAACGAGAGCTCGTAACGAAGAAAAAATGGCTCACCCATGACGAGTTCGCCGAGAGCGTGGTCATGGGGCAGTTGACGCCCGGTGCGCCCATCGTCAATACGGGCTTGTTCATAGGTTACACGCTGAACAAGTTGAAGGGCGCGCTAGCAACCGTTGTCGGCCAGGTCCTGCCGTCTTTTATCCTGGTGCTGATCATTTCCTACCTGTATATCAAATACCAGGACATTGCCTTGCTCAATGCCGTGCTAAAAGGGGTCGGCGCTGCGGTCGTCGGTCTTATAGCATCGGTTGTTTACAATATGAGCCGAAAACTTCTGAAAGAGTATAAAAGTATATTCATAGCCATAGCCGCCTTCCTGTGTCTGGCAGTATTCAAGCTCAATCCGATAGGGTTAATTGTCGGCGCCGGCGTTGTCGGATTGCTTGTATTCGGAGGAGAACAGCAGAATGGAAATACTTAAATTTCTCTGGACGATCTTTTACATCAACCTGTTCACGATCGGCGGTGGCTACGTCATGATCCCCCTTCTGCAGCGGGAGGTGGTCCATCATTACCACTGGCTCAGCAACAAGCAGTTTATCGATAGCATCGCCATAGGCCAGGTCACTCCCGGGCCGCTTACCATCATGAACGCGTTCATCGGGTACAAGGTTTTCGGGGTCTGGGGCGCAATCGGAGCAGTTGTATCCACCTACTTGCCTTCGCTCATCGTCGTAACGATTGTCAGTCATTATTATCTGAAGTTTAAGAACTCATGGATCGTCAAGGCCGTTTTCAAGGGGATTCGCCCTGCCGTCATAGGGCTCCTTGCCGCGGTTGCTATCACCCTTGGCAGGGCATCCCTTGCAGATATTCCCACAAGCCTCATAGCAGCGGGTGGTTTTGCTATACTTGTGTTTACGAAGGTAGAACCGACTTTTGTGATACTCGGGGCAGGAGTGGCAGGAGCGATACTATTTTAACTCTGCATTGTTTTAACTAAAGGAGATCAGTATGAGCGGACAGTCATGCCCCATGGCAAAGCTGGAAACGCTCCTTTTGGCGACAGACGGATCCGCATTCAGCGAAGGCGCGATCCGGGAAGCCCTGAAGCTTGCCAAGAAATGTTCGAGCAGACTATCTGTAATGTCGGTAGTAATAACGAACCTTGAATTCGAAGTGACGATGCCTCAGGTCATTGACAAGGAGGACAAAGAGGCGCTGGAACATCTTGAAACCATCAAGGCCCGAGCCTCAAAAGAAGGCATTGACTGCGACATAGCGGTGATCCATGGAGACGACCCGTATCAAGACATTGTACGCCGGGCGCAAGAGAAGCACGCCGATATGATCATCGTGGGCAGGCACGGGAGAACTGGACTACCGCGGCTCATGATGGGGAATGTCACAGCTAAGGTCATAGGCCACGCTCCCTGTAACGTTCTCGTGGTCTCGCCGGCAGTGAGTACTGATTTCAAGGATATTCTTGTGGCAACAGACGGTTCACGTTACAGCAAGGCGGCAGTCCGCGAAGCCATCAGCATTGCCAAAAGATGTAACAGCCGTCTCATTGCCGTGTCAGTTGCCTATTCTGATGGGGAGATCAAATCAGCGCAGGATAATGTCCAGATGGCTGTGGAGCTTGCGTCTCAGGAGAGCATCAAAATAGAGGGTGCTGCGGTCATAGGAAAGTCATATGAAGCAATTGTGGACATGGCAAAACAGAAGCAGGCCGACCTGATTGTTGTCGGAAGCCATGGGAGAAGAGGACTGGAGCGGCTTCTTATGGGCAGTGTCACAGAGCGGGTCATTGGCCACAGCGGGATCGCGGTCCTGGTGATCAAGGCAAAAGAGAGGTGGAACTAAATGTGCGGGTGTTGTAGAACTTAGAAGTATTCAAATTTCAAATTGAATTTTTCATGCAGTGCTTAACCCGGAGGAAAAACTGAGCATATATGATCACCGTCGGATTCCCGAAACAATATAATAAGCTTTATACAAGGGCATCTACATTAGCGTTGTTTACCATTGCCTACAATACCATCGAGGGATTAGCTTCCGTCTTTTTCGGTTTTAAAGACGAGAGCCTGACACTCTTCGGATTCGGAGTCGATTCTTTTGTAGAAGTGGTGTCTGGAGTAGGGATTTGGCACATGGTTCAAAGGATCAGACATAACGGCGAGGAAAGTCCGGACCGATTTGAGCAGACTGCGCTTAAAATCACCGGGAGCGGTTTTTATATCCTGACCATCGGGCTTTCGATTACAGCGGCTATTAATCTTTACCAAGGTCACAAGCCCGAGACTACGTTCTGGGGTATCGTAATCTCTATTATTGCTATTGTAGTCATGTGGCTGCTTGCACATTATAAGGAAAAGGTCGGCCAGGAACTCGGTTCCCAGGCTATCTTGTCCGATGCTGCCTGCACCCGCGTTTGTCTGCAGCTCTCTGTCGTTCTCTTGATCGCAAGTGCAGGATACGAGCTAACCCATATTGGCGGCATTGACTCTGTTGGCACTTTTGTGATTGCGTGGATATGCTACCGAGAAGGTAGGGAAGCTTTTGAAAAGGCAAAGGCGAAAAGCTTTGCAT
Organism: Nitrospirota bacterium; assembly: GCA_035623825.1. Lineage (GTDB taxonomy): Bacteria > Nitrospirota > UBA9217 > UBA9217 > UBA9217 > DASPSR01. Next base: position 6,242 of record DASPSR010000011.1, read on the forward strand.
GTACGTGCGGGGGGTCATGCGAGGCAAACGAAAATCAACAAACAACTGAGTAATTTAGTAATTATCATCTCATGGTATGAATTACAGTAGGCGGCAGTCCGGGAACATGGCAAAACAAAGGCAGGCCGACCTGATTAGTGTCGGGAGCTAAGGAAGAAGAGGGAACTGGAGCGGCTCCTTATGGGCAGTGTCACAGAGCGGGTTATCGGCCACACCGGGACCGCGGTCCTAGTAATCAAGACAAAGTAGAGGTGGAACGAGCCATGGATGTCATTGACATCATCGCGTTCTTTCTGTATAAGGGTAAAATGGGATATTATATTCACTATGTGCCTGGAAGAATAAGAATCCAAACACCATTCCTTCACAATAATCCACGCAATGTAGCAGAGTTTGAAACGTACATCAAAGGGGTCAAAGGAATAATATCGATAAAGTATTCAATTGTTGCCGGAAGTGCAACAATACTTTTTAATGAAAAGATTATCAATTGCGAGCAGATCATCGGGATTCTCGAAAGACGTGGTTATTTCTCGTTATCGAAAGCAGAAACGAGTGATCAAGTTATAAAGAAAGCGACCGAGAAAATTCTTGAAAAATTGTAGAGAACACTTGTCGATGCCCTTTGAGACTGGACCTGAGAGTTGATTTATCCCTCTAAAATTAATTTGGATGATATGCTCGTTTAATATCAAACCTTTATGGAAGATAGCAATTTATCTTCTTCTCTCTGAAAAGGGCGATGGTCGTCATTTACCAAAAATTAGGATTGTAATGCTGACGGAGCGTTTTAGCAGGCAGTGCGTCAACAGGTCTTGACAGGTCTGAAAATTATATGATAATATTCATAAAAGTTTGCAGGTGATGGAGTTCGCCGTTAACCGCCTCTTTTATGGGGCTGATGACTCCTACTCTCAATTTCATGAGGGCAGGAGTTTTTTATGCCCTGAAGGAGACCGGTTTATGCACGAAGTATGGGGATTGGCGGCGCTTTGGTTAGGCTTGGCCCTTATTGCAACCTTGCTCTCCATCTGGTTCCGGATCGCAACGGCCCTCTCTGAAATCGTCGTCGGTACTGTCGCGCAGCTTGTCATCGGCGCTCTTATAGGCACGAGCCTCGGTTCGGATACGGGCTGGATAAAATTTTTGTCCGGGACCGGCGCCATAGTTCTCACCTTTCTGGCTGGCGCCGAGCTCGACCCGGTCGTGTTCAAGGCAAAATTAAAAGAAGCATCGGCCATCGGTTTTATTTCTTTCCTTGCCCCTTTCCTCGGTTGCACCGCCGCGGCCTATTATTTCCTTCATTGGTCAGTTCGTTCAAGTTGGCTCGCGGGTGTGGCCCTCTCTACGACCTCGGTAGCGGTGGTCTACGCCGTGATGCTCGAACTGGGGCTCAACAAGACGGACTTCGGCAAAGCCGTGCTTGCCGCCTGTTTTATCACCGATCTCGGTACCGTCCTTGCCCTAGGGCTCATCTTCGCGCCCTTTTCTTTCAAAACCCTGATTTTTGTCGGTGTCTCTGCTGTCGTTTTCTTTATCCTGCCTTATCTCACCCCCTGGTTTTTTAAAAAATACGGTGACCGACCGTCGGAACTCGAAGCAAAATACCTCCTGCTTTTTCTTTTCGGTCTGGGTTCCCTGGCGGTGTGGTCGGACAGCGAAGCAGTGCTGCCCGCGTATATCATCGGCATGGTGCTCGCAGGCACCGTAGGCAAAGACCACATTCTCATCAGGCGGCTCCGAACTCTCACATTCGGCCTGCTTACACCGTTCTACTTCATCAGGGCGGGCTCATACGTTTCCGTGCCGGCTCTTATCGCTGCACCTGTCGCGATCCTCGTGCTCTTCTTGGGGAAAATGATTACCAAGATCATCGGCGTGTATCCCACAACCACTGCGTTTCGATATGCCCAGAAAGAAGGCATTTATACAACACTCCTCATGTCAACGGGCTTGACCTTCGGTTCCATCTCCGCACTCTTCGGGCTCATGCACAATATTATTAACCAGCAGCAGTATTCCATCCTGGTATTCGTCGTGATCGGCAGCGCTGTAGTGCCGACGCTTATCGCGAACGCTTTTTTCATACCGCATTATCTTTTGCCGAAAAAAGAAAAGGATATAGCCGCCGAATCGGAATAATCTGCCGATACTTCGCGGTTATATAAGGAGGCTTTCATGCTGAATAAAATATTAGTTGCATTCGACGGATCGGAACAATCCTACAAGGCATTCGACTTCGCCCTTGAGATGTCGAGGCTCTGTACTGGTGCATCCCCGGAGGTCACCGTTGTCTCTGTGGCGCAGCCGCCTGAGCCCGCGGACATTGTCGAGGTGGACGCGGTCATCGACAGCGCAACGCAGCACTACGAGGAACTCTTCAAAGGGCTTCATGAGAAGGCCCACAGAAAAAACCTGGAAATAAGAACCGAGGTCGTCGTGGGCCATCCCGCGGACCAGATTATTAAATACGCGGCTGAAAAGAGGAGCGACATTGTCATCGTTGGACAGCGCGGAAAATCTAAGATGGTGAAATGGCTCCTGGGCTCCGTGTCGAAGCGGATATCGACGTATGCCCCGTGTACGGTCACGATCGTAAAATAACTATAAGGATACGGTTGTTATGATAAATTACATGGTAGTTTTCGCAGGCGGAGGCATCGGTTCCGTCATGCGCTATGTTCTGGCAACATGGATCGGCCAGAAATGGGGACGGGCCTTTCCCCTCGGCACTTTTGTAATTAACATCACGGGAAGTTTTCTCATCGGCTTCCTCATGACCCTCATGGCGGAACGTTTCGTGGAAAACCCACAGTGGCGACTGCTGCTCGTTGTCGGGGGCCTGGGTGGGTATACTACTTTTTCCACGTTCCAGTATGAGACGGGCAGACTGGTCATGGATGGAGAGCTCGGGTACGCTGCGCTGAACATTATCTCGAGCATCGCCGTCGGGTTCACGGCCTTGAAACTGGGTGAAGTAATAGCTAAGACCATATAGGGGACAACCTATGGTAACCAAAGGGGCTGCAAAAAAACTAACCGTCTATACGGACGAGACGGATAAGTATCACGGCAAGCCGGTCTACGAAGTCCTGCTCGACATTTTTTTCAAGAAGAAGATCATGGGCGTGAGCGTCTTCCGCGGCATCGCGGGATACGGAAGCGATGGTGTATTCCATACTTCCAAGATGCTTGAGCTGTCCACGAACTTGCCCGTGAAAATCGAAGTGGTGGAATCCGAGGAAATGATTAACAAGGTACTTCCCGATATATACCATGTTGTCGATAAAGGGATGGTAGAGGTCATTGACACGAATGTTATCAAGTGCTGTCCGAAGGCTGAAGAGAAGCAAAGAGAAAAGGGAGAACATATGAAGCTTGTAGGCAAGGCCAAGATGCTCCGGATAATCATAAGCGAGGACGATAAGTGGGAGGGAGAACCCCTGTACGAGGCGATCATCAAGAAGCTTATTATGACAGATATCGCGGGCGCTACAGTGTATAAGGCGATCGCCGGCTACGGATCACACAAGCGGTATCATAAGAAAAAGACGCTCACAATGCACGGCGAGATCCCGATTCTGATCACAGTCATGGACTCGGAAGATAAGATCAACAAGGTCATCCCGATCCTTGACGATCTGGTGGGCGAGGGCATTGTTGTACTTTCCGATGTGAATGTGATAAAATATATTTATAGAGACGCAGCAGGAATAGAGGGGGCAATATAGCGTTATCGCAGGCAAACAGCAGGTGATGGAGTTCACCATTAACCGTCCCGCGCATGCGGCGGGGCTGATGACTCCTACTCTCGAAAGATGAGGGTAGGAGTTTTTTATCATTTAGCAAAGGCGGACAACGTTAGTGGGTTCGGCAATGCAATCATCTTCAATATCAAAATATTCTCAATTGAAAAGCGACCTCTTGCAGTGCACCGACGATCTACTTGCCGTGGAGAACATCCGTGAATGCCCCTGCGAGGATCTGCGGGAAAAGATCCGGTCGAACGCCTTCAACCTCGTTGTCGTCGGTCAGTTCAAGCGCGGGAAAACGAGCCTCATCAACGCGCTGCTCGGCGCGGAGATACTGCCTGTAGCGGTCGTTCCTCTCACCTCCATCGTCACTATCATGACCTACGGAGAAGCGCTCAGGATGAAGGTTTACTTCAATGACGGGAAAATTGCTGAGATCAAGCCGGAAAATCTTATGGAATATGTTACGGAAAAAGGAAATCCCAAAAACGTCAAAGATGTGCATGAAGTCGTTATTACATATCCGTCTCCCTATCTCAAGGACGGCGTGCGGCTTATCGATACGCCCGGCGTAGGCTCGATCTATCAGCACAATACGGACGTTGCCTACCAGTATCTGCCGAAATCGGACGCCGCACTTTTCCTTCTCTCCGTGGACCAGCCCATGAGCAGGGCGGAGCTCGATTTTTTGAACGACGTGAAGGAGTATTCAAACAAGATATTCTTTGTTCTGAACAAAGCGGATTATCTAAGGGAGAGCGATCTTAAGGAATCCCTCGAATTTTCCAAAACCGGGCTTGAGGAAGCGATGGGTTCAGAGGTAAAGCTGTTCCCGGTGTCGGCTAGGCTCGCTCTCGAAGGGGAGGCTGCGAAATCCGATGAAATGATCCAGAAGAGCATGCTTCCCATCTTTTCTAAAGACCTGAACCGGTTCCTGATGGAAGAGAAGGGTAATGTTCTCTTGCTGTCCGTCGCTAACAATCTTCTACGGATCATATCTCAAGCGAAACTTGAGCTCGCGCTTGAAATGAAGTCCCTCGAAACGCCGCTCGATGAACTTAAGAAAAAGATCTCAGTATTCGAAGATAAAAAGAGGGAGGTCATGCTCGAAAAGCAGGATTTCGATATCCTGCTTGACGGCGAGACCAAGAGATTGGCAAAAAACGTACTTGATGAGGATATTACGCGGTTCAGGAAAGAGCTGCTTGTTCATGAACAACCGCATCTTGAAGAGCAATTCGTTCAGATGAAAACGCTGCCATCCCGGGAGCTGCGAAACGCACTGGAGCAGTCCGTCATAAACCATGTAAAACAGGCATTCAATGCATGGCGGGCAATCGAAGATGAAAGGCTTGCCAAGGCTTTTGAGGCGATCTGCAGGAGGTTCTCAATCAAGATTAATGACACGGTTGACGCTCTACTGAAATATTCGTCCGATCTGTTTGAAATCCCCTTTGAGGCCGTTAAGACCGAGATGCTCTGGTCGGACAAGTCCCGGTTCTCATATAAATTTAGGGACGAACCCGTCGGAATTGAGATCGTAGCTTCGACATTGACCCTTGCGCTGCCCAAATTCATCGGCGACAGACTCATCTTGAATAAAATGAAGGAACACCTCATTCGTGTCGTGGATATGCAATTGGGCAGACTGGGGAGCGATTTTGAGGAACGACTCGACAAAAGCAAGCTCGATTTCCGCTGGGAAATGCTCCAGAAGATCGAAGCGGCAATTGAGGGAATCGGTACCGCCATCGAAAAGGGCATGACGAAACGATCAAGCGGCGAGCAGGAAGCCGCTGCAAGAAAGCGGACCACAACTGAGACCGTGGGAAAACTGGATGAGATTAAAAACAGACTCACACGGATCAGAGCAGCAGCCGACGCCGTGAAATAAAGTTTAAGGCAGCTGCAAGGATCCCAGCCCCGGAATGTGAGAAGCACACGACCATGATCGGACGCGAAAGGGAGATCGAGATAGTCCGCGACTATATACGGCGCAGAAAAAGTCTGCACATCCATGGACCATCCGGCGTGGGCAAGAGCGCACTTCTCAATCACATCTATCGCACATGGAGAGAGATCAGCGATTCTCCCGTCCCGATCTATTGCAGGAACAGTGGCACGTTTCGCACAATCTTGGTCTTGATAGCGGAATTTCTGTTGGGGCGCGGAGAGAAGCTTATCAGCATCGATAAGTTTGGACGCGAAAATCAGGTATTCCGGTCCAACGAACTGAGAACGATTCCGACCAGGTATCTTCGCAACATGGTATTTCCGCATGTCAAAAAAGGTGATTTTTACGTCATTCTTGACCATCTTGAAGATGTGACGCCTAGGATTCATTCGTTGCTGTCAGCCCTGCATGGCTGTTCATCGGTTGTCACCGCAAGTAGACAGGGATGGGACTTAAGCGACTACAGGAGTTTCCCTAGCAATCTTACCCTGTGGCATGTTCCGAAGCTACCAATGGGGAATCTCGAAAAGAAAGATGCGTTCATGCTCATCGAATCCTTATCCGGTACATCGAATATAAAAGTCGCCGATGAACTTCATATGTTTAAGGATATCTACGAAATATCCTTGGGAAACCCGAAGATGATTGAGAATATCTTTGAGAAGGCCGCCGACCCGAAATATCTTCACGAAGGAAAACTGAACCTGAACTTGATTATTATCGACTGCCAGATTGAAGAGGTCCGTATGCCATGATATTTTACTGTCCGGCATGCTGGAAGGAAATTAGAGAAGACGATAAAAAGTGTCAGCGATGCGGCGCTGACCTTACCGTGCTAGATCAGAAGAGCTTTGATGAGAAACTGATCCAGGCCTTAGAGCACCCCGTACGGAAAACAGCTAGAATGGCTGTCTGGATTCTGGGAGAGCGCAAGACTGTTGAAACCGTCGCTCCGCTCATACGGCTGTTTGATGTGACGGAGAATCCATTTCTCCAAAGAGAGATCCTGGACACCCTCGACAAGATCGGAACGGAGGATGCCCTAAATTTTATTATGGAGTCTCTTGATCACCATGTAAGTATAGTGCGGAGAAGGGCCTGGGAAATCATGAACGAAAAAGAGAAGCGAAAAGAATGAGCCGGCATTTAGCCATAATATTACGCGAATTGTTGCGACTGTATTATTTGCTTGTGCAATTGTCAGCCGCAGCTGTGTTAATCCGCGTCTTCTGAAATTACTGAACTTCATTGAGGAGGAGAGTATGTCAAACATAACAAAAATAACAGCGCGGGAGATTCTCGATTCACGAGGCAATCCAACGGTCGAAGTTGATGTGGTTCTGAACAATGGCACTATGGGCAGGGCTGCCGTCCCATCAGGAGCATCGACGGGAAGCAAGGAAGCGGTAGAACTTCGGGACGGCGACAAGAAACGCTACCAAGGCAAGGGCGTGCTTAAGGCGGTAGAAAACGTGAATACATTGATTGCGCCAGAACTCGTGGGGAAAAATCCGGAAGATCAAAGTGGGCTTGATTCGCTTATGATCAAACTTGATGGTACAGAAAACAAGTCACGGTTGGGAGCGAACGCCATCCTGGGTGTGTCGCTCGCCGTGGCAAAAGCCGCTGCCCAGGCCAGGGGGCTGTCAGTATTTCGTTATCTCGGCGGCGAAGCAGCGCGTCGTCTTCCGATACCGTTCTTCAACATACTGAACGGCGGCAAACATGCGGACAACAATGTGGATATCCAGGAGTTCATGATCTCACCCGTTGGAGCCACGTCTTTCGGTGAAGCGCTCAGGATGGCCGCTGAGACGTACCACACGTTGAAAGCAGTATTGAAGTCAAAAGGCCTGAGCACTTCAGTCGGCGATGAGGGCGGATTCGCACCGAATCTTTCTTCCAATGAAGAAGCGATCCGGATTATCATCTCAGCAATAGAGAAGGCCGGCTACGAACCTGGGAGTGATATCTCCATAGTCCTTGACCCCGCCGCGAGCGAGTTTTATGAGGGCGGCAAGTATGTTTTGAAGGCGGATAACAGCAAGCTATCTTCGAAAGAAATGGTCGGCTACTATGGGGACCTGGTCTCAAAATATCCGATTATCTCCATCGAGGACGGGCTTGCCGAAGATGACTGGGACGGCTGGCAGATACTTACCAAAGAACTAGGAAAGAAGATACAGCTTACGGGCGATGACATCTTCGTCACGAACCCGAAGATCGTGGCCGAAGGGATCAAGAAAGGCATCGCCAATTCCGTTCTGATCAAACTTAACCAGATAGGCACGCTTTCCGAGACGCTTGAAACCGTAGAAATGGCGAAAAAGGCAGGGTACACCTGCATGTTCTCTCACCGGTCGGGAGAAACGGAAGATTCTTTTCTTGCGGACATCTCAGTTGCTACAAATGCTGGACAGCTCAAGACCGGTGCTCCCGCGCGGTCGGAACGACTGGCTAAGTACAATCAACTCCTCAGAATCGAGGAGGAATTAGGACAACGCGCTATGTTCAAAGGAGATTTACACTGGTGAACAATAGAGAAGCCGCGCTCGACAAATTAGGATTACTACCTACCGAGCGAAGTACAGGGCCTCTCACGGATTCGGGAAAAACAAAATCCTTTTGCGGCGTCTTGAGTAATGGCGTTCCCTTCGCATTACTCTTCCTCATCAGACATGTCGTTGTCGCCGAACTGGGAATCATCGGGCAGAATCGTCTGTTCGCCATGTCCTTTGACCGCCTTTTTTATGGCTTCGAGTGCGCCTGGCTCTGGATGGGAGACCTTGGGAACGGCCGCTGCCATTTCCTGGGTTGCTTCCGACTCGTCCCTCAACGCCCTCACCTCATAGGCTTCGGTAAGCGTTTCCCGCGTGGGTCTTTTCTTGAATATGTTCGCGAGCTTCATCACAATCGCCTCCTTCCTAACATATCCACATATAATAATTATAGCACTTGGGTGAGAAACAAGCTTGTGGAAAATGGATACAGGACATGAGGGACATATTAGACGCCCAATTGTCGACGAATGCTCAATGTAACTCAATAAGCCTCTTGCCGACACTTCTAGATGCGGTAGGTCCGACATTGGGCGAAAAAGTTGATTTAACCTATGGATTTGTAAATTTATCAGAGACAGAGGAGACCATTAATGATTAAAATCGATATTCCTGGTTTTGGTTTTGTAAGCTTAGAGCATCTTGTGTCTGATTTCACCGGTACACTATCGGTAGACGGAATACTGCTTCCCAAAGTGGCCGCCCAGTTGAATAAGTTGTCCAAAGTCATGAAAATTCATATTCTCACCGCCGACACCTTTGGCAAGGCGAAGGCGGAGATGAAAAACGTCAGGTGCGAGATACACATCCTGACCGGCAAGAATCACGATGTGCAAAAGGAGGCTTTTGTGAAGAAAATAGGGCCAGAAGGCATTGTTGCATTCGGGAACGGGAAGAATGACAGGAAGATGCTCAAGGCAGCGAAGATCGGCATTGCCGTGACCGAAGGGGAAGGGTGCGCCGTGGACGCGATAATAGCGGCGGACATCCATGTACGAAGCGCGCTCGATGGTCTTGAACTCTTGCTGAACACGAAACGATGCAAGGCGACCCTGAGATTTTAGTGAAAGGACAACAATATGCCTCCGTGTCCATTTTGTTCAATATCGAGCGATAAAATCATAGCCGAGGATAGGCTATCCTTCACCGTGAGGGACACTCTACCGGTATCCCCCGGGCACACGCTCATCCTGCCGAAGCGACATATCGCTTCAATTTTCGAGGCAACAAAAGAGGAAGTTGCCGTTTTATGGAAGGCGCTGCAACAGGCGAGAAGCGAACTGCTCAAGGAATTCTCACCGGACGGCTTCAACATCGGAATCAACGACGGCCTTGCTGCAGGACAGACCATTCTCCACCTGCACATTCACCTGATCCCCCGGTACAAAGGCGACATGCCGGACCCGCGCGGCGGCATACGCTGGATATTCCCGGAAAAGGCAGTGTATTGGAAGGATTAAAATCGCAGATGTTATTTTTTTGGCATTTGTCTATTTTATCTTCGAACTCTTCTCAATCATCTTAGTCGTAAATTTATTTTTGTTGATTACGAATCGCTCGTGTTTTCCCTTTGAAATGAGTTCGACCCCGTCATGAGCCTCCACTTCGAACACCAGCCGTCTACCATCGATCGCAGTCAATTTTACTTTTGCCGTTACCTCAAATCCCGGTGGCGTTGCCGCTACATGGCTCAGGTCGATATGGGTGCCGACCGTCTGTTCCTCAGGCCACTCTAAATAGGGATTTACCGCTTTAATGCAGGCCCACTCAATAAGGCCCACCATGAAGCCCGTTGCAAAAACTTCCGGCATCTGCTGAAATTCCTCGGACTCAGGATAGAGATAGGGGACTGTTTTGTTCGCAGGAATCGTGAAACTGAATTCGTGGATTAGCCCAACCTGTAATAAATGGCTCTTCATAGCCCCTCCAGAATTAAAGAATCCGCTCTCGCCTCCGTTTACAACTCTCTGTCATCTGCTTCCGACCTTCGGGCTAAAAACCCGAAGGTCATTTGGAAAATGTTTAAGCATTTAACGGACCAAATATGCTATTTATTAAAATTACTGGTCGTAATCTTGATAATTTTATACCACTATAATAAACGCATGTACATCCTATAACTTTGATTATTGAGAGCTTCCTAGATATCAACATTTCACATCGGAATACTGTTTTTATTCTCTGCTAGGCTTAGGGGAAATGACGAAAAATCGAAAAAAAAGCAGGCTGGAATCCAGCCTGCTCAAAATGAATCGATTCATTTCTATACCGAAATCTGCCCTCCTGTCATTACTTTTATGACAGGCAGGAACTTAAAGCGGTCCCCTTGTAAGAAGTTGCCGGACCTTATTCTTTAAATACCGTAATTCCATTGTACAGGTCCTTGTCCGGTTTTTCTTCTCTAAGACCGCCCGCAGCAGAGCTTGACGCTTCAAAATGAGCCATCAATACCGGTTCGGTCACCGTTATCCCATTGGCCACGACCATATCCAAGCTTGCTGCCTCAATTTTACTTCCTGAATCCTTGTCAAAATAGGTGATCCCATTGTCGCTCCAAGCTTTCGCCTCTGCAAAGGTGAATCCCAGAGCAAGAGTAACTACCGCAACCATCACTATAGAGAGTATTTTTTTCATATGTATCACCTCATTTCTTTATAACCTTGCTTTCAGTATATCAGAGTTTTCCCGATTGTCAAGAGAGTTGCGCAACTTTTTAACTAGTTTATGGTTGCACTGCACGTCCTCTGGAGGAACTATCGTATGACTGCTACTTTATACCTAGTTGCTGACCATAAAATATTTCGGGGGCTATGATATAATTTCCATGAAAAAGATAAGGAAGGCTCGGCATGTTGTTGTAACGATAGAAAACGCTTAGGAGAACCACCATGAACCCAGAGCCACATCTTAGTATTATCGCCAGGACTATCCAACTTTCAGTCGCGCCCGTCTTCCTGCTTACGGCGATCGGGACGACTCTTGCCATCCTTATCGGCCGATTAAACCGTATTGTTGACCGGGCGCGCATTCTCGAGGGAATTTTGCCCTCGGTGACTGCGAAGGCTGAGGGCGAAATCCACGCCGAATTGTCTGCGCTATCCCAGCGCGCCAAATTGATCAACCTGGCTATCACCATGGGAACTGTGTGCGCAGTGTTAATCTGCGCTATGATTTCCCTGATGTTCATAGGAGTATTTCTCTCAATCGACCTCGCCGACGTGGTAGCGGCACTCTTTGTGGGCGCCACGTTTGTATTCATAGGGGCTCTACTAACCTTCTTGCGCGAGACTTTTATCGCGGTAAAGAACCTGCGGATCGGTATGCAGTAGAACTCGACGTGCAAATTGCGTCGGTGGGGTTGACGGAAGCGCAGTCACGAAAACAGCGTAACATCGCTGCGGGAAAGGCACATTATTTCGGCACTGTGTCGGGTGAAGCGCGTTATGCAGGAGACCCAAAGCTTGCGCTTTCCCGCTCTCTGTTTTGACGTCTTAGTTGCAGCTAGGGAGGTCTCCAGTTAATTCATTATGGTCGAGGACGCATATCATAGTCTCTACCACTTCGCCGCAATCGTGCTCTTGGCAGTTGGCGCGTTGTTCCCCATTGTCGGACCGCTGAACGGAGCACCGATTTTTCTCACCATAACAGCGGACCTTTCGACGGAAGAGCGAGGTCGAATGGCGAAGGCGGTTGCGGTCGATTCCTTTCTTCTGCTTCTCGCATCGGCTCTGATTGGTTCGTATGTTCTCGATTTCTTCGGGCTGTCGATTCCTGCTGTCCAGGTCGCTGGCGGGGTCGTCGTCTGCTCCATTGCCTGGTCGATGTTGAATAGCCCCAATTCGCCGCCCACTCTCGCCCGCGAGCCGTCAACATTGACATCAGCTGAGTTCAGTCAACGCGCTTTCTACCCCCTGACAATGCCTCTCACCGTGGGTCCAGGTTCTATCGCGGTTGCTCTCACGCTTGGAGCAAACCAGCCGCGGGGTCTTCGCTCCTTGGCCCTGACAGTGCTTGCGCACGCGATCGGAATCTTTATCGTCGCCTTGAGCGTCTACTTCTGCTACCGCTACGCCGACCGCATCCTCAAGAAGCTCGGACCGACTGGAACCAGCGTGTTAATCCGCCTTTCCGCATTCATCTTGCTGTGTATCGGCGTACAGATTTGCTGGAATGGGTTGCAAGCGCTGCTGGTTAATGTGTTCCCGAACGCTGCTTCGTGATGCCTCCAGCAGTGGCCGCCGTTACCCTGGAGATTGGCCTGCTTCGAGCAAGCTGATAATCGGCTCATCGGGATGTGGAAGACCGGCTATCTTCCATGCGACGAGCGGGTTGATGAACTTCTCGGTTACGCAATCTTTCGGCTCACGGACAGTCTTGCAGATCGAACCCACTATGGGGAAGAATTTGTACGTCTTGAAATGGTCACGGATGAATTGCAAAATGTCGATGCTCTCCGAGGTAAGTTCACCGACGCCCGCCCTTGCCGCAAGTTCGCGCGCCACGTCTTCATCCCAATCGTTGAAATTGATGAGATAACCGTCTTCATCCACGGCTGTAGTTCTCGATTTATATTTTAAGACCGGCATAAAATCAAACCCCCCTTCTTCGACCCGGCCCTAAACCCTGTTCCTAAAATTATTCTATATCTCACTCCGATGACTGTCAACGGAGATTAAAGTCGTACAAGGGAATTCAGGCACTGCGAGCGCAAAAAAGAAGCGCTGCAAGTCTTAGAGGCCCCTTGTTGCGGAAGACGAAAGGCCTGCGGACATGGGAGCACTTGATGACGCCTCATGACCAGCTACTCGCGGCCCATACAGTCATTGCAAGAGATTCGCTGTTTTCCTCGTTAAGCTTTCTTTAAATGGTGATAGGGCGGAAGCGTGGCGATGCGATTGTCCTCAACCGGCTTCCCCGCGCCGAAGTGATAAAGGTCCTGATAGGTATTGTCCTGGAGACCCAGAAGGTCGTGAATTGTGTCGTCAAAGAAGCATCCCATGCCCGTACCCCTCATCCCGTATGCCTCGCAAGTCAGATATAAAACCTGGCCGACCATCCCTGCCTCCCAATGCAGCAGGCGATACCGGTAGGGTTCTTTTTCGATAACGGGACCGAACTCGGATATCATTGCGACCGCAAAGGCCCCGTCCGCCGCAATGTCTTGATCACAGCTTGTTGATACCGCCTTGGACCTGAAATCGCCCCGCTCAAGGATATACAGGGGAAGCGACTCGGGAGCTTCCGGCGTTCTTGCCCAGAGAAAGCCGTGGCGGCATCGCTTCTTGATTTCCTCAACGTCTGTATCCCCGCGAACAAGGAAGTAAAGACCCGGTCCCAGGCCGGTCACAAGGTGAACGAAGATAAGGAGATGGACTGCGGCGCGGCCGACCTCCGCGTCGAAGGGTGCGTAATTGTTCCGCGGCAGAGTCCTGTCAAGAATATCGAAAAAATGATCTCTCGCAAGCGCTGTCCTTGCGTCGAAGGCGAGCGCGCTCCTGCGTTTCCTGATGAGTTGAGCACCCGCCACTGTGGGATAATTCCCCCTGGTAAAAGGATGTGCTTCGTATCGGAATTTCTCCTCCCGCGTCGATGGTTTGACGGTCAAGGCCGAAACCTCATCGATCACACTCCAGTCCCGATGGCGCCCGCTAAAGAGATTAGGGTCTCCGGTATACGAAAGTGGCTCGAACATGCGAATGATATCCGAGGGCATTGCTCGCGGGATTGCATTCTCTTTGGCCGAAGTGACGAATAGCAAAGGACCGGCTTCTTCCCGTTCGAATTCCTTCCAGCGAGTCTTAGTGAATCCGAGGATGGTTTCGACTTCCAGGTCTGAAAGCGCATTCAGGTACGCCATCTTCCATCCCAGAAGAGCAGCGGAAAAGCTCATGGCCGCAACGGCATGTCCCATGTCGAGATGGGAATACCGGAATGCGCGTTCGCCGTATTTCCATGATTCTCTCCAGTGTATGGAGGAGAGAGCTGCGAAAAACCCATCAGGGAAGTGCTGCCTGACACGCGGCCAGAACGGTTCGTCGCACTTCGTCCTCGCTTCGAGAACGTGAAGGAAGGGGTTGTAATGATACACACCCCCTGGAATGGGGCCCTGCTGCGGCAAGGGAGGCAGAACCAAATAACTCTCGACGGGATGGAGATTCCCGCTGGAAGGATTCATCCGGAGTGCCCAGGAATTGTTACGGAACGATTTCCATGCGGAAAGACCAAGGGAGAGTTCAAGAAAACAGGCGATCCTCCCCAGCGAAAATGGCCGGGCATCTTGACCTTTCCTGTCGAACAGGTCCGAATATGTTCCTTCGGGATCTTGCTCCGTCAGAGGCAGCTCTATGACGGGTGCGCCCTCATATCTTCTGAAGGGCTCGGGTTCGCTCTGCCAGTCCAGATATCCTGCAGAACGCGCATACCGGTGGGGGTGATGTTTCGTTCTCTCGTGGTAGAGTTCGATGCCTTTCATCGATATTTCCATGTGGGAATTGTAACATAGCGCGGACTTTTGCGCGAGAACCACCGTATCGCACAGTCGAATTCACCGTGAACGCAGCGGGGGAAGAAACCGTGACGACACCTTGTGCCGGTATTCTTCATACTCCTTCCCGAATCTGTTCAGGAGCTCCTTTTCTTCGAGGGGCATGACGATGCCGTTCACCACAATAGCGTCGACGACCGTCACAATCCCGAGAGCAGTCACCCCTGTCATCAGGAAAAGGCCCAGAAGCATCAACGTGTGCGAAAGATAAGTCGGGTGCCGTACGATACCAAAAGGACCAGTGGTCACGAGCTTGCCGGACACCGACTTTGTCACTTCCGGCATACCTATGATAACCGGAAGGGTCAAAAGAACGAGCGTCCACGTCTGAAGACCTGCGCCCAGGACAAAGAGGAGCAGGCCGAAGAGATTCGTCATAGCCGGCAGCTCTATCCGGTGCCGAAGCAGGACATCCCGCAGCCCGAACATAATATATGCGATGGGTAGCCATGTGATAAGCGGTAAAACATAGGTCAAAAAGCCAAGGCGGCGGAAAAGCCCCGGAACACAATGCACCGGGATCCAGAAAAGCGGGATGGCCGGCCAGAACAGAAGAGCTGCAAAGGCTAGGATATCATAGAAAGAACGGGTCATTGGCAACATTTTATTCTTAAGGTATATTCAAGGTCGGATTGATGCAGACAGTGCAGTCTACTCTCCGTCGCGCTTTTGCATCAATGCTTCCTTTAATAACCGCACGCTCCCTGCGATGCCGCGGCTCCGGAGGATCGTGCTGAACTTGGAGAGCCATGAATAGATGAACGTGAGTGGAGAGAGAAGGTTTTTGTCCAACGCATAATCGTACTCCCACACCAGCACAAATCTCGCGCCGAGGCCTTTGAGGATATCCCTGGTTTTCCATCGGTCCCGGTCCAGCGAGTAAACGTTGATCGCGCTGGGATCCCCATTCCAGTATTTCGCGCTCTCGATCTCACCGGCATCGATAAACGGCGCCAGCTTCCCGGCAAGATCCTTGATGCGGTCCTCGTCATCGAAAACGATCCATTTGCCGCCGCTTCGTGACCAGGTCGATCTGTCAATACCGCGCGGCTCATCAGGCAAAAGCCATGTCCAGATGTCATCCTTGATCTGGCGCATATATCCTCCTTTTAACGCAGCAAAAAGGGAACCCATTTGGCGCGGCGCTTCCGCGTTAGCTGATGATTTTCGCAAAATTAGCGTATATCCTAAGTATAGCAGTTTTGTATGGCCTGAAGAATCATCAAACCGCCCTGTGTAATCTGCGGCATGACTTCAAAATCCTTTAGCGCCACGAGGAGGGATGGCGGACGTAATCTTTGTGAACACATAAATATGGTGATTTTTGACCAATCAAAACGGCTGTTTGTCGTTCAATTCTATCAAGGGCAACACGAAAGTGTTACAAATGTTAGCAGGCGTTCCGGTCTTCGATATATTGTCAAAATCATACCAATCAAGTCCTCTTTTCTGGGCATTATGCTATAATAAAATTAAGATAGTTAGAGAACAATAGTATTCCGAGCAGACGTGTGACAGCGCGTGTCAAGGAGGTTAATTATGGCAAGCGTTTTGAATATGAAAGAGAGCAAAGAATTTTGCGATGAAGTCTTTACTCAACTTTCAAGCATGAAAAAGAAAATTATTGAACTGAAAGACAGGTCTAGCGCCGGTGGCATGTTGAAAGACATTGAGGGCGGCAAGTTCGGGCGTCAGCTGGCGGAACTTGCCGAGGAGATCGACTGGAGGCTTGAGATACTGTCTCATTCCTGCACCCATGACTGGGCGGGTTCGGCCGGTTACGAGGGCGCAGAGGTCGAGACCGAGAAATCGAAAGACGTCGAATTTTCGCCGGGTTACCTCGGAGGGTAGAGGACCTCATCCGGAAGTTCAATTAAAATAAAAGGCCGGTGGAAAACTACCGGCCTTTTTGTTATGGAAAAGGACTGATGGGACGCCCTTTTCGTCAGCTGTTGTCTCGTCTTCACCGCGAAGCAAATGTTTTTGGTTAGCCGCAATGAGCAGCACAGCTGGAGAGAGAAGACTAAATGATGACTAGAATCTGCGTTTAAATTATTAAGTTATAGTTATATGAGAGAAATGGAGGCCATCATGATGTATTGGGGAAGTTCAGGTTCGGGAACCTGGTTCGGATGGATCTTCATGGTTGCTTTCGGAGTCCTGATAGTCCTGGTCGTACTCTTTTTGGTGCAGGCCATGATCAAAAGAGAAAACCGTTCAGATCAAGCGCCGCTCGACATTCTGAAAAAGAGATTCGCTAGAGGTGAGATCAGCAAAGAAGAGTTCGATAGAATAAAGGACGATATTATGAAATCGTGAAGAATTTAGGTTGTCACGGGACTATTCATGAATCTGTTGGCAGCTTTTTTAAAGGGGATTAAGAAGGCAATATCTTAAAAAAAATTATGAAAAAAAAGGGCAGACATTAGTCTGCCCTTCCAACTAGCGCTATCAGCATCCCACAGAAGGTTTCTTCTTCGCCATGGGAGTAATCTTTATGGCAGTTTTTTTGCCACCTACTTCTTTGTATTCCACTGTTACTTGGTCCCCCACCTTCACATCTTTAAGCAAGGTTCCCGTTTCACAGTCGAATCCCGCATCCATCGATTGACTCTTAACGGTCAGGGTATTCTTTTGAGCATCCACTGCGGTCACTACACCGGACATTTCAGCTGCGAATACGACGCCAACAAAGGCTAACAAAACTGCAGTTACAACAAGAAGCAATGCAAGACCTTTCATGTGTCCACCTCCAGTAATATGGTTTATAAAGCCCGAAACAAAAAATGCTCCATAAGCATAACAGAGAGTAAAATGTATGTCAAGGTCATAATACACGCATGTCAAACAAAAAAGAAATGTCAAACTGTTGCGAAAATAGAAACAGCCGGCTGATGTCATGCACGAAGATGGTTTGGATGTATCCTCGTTTTGAAAACAGATATAAAGTATTGTTAGCGAATATGCGAATAGTTGGCCTTCGGGTAGAAACCCCGAAGCATTTGATAACACGTCGGGATGCACAGAAGATGGCGGGCAGACGGCGTGCAACTCCGTCCGCCCTTCTATCTGTTCCTTACGCCTTTCGCCTTCTCTCCTAATTTATCGGATATCCAGGCGGATAGGGGGCGTATCCGTCCTCGTCCCAGAGCCGGTTCCCAAGTTCCCGGTCGCACCGTAAAATCCCTTTCCTGCATAAAACCTCTCGCCATTCATATTTGACGAGGGTCTTCTGCGCTGGGTTTCGCTCAGGCTCGAACTGCACAGGTATGACCGGTGAGTATCGGGCATCGCCGAACCCGGTGCCTGCGCTCTCTTTGGCCAATGCCCGGCCAGCGCTCTTAGGCGCCAGATCTGCGGACGGAGCCGAAGGTGCCGACTGACCTTCCCGTTTCTCCTCCTGGAGCGGCCGCGGCTGCTCCTTCTCACGGAATACCGCCATGGCAATGACTCCCATTGCCGATGAGTCAGCGAAGGTCCTGACACTGTACGAATCTGCCGCAGTAGTGAAATAGAAACGGTGTACTTCGTCCTTGCTGGTCCGCCACCCGTCGTATCGCGCCTCCTCATAGGCATTCACAATGTACATAGACTCGGTATTCCCGAGATTGGAGCTTTTGCCTGTGATGATATTCCTGCCGTCCACGGCTATGACCACTCCCACTCGTTCCGGCGTTCGGTTCGTTATGACGATCCCATAGTGCTCTCCTTGGCGCGCCTCGAGATATCGCTTCCTCACGTGCGTGCTGCCTGTCCAGAATTCCTTGTGGGGGATGGCTTGAAATACCGTTCCGTTGTCCGAAACCACCTCGATGACGACCTCTCCGGGGAGTACCGGCCTGCCGGATGAATATGCAGGCGCTGCCCCAAGTGCTGCGATTATGACCGCAAATATTGCGAATATGGTGCCTTTCATGGTCTTTCTCCTTTCTCCTCGATTCGTTTTGTTCGGACTCATATCATTAGACAAGGGGAGGGGGGAATTTGTTCCCGCAGAGAATAAACCATTGTAAAATCCAAGATCTGAGCGGTGTTTAGTGCTTCGCTGGTATTATTGATCACGCCTGCATACTGGAACATTAAAGTCCACAATTCTCGCAACAAACACAATTTCATTTCATACTTGTCAAGACACTCCCCTCAAAACATACGCATCTTCAATGTACTATCAAAACGTCATTCTTTGTTTATGCTATACTAAATAAGATGAATTTCTTAAGCTCCCTTTATTGATAATTCATGATCACACATGTCACCGCGTTTAATTGAATAACGATTTAACATTTGGAAATGCGCGAAGTGTCCGCCATGAGCAGGTTTCTCCCTTGTGATCTAAGTTACATTGCCGCACATTGCCGAGATAAAACAAACTATGAAGGAGGAAAGAAGCATGCAGATAGTTAAGCGCATATTCAGTGTCGTGCTTGCCATTGCCGTCGTTACCGTCCTTTTTGCGGGATGTGCGACGACGGACACTGTCGGGCAGGCGGAGAAAGGCGAGAAAAACAGGCCCGGCTTTGCGGAGACCAGGGCCATTGCAGAGGAAGGTTTTATCTACGGCCTGCCCATTGTGATGAACTACGCGGTTATGTACGACTTCGTCCTAAACAAGGACTCAGGCCAATATAAGGGTCCTTTCAACACGATCGTCAGTGAGGCGCGCGTATTTACGTACAAGGACACTTCTGTCATAACACCCAACAGCGACACACCCTATTCCATGCTGTGGCTCGACTTGCGCGCGGAACCCATGGTCATTTCAGTGCCCGCGGTCGAGAAAGACCGGTACTACTCGGTCATGCTCTGCGACGGGAACACGTTCAACTACGGGTACATCGGCAGCCGCGCCACTGGCAATGGCGCGGGTGATTATATGGTCATCGGCCCCGAGTGGACGGGTCCGACACCTCCCGGCATCAAGAAGGTGTTCCGTTCGACCACTCAGTTCTCGCTCGTTGTTTTCCGGACGCAGCTCTTGAATCCGGAGGACATGCCCAACGTCGAGAATGTCCAGTCTGGTTACAAGGTGCAGCCGATTTCCTCGTACCTCCGTCAGCCTGCGCCCGCGCCGGCTCCGGCAATCAATTTCCCCAAGATCGACAAGGAGCTGGTCAAGACGAACTTCTTTGAGTATTTGGACTTTGCCCTGCAGTTCGCCCCTGCCGGACCGGAGGAAAAGGAGATACGCGCAAAGCTCGCCAGGATCGGCATCGGTCCGGGGAAGACCTTCAATTTCAAGGATTTGAGCCTCGAGCATAAGACCGAGATCGGGCTGGGCATGAAAGCGGGCGACAAGAAGGTCGACGAGAAAATTGCCTCGGTGGGCAAGAATATCAATGGCTGGCGCGTCGGATCGGCCTTCGGCGACCGAGATTTCTATCACGGTGACTGGCTGCTTCGCGCTGCCGCTGCCAGAGCAGGTATATACGGCAACGACGCTGCGGAGGCCATGTATCCCATGACCAGATGGAGGGCGAACGGCGAGGTGCTCGACGGCAGCAAGCACAAATACACACTGACCTTTGAGGCCGGCCAATTACCGCCAGTCAACGCTTTCTGGTCTGTCACGATGTACGACGGCAAGACGCAGTTCTTGATCAAGAATCCGATTGACCGCTACCTGATCAACTCGCCGATGCTGCCCAACCTGAAGAAAAATACTAACGGGTCCCTGACGATTTATATCCAAAAGGATTCGCCCGGCGCGGACAAGGAATCCAATTGGCTGCCGGCTCCCGACGGTCCTATCTACATGGTAATGCGGCTCTATTGGCCGAAGTCGGAAGTGCCCTCGATCCTACCCGCTGGAGAGGGAACATGGAGCCCACCCGCTGTGCAAGAACAAAAATGAGGAAAGACAGATGATGAATAGGTGTGCCGTATAAGCGGCACACCTTGAATTATCAGTTAGGCACACAGATCAGACAAGAGTGAAGATGGCATGTATCTGACTGGCAAATCCGTCCTTCCGCTTCTTAAAAAGCAGATGCAACTTTCAACCAGAAATCGATAATGGTTTAAATCATCAAAAATCAAAACTTGTTGGCTGAACAGAAAACCTATACGAAATTAATCTCGCGTCATTTCAGGATGAACTTTCCCAGAACGTTAATCTGCTTTTTTGTTTTTTCTCGATCAAATCCGGCTGTTGCTTCTGGTTTTTCATCGAATCGAGCCATTATTTCTGCTTTGACCTTCGGGTAGAAGACCCGAAGAACATTTGGGACTGAGGGCGGTTAATGCTGAGATATGCGTCTTAAGTGTCTGCAATATAATGAAATACTACTTTAAAAGAATTGACATTCTTTCTGTCCGTGATATGCTTATTGTTAACATGCTTCTCCCGTCCAACCGCCCTCGTAAGGAATTAGCAACTCGTGAGAGGGCGGCTTCTTGTTCGTGGAGTTCGAATGAAAGAGTATGATGTCATTGTGATCGGCGCGGGTGTTGGTACGAGAATCGCCTTTAAAGCATTATCCGCAGGTTTGAAGGTCGCCTTGGTCGACAAAAGACATCCCGGCGGAACGTGTCTTAATACCGGCTGAGTGCCGTCCAAGACGCTGATCTATCCGGCGGATAGAATACAAGAAATCAAGGAAGCCCGGAAATTCGGGATAGAGGCTAAGATAACCCGCGTCAATTTCCGATCCATCATGGAACGTATGAAGAAGGCAGTCACCTCCGGCCGGATGCAGTTGCGAAAAGCGATCAGGGATGCCAAGAACCTGGATTTTTACAATGAGGCGGCACACTTCAGCGGAGACTACACCCTTGAGTTATCGCGAGAAAAAATCAAAGGAAGAAAGATATTCGTAGCCGTAGGCTCTCGCCCCTTGATCCCCTCAGTGCCGGGCCTCGATATCGTCGGATATTTAACCAACGAAAGCGTACTGGAGCTGAAAAGTAGACCGAAGAGCATCATCATTATCGGCGGAGGGTATATCGGCGTCGAATACGGGCATTTTTTTTCGGCCATAGGCACAAAAGTGACGATCGTCGGAAGAAGCGAAGTCCTTGTCCCCGATGAAGATAGCGACGTATCGTCGCTGCTGCAAAGAGAATTGAAAAAACGCATGGATGTCCATACCGGGATGATGGTTACCCGGGTCGAAAAAAGAGGCGGGAACGTGACGGTTTTCGCGCAGGACAAAAAGAGCGGCCAGAAGAAAAGATTTGCCGCCGAACGCGTCATGGTCGCAACGGGAAGAGTATCCAATGTCGATCTGCTAAAACCGGAAAATACCGGCGTTGCCATTGACGAGAGAAATTACATTAGAGTCGACGATCAACTCCAGACGAGCACAGAGAACATCTGGGCAGTCGGCGACGGTATTGGCAGGCAGATGTTCACGCACGCCGGGGACAAGGAGGCTGAGATCGCCTGGCATAATGCCACGCACGGCGAAAAAATAAAAATGGATTTTACAGCCGTGCCCCGCGTAATTTTCTCTCATCCGCAGATCGCGTCAGTGGGCCTGACGGAAGCGCAGGCGCGAAAGGACCATAACGTCCTTGTGGGAAGGGCACAGTACTCCGACATTGTGGCCGGTGACACCATGGCGGAAAAAGAGGGCTTCGCCAAGGTGATTGTGGAAAAAGGTTCCGAGAGGCTTCTCGGGTGCCATATGATCGGCCCCTATGCGTCTCACCTAATACAGGAAGCGGCGAACGTTATCGCTGACAGGGGAAGTGTAAATGCAATTACCGGCAAGATGCATGCGTTCCCGACGCTGCCGGAACTCATTCCCGAGGCGCTGGGGAACCTCGAAGGGAGCGGATCTGTTTGAATCACGGGATCTTTCCTGAAACCTGAATGCGTTAAGTAAGGAAAACTTTTTGCGCTCATCCCTGCACAACGCAACAATTGCGTTAATTTGGAAATCGGAT
The DNA here is from genome assembly GCA_035623825.1 of Nitrospirota bacterium. GTDB lineage: Bacteria > Nitrospirota > UBA9217 > UBA9217 > UBA9217 > DASPSR01. The sequence continues at coordinate 28,937 of DASPSR010000011.1, forward strand.
CGTTCATCCCGAAATAGTCGGCTCCTACCCTAAAAATACCCTTCCACCGCGGTTGACATCGCTTTGATTCAGGCATATACTCGATGCGGGTCATACTTTTCACTATATAACCTTCCGCTAGTACGATTTTTTTCGAGATTATCAGACAAGCACCTACTATCTATTCAAGCCCGGTTGAACAGCGGGTCTATTTTAATTCTATTTTAATAAGGAGGGATAAAGATGAGGGATGATTTGAATAGTGAAATTGCAAAAGTTGCTTATGAACTCCATGAAAAGAGGGGACTGAAGCATGGACACGACATGCAGGATTGGCTTGAGGCCGAGAAAATTGTGTTGACCCGTTATGAGAAGGGTTCTGAAAAGGGGAATGTTAAAAGATTATTAAAGTCTTTGACTAAGAAAAAGAAATAACTGTGTCGTTGACGTGGCCCTTCTGTATTTATTACTTGTATAAATTTTGCGTTTACATATTTAGCATGAAAAAGTTTAAATTATCGAGACTGATATATATGTTGCATGTTCCTTCCTGAAGTTATTGTAGTCGCAATTCTCTGTAACACATCAAGTTTCAACCCGAAATCGATGACATCTGCTTAATCATCTGTAATACTATGTGATATACTAAAATAAGATGATTATTATCCTTATTAATGGCCGGAGATAAGGTCTGTTCCGGATGACATGCCATGCTTCCGTGACGGAAGGAGTGCAGTCTTATGCAAGAGAAGGGTGGCAATGAAATGGAACACGCCCGGAAGTACGGGCCTGAGAAACCTGCCGTACGTCGATGGACGGTGCGATCGATCATAGGCAGGGGTCTTCTCTATTGCCTGTTTCTCCTGATCGCCGCCGTTGCCCTCGGGGCGTATGAGCACTTCAAGCTTCGTGGGGAATCAACACAATCGCTCGTGAGCCTGCTGCTGGCGGCTGGCTTCGGGTTTGCACCGATACGCGCCCTGGTGCGCGAGCTCTTCGTGATTGAAGGCAAGCTGCTGCACCTGGTGCACGGTGTCGGCGGGCTTGTGTTGGGCGCCTTGGTGCTGGGGGGTGTTGTTTCAGGCGGGCCGCTGCTGACCCGCGCTGCCCTTGCACCGTTCGCAATCATGGGTGCGGCGCAGGCGGTGATGCATCAGGATCACCCGCGTAACCCGCAGCAGGCCGAGGCGCTGCGACGTTTCGCGACGAGCCTGCCGGAGGTCGAGCAGTTCACGAAATCGGGGAATCTCACATCGCCTGAAAACGTGCGCCGAGCAGTCGCGGTTCTTAACGATCTGGTAAAGAAGGCGCAGGTGCTCGGTGAGACCGAGCTGCAATCCGATCCTGGTTTTCAAGGCGCGCTCAGGCGGGTCACGACACGCTACGGGCTTTCTCTCGGGCTAGACGTGATTGACCGGGCGATAGCAGACCTGTCAGCGAACCCGGCAGCGGCGAGTGCAGTCCCAGAATTGCGCAATCGGCTCGCCAAAGCTCGCAAGGCACTCGGAGATGAATAGATCACGCCCCTGCCGTTTTCCCAGGTAAAACGTCATTCTATTATAAAATCAGGGAGGACCCATGGAAAACAAGGAATTCGTATTTGTCATTACTCATTCATATGACGCCATAGAGCGGGCTGCCGCGGCTTTGCAGCTTGCAACTAATATGGCTGCTTTCGATGCAAAGATCGATTTTTTCCTGATTAATGAAGGTGTGTACCTAGCCAAGAAAGGCTTTGCCGAGTCAGTCACGTGGCAAAAAGGTTTCTCTCCCGTTGCAGACCTTATGAAAAGCCTGGTAGATGATTTTGACTGCAAATTCTACGTGTGCGCATCCTGCGTAAAGCCTTACGGGCTGGAGGGGACGGAATGGATCAAGAATGCCGAAGTCAAGCCGGGATCCTTTCTTGGCGAACTCCTTATGAAGAGGCAAAATGTGACATTCTGAAAGACTGAAAATACCTCATGAAAAACAGACCGTTTCTCGGTCTGTTTTTTTTCGTTCTGTTCGTTTCCCCTCAACTCAGAATTTTACGTTGACAAATCCATAAAAACATAATAATCTTTGCATATATTATCTGGAGGACGTCGCTTTTGCTCCCTGTTGAAAGTCGGCTTGAACTTCTCAAAGTAATCGCTCATCCCATCCGCATCAAGATACTCGAAGATCTGACCAAGGGCGTCAAATGCGTGAGCGACTTCGAGGAGGCTTTCGACATTAGCCAGCCAAACGTGTCTCAGCACTTGAAACTCCTTCGCTCGCACCATGTCGTCGACTACTTTGTCGACGGAAGGCTCAAATGCTATTTCCTGAAGGAGCCGTTTATTCCTGATCTACTCGAACTTCTGAAGAAAGAATATAAAAGAGATATCCCGGCGCCGGCATGCTGCCCGGTAACAAAAAAAGGGACCTATCCTGGCGAAAGGAGACGTTAGTAAATATGACTCGTTTTTCCCGGGGCGATCGCCGGAACGGCCGGAAAGATAGTATGTAAAAGCGGTGGTAGAGACGTCTGGTTATATGAGGAGGTTGCCATGCCGAAAACTGTTACTCTGTATCTATCAACGTCGCCATACTCCTACGAGAATACGCTTACGGCCGCCCGGATGGCAGAATCGGCCTTGAACAAAGGCCATCCCGTCAATCTCATCGCCTCGGCTGACGGAGTATACTGTTTCCTCACCAAGCAGAAAGCAAAAGGCATTCTAAATGCTGAGGAGGAATTCAGCCGCCTCATACAAAAGGGGCTGAAGGTGTATCTCTGAGGCGGGTGCCTCAACTTTCGCCGTGCGGCGAAGGAAGATTATCTTGCAGGAACGGAAGTCGGCTCTCTGAAGGGACTTTTCGAAACCATGGCTGAGACCGACGTGTGGGTCAATATCGGGGCATGAGAGGAGAAAAATATGGGAAGCGTTGCGATGATTCTGAAGCGATCTCCCTATGGCGACATCAATGCTGCCGAGGCCGTTCGGCATGCGCTCGGCGCCATGTCTTTCGAGATGAACGTTGATCTGATCCTGGTGGACGGAGGCGTGCTGCTTGCGAAGAAGGGACAGGATGACAAAGGGACAGGATTCACCAATCTTGAAGGCGCTCTCAAGGACTGCATCGATATGGGCGTAGCAGTCTACGCGGACGTTGCATCACTTAAAGCGCAAGGCGTTCCGGCAAATGACCTGGCGGGAAACGTGAAGCTGGTCGGCGCGAAAGAGATCGCCGGGCTCATGAAAAAAGCAAAATCGACGATGATATTCTGAGGAGGCTCATATGATCGTGATGATAAAAAGCGGGCCGGACACGACAGACGGGGCGAGCGGTGTGACATTAGCAAAGGTGGGAGGGGCAGATATTGTGCTGTTGCAGAACGGGGTCTATTTCGCGCGGAAAGATCGGCTCGGGCCGTTTGCAGGCGCGGTGTATGTCCTTGACGACGACAAGCGGCTCCGGGGTCTCAAGGATTCGGAGATGGACGCCCGCGTAAAAACCATCGACTACGACAAGCTGACCGATATTATTACAGGAGGCGAAAACGTGGTTGGAATGTTCTAAACCGGCAGTAGAAGGGGGTGCATGCCATGTCAAGGATCGTTGTGTTGGGGGGATCGTTTGGGGGGCTTACAGCGGCTCTTGAGCTGAAACGGCTGCTGGGCAAGAAAACTGACGTGACCTTGGCAAGCGACGACGATCGGTTCGTGTTCCTGCCGTCGCTGCCGTGGATTATTATGGGCTGGAGAAAGCCCGCGGACATCACGCTCAAGGTGAGCGAGATCCTGAAACCGAAGGGGATCGAGTTTGTCCATGATACCGCACAGCAGATCGATGCTGATGCTTCCAAGGTAATCACTTCCAAGGGGAAAGAGCTTCCCTATGATTATCTCGTGATTTCAACGGGACCCTATCTCGCCTTCGATGAAATTCCAGGTCTCGGACCCGACAAAGGATACACAGCCTGCACTTTCACCCTTGATCACGCGATGAAGACCCAAGAAGCATGGAAAAAGGTCTTGGAAGACCCCGGCCCAATCGTGCTCGGTTCGTCTCAGATGGTGAGCTGCTTCGGCCCATCCTATGAGCTGGCTTTCGAAATGGATGCGGAACTGAGGCGGCGCAAGATGCGGCACAAGGTCCCGATCACCTATCTCACGTCGGAGCCTTTTCTGGGGCACATGGGCGTCGGAGGGCTCGGCAACTCGAAAATCTTTATCGAATACGAATTCGCCGAACGGGACATCAAGCCAATGGTGAGCCAGGCCATCCAGGAAGTTGCTCCTGGGGAGATCCGCCTGAAAGACGGGAATAAAATGCCGTTCAAGCTCGCCATGATAGCTCCACCGTTCAAAGGGGTGCCTGCCGTCATGCCGCTCGGCAATCCCCGTGGATTCATTCCAGTGGACAAGAACTACCGCCATACGAAACATAGAAATATCTTCGCCGTAGGCGTGGCTATGGCAATAGCTCCGCCAGAGGCGACACCGGTACCCACGGGCGTCCCGAAAACGGGATTTATGACCGTAAAAATGGCGAAGACCGCGGCCGCCACGATCGCCTCGGATGTTACCGGGGGGGCTGCAAAGCCGGGTGGCGAACTCGGCGTGGTCTGCCTCATGGACATGGGGAAAACCGCCGCGCTAATGAAGGCATATCCTGTTCTTCCGCCGAGGCAGAGCACCTATATGAAGAAGGCGATCTGGGCGAAGTGGATGAAGGTTCGATTCGAGAAATATTTTCTCTGGAAGATGAAAATGGGGCTCAGCAATCTGCCGTGAGAAAAGAAATATCGGGCACAATGCGTTTCACGTTCTGGACCGCCTCGTGCTGATGCCGATAGAGATCAATCCGCGATCCTGATTATTGAAATTCCTCGTATTCTCGCAAACCGGCACTGCGAGTGCCCATGATGGTGATTATCACCTTCCTGCTCATCAGCCTTGTGTTCAGTAACGTCAGCCAGCGATACAGGGGCCCGCTGATGATTATGCAAAAAGGCAAGTATAAAAGTCCATGCCAGCGTTGACCTGTGCAGTGCTATGAGGAGTGGCGATCTGGGACAACGCGACATACATGGAGCAGATCGGGATCTGTAAGTATGATCACCGTGACAAGCCCTGCTACATGCTGCTTTCATCAGATCATCGGATGTCACTGGTTTAAAAAAGACGCCCAACAGACAGATGAGTGGAGAAAAGGATGGATATATCAGCTGCTCGTCTGTCGCTGAGCGCCGTTTTGATCATTACGTTTTTTCAATAAGTTTAAAGCAAAAGGCCCGTCACGAGGGACGGGCCTTTTGTGATGCAGAGTATATATGACTTTTCCCGCTCTTTATTATGAAATGGCGGTATAGTTCATATTACTTCGTTGCTGGAGCAGCTGTTGGTGCGGCCGCTTCTTTCTTGTGTGTCTTGACATGCTTTGCTTTCTTCGTGTTGTGTGACTTTGCCGGAGCTTTCTCCGCAGTTTTTGCAGGAGCAGTGCCTGATGCTGTCGGAGTCTTCTCCTCCGCGAACGCGGTGCCCAGTGTCAGGGCAAACGCAATCGCCATGAAAAGGGCGACGATCTTCTTCATACTGTCTTCACCTCCCTTCCGATGCTACATTGACTTTACACTGTACCCATTATCATTTAGCTATACATATAGTAGACACGGCACTTAGAGGAAAGTTTAATACCATGAAGTTAAAGGGCGGTCTGGTGGTGCTCAATGCCCTGACACTCACTCTTATTGTTGTGCTCGTGACATATGATGGATCTCGGATGAAATGAATGCTTTTGACTCGAAGATGTGCTGATGCATCCTGCCTGAACTGCGCATCAGTTGCAGCCTTTGGGCATTTCATGTTTCGCGTCGAATGAGTCAGTAGAACAAAATCACTCATCAACAATCGTCTAATGGGGTCTTTACACACATTTTGCAATATGCTATAAACAGCACATGAACAAGAGAAGACCACATAAGTCTGGTCCCGATTGCGAGTCCCCATCATTAAAATTGCCGCCGGAGGGCGAGGAGAAACTCTCTGCAGTTCTTAAATATTCCCCCTCTATTATTATAACAGTGGACAGGCAAATGCGAATTCAGTCCATTAATAGAGCGCGCGCTGGGCTAACCGTTGAGGGTGTCTTGGGGACATCATGCCTGGATTATGTGCCCCCTGAACAGCGCGTCATATTGGAGTCCAACATTAAAAGGGTATTTGAAACCGGAGAATCTTTTTCCTACGAAATGCAAGGACAGGGGGATAATAACATTCTTGCCTGGTATTCCACCCACGTGTCTCTTCTGAATAAGGGGAGAGACAATGAGCAGGTAATGCTTATCACTGAGGACATCACCGAGAGAAAACGGGCAGAGGATTACTTGCGAAAAAGCGAGAGCTATTTCAGAGACCTCATTGACTGTGCGGGAGACGCCATTTACATTGTGAACCTCACCGACGGCCGGATTCTGGACTGCAACCGGTCGGCTTGTCTCGCTCTTGGTTACAGTAGGGACGAGATACTGCAGCTATCAACATTTGACATTGAAGCCGAACTTCCCGCTGATGCAGTCGAATCTGTGCATGCTACTATGCGCCCTGGGGTAATGACGCATGTTCAGGGAATGCACCGGAGGAAGGATGGTTCGATATTCCCCGTGGACATAAACCTTACTATTATGGGTGGGCCGGAATCAAGTCTTGCCGTTTCTGTAGTGCGTGACATCACGGAACTGAAACGCCTCGAGGAGGAACGCATTAGACAGAGGAGTGAGGAACGTTCGATGACCAACTTACTCATGGACATTCATGACGGCATTGGCGGCATAACCTCGAACATCGCCTTGATTGCCGATTTGGCGCTAAAACTACCCCTGCAGGAAGACCTCAAAAAGAAGGTGGCGGCAATCTCGCAACTGGCACACGACGGGATACTGGAGGTCCGCAGCCTCATGTACGGTCTCGACAGGGATGATCTGCACTGGAAGTCGATCGTCGGGGCGCTGAAAGAGCAGGGAGAAAAACTGCTTGCCCCCCACCAGATCGCGTTTACCATGACCGCGGACTATGAGGATGACATTCCGGATCCGAGCAGCCATGTATGCCTGCAGTTGTTCAGAATATACCGGGAGGCGATCGTGAATGTCATTAAGCACGCTAGAGCTACAAAGGTCGCGGTGAGTTTTCGCTTGGGTCGTGACCGCCTTGTTCTTGAGGTCCGGGACGATGGTCGAGGCATCGTGGAGAGCGCACTCGCTGTTAGTGGCCGGGGAATCAGCAACATGATAAAACGTGCTGAGGCATTAAGTGGCAAGACGACGATCAAAAGAAATGGTGGCACGTGTGTAACTGTGGAGATGCCCCTTGCTTTGAAACCGCCACCAGACTAGCTCTTGTCGATTGTATGCTTCCAAGGTAAGAGAGGGCAGGAGAGTTCCCTTCTGGAGCTATTGCTTCTCCTCATTGTCGTTCGTTATCGAATCCTTCCCGTATCACGTGTCTTGTCAATCGGGTCTATAATTGCCAACCTGCTCTTTTGTTGCATATTATACAACAATGTTGTATAATAAAAGCATGAGTATTTCGGTAAAAAAAATAGGCGGGCGGCGGTACGCGTACACGGCATACCGAAACGGCAAAAAAGTGATTCAAAGATATATGGGCCCCATAAATGCCCCAGATGTAATCGCCCAAATGGCAGAGATTGAAAGGGCTAAATCAGTGCCTTCGCGATTATTTAGGTTTTTTTGGGATGTTGATCCTAAGACCCTCAATGTGAGCCGGCACAGTCGTTTTATTATCGAACGGATCCTCGATGTAGGCGATCTGGATGCATTTTGGTGGGCGCAGAAGCAATATCCGACTGCATTGTTAATTGAGGTCAGCCTTACGAGCCGCAGGTTATCAGAGCGATCCAAACAATTTTGGAAAATATGGTTTCGGGGGAAATATGTATCTTAAATGTCTCTCTCCGTCCGCGCGCAATGTCCTGAAAGTCATTGCCCCGGTTGTCGACGAGAAAGGATTTGTACTGGCTGGAGGCACGGCGATTGCCCTGTTTCTTGGCCATCGGTTGTCCGTGGATTTTGATTTTTTCACGACGCGGAACTTTAGACCGGACAGACTGCATCTGGCGATCTCTGGGTTAGGCTTGGAAACGATGGTTCTCCAAGAAGAGCCCGGGACGCTTACGTTATCGGCAGACGGCGTCAAGGTATCTTTTTTTCACTATCCCTATGCTTTCTTAGACGTCACGTCAAAGCTCTATGGAGTTAAAGTCGCCGGACTCGTTGATATTGCATCCATGAAGCTTATGGCAATGATGCAAAGGGGTGCAAAGAGAGACTATGTTGATCTCTATTGGATTCTCCAAAATATGCCATTCTCGAAGATTGCCGAAAACATGGTTAAACGATATGGTTCAAACCGAGTGAATCCCCTGGTGATCGGGAAGGCGCTTGTCTTTTTTCGGGATGCGGATGCAGATCCTGACCCGGAGTTTCTGGGGAAACGCGTAGCATGGGCGAAAATCAAGAAGTATTTGGTTGACCACGTTCAACAGTTTGTGTTGGATATCCAAACAGTCATTAAGAATGATTAATAATCTGGCGCGGTCTAATAAAAAAGAGATGAAACTCGGTAAGAATCTTGAGCGCATTCACCCAATCACGGCACACAGCAGATATTTGGATTGATCTCACATCAATAGCTTATTGATGAATTTCGTTGTATCCCACATTTCGTCCTATATATTCAACAACATCTATATCCTGTCCTCGTTGTCTAAACACCTCATGTTACATTCCGTAACGTTAGCGTTATTTTACCCTTATGAGACTCCCTAAAGCTTCACTTATTTCCTTAAAGTTATATCATGAGGCTCCGATGAGAATATTTAGAATTTCGTAGAAGTTAATTGGCCGATAGTATTTATCTATACAATTGATAATCCGAGTTTATGCGTTAGAGGAAAGAATTTTCAACGAAACTGGAAATTACCGAGATACGGTATAACATTCTATTGCAGCCGGACTGGACACGCGTGCGTTTCAACTGATGTGATCTTGCTGCTAAAAGGAGATTTGAAAATGCGAGTGCTAATATGGGCGGTCTTTCTGGCGGGTGCCTTCGCGTCACAGTATTTCACTGGGTCAGAGGGGAGAATCGCGTACCTGATCGCAGTGCTGGTCGTGATTACGCTCTTCCGCAGGCCGCTGGTGATCGGTCTTACTCGCGTCGCCTCCAAACTCGGATTTATGAAGGAAACGATCGAACAAATGCCAATGTCGATAACACTCGTCAAGGCAGCTGCAAGTGACGAAGCCGCCAAGCCTGTGGCTGCTGCGCTATCGGCGGCTGGGTTCGTCGACGCCGGTGCATGGGATATATCCGGGATGCCAAAGATCAAGCTTGCGCTGATGATCCACCCTGCTGAGAATTTCCTCGCCGCGATAGAGACAGCATCCGCAATAGGAGCGCAGCTCAACGTCCACACTCTGTACTCGAACGGTTCCACTGCGACCTTCACGAACAGCAAGCTGCCTGCACCCCCAAATGCGCAGCGATGTGGCGTGACGAGCGTGCGGATGCCGGGAGCGTCACCAAAGGCGGTTCTTTCGAGGGCCAGGGCCGAGAGGACCCGCGATGGGATCAACGCGATGACGGCGGAGGAGGCCCCGCGGGCCTATGAGAGGCTATACGCGGAGTCTATACGCTATAGGAAGATGCAGGGCGCCTGAAACCTAAGGCAGGCTTGGCTTATCTCATGTATCCTTCGATCCAGCTTGATATTGTTCGTCGCTGACCTTTTCCATCCATTCAGCGACCTTACCGTCAAGCTGTTCCTGAATGGCGATATGGGTCATGGCCGTGGTCGGCGATGCGCCGTGCCAATGCTTTTCACCGGGTGCGATCCAGACCACATCGCCCGGACGGATTTCCTCGATCGGTCCGCCCCAACGCTGCACCAGGCCGCAGCCGGCCGTTACGATCAATCTCTGGCCGAGCGGGTGGGCGTGCCATGCTGTTCGGGCGCCGGTTTCGAACGTGACACTCCCCCCGGATGCGCGTGCCGGAGAGTTTGCCTGGAAGAGAGGATCAATACGCACCGTGCCGGTAAACCAATCGGCAGGTCCTTTGCTGGAAGGTTGTGAGCCGTTTCTTTTGATGTCCATATTTTGAACTCCTTTCTCTTCGATGCCGCTTGCATTTTCATGGCCGAAGTCACTATCGATCCAGTATTGCGACGGTCACGAGACATGCATCGATAAGAAGCAATGCACCATAGGGTGGCATTGCTAAAGTGACAAGGCCAACAAGCAGCAGCGCAATACCGCCGAACAAGTGCAATCTCGATCGCGCATTCGGTACCAGCCACAGATACCAGCCCTGGGCAGCAAGGAAGAAAATTGGCCCTCCGCCAAGCATCAGGCTCAGCGCGAGCGAGGTGTATCCATACGGATGCGCGATCACTTCTCTATTCGCGACCGCCATGGCAATGAGTCCAGCAACCATTACCATCACCGCCGTCACCGCATGGCGGCTGGCGCGGATAGGGTCGCTCGTCTTCTCCAAATGGCGAATGATGAGCCTGTGCGATCCACCGTAGCTGAACGCCCATAGGGCAACTGTTCCTGCCATCGCCAACGTGCCTGTCACCAGGGTCATTGACGTCATGGAAGCAGCGGAGATCGCAGTGCCTGTTGTGAGCACTGTTTCCCCGAGCGCAATGAGCAGGAACAATCGACAACGTTCCAGCATGTGACCAGCGTCGAACTCGACGTTCTCGGACCGCAGCCGCCGCCCGGGAATGGGATGTGCCAGCCACCTGCCAATCTGATCGATCCCGGCAGCCAGAGCCCACCACAGCAGACGGTCTTCCGGGCTCATCGCCGCGCCGGCAATCCACAAAGGCGTCGTGGCGATCGCCCAGAGAAGCGTCCGAACATAGTGTTCTCGGAGCACCGTATGGGTTGCATATACGATCATCCAGACGGTGCGCCCCAGTTGGATCAGCAACATCGGAATTACGAAGGCCCAGCCAGAGATGGTGAAGGCCTTGGTCACCGAAGCATTCATGAACAGACCTAACAGCATCACTGCGAGGACCAGCCAGCGGGTCTGGGATTGATCAGCCCGGATTATGGTGGCTGACCAGCTTGTTGTGAACCATGCCGCGAAGATCGCTAGCAGCATTACCAGCGTCTCGGCTCCACCGCGCCATGAAAGATGAGTAAACAGGTGTTGCGAGAGCTGCGATATGGCGAACGCGAACACGAGGTCGAAGAGCAACTCCAGTGGAGTGACCTCATGTTTCTGTCCCTGGATGTTGGGAGCGGAAGTGGCTTTCATTTATCCTCACCTCTCACACGTCTACTTGCCGAACCATTCGGAGCGGTACGATGGTTCCCTTGATCCTTGAAGCGGCTGAATGAGGCCTATACCTTTTTCCCCATCTCGTACGCTTGGCCCATCGCTTTACTTCCCTTGATGTCTCCCATCTTCCAGGCGCCGGTACCATAGATGACCCCTTGTTCTCTTGCGCCGCTCAGGCAGGAAGTAAATCCTCTGAATCCTTCCAGGGTTCTCTCCAGTGCCTGCTTGCTGCTAGTTGCGGCGGCCATGATGAAATACATCTCCTTATTGCTGATAACTGTATATCTGGAAACAGTTCTGTCGATCAGTGTTTTCATCTCGCCGTTCATCATGTAAAAATAAACAGGCGTTGCCATCACGATCACATCGGCGGCTATCATTTTATCCAGGATCTCGGCCATGTCATCCTTCTGAACGCACTTGCCTCCGTTGCTTTGGCAGGTGCCGCATCCAGTGCAATAACTGATCTTCTTATCCCGCAGGAAGATCTTTTCCGCCTCATGGCCGGCCTCTTTCGCTCCCCGCAGGAACTGATCGCACAATAGATCGGAATTTCCGCCTTTTCTTGGGCTTGCAGACAATATCAATACTTTTTTTGACATATGCATTGTCCTCTCCATATTAATATTTTATCAGTATTTGAACCCTTCCATGTCGAACTGGCTTTTTCCCCTCAAGGGCTATACCGGTTAGAGGCCGGTCCTTTTTTCCAGGGCTTCGGGATACCGCTCCCCCTGGATCGTGATCTTTGAGGCAGCGCCCTCGATCTCTCGGAGATCCTCGGCCGAAAGTTCGACGTTAACTGCTCCGATGTTCTCGTCCAGACGCGAAAGCTTCGTGGTACCCGGGATAGGAACGATCCACGGCTTCTGAGCGAGAAGCCAGGCGAGCGCTATCTGTGCAGGAGTAGCTTTTTTGCGTTTCGCTATCGTACGCAGAAGATCGACCACGATTTGGTTCGCCTTCCGAGCCTCGGGCGTAAAGCGGGGAACGATGTTGCGGAAGTCGGACTTAACGAACTCAGTCTTCTCGTCGATCTTCCCGGTGAGGAAGCCTTTCCCAAGAGGACTGAACGGAACGAGCCCGATGCCAAGTCCCTCAAGCGTCGGCAGCAGTTCCTCCTCGGGTCGCCGCCACCACAGCGAATATTCGCTCTGGACCGCCGCCAGTGGCTGGACCGCGTGCGCGCGGCGGATCGTTTTCACTCCTGGTTCAGAAAGCCCGAAGTGCTTGACCTTGCCTTCCCGGATCAGGTCCTTCACCGTTCCCGCCACCTCTTCGATCGGCACGTTCGTATCAACACGATGTTGATAGTAGAGATCGACGGCATCTACCTTTAGCCTCTTGAGCGAGCCCTCGAGGCTCTTCCTTATGAGGTCGGGCCGGCTGTCCTGGACCTGCTGCCCGTTCGCATCGATTCTGATCCCGAACTTGGTGGCTATCGCCACTTTCCCGCGGAAAGGAGTGAGGGCTTCCCCCACGATTTCTTCATTCGTATAGGGTCCGTAGACCTCGGCGGTATCGAAAAATGTAACGCCACGTTCCACGGCTTTCCGTATAAGAACGATCATCTCCTGCTTGTCAGGAGGCAAACCATAGGCAATGCTCATTCCCATGCAGCCTAGCCCGAGAGCCGACACTTCCAGACCACTTTTTCCCAAGGTACGTTTTTTCATTGTTTCTCCTTTCTTTACGATCCAAACTACTACGAAAATAGCGTTATGTTCCGCCCCCATTGACGATCATATCCTACCCCTGGAAGAACGAGGGTGGGTAGACCAATCCTGTTCATTTCTTGCCTAATCCTCCGAAATGTTCTATAATTGGGTTGACAATGCAGCAAAGTCTAGTAAGATTAAGGATATGGATATATCAATGAGAAAGCAGGCAGTCAAGCAGATGTTCAAGAATAACGAAATGGAAGCAGCGCTCGAAGCGCTGGGAATGAGCATTGCCCGATGGACCGATAAAGACGACCGGTTCGTGACAACGATTCCGGGATTGACGCTTTCCCGGCGGGATGAGCCGAGCCAGCCGGTGAGCATCATGTACGAACCTCGCATTTGCGTGATCGCACAAGGCGCTAAACGCGTGCTGCTCGGAGACGAGCCGTATGTGTATGATGCGCACCATTTTTTGATCACGTCGGTGGATCTGCCAACGGTTGTGCAGGTTATCAAGGCGAGCAAGGAGAAGCCTTACCTGGGGCTCATATTGAAGCTCGATCAGCGCGAGCTGTCACAACTGATGGTGGACAGCAATCTTCCGCCGCCGCGCCCTCAGCAATCGAGTCGCGGAATGGCGACCGGCGAGGTCACGCAGCCGTTGCTCGCCGCATTCCAGCGGTTGATCGACCTGCTTGATGAACCAAAGGATATCCCGATCCTCGCCCCGATCATCGAGAGGGAAATTTTTTACCGTTTGTTGGTGGGCGATCAGGGTTCGCGTCTGCGCCAGATGGCGTCGGTGGGAAGTCAGAGTCAACAGATATCGAGGGCAATAGATTGGTTGAAGGGCAACTTCACACGGCCGCTGCGTATCGATAACCTCGCTTCGCACGTCAACATGAGCACATCAACCTTCCACCATCACTTCCGCGAAGTGACTGCCATGAGCCCGCTGCAGTACCAGAAATGGCTGCGTTTGAACGAAGCGCGGCGGCTGATGCTCGCCGAAAAGCAGGATGCGACAACCGCGGCATTCCAGGTCGGCTATGAAAGCCCCTCCCAATTCAGCCGCGAATACAGCCGATTGTTCGGTGCACCGCCGTTACGGGACGTCACGAGTTTACGACAGATTGCTAATAGCGAGAAGGGAAGAGAACAAGCTGTAGCCGGATAGAGGCATCACGCTGACTTTTATCCCATTCCTCTGGAGAGGAAACGTAAAACGAGAAAAAAAGGAATTTCAAATCAGAAGGCGCCACTGTCACGGTAAATGGTAGTATTTAAAGATCTACAGAGGGATAATGGGGAGTGACTGCGAGAGAAGGAACGATACCAATAATCTCTGTAACGGGGAAGACTTACTCTCTGTTTGGGAACGAACCCTCAACGGAAAACTATTACAGGAAGATAAGCACGCTTGCAGACCGCGTGTTGGAAAAGTGCCCCGATATCCTTGATCTCGTCAAGGCCTTGGAACGGGCAAGCAGAAACAAGCGGTTTCTGAAAAAGCAGCTACGAACGTCCGGCACTTCCGGCAGCGAGCTTATCCATTTCGTCGTGACCGCCGCGCGAGATCAGCTCGCTCCCCATACTACCTTGGTCAATGCACATCTTCAAGAGCTATCGTTCCTGAAGCGATGGGACGGAACGCTCTTTACTTCCGAAGAGCAGTACCACCTTTACATGCTCTTGGTCGAACTCGCGAACAGGGCCTGGAAAGAACCGTTCAGAACTGCGAAGCGCAAGATAGCCTTCTTACCATATTGTCTTCGCGATCTAGGCGCTCAGTGCCGGTCCGGCCCTGGTGAACTTGATTATGTGTGCAAAGGCTGCTCCAAGGACTGCTTTGTCAACCGCGTGAGCGCACTTCTTCGAGGGAACCGCATTGAGCCCTATTTGTGGATGAATTCCAGCCTGAAATCGCTGCTGAGGGAGCTTCGGGACAGCGAAGGAAGAATCGGTGTGCTGGGCGTGGCTTGCGTCCCAGAGTTGCTGCGCGGCATACAGCTGTGCATCGGACTGAACGTCCCCGTAGTGGGCATCCCCCTGAACGTGAACCGCTGCATGCGATGGATGGGCGCATTCCATCCCACGTCGGTGGATTTCGACGCTTTGAACAAGCTGGTTGGGGACAGTCAAACGGAATATCGGTAATTTTCAGAGTTTTTCCTTTTTCAAGAATGCCTCGTTGAAATGCCCTCACACGACAGGATGAGTCTTCATCTGGAGAGAGGGAGTCAGATGGAAAAGAGAATGATGACCATCGGTCCGGACAACGCGGGCTTTCGACCGTCTGTTATGACCTTGATCGGCTATCAAGAAGGAGAGTCATGAACTTTTTGAGACTATTCATAACCATTTGCACTGTAGCTGCTTTCAACGCAGCTTATGCCGACGATTCCAATTTAAAATTGTTGGCAGAAAGCAATTTAGCATTCGGCATAAATATGTATCAGCAGCTGAGAAAGCCGAACTCAAATTTGTTTTTCTCTCCGTTCAGCATATATGAGACATTATCGATGGTGAATGACGGTGCAGAAGGAGAAACAGCTTCTCAGATAAAAGAGGTGCTCCGGCCAGCTACAGGATTAGATATCCGTCAGGGCGTCAAGAATGCGAATATATTAATAGAAAACATGCAGAAAGATGGTCAAGGAGAAATTGCAGTAGCAAACTCAATCTGGCCCGACCGCGATTATCATTTTCTCGAACGTTATATATCTTTGCTCAAAGACATATATGGTGTACGGATCGAGCCTGTTGACTACAAGAAGGAAGATACCCGGGAAAAGGCGCAAAAAAAGATAAATCAGTGGGTTGAAGAAAAGACCAGAGGCAAAATCAAAAACTTGATTAGTAAGGACATGCTGGATGAGGATACACGGATGGTGCTGACAAATGCGATCTATTTTAAGGGTAATTGGGAAACGACCTTTGATAAGGCCGCCACTCGCAAGTTACCATTCCACAGAGATAATGGCTCCGATGTGACAGCGGATTTCATGAACAGAAGAGGAGTGTTCGGGTATACTGAAGTCGAAAAAGCGCAATTGTTGGAGATACCTTACAAAGGTGATAAAACTTCGATGGTGATTGTGCTTCCTGATTCTTCGTCTGAAATAAGGCAAATTGAGGATAAGTTATCAGTCGTACAACTCAGTGATTGGATGTCAAAAATGCAATATAGAAAGGTTGATGCCGTTATCCCCAAGTTTAAAATGGATTATGGCATATTGCTGAATGAGCCCCTCGAATCATTGGGAATGAAACAGGCTTTCGATAAAAAACGTGCTGATTTCTCGGGGATGGACGGTTGTAACGCGCAAAAATGCTACCATTGGCTTTATGTCAGCAAAGGAATACATAAAGCATTCATATCTGTTGACGAAGAGGGTACGGAGGCCGCTGCTGCAACGTCAGTTCATATGGCGGAATTGACATCAGTAGGGCCACCAACGCCGGTGTTCAAGGCGGATCATCCTTTCTTATTTTTTATTCGTGAAAGAGACAATGGTATCGTTCTGTTTATGGGGAGATTTGCCACACCGCAATGATCATGTGGAATGCAATCCACAGCTCATCATGCGCCTTGAACAACAACCCTGATCTGCAATCAAGCGTGCTGTTCAGCGCACGCTATAGTGCATTCCTGGAACCCTTGCAGTTGCGCTTTCCGCAAACATGTAAGTTGCGACTGGGAAGAAATATGTCTCCGCCGGGATGGAATATCATGAGCATTTCTCGGGTAATAACCCAACGCGGGCAGTCTCGAAAGGAAGAAATCGCGAACAGTATCAGTCACGGAGTAGGTCTTGCAGCGGCGATCATTGCAGCCCCGTTTCTCATCGCGAACGCATTACCGGCCGGAAATAAAGAATTTCTGGTCGGGACGAGCCTGTTCGTCGCGACTATGGTGCTGCTGTACCTTGCTTCTGCCTTATATCACGCTCTTCCAACAGGCAAAGTCAAACAACGGATGCAGGTTATCGAGCACTCTGCGATCTTTCTCCTCATCGCCGGCACCTATACGCCGTTCACACTGGGCGCACTGCGTGGCGCCTGGGGCTGGACACTCTTGGGGCTCGTCTGGGGTCTCGCCATCGCCGGGGTATCGCTTAAGGCATTTTACGGGATTTCCCATCCCAGAGTATTTACCTGCCTTTATCTGTTTATGGGATGGCTTGTCCTGATCGCAGTAAAACCCTTGTATGTCCACATACCACTACCCGGCCTGGTATGGCTGGCAGCAGGAGGCGTGGCTTACACGGTAGGTGTGGCTTTCTATGCTGCTGGTTCGCGCCTCAGATACAGCCACTTTATCTGGCATTTGTTTGTCATGGGGGGAACTGCATGTCATTATTTTGCAGTGTTCCGGTATGCGGCGTAATAGGGTCCTCGCAAGTGGACCGTCCGGTTCGCTCATCAAAAATAACTCTGATGATAAATCTCTTCCTGAACTTGTTATGGTTGCGTTCGTTGGCAACACCGATACTTCATGTCAAATTATTGCATCCTTTTGCCGAAGGACTTTATCTGCCGTTGATCCAGAGAAAGGGGTGTAAAAAAGTAACTACCCTAAAAATACCCGCCCTGACTCCTTGACCGCATCAATAATTTATGCTTTTATACAAATATAAATCCGTCAACACGTAACTCATGTTCTCAATATTTTTTAGAAAAAAAAGGTTACGGTTAATTTAAATCCCTGAACACAAGATAACACGATAAAGCCAAACCCTTCGCGAGAGGGGGACGGAAAGCGGCGGGTCTTAGAAGACAAAGATGGCCGAGCTGCCGAAGGATAGACCTCCGGTATGCACGGCCTTTTTTGTTCATCTTCGGAGCCAAAAGAATATAAGAGGAAATGGCATTACCTCTTAGCTGATACATGATCGCGTTCCGTTATTGCGGGAATTTAGAGGCTCATAGATAAAACGACGCGAGGCAAGCGGGGTTTGTCGGGGGACGGGAAGCTCAGCATATCAGAAATATATGACGAAGTGTAGCCAAGATAGCCTATCCGTAATCATCGGATGTTTTGCGGCGCACGCGGCTGTTCCGCATTCTGGATCAAAACCGCACTCCGGCCAAATGGACCAACCCGGCGCGACCAAGACAACCGCAGGGGGCACCCATGTCGATTGCATTTATGGGCGGGTTGATGAAGAGAACGGTGCTATCGGCATCGTCGAGATTGTGGGAACGCAGGAAGAGAAACCCTTTAGATCCCTTGAAGAGCTTTTAATAATCTTGAACACGGCAGAGGTAGGTGCACTGATCAAGTGGGAAAGGTAATAAAGTAACGCAAAATTGAACGCGGACCCGAGATAGCGGTTAAAATAAAAGAAAAGAATAACACTAGTCCGAGTTCGTGCTACGCATTTCCTTTTGAAGTTATTATTTTGAATTATTATTGCTCGCTATCGAATTCATCCAGAATTTATGAATAAACTTGAGGTATCATATGATGCAGGATAAGAGGCGGCATAAGAGATTCAGGTTGGACGTTGTGGAAATAAACGGCAAGATGATCCTCGCTCAAAAAGTCGAAATCATCGACATTAGTCAAGGTGGAATTGCCCTAAAAACGGACAGGAGGTTGAATGTTGGCAAAGAATATTTGATCACGCTGGGAGACAAGAGGAGCCATATCGATGTGAAGGGCATTGTCGTTCGTTGCGAATTAAGCAATATTGAGAAAAGAAGCAATGGGGAACAGATCCCCATGTACGCGGCGGGGATGATGTTTAAAGATGTTCCGCTGGATAAAATCACCGATCTCCTTAATTCGGTCGATAAACATAAAAAGGAAGCACTAGTGATAGTTGATCGGAGGCTCGCTGTCAGGTTTTATATCACGACGCCCTGGGAGAAGATCCTGAGCTTTCCGGCCCAGTTCAAAGTGAAAGATATCAGCCTGAGCGGCATGCTCATCCAAACCGAAGATGCTTTGGGAATGGGATGTATGATACCGATGGGGTTGTCCCTCAAGGCTGATAACCCTGTCAGTTTTATCGGTAAAGTCGCCTCATGCCGGAGTGCGGGAGATAAGGAGAAGGCTTTCTATGAAATAGGCGTGGAGTTCACAGATTTAACGGATGAGGGCAGAACATTACTCAAGCAATTCATAGACTACATGGCATTGTTGGACATCAATACAGGAGAAGTAAAGAGTACATTATCAGGGTAAGCTGCAGGGGCAGTGTCTGTATCACTCATCCGGCTGCGAGTGGGCTTTATCGTTTTATTCATCACATCCCGAAGTTCCTGACGAGTGCCAATATCCGCAATTAAATGTTTCATATTGAATTATTGTGTTCTCCGCTGGAGAACATCACCTTATAGCAATCTATAAGCACAGGGTGTAAAAAAGTAACTACCCTGAAAATACCCGTACTAATCCGTTGACGCCAACTATATTTTATGCTTTCATTCAATTATCTGTCTGTTACCACATTACTCGATATTCTGAAAATTTTTCAGAATAAAATGCACTTCGTTCCACCTGAACACATGATGGCCCGATAAAGCCAAACCCTTCGCGAGAGGGGTGCGGAAAGCGGCGGGTCTTAGAAGACTAAGACGGCCGAGCTGCCGAAGGATAAAAACCTCTGGTATGCTCGGCCTTTTTATTTATCGCAGGATTAGACAGCAATACAGTTAAAGGGGTGTACAAAGATCCTTCTTATGAAGCAAGGATATTCTATCCTTCACGTACAAAAGGAGGCAAGAATGGAAGAAGAAGCCCGCATAAGATATTTAAAAATTGTGTTGGTGGTTATCGGTGTGTTCTGTGTCATCTGTGTTTATCCGCTTACTATATATTGGCCGTCCGGCTGGGCTTGGCATGCACAAGGTCAGTCGCTCTACCTGCAGATGATCCTTGGGATCTACGCGACACTCGGTGTGTTCCTGATTATTGCTGCCCAGAATCCTCTCGAACACCTGAGCATTATCTGGTTTTGGGTCTGGTCAAGCATCGTCCATGGAGGGATCATGGCGGTTCAGTCAGTAGTCTATCCCGAACATATGGGGCATCTTTTCGGCGATGTCGCCGTTCTGCTCATATCTGCTTTGATAGTAGCAGTGCTCACTCCGAGAAGAAAAATGCGGATAGCCCCAGGTCAAAAATAGATTAAAGAGAATTAAGGTAACATTTGCGGAATCCAAAGTGAAAAAAAAGAAACAGGGATGATAAGCGCTTTCAAAATGAAGTCATATTCCTCATGAGCGTCATCTGCATTTACGATCATAGGAAGATAGTCGTCGAGAATAGCTGCCGCACCGGCACATGGCTTGTCAGAAGGGAGGGTCGAGCATGGCAACGCATATTGTTTTGATGAAATTGACAGAGCAGGGAATCAAGAACATCAAGGACGCACCCAAGAGAGTTGATGCCGCCTCCAAAGCAATTGAAGAAATGGGAGGCAAAATGACGGGCTTCTACTTTACTATGGGCGAGTATGACTATGTTGTTATTGTGGAAGGCCTCAGTGACGAAGCCGGGGCGTCTTTCTTGTTGAAACTTGGCTCCCTTGGAAACGTCAGGACAACGACGCTAAAAGCATTTACCAGGCAGGAATTTGCTGGAATAGTTAAGAAGCTGCCTTAATCCCGTTGGCGAGGGCAAGAAGTCACAGCACACTTATTAGTCTACTGCTAGTGCGTCCATCGCTTCTTTTTACACAGTATTGGTGAAAGCAGGATTGACAATACCTGCTAATACTAGTGCGTCTAATGCGGCTTTAAGGGAGGACTATGGAAACAAACGAACGCAGGTCCGGGAATGATCGAAGATCGGGTGGAGAGCGACGAGTATTCAATAATCCAAGATACAAGGGCCCTGAGCGGAGGCGTATGCCAAACAGAAGATATTGGCTAAACTACAGAATATATTCTTAAGATATTATTTGATTTCGAAATATGCGAGTGCTTATCTCATCCATCGACCTTTGAAACAGTTGTCGTTTTCATTCATCGAACTTTGCAAAGTTACATGCCACATTTATTAGCTCCCTCCGGATCACGCCCCTTGAAGATGCCTCTCTGTTCTGCTATTCTCGTCCCTATTGACATAAGCGCCCATCGAAAGGAGACAGTTTTATGACGCCTTCTGTCCATTCCTCAGCGAATGCGCTTTCGCCTGCTCTGTCCAAAACAGCGGCAGCGGGTTTCATCTTCTCCTTGATTGCCGCGGGAATCGCCGCATTGGCGGGACTTGGCAGCCGCTCGAACTGGTGGGACTTCTCCACGGCCCTTCTCATGCTCCGGGTGGCGGTCATCGGTGGGCTCCTTTCCTTTGCGGTCTCACTTGCCGGTACAGTTATCACAATGCCCGGAACGTGGCGAGGCGGCTTTAGGCTTTCAGTCTTCGGAATTGCTATCAGCTTCATTGTCGTCTCCGTTCCGCTCAGCTGGTACGCCGTCGCGCGCCAGTTGCCGCCTATCCACGATATCACGACGGACACAATGGACCCACCCGAATTCAGGGCCATCCTGCCACTCCGAACGAAAGCCCCCAATCCCGCGGACTACGGCGGACCCGAAGTAGCAGCCCTGCAGCATAAGGCCTATCCTGACGTGAAGCCCCTCACGCTCTTTACGCCGCCGGACCGGACTTTCGACCAGGCCTTGGCCGTTGTGCATTCTCTAGGATGGCAGATCGTAGGGCAGGACCGGCAGGAAGGACGCATCGAGGCAACGGATAGAACCATGTGTTTCGGCTTCACGGACGACGTCGTCATACGGGTGAGACCGGAAAGCAAGGGAAGCCGTGTCGACATCCGCTCCGTCTCCCGCGTCGGCAAGAGCGACATTGGGACTAACGCCGCACGCATCAGGAAGTTTCTGCGAAAGCTGTCATCCGTGTGAAGACTCATTGCTGATTAAGATATATCTTGTTGATGAGTAATAATTCTCCAGTTGAAGCGTTAGAAAAAATTCTTTCCTGCAAGACGCGGGTTGCCATCCTCCGAAACTTTTTCATAGTTCATCCCGAAATCCTGTTTTTTACACCTATTCCCGATTGTTATCTCATGCAATCACCAAATCATAAGCCCATATATTACTGGTACTTGTTCTTGACCTTTGCTATGTTCTAGTTATGAATACTGCGTTATTGGTGAATTTCATTATTTCACTGAGAAGTGAATATTTACCTTGTGCCGAAGAATACTGCAGTTGGTCGGTTTTTCAAACGCAACATGCCGTAAATGCAATAGAATGAAAGTTGCAAATTCTGGAAATTGACGTATTTATTATACCCGTGATTAAATTTAACGAGATATTGGAAATGCCAAGCCCCCATCGTAAGAGTGCAACAGCGGTTTGGCGTGAAAGTTAAGGCGTTTCAGGATTCTCTGGCGGATGCAGGCGTTTTATATTAGTTCAGTTGGAGGAGGCTGAAAATGCGTATAAATTTTATTAGGCACGGATTTTTGGGCTTATTATTGACTGTGCTGGTCGCTGGATGTCAATCGGCTGCTTACCATAAGCAGCAAGTTCAGGATGATTCCGGTGATCGTGTGACCGTCGGTAAAGTGCAGAAGGAAATCCGTATTGGCATGAGCGGTGCTACGGATTTCTCATTCCGCTTTGAGCGGGGCCGTGAAAGGGGATGATGAGTAAAAAAATAAGAGGAACAGTACTGATCATTGCCATGAATTGTTTTGGGTGCTCTGGATTTGCACGAATAACATCGTTACGCATGAAGGACAATATGTCTTTATCGGCTGCAGTCGCTTCAGGAGCAAAGCTAATAATAATATTATTTTTCGTGACTTTACTGCAAAACGGCTTCGTCTATGGAGCCGATGAAGTCGATTTGCCTTTTTGGGCTGGGAAAGGCGCTAAGACTGATAAGAGAGTTTTAACAATAAAGCCACACTGTTGCTGTACTGGTGACATTGCAATTGCACGATTATCTCGACTCCCTTTACCTGGAGAAAAGGACCCCCTAGAGCCTGAGTTGGTATTGGAGTTAGACGAAAGCGGCGAAGTCTTGCGAAGGTGGCCTTTGCCAGTAGATACGAGAATATTAGCAATAGACGGAGACCAGATACTTGTTCCAATAGCACCTAGATCCGGTTCTAATTCAGCTGTGGCAATATTTATTTCTTCTCAAGGAGAAATATTAAAAACCGTTATGCCAAATAATTTGACCGAACCCGTTATCTATAAATGTCCTAGCCTTCCAGAATTTGGCAAATCAGCGTATGTTCGGTGCTGGATGTTCAGAGACTTATCGAACGGAAAGATTCGTCGACTGGCCTATCAGGGGCCTTGTTCATAAATGCTTATAAATTGATCTGAGAAAAAACTTCTTCCTGTACTTGTTGTAATTGCCAGTCCTCTAAACACTTAACGTCACGTCTCGAATATGATGTTTAATATGTTTCTGCAACGCGCTAAAAATACCCCATTGCAATTTCCTATTTTCTGTTAGAATCAAGATAGCCTGTTAGATGTGGTGGAGAAGAAACTGTGCAAGGCGCTTGCTAAAAAGCCGGGGGTTGCTCATCAAGGGCCCCATACTCGAAGTCTTGGATGGCCACGGCGCCGCCGTCGCCTTGTTCGAGGTGGTCTATTACTAACGAGGGGGAGGAAATTATGAGAGCAATATGGGTGATGTCGATCCTCATGGGTCTGTTCGGGGTAGCTTCGGTCTACGGGGCCGACAACTTGAAGGCATTTCCGCCTGCTGAGAGTGGGATGGTTCGATATGTGCTGCAGCTTCCGGCGCAGCAGGATGAGTCTCTGCTTAAGGTGGAGCTACTGATCGGCCAGATTGTGCATACTGACGCCAAGAATCGCTATTTCCTCGGAGGGAAGATCCAGCAGCAGACGATAAAGGGTTTTGGCTACACCAGTTACAAAGTAAGCAAGATCGGGCCGATGGCGGGCACCTTGATTGCCGTAAACCCCGACGAGCCGAAAGTCGACCGGTTCATCACACTGGGAGGCGAACCCTATCTCATTCGCTATAACAGCAAGCTGCCGGTCGTGGTTTACGTGCCGGAAGGTGCGGAGGTGCGATATCGGATTTGGAGTACCGGAGCTGAAATGAAAACCATGGAGAAGGGCTAAGGATGGAGATGCTGAAATTATTATTTTCAGACCGTGGGTTATTAGGTACGTTCAATGCGTAACATATCACGTATCATATTTACTATCGCCCTATTGCTTTGCATAGGGCAAGCCTTCTATTACTATCCGCTACTTCCTAACCGAGTAGCCTCGCACTTCGGAGCTTCCGGTCTGCCGAACGCTTGGTCTGACAAGGAAACTTTCTTGAAGATCTATCTCTTCATTGTGGCTTTTATCGGGGTCCTATTCTCAATCACCGGGGTCGTCGTCAGAAAGCTTCCTGATTCAATGATCAATCTGCCGAACAAGGACTATTGGCTATCTCTTGGGCATCGGCAGGAAACTACTGATTTTCTGGCACGGCAATTCCATTGGTTCGGTTCAGCAACCCTCCTGTTACTACTGGATATATTCCACCAGTCTTTTACTGTCAATCTCGGCAAAGCCGAGGCCCTTAGCCATCCTGTGACGAGTATCGCAATTTACGTCGGATTTTCCCTGCTCTGGAGTGTTATTTTAATCGTAAAATTTATGCGGCTTCCCTGACCGCCTCATTCAGCTACGAAGACATGGATAGGGAGGATAAGCTTGATAGGATATGATTGGTGTAGGATATCGCTTTTCAGCTGAGACTTTCATCGCGTATTACTTCCTGAAATAGATAAAGTTGCAAACCTCTTATCACTTGATGTTTCATTCGAAAACTGCTGAGCCGCTACCCAAAAAATCTCTCTTTATTTTAATAAAAGATTCTACTATACTTGTCTCTGGCCGTACTGTCGCTACAGGTCACGAGGATTAATTTATCCAATGCTCCATCAGCATAAGAAAACAATCACATCATCACCAGGTGATTTTTCGAAATGGCACCGCGGCCGGAAAGAGTTTTCGATCTGGATGATTGAACTGGAGCATGACGAAGTTCACCGGAAAATCTGGGCTGCGCGTAATCATCTTTCGGGATTGCTGCTCTCTCCGTACGAGAGGCAACCGCACATTACGCTCGTTGTTTGCGGGTTCCTGGTCAATGAGCGCCGTTGGTATGACGACTATGACAAGAGCCAATTCGATGCACACTGCCGGCAACTGAAGGAATCTAAACTCAAACCATTTTCCATAGAAATCCACGGCCTCGACAGCTTTGCTTCAGCGCCATTCTTCCACGTGCGTGACTGTCAAGGCGGAATTGAGCAGATCAAGGCGCTGCTGTCGACTACGGCGATTGATATTGATGACGATAGGTATAGTCCGCATGTGACGGTAGGCTTGTATTCGGGCGCATTCGATAGCCGGATTGTGTTGGAGCGGATCAAGGCTTTTGCTGATGAACCAATCAGGCTTTCCGTGGACCGGATAACGTTTGCAGCTTACGATGCATCAGACATTCGCGGGCCGCTAGTTTATAAGCATCGGGTAGAATTATCAAAGTGTGAGTGCATACAGGAAGTGAACTGTACCCCTCGGACCAAGTGATCATATTACATATGTTCAGGCACCGGTCTTTTGACTGCGATGTCAATATATTTCATAGGTGCATTCAATACTGACCTTCAATGTGAAAATTAACAGTTTTCGTTTGAAATATAGGGCGAGTTTTCATCCTGTAATAATTGAATTTGCCATTCGTTGAACCACATCAAGTTACATCCGGAAATTTACAGCGCATAACAATCACCATTCTTTGTTTTTGATAATCATCACTTTCAGAAAGGCAAATATTTCTGAATACAAGCCGAACGTATCCGATCAATATAAAGAAAATGTTGCTCTTCCTAAAAAACCTTGCCTTTACAATCATTGTCCCCGGGACAGTGGCGTTCTACATCCCTATCTGGATAGCTGGACGGCGGTCCGGCTTCCTTACTTTTTCGTCGGGTTGGGAACAATTCGTGGGGCTTGTCCCGATCCTGTTGGGTTTGGCAATCTATTTCCGGTGCGTATGGGATTTCGCTACGATAGGGCGAGGGACTCCGGCGCCGATTGACGAGCCTGACAAACTTATTGTGCGAGGGCTATATCGTTATGTGCGGAACCCGATGTATATTGGCGTGCTTCTTGTGATCCTCGGTTGGGCAATATGCTTCCGGTCATTGGGGGTGGTAAGCTACGGGTTCTGTGTGGGCTTGGCGTTTCACGGGTTCGCGGTAATATTTGAAGAGCCGCATTTGCGGCGAAGATACGGCGAATCGTATGCACACTATTGTCGCACTGTGCATCGATGGATTCCTGGTCGAGGGAGGCTATGATTTCTTATAATTTTTATTCTGAATAAAACACATCTTTTTGAAATGTGCGACTAACACGTCTTATCAGAACGAAAAGATACATCCTGGAATAGCGGACATTCAAGTTATCGCGACAATCAATGGTTCATCTCTTAATCTTGTTTTTATAATCTTGCTACTTATTGTCGTATTCTCAATACCCTAAAAATACCCCATCAAT
The DNA here is from genome assembly GCA_035623825.1 of Nitrospirota bacterium. Lineage (GTDB taxonomy): Bacteria > Nitrospirota > UBA9217 > UBA9217 > UBA9217 > DASPSR01. Next base: position 55,464 of record DASPSR010000011.1, read on the forward strand.
AATCGGTGCCCACTCTTAATCCATGTTATATTCAAATTACTCAATTCATGGTATCCGTCAATTAATGGATCCCGATAAAGCCAAACCCTTTGCAAGAGGAGCGGAAAGCGGCGGATCTTAAAAAACAAAGATGGCCGAGCTGCCGAAGGCTAAGATCCCCAATATATTTGACCATTTTTGCTAATAAGGTAACGGTTAGGACCTGACAGATATCGTTTGTTGATTCTCTTTAACCTTTAGACAAAGAGGTCGCCATGAAAAGAATTTTCAGTATCATGATTCTGGTTCTTTCGACAGCGGCTCTGCTCGGTTCCTGCCAAGGAGGAGGTGCAACCAGCGAAAGGGGAAGAAGTGCGTCGTTGGGCCCTCTGGATGCTGCCTTTAATACTACGGGCATAGTGACCACTACCGTTGGTACGATCAGGGATTATGGCCAAGCAGTTGCGATCCAATCAGACGGGAAGATCGTTGTGGCCGGCTATGCCGATAACGGCAGCCAAGATGTCTTCACGCTTGTGCGGTACAATACTAATGGTAGTTTGGACAAGACTTTTAATACTACGGGCATAGTGACCACTCCCATTGGTACGAGCGATGCAGACGCCTTTGCTGTCGCGATTCAGTCGGACGGGAAGATCGTTGTGGCCGGGGATTGCGATAACGGCAGCCAATACGTTTTTGCGCTTGTACGATATACGCCATAGGTGAAGATTAGCGGAAAGGCTGCCCGCTGGAGGGGCGTCTGTCCTCCTGATCCAATTTTTAGATGGGCTTATTCCCATCGAGCGGGGCTTTTTAAAGGAAGTAAAGCATAAAGGGGCTGATGAATCGCGGGATGACTTTCAAACAGAAATTGTTAAAGTTTCAAATTTCCTATATCAAAGTTCGTAGGTGTACTAAACGAAAACCTAATATGAAATTAATCACACGTCATTTCAGAATGAAGTCTCTAAATAAGTCGACCCGATTTTTTGGGAATTAACCTTTACTTCTGCTTTGGCCTTCGGGTAGAAAACTCGAGGGATATTCGTCTGGAATAGGGGTGAATATATCGATTTTAGGAGTTCAAAAAGATACAGAACCTAAAGATTGATGAAAAAAGGGGACAGCAATATCATTGCTGTCCCCATGCGCCATTTATCTGATCGAGATAATTATTTTTCTCTTTCGCCAGCCTCGATTCCTTTTCTTGTCTGTTCAATGGCTTTCTGCACCAGCTCAAGAGCTTTTGCCCGATGGCCTCCCTTGTTGTGCTCAGCCATCTCCAGTTCAGTCTTGGCGGTTTTCAAGGCATCAAGCGCGGCGATCATATGAGGCTGATTGATCGCGGCCCAGCTTCCAACTGCGCCACCAATAAGAATACCGATAACCAAAGCAATGACGATTTTCTTTACCATGATTATTCCCTCCTTGTATTAAGTCATCGAAATGTGGAGCCCTCAAATTCATGAACGTTTAGACCAACCGGAGATAAAAAGGTTGAAGGGGAAAAGGGTATCCGTGTAAATAGCGGTTATTGCTGTTGAGCTGATTTGCACGTTGAATTACCCCACCACTATCCATCTGGATCGGACTTTAATCTTTAAAGATTTCAGCAACTGGTACCGAAGAGATAATATAATCTTTCCAAGGGGATGCACAGACGAGTGCTTTAACGGGTCGGGACTTATGAACTTCCTGACCATACAGTGGTAACGGATATTCGTAGACAGAAAGCAAAAGGGAAGAGCACATTCGAGCATCCCAACGGATGCGCGGACCATATCTACTATGCCTGCCATGACAAACGCGGTTCATCCGCAGATATTGATTGTTGACGACGACGCCGTTCTGGTCGATCGGTATCTCGAGAGCCTTTCCGACACTTATCGGATCGTCACGGTCCAGACCGGACGGGTTGCGGTTGAACGAGTTAAACGGCGCAATGACATCGATCTCGCGGTCATCGAATACCGGCTTCCTGACATGTCAGGCATCGATGTCATGAAAGAGATCAAGGACTACGCGCCATCGGTTCTCGTTATCATCGCCACTGCATATGGCGATGAGGAGGTAGCGGTCGAGGCATTCAGGAGCGGCGCCCGCGATTACCTGAAGAAGCCCTTCGGCATATCCGAGCTTTCCTCGAAGATCGATTTCTATCTCGCTCTCCGGCACGCGGATCAGCAGCGCAGAAAGAACATCCTTCCCGGGACCGATACGCCGGAGCTGCCGGGGACGCAGCCTATCTCCGTCACACTCAGCCAATACCGTAAGATACAGAAGGCCGTTCGCTTCATCAACGACAACTACCGGAACGATATCTGTCTCGACAACGTTGCCAGGGAGGCCGGCATGTCGCCGGCACACTTTTCAAGAACATTCAAAAAGGTGATGGGCCTGCCGTATCAGGACTATCTTAACGGCCGCAGGATCATGAAGGCCAAGAAACTTCTCCGCACCACCGCCCAGAGCGTGACCGAAATCGCCATCTTCCTCGGTTTTGCCGACCCGACCGGCTTCGGCAGAACTTTCAAGAAACTGACCAGTTATACACCTTCCTCTTATAGAAACTTGCCCGAGAATTGATTTTCTGCCAAAAGAGCATTAAAAGCCGAGAGCACGTCATATAAAGCCGAGACAGGTACGGCTGCTGTCTGCTAGCTTTATCAGGTATGTACTCTAACCAGCAGGTCTGGAAGTCGGGAAGTTTCCTTATGGCCCTGACGGCATGCGGATCCAGGCTCGGGTTCCCGTTACTGCTCCTCTTCGCCCTGTCCATGGCCGCCGCCCGCGGCTCAGATGCGGCTGAGGCCATGTGCTCCCAATTCGGCGGTGTCGTCGACGGCAACAACCCCGCCACCTACGCAGCAATACAAAATGCCTCCACGTTCGGGATCGACATGGATTGCACGATCAAGAACTTCCCGTTGTCCGTGGGCGGCTTCCCGGTCAAGAACATCAACTTCCACTTCCCGAAGCAGCAATCATACCACATCGATTTCCTGAACGTCTACTACGGTGGCCATATGGCATGCGCCGACCCGACCCACTCGACCTTCTGGATATACTGGGGACCAGGCAGCTTCGATAATATCTGCCACGAATGCCAGTCGCACTTTGTGCCCGTCGAGGCAGTGCAAAAGAAGGACCCCCCGAACCAGACCACCGCAACCATTGGAGCACCCTTCACCTATACGATCGTGGCGCCGCTGCTCGGCAATCTGGACTCATCGGGGTCCTTCCACTATGTTAAGACCAGCGATGACGCCACCGTAACGAATGTGGTAATTACTGACGACCTCACGACGACAGGCGCCTCCCTCACCTACGTGACGAACACCGCCTACATGGTGAACGCCGCTACCGGCGCAAGAACCCCGATAAACGGAGGCGCACCCCTCAAGCTCGGTGCGAGCGGCACCTGGCTCGCCAGCCACCCAGGGGTCCTGTCCGATTCCACCAAGCATTTAATATTCTCCTATGAGTATAATCCCGCCCTGGCGTCCATCCCTGCAGGGTACAACGTCGAAATAGACCTTACGGTCGTCCTCGACGACAGCCCGGCAAACAAGGCGCAGACGCAGTTTAAGAACACCGCAAACATGTGGTTCGGCAAGACGATCAAGGGGACGGTCATGACCGACCTCCAGGCCGAGCCCGGCACTACTCCGCCCATGACGATCGCCGAGCCCAATCTCGTTGTCACGAAGAAGAGCTCGGTTTCGAACCTCTCCGTGGGGTCCAAAGCGCCCTTCAGCATAAACGTCCAGAACGTGGGCGGATCAGACACGTGGAACGCGACGATCACCGACAACATCCCAGCCGGCATGTGCGCCTATGACCTAAGGCCCACGGTGACCGCAGAGGTCTATGCCGCTGACGGCGTCACACCGGTCTCGGGACCGCTCGTTCCCGGCACCGACTTTTTGGTCACCTGGAACGGCGGCACGCCGTCTGCCTGCCAGATGAGCCTTGCCATGCAGACACCGAAGGCCAAGATCGGGCCAACCCAGCGCCTGATTATAAACTACCAGGCTATGCTCGATAGCGGGATCTCTTCCGGAACGTTTACCAACGTAGCAGGCGCCACCCGCTGGTTCAGCGCCGACAGTTCCTCGGCTGTCCACCGTGAATACGACAGGACGCTTACCAACGGCACGCCGGGGATCATTGATTTCCAGGATGCCTTTACCGTAACGGCCACCACTTCCAACTATTACTTACTTAAATCGGTCGAAGACTTGACGACCGGGGCATACCCGCCCACCTCGGCCTTCCCGGGCGACAAGCTGAGGTATACGCTCGAACTCCAGAACTTCACAACCACCTCTCTTAACAGCGTCAAGGTCACCGACGATCTTGGCGCCTTGAACGGATTTTCCGCCTTCGTCCCGGGCTCGCTCTCCCTTGCTGGAACCAACCTTCCAGCGGGAACCTACACTGTATGCCCCGCGTGCGGCACCAACGGGGCAGGCACTGTAACAATAAACAACCTTACGTTGGGCCCCAATGCACAGTACCAGATCCAGTTCGACGTTACCCTAGCAGGGAGCATCGCCAACGGCGCTATCGTCAGGAACCAGGCAGGCCTGGCCGGCACCGATTCTAACAACAAATCATGGTCCGGCGTCAGCGATGACCCGTACGTGAACGGGCCGTCGCCCCTTAGCGGGACGGGCGATATCACCGCCGTCACGGTGCAGGTGCCAGGCGCACTGTCGAAAACCTCGCCGACACCTTCGACTGCGACCATCGGTCAGCAGTATAGCTACACGATCACGGTGCCGGCAGCCCCGGCCAAGGCCCCCCTGTACGACGTACGCATCCTTGACAGCCTCCCGCCCAACGTGACCTTTGTCAGCGCCTCTGTGGTCTCCGGAGGAACCTGGAACGTCATCAATACAGGCACCGGTTCCAACCTCATCCTTCAGGACTCAGGTACTGGCATCGACATCCCCGCGGGCGGCCAAGCCGTCATCAGGGTAACCGTGGCCGTCATGAACACCGCTACGAACATAAACGGCGTTTCGTTCATAAACAGCGCGTCGTATACCCATAACAAACGCAAAGGATGCGGCGGTACGACTACAGTGACCGGCGGTTCGGGAAACAGCACGCCCATGACGGTCGTCGAGCCGCACCTCACCATCACGAAAACGGTGAGCTACTTTTCGCCATCCGGCAAACTGGCCACCAGCCCGGCCGCTGCTGGCGACGTTCTTCAATACGCAGTCACTTTGACCAATGACGGTACTTCAACCGCGTATGATTCGGACGTCATCGACACGCTGCCGGCGAACGTAGCGCTTGTTCCCGGTTCCGCAGCTGCACAGATCAACGGTTCCCCGGTAGTTGGTTTTATTTCGAATCCGGCGCTGCTCTCCGGCGGCTCGCTCGATTGGGGCAGCGCAAATGGCGACGGCAGCCTCACTATACCCGTGAACGGGAAGCTCGTATTGACGTTCCAGGCGAAGGTGCTGTCGGTTGACGGCACGCCGTTCGGCAACACCGCTTATACGGCATGGACATCGCTGTCAGGCAGTGCTTCCGGCGAGCGCACCGGCGCCGGCTGCCCGAACATCACTCAGCCCAACAACTATTGTTCCGGCCCTGCCACCGCCACCATCTCATCTCAGGATCCCACGACCATTTTCAAATCAGTGGTCTCCGACACCTGGAACAGCGGGCTCAGCACCGCTACTGATTCAACGCTTCGCATAGGCGACACCGTCGTTTACAGTCTTTCATTGACCTTCCGTTCCGGGACGACCCAGAACGTTGTGGTCACCGATACTCTCCCCGCAGGACTCTCCTATGACAGCCTGGTGTCCATCACTCCAGCTTCGGGCGGGAGCCTCACTTACGCCGTTTCATCCCAGCCGTCTCAGGGTGCCACCGGGGCCTTGACCTGGAATCTCGGGAACGTCTCCAATGTATCAGGCGGCAGTGCTGCCAGCAACATCCTGACCATCCAGTACCGGGCAAAGGTAATCAAGAACACCCTTGCACAGACGCCTGTGAAACAGATTTTGACCAACAACGCTTCAGTGAGCTACGCGATTAACAGCATAGCCGCATCTCCTAAGACATCAAGCGCCTCTCTCAATATATGGCAGCCGATGCTCGGCGTGTCCAAGAGCGCCGCCCCTGCGGCCGGGGGCACCAGTGTCAGCGCAGGCGATCTCATCACCTATACCATATACATCGCGAACACCGGCGCGTCTCCGGCATATGATCCCGTGCTCACCGACACGCTGCCCGCGGGACTCCGCCAGAACGGCGTTACCACCACCGGCGTTTCACTCGTCAATACCGCCACGAAAGCCGTGGTTTCAACACTTCCCGTTCCCGCGTCGCCGTACTTCTCTTATAACCCCGCCACCGGCGTCGCCTCCTGGAACTTCGACACGGGCGTTGCCAATGCCTACAGCATCCCGCCGGGCGATACCCTTCAGGTGGTCTACCAGGTCAAGGCGGACAGCACCTTAGGGTCCGGAACTCCCCTGGTCAATAACACCCTTGTCCAGCATTACTACTCCCTGGACAGCATCGATGTGCCGGCAAACAGCGTTGTCGCCGACAGGCAGGTTTACGGCCCGACCTCCGCAGCGACCGTCCAGCTGACCAGCGCCTCTGCGTCAGCGCTTTCTGCGCTTTCGAAGCAGGCCCTGGTGTCCACCGCTGCGCTCGGTCAGCCCTTCACCTACCGCATCACGGTCCCCGCTCAGCATTCGTCTACGGCGATCTATAATGTTCAGGTCACAGACGATATGAGCCTTGCCGCGACCGGCGTGTCTCTTAACTACGTGGCCGCAACCGCTCGCCTTGCGTCAGGGACCAAGTCCTGGTCTTCTCTTACCAATTCAGGGACCTCAACGAATCTGGTACTGGCGGACACGGCAAGCGGCGGACTTTATGTTCCAGCCGGCGACCAGCTTATCATGGATGTCACCGTGGTGCTGGCAAACGACACAACGAACAATACCATCGGGAAACAATTCACCAACACGGCGAACTACAAATACAACAAGGCAAGCGGCGATAACACCACGGGTGCTGCTGGCGCCCCAGGATCGAGCTCCCCGGTCACCATCGTTGGCCCCAACTTGACCCTGACGAAGACCGGCCCAAGCACCATGGGCGCCGGTACGCCAGGCACCTTCACGCTTAATATTCAGAATGCCGGATCCTCCTCTGCATGGAATACGACCATAACAGACATCCTTCCCAACGTGACCGGGCCTGCTAAGGGCGGCATGTGCGGCCAGGCTCCGGCGAACATCACTGCCCGCATTTACCAGCCGGACGGCGTCACGCCAGTCTCTTCTCCTTTGGTAAGCGGCACGGACTTCACCGCTTCCTTCACGGGCACGCCGGCCTGCACTCTGACGATCACTACGAAGTCGACGGCAGCCACGGCCATTGCGCCGGCAAACCGGCTGATAATCACGTATCAAGCTTCTCTCGACCAGGGCACAGCAGGGGGTCTCGCCCTCACCAACATTGCGGGCGCGACGAGTTACCAGAGCGCCGACCCCTCGGCCACGGGCGCATCGGGGAACGTGCATACCACCATGAACACCTTGACGAACGGTACGCCTGGAATACTGGACTTCCAGGACGCCTTCACGGTAAACACCCAGTCGACCGTCCTTACCTTCACCAAGACCGCATTCGATGTGACCACCGGCCAGTCAGGCGCCACCGCAAGGCCTGGCGATACACTCAAATATACGCTTACGGTCCAGAACACAGGCACTCTTGCCGCCTCCGGCCTATCGCTTACGGACGAGCTTGACAGGCTGAACCAGACCGCCATGTTCGTTCCCGGAACCCTGACACTCACGGCAGTCCCTGTGGGCGCCATCGTTTCTCAGACAACCGGGACAAAGGGCACCGGCATGATAAGCATTGGAAACCTCAATATCGATGCCCAGGGAGGGGCCAACGACAAGCTGGTGGTCGAGTTTACGGCCAGGCTCCTGCCCGCAATCAACAGCGGCACAAAGGTCCTGAACCAGGGACAGATCGGCTCTTCTCTCTCAAGCAACGACCCGTCCCAGGGCGGTACCGCCAATCCGACACAAACGACCATCGTCTCGGCACCGGTCTTCCGTGTACAGAAGACGGTACAGGATCTGACATCGGGCACCTCGACAGTCACTGCGGGGGACACCTTGAGGTACACCATCAAGGTGAACAACATCGGCTCGGAGAACGCCGTGGGCGTGACTCTCAGGGACCTCGTCCCGGCTAATACCTCCTATGTCGCGGGCTCCACGACCCTCAACGGAGCGGCAGTGGCGGACATCAGCGCAGGTGTCAGTCCTCTTCAGAACGGCATGCCGATCAATACCCGGTCAAACCTGACGCCGGGCGCCATGCCTGCGGATGCCACTGCCTCCGCCGCCAATACTGCAACCGTCACATTCGACGTCAAGATCAGCGTAAGCGTGGTGAACGGCACCATGATTTCCAACCAGGGCTTCGTGGACGGCTCCGGAGCGGGGAGCGGTCCGGCCCCCGAACAGCCTTCAGGCGACCCGAACAATCCTGTGCCGAACAGTCCGACCTCGGTCGTCGTGGGGAATCTGCCGCTCCTCACTGCGCAGAAGACCGTCAAGCTCTCCGTGGACAATAACGGGAACGGCCTCGTTGACCCGGGCGACGTTATCCGTTACACCATCACCCTGACGAACTCTGCCGCGACGCCTGCCTCCGGCGTCGTTCTTACCGATGTCGTCCCTGCCAACACGACCTACGTTTCGAACAGCACTACGTTAAACGGCAGTGCCGTAGCCGATGCCGGCGCAGGCGTGTCCCCCCTGGCCTCCGGCATGTCCGTCGTTTCCACCGGCCCTACGCAGAGTTCTTCGCCGTCCGGCGGCACCGTGGCCGCAAACAGCACCGGGACCATCACCTTTGACGTCCGGGTCAACGCCGGCGTAGCCCCAGGAACGATCATCTGTAACCAGGGCACAGTGGCAGCAACCGGTCTTACAAACCTTTTGACCGACTCCGACGGCAATCCTGCCAACGGCTACCAGTCGACCTGCATCACTGTCGGGAACGCCCAACAGCTTACCGTTACCAAGACATATGCCGTGGTGGGAGGAGGTGTGCCGCTTCCCGGAAGCATCGTCGAGTATACCGTCACCGCAACCAATATCGGCACGGTCCCGGCCACTGGCGTGGTGATCACGGATGATCTTTCCTCGATCCTGGCGCAAGCCTCCTATGTCGCCGGCTCTGCGGCCATGAACGGGTCGGCAAACGGCGTCAACTTCGCATCACCGGTGATCACAGCGAACTACGGCGTCACCTACGGTTCCCTGGCTCCTGGCGGAACAGTCGTACTCCGCTTCCGCGTCAAATTAAACACGACGGCTCCTACCGGCACCGCCGTCACCAATACCGCCCAGGCGGCCTGGAACACTCCGCAGCAGACGACGACGTCAAGCGTCACCCTCAGTTTCGGTTCACAGCCGGGAAGCTTCTCCGGCCGCGCATGGCAGGACTCCAACTTCAACAAAGCGTTCGACAGCGGGGAGCAGCCGTTCTCCGGGTGGGCGGCGGATATCTACAAGGACGGCCAGATAATAGGCACCGCATACACGGCTTCCGACGGAACGTACCAGATAAGCGGCCTCGCCCCCAATGCCGGTACTACGAGCACGTATGAGATCCGATTCCGCGCCCCAGGCGCCGGAGCCAACACGGCCATGCTGGGATGGGGCGATTCTCCGTTCACCAACGGCATGCAGCGGATATCGAACATCGTCCTTGCCTCGGGAGGAAGCCTTGCGAACCTGAACCTCCTGCTGACCCCCAACGGCGTAGTCTACGATTCCATCGCACGGACGCCGATTATGGGCGCCGCGCTTACCATGCTTCAGGCATCTACCAAGTCGCCGCTTCCCGCAAGCTGTTTTAACGACCCGGCAGCGCAGGGCCAGGTAACGCTTCCAGGCGGGTTTTACAAGTTCGACCTGAACTTCAGCGACGCGTCCGCCTGCCCGTCAGGCGGCGATTATCTGATCCAGGTCATGCCTCCCGCATCAGGATACATTGCCGGCCTGTCGAAACTGATACCGCCGACGTCAAGCGCCTCGACCGCGACGTTCTCGGTCCCGACCTGCCCCGGCGGCCCGGCCGACGCAGTGCCTGCAACTTCTGCCTATTGCGAGGCTCAGGCTTCCGTCCTGCCTCCGGCAGCCTCGGTGCCCGCCGGACATGGCACTGCCTATTACCTGCATCTTACGTTCGATAACGCGAGGCCGGGGGACAGCCAGATCTACAACAACCATATCGCCATCGATCCCGTGCAGAATAACGCGATCGCCATCACGAAGACCACAACGATGGTGAACGTCTCGATCGGCCAGATGGTCCCCTATACGATCACGCTGACCAACACCCTGGGGGCCGATCTTGCGAACCTGGAAGTCGTCGATACCCCGCCTCCCGGATTCAAGTACGTTTCAGGCTCCGGCGTCGTGGACGGCCAAAAGGTCGAGCCGACGATAAGCGGGACCCAGCTTATCTGGAACATCTCGACCCTTGCCGCAAATTCTCAGCACACCATCAACCTGATACTGGTCGTGACGGCCGGGGTCTCGAATGGCAATTACGTTAACAAGGCCCAGGTTATTAATGGCGTCACTGGTGTCGTCCAAGCAAATTCCAAGGGTGCTGTCCCCGTCATGAACGGCGTCACCGGGGTCGGTCAGGCCATGAGCAATGCCAAGGCCGCTGTCCCGGCTGTTTACCAGGCCGCAGCCACCATCCATGCCATGGCCCCCGGCAGCCCCGCCTCGGGCGTAGCAGTCGCAACGGTCCACGTCGCACCCGACCCCACGATGGACTGCACCGATATCATCGGCAAGGTGTTCGACGACGCCAACGCGAACGGCTATCAGGACACGGGAGAGCAGGGTCTGGCAGGCGTGAGGATCGTTTCGGCGAACGGCCTGATAGCGACTACGGACAAGTTCGGCCGTTTCCACATCACCTGCGCCGTGGTCCCCGACCCCGACAGGGGAAGCAACTTCATCCTGAAGCTCGATGACCGTTCGCTGCCGACAGGCTACCGGGTCACCACGGATAACCCGCTTGTCCTCCGGGTCACACGCGGGAAGGCGATGAAATTCGACTTCGGCGCCGCTCTTCACCGCGTGGTGCGCCTGGACATCGCGGACGGCGTTTTCGAGCCGAAAACGTCGGTGATGCGGGAGCAGTGGAAGCCGAGGATGGATATGCTCATAAGCGAGCTCAAAAAATCCCCGTCCATCCTGCGTATTTCTTATCTCGCAGACGTTGAGGACCGGTCGGAGGTCTCGGATAGGATCTCTGCGGTCAAAAAGATGGCGTCGTCCTTGTGGGGCCAGGGGCCGTACAGGCTCACGATCGAGACGGAGACATACTGGCGGCGCGGAGGGCCTCCCGGCACAAGTTCATTCGATCAGTCGTCCGCCGTCAGTTCCTCCGGAACTTACACGGCCGCCGTCCCTGCAGACCCTGCTTCTTCTGGCAATGGCGTTTCCGTCGCGCCCTCCCTCGGCGAGGCCGTCGAGCGACATGCGGATGCCGACC
>DASPSR010000015.1:0-34787 GCA_035623825.1 Nitrospirota bacterium
AGCACGACAAGTATCTCCTCGCGGTGACGCTTACGAGGATCATGTTCCCGTACCTTTTCTTCATCGGCCTTGCAGCGCTGGCCATGGGGGTGCTGTACTCTATCCGGTCTTTTTTGGCACCCGCACTCTCGCCTGTCATGCTGAATGTGGTGACAATCACGGCGGTGGCGCTAAGCCTGAAATTCCTTCCCCAGCCCATACTTGGGGTAGCCGTTGGTGTTGTCCTCGGCGGGTTGTTCCAGTTTCTTATCCAGATGCCGGGGCTCAGGAAGCAGGGGATGCTGATGTGGCCCCAGCTTAAACCAACGCACCCCGGGGTAAAGAAGGTTGGCCTTCTTGCCCTTCCGGTCTTTATGATCTCTTCGGTGAACCAGGTGAACATCTTCATCGGTACCATCTTCGCGTCGTTCCTCGCTACCGGAAGCATTACCTACCTGTATTACGGCATGCGTTTCATACATTTTCCGCTCGGCATCTTCGGTATCGCCATCTCTACGGCCGTGCTACCGACCATGTCTGCCCAGGCCGCGAGGCGTGAGACCGAGGCGTTCCGCGAGACCCTGTCCCTGGGCCTCAGGCTTGTATTCTTTATCATGTTCCCGGCCATGGCCGGGCTCATAACGCTGAGGTTGCCGATCGTGAAACTTTTGCTCGAACACGGGCATTTCGATCGCATTTCGACGGCAGGCACGGCCGCGGCCCTCATGTATTATGCCGTTGGACTCTGGGCATTCGCCGGTGTACGCATTGTGGCCCAGGCGTTCTATGCGCTCCAGGACACCAAAACCCCGGTCAAGATCGCGATCCTGGCAGTCACCACGAACATCCTGTTCAGCTCGGTATTCATCCTCTGGACGCCACTCGATCATGGCGGATTGGCGCTTGCCACGTCGCTTGCGTCCATGCTGAATATTATTCTCCTGACTATCCAGCTTAGAAAAAAGATCGGAAGGATCGACGCCCGGCGGATCCTGGTATCGCTCCTCAAGATCGTTCCCGCGTCCTTTGCAATGGGGGTGATTGGCTGGCAGATCAGCCGAAATCCGGTTTGGGATTTAAGCGGTAACACCTTGCACAAGATCGGACTTCTCTGCGGCGGCATGGTTATTAGCTTGCTTTTCTATATCGTCACCATGTGGATTTTGAGGAGTGAAGAGCTTAAGTTCATATGGGGGCTGGTGAGGAGAAAATGACAGGATGACGTGTACGGTTCATGGGACATGAGGGAGGCGTCAAGAGCATAATTTGATCACTTTCCGATTCTTTACTCTGTTGAGCAGGAGTGTCCGTACGATATACGAGGTCACGGTGCTATTGAAAGACGAGGAAGGCTGACGCGGAAAAATCAAGGGAAGTCAACTCGGACCACATGGATTGATACATTGTCAGGCGAACATGCCTTCGTTTCAGCTTTTTCTTGATATTCAGGTTGTTCGTGAGCTTTGTGTGTAAAGACCCCATTCGTGGTTCTTCAGGAAAAGGACAAATAACATGATCCTCATTCGACTCATCGTGGGCCCGCTCCAAGTGAACTGCTTCATTCTCGCTGACGAGAAGACCAGGGACGCCGTGGTTATCGACCCTGGCGACGATGCAGCAGATATCCTTAAGATCATCAGGGACAAGGACCTCAGCGTAAAATATATTGTAAATACCCACGGCCATTTCGACCACATCGGCGCGAACAAGGCCATAAAAGAAGCCACTGGTGCCGAGCTGCTCATCCATGAAGGGGACGCGCCGGTGCTCGCATCTGCGGCGCAGCATTCAAGGGCCTTTGGCATGGGTCCCGTGTCCTCGCCGCCCGCAGACCGGTACCTAAAGCATGGGGACATGATTACCGCAGGCGAGATATCGCTCAGGGTCCTGCATACACCCGGCCATTCGCCGGGAGGTATCTGCCTGCTCGAAGAGGGTATGGTATTCACCGGTGACGCACTTTTCGCCGGATCCATCGGGAGGACTGACCTGCCCGGGGGGGATCTCATGACCTTACTCGACTCTATCAGGACAAACCTTATGAACCTGCCGGACGACACCAGGGTCTTTTCCGGACACGGCCCCGCCTCCACGATAGGGGATGAGCGAAGGGAGAATCCATTTCTGAACGCAGAATCAGGGTTTGAATAAACAGCTTCCCCTTGAGGTTTTTGGGCAGGTGTGGTAGAGTATTAGATTCAAGATCGTGACAGCATCGCGTACCATACACAAAATTTTCATACTGAAGGAGACATTCAATGGTTGTCGGCCCGATTCGAGAAGCTCTTACATTTGATGACGTGCTTCTTCTGCCTGCGAAATCCGATGTGCTTCCCAGGGATGTGGACGTCCGGACGCAACTCACCAAGCGGATAAGCCTCAACATTCCCCTCGTGAGCTCAGCCATGGACACGGTGACCGAGGCGAAGCTCGCCATCGCCTTGGCCCAGGAGGGCGGTCTAGGGTTTATCCACAAGGCCCTGCCCATCGACAGACAGGCCGAGGAGGTGGACAAGGTCAAGAAGTCCGAGAGCGGCATGATCATCGATCCTATCACCGTCTCGCCCGACGCAAGAATCGCCGAGGCGCTCGAACTCATGCGGAAGTACCGCATCTCTGGCGTCCCGGTTACCAAGGGCCACAAACTCGTCGGCATCCTTACTAACCGGGACCTCCGCTTCGAGACCAGGATGAACCTCAAGGTATCCGATGTGATGACAAAGGATCGCCTGATCACGGCGCCCCTGGGCACCACGCTGGAGAAGGCCATGAAGATCCTTCAGAAATACAAAATCGAGAAGCTCCTGATCGTGGACAAGGACTTCAGCCTGCGGGGCCTCATAACCATAAAGGACATCGAAAAGAAGATCAAGTATCCGAACGCCTGCAAGGACAAGCTCGGCAGACTCCGCACGGGCGCGGCAGTAGGCGTTGGTGATTATCCTGATCGCGTACCAGAACTGCTCAAGGCCGGCGTCGATATCATCGTGGTGGATACGGCGCACGGTCATTCCCAGGGAGTAATTGATGCGGTCAAGGCCATCAAAAAGAAATATCCCGAGATGGATGTGGTTGCGGGCAACATCGCTACGGCTGAGGCCGCAAAGGATCTGATCAAAGCTGGTGCCGATTGCGTCAAGATCGGCATCGGACCGGGCTCCATCTGCACGACGCGGGTGGTGTCGGGCGCTGGCGTGCCGCAAATCACGGCAGTCCTGGACTGTTCCAAAGAAGCGGACAAGGCCGGCATCCCCTGCATCGCTGACGGCGGGATCAAATTCTCCGGCGACATCACCAAGGCGCTTGCTGCAGGTGCGTCTTGCGTCATGATTGGCAGCCTATTCGCGGGCACGGAAGAAAGCCCCGGCGAGTCCATTCTCTATCAAGGCCGGAGCTACAAGGTCTACCGCGGCATGGGCTCCATCGGTGCGATGGAGCGTGGCAGCAAGGACCGCTACTTCCAGGCACATGAGGAAGAAAAGGCCAAGCTCGTGCCCGAGGGCGTTGAGGGCCGCGTGCCATACAAGGGGACGCTGGCGGCAAGCGTGCTGCAGCTCATCGGTGGAGTGCGGGCCGGCATGGGCTACAGCGGGTGCGAGAACCTCAAGACGCTCAGGAAAAGGGCGAAGTTCATCAAGATCACGAGCGCCGGTCTCCGCGAATCTCATGTTCATGACGTGGTGATTACCAAAGAAGCGCCTAACTACAGGATGGAGTAGACTCGGGGACGGAATAGAAGATAAGAGGGATGTTTAGAAAGGGCAGCGGCAGGCCTTCGTGTCGGGTTAGGGATCGGCATCAAATAATAGGCGACGATATCCAAAGCAATGATGATTAATCAATCGAGGTCAACCATTCAGAGTCCCTTTTTTGAATTCAAAGTCTACGCAAGTTTGGAATATTGGCGCTTGAAAGTTATCAGCAACCATGTCAAAAATCACGAGAATCGATAAAGCCCAAAGGGCGAATGCCAAAAAAGCGGCGGACGCCCACAGCCCTGAAGGCTTCAGCGCCTGTAGTCAGGACATGACCATCTGCGGAGATTGCGAAGGGAACAGGGCGAAGAAAAAATGTCCCCGGCTCAAAGAGTGGGTGGCGAAGAGAGTAGGATGACGCCCGAAGTATGGCTGCCCTGAACCTTCTCAATCTAAAACCAGAAGTCATAGAAAGACCATTCTTGAGACACGTATCGACCAACCATAACGCCGGCCGTACTCCTTTTTAAACTGATTATCAAACAAGTGTAATCTGGCCGCATGGTAACCAGTCGCGATTGTATTTCCCCTGATTTGTCGGTATAATGAAAAATTATGCAAGAACGATTGCAAAAAATCATGTCTGCCGCAGGGGCGGCGTCGCGCCGTGCCGCCGAGGAGCTTATTCTGCAAGGCAGGGTGCGCGTCAACGGCAAGGTTGTGACCGAACTCGGAACCAAGGCCGACCCCAGCAAGGATCATATCAAGGTCGATGGCAAGCTCATCAATCCCAAGCAGCCTCAGACGTATATCATGCTGAACAAGCCCGCTGGGTATGTCACGACGATGTCCGACCCCGAGGGGCGACCCACGGTACAGGACCTCCTGAAAGGGATCAAGGTACGCGTCTATCCGGTCGGTCGTCTCGATTACAATACTGAAGGCATGTTGCTCATGACAAATGACGGAGACTTCGCGCACCTGATAACGCATCCGAGCCACGAGTTGCCGAAGACATATCTTGCGAAGGTCAGAGGTGTGCTCGACGACAAAACAGTGCATGAACTCGAAAAGGGCGTATTCCTCGAAGACGGAAAGACCGCACCTGCAAAGGTTAAAAAGGTCCGCAAAGAAGAGACGAACTCCTGGGTCGAGATCACCATCCGCGAGGGCAGGAAACGTCAGGTCCGGCGCATGTTCGATCGGGTGGGGCGTTCGGTTATCAGGCTCAAGAGAATCAGGACCGGCAACATCTCACTGGGCGATCTCCCCGAAGGGCAATACCGCCACCTGACCCCTGCGGAGGTCAGGGCGTTAAAGGGAACCTTCAGGAAAACAGATGCCGGAGAGGCAAAAGCGCAAAAATCAGAAGATAAAAGTCGAAAGAAAGCAGGCTAGGGAAGCTTGCGAGCAAGGTCAAGGGTTAGGCCTGACATCGATTCTGCCAATGGAGCCGGATATGCTCATGCTGAGACCTGAGGATCCGTCGTTCCATGAATTGTTTTGCTAGGGTCAGTGTGGCATGCGGGAACCTCCACGGGAACGCCGCAGAAGGAGCGCTGTCAAGGGCGGAGCGCCTGGGCAGCAGCTGCTCGAACTGTGCAGCAATGCCGCCAGGGGCAGGGGCCGACAAAGCGACGGCTTGGCCGTTGCTGTTGGAATCCTCCGGAATCAAACCGAGGAGGAGGCAGTTGCCATCAGTCATTTGGAGCTTGTCAAAGGGGCTTTGGCTCTATGGAGACTCTTCGTGCAGAGGTGATCATTCACGGGCTCGTGCAGGGCGTGTTCTTTCGGGCCAGCACCAGGGATGAGGCGGTCCGGCTCGGCGTGGGAGGATGGGTCCGGAACCTTCCGGACGGTTGCGTGCAGGCTCTCTTCGAGGGGGAAAAGAAAAAGGTCGAGGAGATCATTGGCTGGTGCCACAAGGGCCCACTTGGCGCTCGGGTGAGCAAGGTTGAGATTTTTTGGGAACCGTATCGAGGTGAATATAAGCGTTTCGAAATCCGCTATGGCAGGTAGATACCCTTTAGTGTGTCTGGCTGTAATGACAGGCTCCTGCGTTCAGTAATGACGGGACCAAGTAAGAAGACACTCATGAGCGTCCTCTCCTGTCTCCTGCCGCTGAGAATCGCCCTCTCTTTTATCCGTGTCTACTCGGACACCCACCTTTTGGGCATTCTCTGCGCGTACCGAGATCCGAATACCAAACAGGTTATGAA
Organism: Nitrospirota bacterium; assembly: GCA_035623825.1. Taxonomy (GTDB): domain Bacteria; phylum Nitrospirota; class UBA9217; order UBA9217; family UBA9217; genus DASPSR01. The sequence goes on from DASPSR010000015.1 coordinate 5,894, forward strand.
AGGAGTTCATTTGTCTCTGGGGCGGTTTCTCCTTTAAAGCGCCGGTTCTCCAGGCCGAATCCCCCTGCGAGGTCTGGTGTCGTCGAGGAGGGCTTCGGAGCCGCTCATGGAAAAACAGCAGCTTCATCATTTCAAATACTAAAGTAATTCGGGTTTTGTTTTGACATGATCTCATTTTTACGTTAAGGTGCTTCTGTGAACATCCTCGGTATCGAGACATCGACTAAGACCGGCAGCGTGGCCGTGGTCTCAGAAAACGGCGTCATCGCGCAGTACAGCCTGAACATCGAGGTGACGCACTCTGAGCGTTTGATGTCCACGATTGACCGGGTGCTCAAGGACACCGGACTTGCAGTCTCTGACCTTGTCGGCTTTGCCGTCGCCATCGGGCCTGGTTCGTTTACCGGGCTAAGGATTGGCCTGGCCACGGTCAAGGGACTTGCGCTCGCGACGGGAAATCCGGTAGCTGCCGTACCCACGCTCCAAGCGCTTGCGTGGAACCTGCCCTACGCCGCCTACCCTGTCTGTCCATTGCTCGATGCCCGCAAGAACGAGGCATATGCTGCGCTGTACCGGTTCCATGAGAAAACTCTTGTCCAGGTTCTGCCGGAGACTGTGATCCCGATCGACAGGCTCGCGAAATGGTTAAGTGAAAAAACAGTGTTCACCGGCGAGGGGTCACGAATCTACCGGGCTGATATAGAGAAGATATTCGGCGAGAGAGCGGTCTTCGCTCCTCAATCTGCAGTTCTTCCCTCCGGGGCGGCAGTTGCTGAGATCGGGCTGAACATAATAAAAAGCGGCAGGCAGACTGAGCTGGACAGCCTGGCACCTTTATATATTCGAAGACCGGAGGCCGAGGTAGCTTGGGAAAAACGGCAGAAATCAAGATAGATTTCATGAAAAAGGAAGACATCGGTCAGGTCCTCGACATAGAGCAGACTTCCTTCAGCATGCCCTGGTCAGGGAACCTCTTCCTGTCGGAGTTCCGCAGTCCTCTTGTCTCGACCCTCATGGTCTCGCTCTCAAGCACGATGCCCAAGCGTGCGGTGACGGGCTATATCGTGTTCTGGCTGGTTCGCGATGAAATGCACATTTTGAACCTTGCCGTAGCGCCGGATTCCAGGCGTCATGGGATAGCCAGGCGCCTCGTACTTGCCGGTATCAAACACGCCCATGCAAAGGGCGCACGCAGGGCATTTCTCGAGGTACGGACCTCGAATGTCGCTGCTCAGAAGCTCTATTCCAGTCTGGGGTTTATGGGCACTTCTCTGAGGCGAGAATACTATGATTCACCGGTCGAGGATGCAGTTATAATGACGCTCGAGCAGAAGGCATTTCTGAGTGTTGCGGAAAGGACGGGGCAAAGCTAACCAATTGTTTCTTTAAGCTATTTTGGTGCTTGCCTTTTTTAAAAAATTGTGGTAATTTTTTTAACAGGAAATATGTTCTTTTTAAAACCTTCTCATCACATTAAAGCCTAAAGGAGGGCCGCCGTATGAATGTGGAGGTAAAAGAAGAGGTACTTATGGAAAAACTCAGGGTGGAGAATCCTGAGTTCCAGAAATGGGAGCAGGAACATCGGAAGCTGGAAGACACCTTGACGGGCTATGAGTCTCACCGATACCTCACTCCTGAAGAAGAGATGGAGAGGAAACGGATCCAGAAGCTGAAACTGGCGGCAAAGGACAGGATGCAGGAAATAGTCAGGCGTTCAAGAGTTGGTCAAGCCTGAGAGCGTGAGGGCAAGGTAAAAAACCTTGCCTTTTGTGTTTTTCCTCCTGGAAGAAAGAGAGAATCCCTCTTTATACGAGAGCGTAAAGGGGGATTTTTTTATTGACTAAAATCACCTATCTATGTTAAAAATAATGACAATCAGCTCATAGAAAGTCCATCTGCTGCGGTGCGCTGCGTTTTTCCCGACTGCGGTGTCCTTGACGTACGCCGCATTCGTCGGGAGGGGCGCACTCTCACTTGGGACTTGTTCTGTATCGCTAAATATCAGGAGTGTTAACTTGAGAAGTGACAGGATCAAGAAGGGCCTGGAGCGCGCGGCGCACAGGTCTCTTTTGTTTGCAACGGGTATCACGAGAAGTGAGCTCGAAAAGCCCATGATCGGCATCGCAACGAGCTTTACGGATCTCATTCCGGGACATATCGGTATGCGAGACCTGGAACGATTCATCGAAAAAGGCGTGCATGCCGGTGGAGGATGGCCGCTTTTCTTTGGCCTGCCCGGCATCTGCGACGGTATCGCCATGGGCCATATGGGCATGCACTATTCACTGCCGTCCCGCGAACTCATCGCCGATATCGTTGAGTCGATTTCGATGGCCCACGCTTTCGATGGACTTGTGCTGCTCACGAATTGCGACAAAATAACACCAGGGATGCTGATGGCCGCGGCCCGCATCGACATCCCAACGATCGTGGTCACTGCAGGTCCCATGCATTCCGGCACGTACCACGGCAGCCGAGTGAACCTTATCAGTGCCTTTGAGGCCGTCGGCAAGGTCAGGAAGGGTGAGATGTCCGAGACCGATCTTGCGGAGCTTGAGGTTTGCGCCTGTCCCGGTCCCGGTTCATGCCAGGGGATGTATACGGCGAATACCATGGCCTGCGTCACCGAATCGCTCGGCATGAGCCTGCCGGGAACTGCTACGGCACTCGCCGTTTCCGGCGAGAAGCGGCGTATCGCTTTCGAGAGCGGCAAGCGTATTACGGGCATGGTGAAAGAAGGGCTCACGCCGCGGAAGATCATGACAAAGAATGCTTTTGAAAACGCCATCCGCATAGATATGGCCCTTGGCGGGTCGACGAATACAACTCTACACATTCCAGCCATTGCACATGAGGCGGGCATCGGACTCTCGATAACGGTTTTCGACACGATTAGCAGGGAGACGCCGCACGTGTGCAACATGCTCCCTGGCGGACATCACTATCTCGAAGATCTCGACGCCGCAGGCGGCATTCCTGGCGTGCTATCGCGGTTTCAGGATATGCTCAAGGAGTCGCCAACGGTGAGCGGCAGATCGATCATCGAGCTCGCGAAGGCTGGCCGTGTGCTGAACGATGACGTGATCCGGTCACTTGACAAAGCCTATCACAGAGAGGGGGGCATCGCAGTGCTTTCAGGCAACCTGGCGCCGGACGGCTCCGTGGTGAAGCAGACCGCGGTGAGCGATAGGATGATGAAGTTTGAAGGTACGGCGGTGGTCTTCGAATCCGAAGAAGACGCCATGTCGGCGATCCTCGCGGGGAAGATACAAGCAGGCCACGTGGTCGTTATCCGATACGAAGGACCAAAAGGCGGTCCAGGCATGCGCGAGATGCTCTCGCCTACTTCTGCTATATCGGGCATGGGGCTTGGCGATTCCGTAGTCTTGCTGACCGACGGCAGGTTCTCAGGCGGCACTCGTGGTCCCTGCATCGGACATATTTCACCGGAGGCTGCGGAAGGCGGGCCGATAGCGGTCGTACGGGACGGAGACAAGATCGCTCTCGATATACCGAGCCGGAAACTGGAAATCAAGCTCTCCGCTGATGAGATTAAAAAACGGCTCGCAAACTGGAAGCCGCGGGAACCTAAAATCAGGAACGGCTGGCTCGCGCGTTATGCAAAAGTGGTCACTTCCGCCAATACCGGCGCGATTGTGAAAGCATGATCAAGCAGGCAAGCTTGCGATCCTGCAGAGGGTGAAAACATGTCCAATAAACAAATTACCGGAGCAGAAATTTTTCTTGAATGCCTGAAGAAGGAGAAGGTTGATACGCTCTTCTGCTATCCCGGCGGGGTCGTGCTCAAGATCTTCGACGTGCTCTATGAGCAAAAGGACATCCGCATGATTCTGCCGCGGCATGAACAGGGAGGGGTCCACATGGCTGATGGCTATGCCCGCTCAACGGGTAAGGTCGGTGTGGCACTCGTCACTTCCGGACCGGGCGCCACGAACGTTGTCACGGCCCTTACCACGGCATACATGGATTCCATTCCGATTGTGGTCTTCACCGGACAGGTCCCCACGGCGCTCATCGGTAACGATGCGTTTCAGGAGGCGGATATCGTCGGCATTACCCGTCCCTGTACCAAGTATAATTTCCTGGTGAAGGACGTAAATGAACTCGCCAGGACAATTAAAGAGGCATTCTACCTTGCTTCAACAGGACGGCCGGGTCCCGTGCTCGTTGATTTGCCGCGTGATGTTGTGACCAGCAAATCCGAATTCCATTATCCCGAGAGGGTCGAGATCAGGAGCTACAACCCTACGGTCACCGGGAACAAATGGCAGATCAAACAGGCAGCAGAGGCGATTGCCAAGGCAAAGAAACCTGTAGCCTACATCGGCGGCGGTGTCATTCTTTCAAATGCTGCATCGGAGATCCTCGACTTCGCGGAGATCACGAAAATTCCAGTGACCCACACCCTTATGGGCATCGGCGGATTCCCCGGCACGCATCCGCTCTCGCTCGGCATGCTCGGAATGCATGGCACATACTACGCCAATATGGCTATCCACAACTCGGATCTGATCGTAGCCATCGGCGCGCGGTTTGACGACCGGGTGACCGGCAAGGTGGAAGGGTTTGCGCCTGAGGCCAAGATAATTCACATCGATGTAGACCCGACATCGATCAGGAAAAATGTGCGGGTGGACATCCCGATCGTCGGCGACGTAAAACATGTGATGGTGGCCCTCAACAAAGAACTCCAGCATATAAAAGAGCCTTGGGAGGCGATCCGCAAGAGCTGGCTCAAGCAGATCGAGGTGTGGCGGGAAGAACGACCGCTCGCGTACGAATATTCCGATGACGTCATCAAGCCCCAATTCGTTGTCGAAAAGCTGTACGAGATCACCGGCGGGGACGCGATCATCGTGACCGACGTAGGTCAGCATCAGATGTGGGCAGCGCAGTACTACAAATTTGACAAGCCGAGGAACTGGCTCACCTCGGGCGGTCTCGGGACCATGGGGTACGGCTTCCCGGCAGCCATCGGCGCAAAGGTGGCGCATCCGGACCGGAACGTGTTCAGTATTTCCGGAGATGGCAGCATCCAGATGAACATCCAGGAGCTTGCCACGACCATTGAGAACAACATACCGGTCAAAGTGGTGATACTCAACAACAGATACCTCGGAATGGTGCGGCAGTGGCAGGAACTGTTCTACGGTGAGCGCTACTCGTCCGTGGACCTCGGTAGCACCCCCGACTTTGTGAAGTTGGCCGAAGCCTACGGCGCCGTCGGTCTGAGGGCGGTGAAGCCCACGGAGGTAGTGCCTGTGCTCAAAGAGGCACTCAGGGTGAAGAGGACGGTGTTCATGGATTTCGTGACCGCCCGGTACGAGAAGGTTTTCCCCATGGTACCCGCAGGTGCATCGATCAATGAGATGATCTTCGGGGAAGAGAAGAAAAAGGAAGAGAAAAAGCTCAAAGCAGTGAAATAGCATTCGGATCGCGGATTGCCACCGTAGGGGGGTATTGCAATACAACCTTACTAAGAGGACAAACCATGAAACACATAATATCCATTCTGGTGGAAAATAAATTTGGTGTGCTGTCGAGAGTTTCGGGACTTTTCAGTGGGAGAGGATTCAACATAGAGACCATATCCGTGGGCCCTACCCTTGACCCCACGATCTCACAAATGACGATCGTGACGACGGGTGACGAGCGCATTCTGGAGCAAATCATCAAACAGCTTAATAAGCTGATTGATGTGATCAAAGTGACGGACCTTGCAGAGAAGGAGTATGTCGAGCGCGAAATGTGTCTCATCAAGATCAATGCCCCCACCGAGCACCGGGCCGAGGCCCTCAGGATTGCTGACATATTTCGAGCCCGCGTAGTCGATTCTACGCAGAAAACCTATACGTTCCAGGTGACTGGAGACGAAAAGAAACTGGAAGCCTTCATCGAACTCTTGCGGCCGATCGGGATTAAAGAAATCGTGCGCACAGGCAAGGTGGCCATTACGAGGGAATAAGTCGAATCCGATGCATGATAGTAATGAGGCATCTGTTCTTTGTCTCCCGCATCCCGATATTGAACATCGCGCTGGGATGAAAGGTTGAAGGAATGAGAAATCGACTGATCAATGTAGCTCTATTTGCCATATTCGTAACGTTATCTCTTCCCGGCTGTGCTCATAAGGGGCCTATTCTCATCGATTTCCGATATCAGGCCCCGCAGAGTGCCGCCGAGACAATATCGAAGACGACCGTAGCCGTCAGTCCTTTCGTAGATGAGCGCGGGGAAAACTATTCCGTCGCAGGTAAGCGAGTCAGCACGCTGAATGATGTGGCAAACGACCTGGTCGTGCAGGGTGTGATTCGGGATAAAGTTACGGCAGCTCTGAAGAGCGCGCTCACAGCCCGTGCTATCACGATACAAGATGCTCCCGTCTGGGATCAGACTGAGACCGGTATGCCGGCGAGCCGGGCAAATCTCCTGATCAGCGGCCAGATCAAGACTCTCTGGATAGATTGTGAGTCGCAGCTTGCGAGCACAACCGTCAAAGCCGATGTTGATCTTCGCATCGTCATTGCCGATCCTGCGCAGAAAAAGATCATCAAGACCTTGAATGTGGACAGCAAGATCGAGCATCAGAGCATAGGCTACTCGACGGAGTTCGTGGAGGATACGCTCGCGGAAGCACTGTCGTCAGCGATCGACCAGCTTTTCACCGATAATGAATTAAAGAACAGGCTGAAATAACAGGGTTTCGATATTTTTTATTTTGAAAGGGGACATGATGAAGATTTACTACGAGAAAGACGCGGACATGGGCCTGCTCAAGGGCAGGAAGGTCGCGGTGATCGGCTACGGCAGCCAGGGTTTTGCCCATTCAAACAATCTGAAGGAGAGCGGCGTCGACGTTGTGGTCGGGCTTCGGAAGGGCAGCAGGTCCTGGGAGAAAGCCGCTGGCGCCGGTATCAAGGTCGTCGAAGTGGCTGAGGCGGCAAAAGCAGCCGACATCATCATGATTCTGGTGCCTGATGAACTCCAGGGCGGCATGTACAAGAAGGATATTGAGCCGAACGTCAAGAAGGGCGCTTATCTGGCGTTCGCACATGGCTTTAACATCCATTTCGGCCAGATCGTCCCCCGTGAGGACGTCAACGTCTTTATGGTAGCCCCAAAGAGCCCTGGTCATCTCGTGCGGTCTCAGTACGTGAAGGGGGAGGGAGTCCCCGGGCTCATCGCGGTCCACCAGGACCCCTCGGGACAGACGAAGGAGGTGGCACTATCTTATGCGTCTGCCATCGGCTGTGGCAGGGCCGGGGTCATCGAGACAACGTTCCGCGAAGAGACCGAAACCGACCTGTTTGGCGAGCAGGCAGTGCTGTGCGGGGGTACTACCGCACTAATCATGGCGGGGTACGAGACCCTGGTCGAAGCAGGATATGCTCCAGAGATGGCCTATTTCGAATGCCTGCACGAACTGAAGTTGATCGTTGATCTCATATACGAAGGCGGTATCTCGAACATGCGGTATTCCATCAGCAACACCGCTCAGTACGGGGACCTTACTCGCGGACCTCGCATCATTACCGACGAGACGAAGAAGGAAATGAAGAAGATATTGGGCGAGATCCAGTCTGGCCAATTCGCAAAGGAGTGGATGCTCGAGAACCTGGCCAACAAGCCGACGTTCACCGCGCTCACGAAGAGAGGGAAGGCCCATCCGATCGAAGAGGTTGGCGAGCGCCTGCGGAAGATGATGCCATGGCTGCAGAAGAGCAAGCTGGTCGACAAGAGCAAGAATTAACTTTAAGGTTCACATGAATGTCAGAAAAATTCCGTTGTTACCCCTCTGACCCTTTTATTTGAACGTCGATCTCGGTCATCTGACATGTTTGGATAAAGTATGATAAAAAATTATGGCATACCCGTGGCGGCGGAAGGATGGCCGTTCATTATCCCTCTGGCTATCGTGACCGCGTTGCTATTCGCATTCGGGTGGAATATCGTCGGCTTCTTGTCGCTGCTGCTCGCGCTCTTCGTCCTGTTCTTCTTCCGTGACCCGGAGCGCCCGGTGCCGGGAGGCAAGAATGTCGTGGTCTCGCCGGCGGACGGCAAGGTTATCGTGGTCAAGAGCATCTATGAGCCCGATTATCTGAAGCGCGATGTGAAGCAGATTAGCATCTTTCTTTCGGTTTTCAACGTTCACGTGAATCGCGCCCCGCGCGGCGGCACGGTGGAGACCGTGAAGTACAATCCAGGCAGATTCCACGTTGCCTCGGCCGACAAGGCTTCGCTGGACAACGAGCAGACCGCTATGGTCATTGCGAACGGGAAGGATAAAATACTCGTTAAGCAGATCGCCGGGCTCATCGCCAGACGAATCGTCTGTTATGCCAAGCCGGGAGACACGCTCGAGACGGGCGAACGCTACGGTCTGATCAGGTTCGGGTCACGGGTGGACATCTTTCTGCCGATGGATGCCGAACTGAAGGTAAAGGTAGGAGACAGGATAAAGGGTGCGCGGGATGTCATCGGGGTGCTCAAATGAGAAAAGGGATCTATGTCCTGCCAAATCTCATAACGTTGTCCAGCATGTTTGCTGGCTTCTATTCCGTCGTGGCCTCGCTCAACTCCGACTATGAGCGTGCTGCATGGGCCATCATGATCGCGTCTGTCTTTGACGTGCTGGACGGCTGGGTTGCAAGGATAACACACACGGCAACACGGTTCGGCATCGAGATGGACTCGCTGGCGGACGTGATATCCTTCGGCGTCGCCCCGGGGGTCCTTGTCTATACGTGGACGCTGTCCTCGTTCGGCAAAATCGGGTGGCTTGGTTCGTTCTTCCTGGTTGCCTGTGCAGCGCTTAGGCTTGCTCGGTTCAACGTGCAGATGGGAAGCACTGAGAAGAAGCATTTTACTGGGCTTCCAACTCCGGCTTCGGCACTAGTGATAGCCACTACGGTGCTCGCATACGAAGAGATCATCCACATCCTCGAGCACCTTAAACTGGTGCAGCTGGCGGACGTGGTCGGCAAGGACTACTGGATACTGGCACTGACCTTCATCTTGGCTGGGCTCATGGTAAGCAACATCACCTACCACAGCCTGAAGGAGGCCAACCTGAAGGAGCGTCGTCCTTTTGGGATCCTCGTCGTTATAGCGGCCTTTTTGGCGGTTGTGGCATATCATCCTGAACTCGTCCTGTTCCTGGTTTCCATCTCTTACGTTGCGGTTGGCATCCTTGAGGCATTAGTCAAACTGTTCAAGAGGCAGAAACCGGCTGCTGCTTAATCCGTCCTGTTCGGAATAACTATTACGACGGTGTTGAGGTGAAAGATTAAGAGCTATTGGTCTAAATCCGTTTTCCCGTTATTCAAACCGCAGCATGCGGCCATCATCGACTGCATGTAAGCAGAGGAATTCATAATGAGCGCAATCATCAGAATATTCGATACGACACTCCGCGATGGAGAGCAGTCCCCGGGCGCGAGTATGAACGTTGAGGAGAAGATCGTCTTGGCGAAGCAGCTCGCGCGGCTGGGGGTGGATATTATCGAGGCCGGTTTTGCCATTAGCTCTCCCGGCGATTTCGAGTCCATCAAACGGATCGGCGCCGAGGTGGAGGGACCGGTCATCTGCAGCCTGGCCCGTGCCCGCAAAGAAGATATCGATCGTGCCTGGGAGGCGCTCAAGGACGCTCAGAAGAAGCGTATCCATACCTTCCACTCGACGTCGGACATCCATCTGAAGCATCAATATAGGATCTCGCGCGAGGAGGCGTTGAAACGTTCAGTAGAGATGGTCCGGCACGCACGCTCGTATGTTGATGATGTGGAGTTCTCTCCCATGGACGCCACGAGGACGGAGATTTCTTACCTTCATGATGTGGTGGAGGCTGTGATCGGGGCCGGTGCAAAGACCGTGAACATCCCGGATACGGTTGGGTATGCCACGCCCGATGAGTTCGGTGTCTTGATCAAAGGGATCAGGGACAAAGTTAAGAACATCAACGAGGCTGTTATCTCCGTTCATTGCCATAATGACCTGGGGCTCGCCGTAGCGAACGTGCTTGCGGCGATACAGAACGGTGCCGAGCAGGTGGAGTGCACTGTGAACGGCATAGGAGAGCGGGCCGGGAACTGTTCAATGGAGGAGGTCGTAATGGCGCTCCGAACGAGGAAAGACCTCTTCGGCGCAGACACGAGAATCCACACCGAGGAAATTACGCGAACAAGCAGGTTGGTGACAAAGATCACCGGCATACCGGTTCAGCCGAACAAGGCTATCGTGGGTGCCAATGCCTTTGCTCACGAATCGGGAATCCATCAGGACGGGCTGCTTAAAGAGCGGACCACCTACGAAATCATGACTCCCGAATCGATCGGCCTCGTAAAGACAAACTTGGTGCTCGGTAAACATTCCGGCAGGCATGCGTTCCGTGACCGGCTCAAGAAGATGGGTTATGAACTTTCTGATGACGGACTGGATAAGGCGTTCGAACGATTCAAACGTGTCGCAGATCAGAAGAAGGAGGTATTCGACGAGGACCTTGAGGCGATCGTCTCTGATGAGACGCAGCAGATCCAGGAAGTATATGTTCTAAAGCATCTTCGTGCTGAGAGCGGCACGGGCATTACACCAGTGGCGACTGTGGAAATGCAAGTCGGCGGCCGGAGTGTTAAGCAGACAGGAAGTGGCGACGGCCCCGTCGATGCTGTGTACCGGACCATCGCTGGAATCACGGGCACCAAGAGCAAGCTCGATGCTTATCTCGTTAAGGGTATAACCGGCGGTACCGATGCGCTCGGTGAAGTGACGGTGAAGGTCGAAGAAGAAGGCAAGAAGGTCGCGGGCCATGGTGCAGACACGGATATCATAGTAGCGAGCGCCAAGGCCTACGTAAATGCTTTGAACAAGCTGGAGTATTGGAAAAAGGGAAGGGCAAAAAACAGTTGAAACTAACAGGGGGATATTGTATATTCAAAAACCTATGATGACGGTTACTGAAAAAATACTAGCGGCACACTGCGGCAAAAAAGAGGTCGTTCCCGGTGAACTGATCAACGCGAAGCTCGATCTGGTACTCGCGAATGATATTACAGCGCCGATCGCAATCAAGGAATTTCGCGCCGGGGGCGCGAAAAAGGTATTCGATGCCGAGCGGATAGCGCTCATACCCGACCACTTTGCGCCGAACAAGGATATCGCATCCGCCGATCAGTGCAACCTGCTCCGGCAGTTCTCGCGTGAACACGATCTTTCGCTCTATTTCGAGGTGGGCAGGATGGGCGTGGAGCATGCCCTTCTGCCCGAGCAGGGCCTAGTCGTGCCCGGCGATGTTGTGATCGGCGCAGACAGCCATACCTGCACCTACGGCGGCCTGGGTGCGTTCTCGACGGGCGTGGGCAGCACCGATGTGGCCGCTGCAATGATCACTGGCGAGGCATGGTTCAAGGTGCCTGAAAACATGAAGTTCATTTATAAGGGCAAACTCGGCAAGTGGGTAGGCGGCAAGGATATCATCCTGCGCACCATCGGCGATATCGGCGTTGACGGTGCGCTCTATCGGGCGATGGAGTTTACCGGCGAAGCGATACGGAAGCTTCCCATGTCTGGTCGATTGACGATCTGTAACATGGCGATCGAAGCAGGGGGCAAGAACGGCATCATAGAACCCGATGAGGTTACCGAGAGATATGTGTCCAAACGCGCCCGGCGCAAGTACAAGTTCTACAAGAGCGATAAAAAGGCGAAATATGTGGACGTCCGCGAGTATGACCTCAGCGGCATGGAGCCGCAGATCGCCTGTCCGCACCTGCCCGAGAATGTGAGACCCGTGAGTGAGCTGGCAGCAATCAATATCGACCAGTCGGTCGTCGGTTCCTGCACGAACGGCAGGATCGAGGACATACGGGAGGCAGCCAAGGTCATCAAAGGGCACAAAGTACATCCCTATGTCCGCTTGATCGTTATCCCGGCTACCCAGGCCGTATACAAGCAATCCATCAAAGAAGGCCTCGTCGACGTCTTCATCGATGCCGGTGCTGCATTCAGCACTCCGACCTGCGGTCCTTGTCTGGGTGGCCATATGGGTATTCTCGCCGCCGGTGAACGCGCCATCGCCACAACGAACCGGAACTTTGTTGGCAGGATGGGCCATCCCACGAGCGAAGTGTATCTGTCTAATCCGGCTATCGCGGCTGCATCTGCAGTGCTTGGAAGAATTGGCAGGCCGGAAGAGCTGAGATAATATATTTTTTCAGTGGGCTCGCAGCGGACACAGGGGAAAAATGAGTTCTTTGACGGAATTACAGGATAGAATAAGATCTTGAGATATTAAAGCCGTTAACGCCGCTGTCCAGCCTATTTTGGAGTTTTCAAATGAAATTCAACGGGAATGCATGGAAATTTGGAGCTGATGTCGATACGGACGCAATTATCCCTGCGCGCTATCTGAATACGTCGGATCCGAAAGAGCTGGCAAAACATTGCATGGAAGACTCGACCATGCCCGATTTCATGAAGAAGATGAGGCCCGGCGATATTATCGTTGCCGGAAAGAACTTTGGGTGTGGATCATCGCGCGAACACGCACCGATTGCTATCAAGGCTGCCGGAGTTTCCTGTGTAGTGGCCAAGAGCTTTGCGAGGATCTTCTACCGGAACTGCTTCAATATGGGACTACCAATCTTCGAGAGCGCGGAGGCTGTGGACGGGATCAAAGAAGGCGATCAGATCGAAGTGGACGCTGACGCTGGAGTGATTCGAAATCTTACTTCAAGTAAGACATACAAGGTCGCGCCGGTACCGCCCTTCATGCAGGAACTGATCGCGGCCGGCGGGCTCATGGCATATACGAAGAAAAAGGCGGGACTTCGTTAACGGCTTGCTTTAAACTGATGATATCGCCCCGATCGGAAATCATGCAACAATCTGAAAATTCAATCTGTGAAACCTGCGTGTACTTCAGCCGAAACTTAGACCTTACGAAACTTCAGCCAGTTGCTTCATCCACACAGCCGGACATCTGCGGTCTCGGCTGCATTCCCGGAGACGATGATTGTAACGAGATGCGGACGAGCAATTGCAGAGCGAGAAAAAAAGAGTCATGTAACTTACCAAATCGGCATTACGAGGAGCGTAACAACGAAGCCAATCTTGGTTTATTAAAAAGCGAGGTTGCCTCCCTTCGGCCGGTATAGCAGATTGAAAAATATAGCACATTTGAGGAAGGGACAGTACATAGATGGCAAAAACCTACAAGATCGCAACAATCCCCGGTGACGGCACTGGCCCTGAGGTGGTAAGGGAAGGGATCAAAGTCCTGAGCGCTGCAGCGTCCAAGGGTGGGGTCAAGCTCGAGTTCACCGAGTTTGATTTCGGCGGCACACGCTATATAAAGACCGGTGAGACCCTTCCGGACAGCGCTATCGAGGAGTTCAAAAAGTTCGACGCCATGTTTCTTGGAGCCATCGGGCATCCAGATGTTAAACCCGGCATTCTCGAACAGGGAATTCTTCTCAAGATACGCTTTGCCCTTGACCAGTATATCAATCTTCGGCCCGTGAAACTCTATCCTAACGTGGAGACCCCGCTCAGAGACAAGGGCCCCGAGCACATTGATTTCGTGGTCATCCGAGAGAACACGGGCGGCATCTACACAGGACATGGCGGGGTGACCCGTGCGGGTACGACTGATGAGATCGCCACGCAGTTGATGGTGTATGACCGCCGCACGGTTGACCGGTGCTTGAAATACGCTTTCGAGCTGAAGAAGAAGCGCAACGCGAAAGACAAGAAGTACGCTGCAAAACCGATCACGCTGATCCACAAGCGGAACGTGCTGACTCATTGCGGCGATCTTTGGTATCGAGCCTTCGAGGAGATGGGCGTAAAGCAGTACCCTGAGATCAAGCGCGACTACAACCACGTTGACGCTGCGAACATGTGGTTCGTGAAGAACCCCGAATGGTTCGACGTGGCCGTCACAGAAAACCTTTTCGGCGACATCATCACCGACCTCGGCGCCATGATTCAGGGCGGACTCGGGGTAGCGTCCGGCGGGAATATCAACCCCGAGGGTGTTTCGATGTTCGAGCCAATGGGCGGCAGCGCGCCAAAGTATGCGCGCATGAACGTGATTAATCCGATGGCGGCGATCGGCGCAGCGATGATGATGCTTGACTTCCTCGGCGAAGCAAAGGCGGCGCAGGCAATCGAGGCGGCCATGATCGCTTCCATGAAGAAGATGAAGAGTCAGGCTGCAGGGCAGATGGGCTACTCGACCACCGATGTGGGAGACATGGTGGCCGGGCTGGTTTAGCTCGTCAATTTGCAGAGAACAAAAGAGAGGAAGGACCAAAGAGGATGATGCGCGTAGGTTTTGTAGGCTGGCGTGGCATGGTGGGCTCGGTGCTCGCAGGCCGCATGAAGGAAGAGAAGGATTTCAACCTCATCGAGCCTGTGTTCTTCACGACATCGAACGTAGGCGGCAGAGGGCCGGATATCGGCAAGGACGTCCCAGCGCTCAAAGATGCGAACAACGTCGATGAGCTCAAGAAGATGGATATCATCCTCACCTGCCAAGGCGGGGAATACACGACCGAAGTGTATCCCAAACTGCGCGAGGCGGGGTGGAAAGGATATTGGATTGATGCGGCGTCCACGCTGCGCATGACGGATGATTCCATCATCGTTCTCGATCCGGTTAACCTCAGGGTTATCAAGGAAAGCTTGGCAAAAGGGATCAAGAACTTCATAGGCGGGAACTGCACGGTGTCGCTCATGCTCATGGCACTGGGCGGGTTATACGAACTCGGATTGGTGGAATGGATGAGCGCTATGACTTATCAGGCCGCATCCGGCGCAGGCGCGAACAACATGCGCGAATTGCTCAAACAGATGGGATCAGCCCACGGTTCTGCGAAGAGCCTGCTGGACGACCCATCATCGGCTATCCTGGAAATCGACCGCACAGTGTCCGAGCATGTGCGCTCAAATGCCTTTCCCAAGGAGTACTTCGGTGCGCCCCTTGCCTGCTCGCTCATTCCCTGGATCGACAAGGAGCTCGAGAACGGTCAGAGCCGCGAGGAGTGGAAGGGCCAGGCGGAAACGAATAAAATTATCGGCCGCCAGGAAAACCCCATACCCATCGACGGCACCTGTGTCCGCATCGGCGCCATGCGCTGCCACAGCCAGGCGCTGACGATCAAGATGACCAAGGACGTTCCGGTCGACGAGATCATCGACATAGTATCCAGGCACAACAAGTGGGTAAAGGTGGTGCCGAACCGGCGGGAGATCACGATGAAGGAACTCACACCGGCTGCGGTCACCGGCACGCTTACGGTGCCGGTGGGCCGTTTGCGTAAAATGAACATGGGCCCGACGTTTCTCAACGCATTCACCTGTGGTGACCAACTTCTGTGGGGCGCGGCAGAGCCGCTCCGCAGGGTGCTCAGAATTGTTGTGGAGAAGTAAGGTCGAGGCGTTCAAGCACTTGAACCGCGAAGACTCGACGGACGCGAGGTTTATGAGGGTTAAAACGAGGCTTTCCCCCTTTTTTGTGTCCTTAGCGCCTTCGCGGTAATTTATTCATCGTATTCGAATGCTTAATAAAAAAAATGCATATGTGGTTGCTGTGGCAGGCGCCACCGGCGCCGCGGGCAGAGAGATGGTCGAGGTCCTCGAGGAGAGAGATTTCCCCGTTGCCGAACTCGTGCTACTTGCCTCTGAGCGCTCGGAAGGAGAGCGGCTTGAGTTTAAAGGAAAGAACAGGCCGGTCAAGCGCCTGACCAAGGATTCATTCAAGGGTGTGGACATCGCGTTCTTCTTCGCTGGCGCGGACCGGGGTCTTGAGTTCGTCCCCGCAGGCGTTCAGTCCGGCGCCGTCGTGATCGACAATTCCAGTGCATTCCACATGGACCCGAAAGTCCCGTTGGTTGTGCCCGAGGTGAACCCTCATGCTATCGCCAGACACAGCGGCATCATTGCCAACCCGAATTGCGCCACCATCGGCATGGTGGTGGCGTTGAAGCCTATCCACGATGAAGCCAGGATTAAGCGCATCGTGGTCACTACGTTCCAGTCAGTATCCGGCACCGGCAAGAAGGCGATGGACGAACTGGCCCAGCAGACGGTGTCTCTCCTGAACTTCAGGGATGTTGCAATCAACGTCTATCCTCATCAGATTGCGTTCAACTGCTTGCCGCATATCGACGCCTTCCTCGACAACGGCTATACCGGGGAAGAGATGAAGATGGCGAACGAGACGAAGAAGATAATGGAAGACGATTCAATCCGCGTGACGGCGACGACGGTCAGGGTCCCGGTTTTCCGGTGCCATTCGGAGTCGGTGAACATCGAGACTGATAAGAAAATATCGGCCAATGACGTGAGGGCGATTCTTTCGACAGCGCCGGGCGTCATGGTGTATGATGATCCGAAGAAGAACATCTATCCGCTCGCAATCGACACTGCGGGAAAAGACGAAGTCTATGTTGGCAGGATTCGGGAAGACGATTCCATCCCGAACGGCATCAACCTCTGGCTCGTGTCCGACAATCTGCGCAAAGGCGCCGCGCTGAACGCCGTGCAAATAGCCGAGTACCTGATCCGGTAATATGTATATGTGCCCTCGTCGCTAGTTGTTATCCCTGTTTCTTTGGCGATGCTCTTATAAGACTCAATGTATAAACTTTTTTCCAAGATATTCGACAGGATTGAACGGGGACTGAGCCCGAGGGACAAGACGATTCTCGTCTCTCTCATGTTGATCATCTCGGCCCTGGGCATCATCCTCGCTGTCCGGTATTACAACTACATCCAGAAGAACCCCGAGTTCTGCAATAGCTGTCATCTGATGGATGAAGCGTATATCGCGTGGAAGCTGAGCGGGCATCGTAATATCGTGTGCCAGGAATGCCACCAGCTCGGCATGATCGAACAGAACCGGCTTCTGGTAAAGTTCGTATTTACGACAAACCGGAAGACGCCTGAACCGCATGGGAACGAAACGCCGTGGAAGACGTGCATGAAGTGCCACTGGGACGAGGCTGCTCAGGGATCGCTGACAGTGAACAAATCAACGGGCCACGCGCGACACGTGTTCATGGAGAAGCTCGCATGTAAGGACTGCCACAGCAGGACCGTGCACTCCTTCAGGCCGGAAAAGGAAGCCTGTCTCCGCTGTCACAAGGACTGGAAAATTCACGGGATAGGGATGGAAGAGATCTCCTGCCTCAGATGCCATACCTTCTCCCCGAAGAAGCCAGAACCCTTCATCCCAGACCGTGACCGATGCCTCACCTGCCATCGAAAATCGCGGAAGACGAGCTTTCCTGACAGGGTCCCCATGGCACGGCTGAATTGCTATGAATGCCACAAGCCTCATGCCCGCATCAAACCGAACGATGATGATTGCCTCCGCTGTCATACACGGGAAGTGCTGTTGCGGAGACCCATCCATCGGTCAGCCAACCACTGCAAGATCTGCCATGTGCCCCATCGATGGACAGCCCGCTGATGCCTAGTGCCAGGAAACAATAGCGCCGGATATGTGACGCACATCTTTTCCCGCGCCCAGACAGTTCCTTCAGCTTGACTCCAACAGGTCCTGCAATTCATCCAAGCGGCTCATCAAACTCGGATTCGCGTCCTTGCCGGATCCTCCTGGAGCGAGAGATATCCCTTGTGATTCTGACAGCACTGTCTGTTGAGATCTGAATGATGCGAGACATCGCTGATGGACAGATTGTTCTCATTTGATAACATCCGCACTTTTTCGGCAAATGATTTCATATCGGACCACATATACCCTGCTTTTTTTAACATTTAAACAAAAAGTTGCAAATAATTTGTTGCTGTAGTGCTTAAAAATGCAAATATATGTGCTATATTAATAATTGTAATTTTAGATTAATCCTATTTCTGCGCCCGTGAAGAAGATATATGGTAATGTCCAACAAGTGGAGGAAGGCCATGTATAAGATTGAAATCTTGGAGAAAAAGCGTCTGGAAAAAGGATTGAGCTATACGGAAATTGCTGATAAATTAGGGATGCATAAAGTCACGGTATCACGGACGCTCAAGGGGATGACCATGAAGCCCCGGACGGTGAAACTACTGGCCGATTACCTCGGTGTGGAGATGGAGAGGATCGTCCAGTAACGTCGGCCTGAGGCTCCGTTTGGCATCCATTAGGTTCAATCTCATCAGTTTATGAAAAGGGTAAGGGATATGTGCGCCTTACCCTTTGTCGTGTGAACCTCTACTCATCGGATTTCTCGGCTCTCTCCTCAAACTCTGCAATCATTTCCTCATCTTGCTCATCAATTTCATACACCTTCTCGTCAGCATTCTTTGTCGTCAGATCTTCTCCTCGATCCCAGAGCTCCCGATGTACGAAGGGTTTGATGGCCACCGGTAACGACGGGTCCTCATAGAGTTCTCTCAAGGACATGATCCTCATCTGCTGTAGGAAGCGTACGGACGACGACAATGGCGTATGGGCGTTTCTAACGAGCGAGTACCGTATCAGGGAGCGACAGGACCAGCTAGGGTGCTCAGCGATCATCCGAATGGTGCCGGCAACGGTTTCAGCGCGGCTGATGACCTTGTACAGAAGCCCTTCCACCAGATAAGGATTATTGAGGCTGATCTGCACCACTTCGGGATCGCTATCCTGCAGTAGCTTGAGCAGGATGTTTCCCGCTGCCTTCTTGGCCAGGGTTTTCTTGTTTCCAAGGGGCATCGTTGCAATGCGCTCCATGATGATCGCTTCGACCTTGTGCCTAAAGGTAAGCGGAATGAAATGGCAATGCGTAATCTCCTCCAGATCGAAGAGACGAAGGTAGCGCGCGATCGAGAGGGAGATCGAAAGCGGAGACTTGGGATTCCTGGCGAGCGCAAGACGCACAGGGTAGCTTTCGGCCCAGCGCTTGTCCCTGGCGATAGTCTCAAGGACATCGGACGGGATGTTCTTCCTGTTCGCAATGATTAGAACCTCTTCCTCTGCGAGAAGCCTGTTCAGTAGCAGCGCCCTTATGACCTTTGGAGAGGGATCATGGACATACCGCGCGATCTCCCCCTCATTCGCCAAAGCAGCCAGCTCGACTCTCCTGTTCTCTGGATCATGCATTAAACGTATTATACGTTTTTTCAAGCCTATTGACAAATTCTTAAGTTTTCTGTATTTTGTTAGCTCAACAGCGTGAATTTTTTGAAGGTTTTCGGTTCTCCGGGATATTTCGTCATCAGTCCTCTGGTATCCTCCGAGGGTTGCAATGGAACGAACGCTTCTCCTGAATGCGACATTCGAGCCGCTAAAGATCATCTCCTGGCAAAGAGCGATCACCCTGCTCACCCAGGGCAAGGTGGAGGTGATCGACTTTTACGACCGGGACATCCGGGGTGTGTCCATTACCTTCAAGCTTCCCTCCATCCTTCGTCTTCTCAAACTTGTCAAAGTGAGGCGTACCAGCAGGGAGGTTCGGTTCTCGCGGGCCAACATATACCAGCGCGACAAATACACCTGCCAGTACTGCGGAGTCAGGTATGCCGCCGAGGACCTCACGTTCGACCACGTGATACCGCAGGTACAAGGCGGCGAAGCCACGTGGGAGAACATAGTCACGGCATGTCTTGCCTGCAATAACAAGAAGGGCGGAAGTACCCCTCGTGAGGCGGGAATGAGGCTGATCAGGCCTCCCGTAAAACCAAAGTGGATGCCCGTGGTCACGCTGACGTTCGGTATCAAGAACGCCCCGTTGAGTTGGGGAGACTATCTCTACTGGAATATTGAACTGAACAAAGATGGATAACGCGGCCCCTCGATGTTCAGTCGTTACATCGTTCCTCCTCGTATCTCCTCGTTCCAAGATGTGATTTGAATCACCTTGCTGTAATCATCTCTGCACCGCTCATTTTCCTTGTCAATCCGATCATTTGATGCTATATTCCGTATCGTTATGCGGAGATTTCACGAAGAGGAGGCAAAGAGATGAATGTATGGATGAAAAGAATGATCATGCTGTTCACCTGCTCTCTGCTTGTTCTATCCTCCGGACGAGCTGACGCATTTATTCGCTTTACGCAAAACGAATTTACCACCGGTGAAAGTCTTGACCCGGGGATGACGCAGATGGGAGTCTTCTTTACCCTGGGAGACGATTACAAGAGCTTCTATCCGGCGATACGCTACGGGCTCGGAGCCCTGTTTGAGTTCGGGACAAGGTTCGGAGCGACTTCTGGGAGTTTCGATTCAGGAGACAAGCTTGGCGGACTCATCGGCATAGATCTGAAGTACCAACTTATCAAACAGACCGAAGAAATCCCCGTCGATATGGCGTTGGATCTGGGATTGGACAACACGATCATAAACAATGGGAATGCAACGGAATTGACATTCTCAGCCATTTTCAGCAGAGGATTTCCGCTCACGGAAAGGGGATACAAGCTTGTTCCCTATGGGGGGCTGCAGATGTCGGCCCTCTATGGTTCCTTGATTCCTAACAATACAACAACTGTATACGGCTTCGCTGGTTTGGAGTGGAAGATCAGCCAGAAAGTCGGGTTTCTTATGGAAATCAAGACCGGCACCGTCACATTGGGCGGCATCGGTATCAGATTTGAGTATTAGGACCGGCCGCGCGGCAGACCCGACCAAAACATGTGATACGCAATCCCTATGGATCGCGAGAGAGCAGTACCAATGACAGGATTGTAAGAATGCCGTCGTTTCCGCTTTCAGGCAAAATTCAGAGCACTCCCCTTCCAGTGATCCTGGAGAGCCTGCAGAAGGAAAAAGCCACGGGAACACTGGTTGTGCGTCTCAGGAATGTTGAGAAATGCATCCATATTAAGGACGGACAGATCATTTTTGCCATGTCCACAGACAAACTAGACCGCCTCGGCGAGACACTCGTGCGAGAGGGCATGCTTTCGAGGGAAAAAATGGAGGCCGCTCTCAAGCTGCACAGCAAGGGCGTTGGTTTCAAAAAGCTCGGTGCAGTCCTGGTAGAGAATGGCTTTCTTTCCCCGAAGGACCTATTCAGCGGGTTGAAGATCCAGGTGAAGAACATCATCTACAGCCTCTTTTTGTGGGAGGATGCCGAGTATCGTTTCGAAGAGCGCCTACCTGCCGACATCATTAAGCTGCAGATAAACCTGCAGGATCTTCTCGTGGAGATCATCAAGCGAATGAAGCGGGAAGCATAGGATGCGGTTCTTCTCTACTGCCTGTCCTCCCGGCTTCCATCAACCTGCATTTTCATCAGCTCACACCGCAGCTGCCACTTTTCTATTGTCCTTTCTTCTTGCTCTCAAGTTGCGCTGAAAAAAACTCTGTCACTTCGGGGTTTGCTGATTTTCTATTTGCTCTTTAGCCGCTTGTTTGCTATATTTACTGCATTGTTCTTTGACAATCAGTATGGGGTTGTCGTCAGTCAAGGTTGACGGCATAAAACTGATACCCGCACTTGCATCCACGATATCGATGATCGTGAATCCATTCACTGTCACCGTGAATAAGGACACCAGTCCCGAAACCAGGGCTTTTGGAGTTGCGGCTGCCTGGCACAGCTTGAGGTCAACAGGATTTCTTGGAGGAATACCGGACATCAGCCCACGGATCGGGGACGTTCACAAGCACGCCATATAAAAAGTCACTTCTGATTCGGATTCCCCGGTCTACGGGCCGGGGAGGATGTAATCCCCCCAAACTACGCACGGAACGGAGTTAATGTGAAAGCCCTGGAGCACAGCTCATTCCCGAAATTGGCCGACCGGATCAACGCCCTCTACAACGAAGAAGAAGATGCCCTGCTGCTCGCCATGTTTGGCCAGGAATACGTCGTCCGCCACGGAGGGATCTTTCTCCACGGGCAAAAGGCTCCCGAGGGGCATGCAGCTGTGATTGTCGACTATCTGTTCTCCGACGGCACAACGCTGGCCATGACGCCTTGGTGCACTATCAGTGATTTCTCGGTCAGTCCGGCGCCTGCCTTCAGGAAGAAAGTAGAGCTGCCAATTGTACAGTACGCGGCCGAGATCATTACGCGATCGAAAGCCCTCCTGCCGATGCTTGATGCCAAAGAGGTGCCGAGCCTCATTAACAGCGATATGGCTATCATCGTGAGAGCCCTTCCGAAGGTGTACCTGCGCGTCGAGTTGGCGCAGGAGACCCAGGATTTTCCCGCCGAGGTGTGGATCCTGTTTTCAAACAATGCGGATGATTTTCTAAGTGTATCTAGCCTGCAAACGTTGGCGGAGATTTTTAAAGACAGGCTTCTGAGCCTGCTCAGGATATACTAAATTGGAAGAAGTCAGAAGGCGGAATTCAATGATTCACGATGCGCCTGACTCCCCTTGCTGAAGTCTATCTTTCTTCCCCGGGACGGTATTTCATGACTGCTGCCTTAACTGCAAGAGACCGTCTTGTCCTCGCCCTGGATGTCGACAGTGACCGGGAAGCACTCGAGATTGTTGCTGAACTCAAGGATGACCTGGGCATGTTCAAGGTCGGTCATCAACTCTTCACGGCTTACGGTCCCGACATTGTCCGTAGGATCACCGGCAGAGGCGGAAAGGTATTTCTCGACCTCAAATACCATGACATTCCGAACACCGTGGCAAAGGCCTCTGCCGAGGCTGTGAAGCTTGGCGTCAGCATATTCAATGTCCACGCGCTCGGCGGGCTCGACATGATGAAGGCGACCGCTGAATCCGTGAGAGAGACGGCTGAACGGCACAATCTGCCGGCGCCTATTGTGCTCGCGGTCACGATCCTGACAAGCATAGATGAGAAGAGCCTGCGCCGGGAACTGAAGATAACTCGCTCGCTTCAGCGGGAAGTGTGCCACTTGGCACGGCTTGCTCAACGAGCCGGCATGCATGGCGTGGTCGCGTCGCCTCAGGAAGTCAAAATCTTGCGCCGGACGGTGCGCGGAAACTTCATTATTCTCACCCCGGGCGTGCGGCCTGCCTGGGCCGGCAAGGACGACCAGAAGAGGATCATGACGCCTGCCGAGGCCTTTGCGGTCGGAGCAGACTACCTCGTGGTTGGAAGACCGGTTCTAAAGGCGAAAGACCGGAAGTCGGCGGTGAAGAGAATCCTTGAAGAACTGGAATAAAAATTAGTGAGCCGCCAGGGAACTTAGGAATGCAAGAAAAGGCTGGGGTGACGGCAAATAACGTGTTCAAATTCAGGGGACTTCTCAGGGGGCTGTTGAACATCCGATCCGGGAGATGCAGCCTTGATTTGGGATTATCACTTTTCTCCACATGCCCTGATGAACTCTGCTGCAAATAAATCTAAGGGGCATTGACTATGACTTCAGATCAGGTATTAGACATTTACAAGATGACCGGGGCGTTGCTCACGGGACACTTCCTGCTCTCGTCAGGCCTTCATAGCGAGCAGTATCTTCAATCCGCGCTCGTGCTCCAGCAGCCGGATATGGCGACCAAACTCTGCGCCGCACTGGCTGAGTATTTCAAGGATTCCAAGATTGAGGTCGTCATTGCGCCTGCGCTTGGCGGAGTGTTCGTATCTCACGAAACGGCACGAGCCCTTGGTGTCCGCGCACTTTTCGCCGAGCGGGTATCGGGCGAACTCACGCTTCGACGCGGGTTCTCCATAAAACCGGGGGAGCGCGTGCTCGTCGTGGAGGATGTGATCACAACGGGGAAATCGACAAAGGAGACCATAGAAGTCGTTGAGAAGGCCGGAGGCGTGGTAATCGCTGCAGGATCTCTGGTGGACCGCTCCGGTGGTAAGGCCGATCTGGGCGTTCCTTACAAATCCCTCTTAACTCTCGATGTCCCGACTTATTCCCCTGAGGCCTGCCCCCTGTGCAGGGCAGGGAGCATACCGATAAAGCCGGGGAGCAGGATGTTGAAATAAATGATGTTCCAGATGTATGAAGCGATTACTGAAAAACCAGCGTAACTATTACGGAGACATAACAAGAAGAATGGGATAGGGCTACCGTGTCTGTAATGCATGAGTTTTTTAATAATGTAGCCGGCCAGAAATCGTATCGATACGATCCAGATTACGGGCAAGTGATAGCCGACTTCAATCTCGAGGCAATTGCCGATGACCTAATGGATTCCCGGTATCATTGAAACCCATCCAGCAGTTACCGGTGATCATTTTCCCCCGCCGCAACATAATGATACCCTCTATATAGTCAACCCCAATCTTTTCGTCGTTCGTCGGAATCCCTAATGCATGAAATACTGCGAGATATACCTGAACGCCAGAGATACAATCATGATCCCGAGCATGACCTTGATGTATCTGAGGAATAAATTTCTGGAGGCGAGCGCCGATGTACATGCCGACGAAGCCGCCGATGCCGAATAGAAAGCCCAGCGCCCAGTCAGGGGAGACGAAGAGCCCCTTTGCTGTCGGCAGGGTGCTGTAAAAAACCACGCCTGCGATCGACGTCAGGAATGTTCCAAATAGAGCAGCTCCCTCCGCTGTGTAGACCGGCAGATGGAATGCACTTACGCAGAACGGGGCGATGATGGCCCCGCCGCCTATGCCGTATGTTCCGCCGCCGACTCCGACCACGAAGGCAAGCAGAAACATCGCAGGAACGCTGAACCGGAACCGTTCGCCCCAAAACTCATATTCAATGGTCCTGAGATTAAACGTAATGGTTTTGACCACTGCTTCCGGCGGGAGTCCTGCCGCCGCTGCGAATGGCGCTTTTCCTTAATGAGGCTAGCCCTTTCTGCGAACTTCTGGTCCAACACGTTCATATTGGCCTTTTTAGCCTGTGCTTTGCCGGAAACCTCATACAAGAGACGTCCGCCGATGTAGAATAGAACCAGACCGACAAAGAACTTAAAAGTTCGTGGGTTGGGTAAGTAAAGAATTCTGAGATAATAACCGAAAAATACACCAGGCAGGGTCCCCACGATCATGACCCATGTGAGGGGCCAGGCCATCCGCCCTTCTTTGAAGTAGCGGTATATGCCACTTGGGATTACGACGATATTGTATACGATATTCGTTGAGCTAACTGCGGGGCTGGTGAAGCCAAGTATGCTCATCTGAAAAGGAAGGAGGATGAACGCTCCGGATACACCTGCCATGGATGTGAAGCTCGACACCAGGAGCGCGACAAGAGGAGGGAGAAAAACCCATGTTTTTACTCCGGAAATGGGGAAAAGTACATATAGAACGTCCACAACGCAAGTGTAACATAAAAATTAGTCATACTAAACATAAAAGTGTTTCCGTTTTTTTCTGTCTGTAGTGCGATCGGTTAGATTTTTCACCAAAGTGGGCAATAAAATTAGTGTTTGACGCGGTTTTGGATTTTGATATAATTTAAACAGAGAAGATGAAAGGCAGGAAGCATGGCTAAGACGGCATTATCAGAGGAGAAAAGCGGTTATCCCGAAGGGGTGCCTGAAGATGTCCTGGAAGAACTCGCAGAAGATCTCTCCGAGGAAGAAGAGGAGGGAGAGCCTTCTTCTATTGAGGTCACAGAGACTGCTGAAGAGGTCGCTGGAGGCGCTGATCTAGTTGACACCTACCTCAAATCCGTCGGTCGTTTTCCCATGCTCAAGATCGAGGAAGAGCAGGAGTATGTCCGCATGCTTGAGGCGGGCAAAGTCGAGCTCAAGACCATTGCTTTGAGCTCGCCCCTTGCTATCCCGAGGGTATTGGCACTCGGTGCGAACATAAAGCAGGGTCTTGTCAAGGCCCAGGACATCCTTCGCTTTCCCGGTGAGTGGAACGATTCGTATGAAGTTGCTTTCTTGCGACTCTATAACAGGTTAAAGAGGCAGGTAGCGAGACGGGACATGGAGCGCGCGACGGCTACGATCAATGAGATGAGCCTATCGTTCCGTGAGATCGAGAAGATGCTTAAGAAGCTCCAGTTTATCGGGAAGCAGGTTGAGCGCGGCGTCACTACCGAGATGGAGAAACTCGGACTCGACGAGGCAACGCTTAAAGACATCGTTAACCGCATCGATAAAGAGGAAATGAGGGTGAAAATCGCAAAGGACGAACTATGCAAGGCAAACCTCAGACTCGTCGTTTCAATCGCCAAAAAGTACGTAAATCGCGGCCTGACGCTCCTCGACCTGATCCAGGAAGGCAATATCGGGCTCATGAAGGCGGCTGACCGTTATGAATCGGGAAAAGGGACGAAGTTCAGCACCTATTCTACCTGGTGGATCCGGCAGAGGATCACACGCGCCATACTGGACCAAGCACGCACTATCCGCTTGCCAGTTCACCTGATCGAAGAGAGCACGCGTATCAGTCGCATCTACACCAAGTTCATGCGCGAGAAAGGAAGGGAACCAGCTCCCGAAGAAGTGGCGAGGATCATGGGGCTGTCCGTGGTGCGGGTGAATGAGATCTTGCGTGCAATCCAGGAGCCGGTATCCTTGGAGACACCGATCCTTTCGGAAGAGAAGGAGCTCAAAGACGTCATCATCGACGAGAAGTCAGTCTCGCCGTTCAAGACGCTCGAGAACAGTGAGGCCTCCAGCCGAATCGAGGAGGTGCTCTCGTCGCTCACCGAGAGGGAAGAGAAGATCATTCGGATGCGGTTCGGCATCGGCGTCGGCAGCGAGCATACGCTCGAAGAGGTCGGCAAGTACTTCAATCT
Organism: Nitrospirota bacterium; assembly: GCA_035623825.1. Lineage (GTDB taxonomy): Bacteria > Nitrospirota > UBA9217 > UBA9217 > UBA9217 > DASPSR01. The sequence continues at coordinate 32,503 of DASPSR010000015.1, forward strand.
CACCCGGGAGCGGATCAGGCAGATTGAGATCAAGGCGCTCAAGAAACTGCGCCATCCCGCCAGAAGCAAGCTGCTGCGCGAGTATGTTTAGTGCATCGCCGGGAATATTCTTTCAAGTTTACTGGTGATACGATGAGATATCGATGCAAATCGGGGAAAAGGGATATGGATTAAGACGTAGACGGGCAACATCATTCGGGTGCATCTTCGCTGGTGTGCCCCCTCATCATTTACAGTCCTGCCGTTCGTCTGACATCGGTGTATCTGTGTTTCCGTGACGATAATTCTTTGATTCCGGTTTGCCTGAGACACGAAGGTCAGTCGTTCATGCTCGGAATGAATTCTATATCAGCAATGATGCGAGTGGCTTCAGTTAGGTAGGGTTCATCGTACTCGGGATTGCAGACATAGGCGGCCATGAGGGCGTGAGTCCTGTCCACGAGGAACCATATGCGCCAGTGGGTCGGCTCTTCGCGTTCCTGGAACCTGTAATCCAGCGTCGCTATTCCGAGATCCCCCCTATCTTCAACCTTTACCGCTTCGCGCGGAAAAGGAATATCCCGTTCCTCAAGCGTGTCTTCGAGGAGGATGCGTGCCGCTTCCACTGGCGTGGTTTTGGTTTCCTCCCGCTCTATGAATGAAAGCTGCACCATCCCTGGCCAACCTTCCTTTTCCAATAAAACAAATCCCATTTCCTCCCTCTCGGTCCATCCATCTGGAAGAAATAGGTTTATCCAGCGCTCGTACGTGACTTTTTTGCCCATAATTATCGGACATTGTATCGGACGGGTCAGGCGCAGTCAAATGAGTTTCGCAAATAGGGTGTAAAGAACTGTTTATATGTACAGCAGCCACTTGAGTGTGTCGACGATGGCCTTAGCGCCCGACGCTGGCGGGTCTTGACAGCTCAAGGTGACTTCCGGCTGAAGAGGCGGTTCATAGGAGACCTGAATACCGGGCACGGTTGAGGCCTTGCCTGACCTTGCGCGTCCGTAAATCCCTTTTGGATCGCGCTTCATGCAGACCTCCAGGGGGCAAACCACATACACCTCAACAAATTTCCGTATCAGTGAACGAGCATAGTCTCGATAGTTCCTCTGGTTTGCGGTTGCATCGAAGATTACATTTATACCGCTCCGCGTGATCAGCTCACCGATCAGGACAAGGGTCCGGTAGAACTGCTTCCGCTCTTTTTCGCTGTAAGTCGGTTCGGGCGTGAGGATCTTCCTCATCTCATCCGATTGGAGCACCACAATAGGCACTCCCTCCTCCTCCAATTTTTTAGTTAGTTCTCGGGTGATGGAGCTCTTGCCCGACGCTGGGAGCCCCGTTACCCACACGGCAAAGCCTTGATCAGGGCTCATGTGAGATACCTGTTGACGTCCGCGGGATCGAACCGTTCGGCCGCGAGTACGTTCCGGATGAATGTAAAAATGGTTTTCCGCACTCCCGAAGTGAGGCCTGGGTACCAGACCGGGCTCGCGATCACGAGTCCCCGCCAGGCATAGAACGGCGCGACGACTTCGAGCATCTCCCGGTCGCCGGTTTTCGCAAGATAGTTCTCCCAGAACCGCTTGAACATCTGTTCGAACGATCCCTCAAGCCTCCCGGATCGCAACAGCGAAGAGAACAGATAATTTATGCTCAGGCAAGTCGTATCGTCGGCCGGCTCTCCCCACTCTCCGCGTGATCGGTCGAGGAGCGTAAAGTCCGTTCCCTCCCGGAACAGGATGTTCCACGGATGGAAGTCTCCGTGCACGCGACAAAGGCGGTGCGAACGATCTTTGATGCGCCAACGCCATTCTACGCAAGCTGTTTCTATCTTTTTGAGAAGCGGCGCGCTGATGAACTCGAATGTTTCGGGATAATTGTCTATCAGCCCCATGATGCACTCGCCGTGGCCCACGAGGTCGCGGATTCGCCGCGTGTAGAGATTGGGCGAGTCTAGTTTCATGGAGTGGACTTCGACAAGGTAGTTCGAAAGCGCTATGGTCCTCTGAAAATCCTCTGGCGTGGCGCTGCCGGTGTTCTTGATCCGGTCGAGATCCTTGAAATATCCCTGCCCGGTCACGAACTCCGTGAGCAGAAAGAACTCCTTTGCCTTGCCGGTAGAGATGATCGTATTCGAATCCAAGAAGGCACCGCTGTCAAGGGAGCGAACATGACGCGGGAGATTGTTGAACGCCGAGTGCTCCCAGAGGATGGCCTGGGCTCGATCAGAGAAATGATCATGCCCGTACGACGACGGCGCCATGGTCTCGAGTACGGCCATCTTCCGCTCCCCC
>DASPSR010000026.1:0-10868 GCA_035623825.1 Nitrospirota bacterium
CAGATAGGCCTGAAGTCTAGGCGCTAGCTGCGAACCCAAATACACACCGTATGTCTGTGTGAAATCGCTCCCTTTGCCGTCAGTGGTCCTGAAGCTGTTCGGTCCCTCATAGGGGCTCGAGAACGCCGGCACGTTCTGGTACACCCCATTGAACTGCATGCCGACAACCTGAGGCGCCCAGTCCGGTTCGGGCGCAGTTTCTGCAGATGCCGAACCTGCAAAAAACAATATTATGATTAGAAAGGTATATTTTTTAAAAAATCGCTGAGAAACCACAATAATTGCGGGGATCTCCATTTTCCGCACCTCTGCTGTTAATTGATTTTGCTGCACAGAATGTTTTGTCGGCAGCGGAAAGCGCTAACGGAAATAATGGAAAGAAGAGAACGACAGTCACGAGAGAGAGGGCATGAAGAAGGTGAGTAACAAATAGTCCCTCAGTCGCACAATTCCCGATAGCAGCACGAATGATGCTTTGCTGCTGAACATGTGACTTGGGCCACTATCCATTAACATCACCTCCTGACTTCTTGAATCGGTTTCCATAGAGTCAGCCGTATATAACAGACGAGAAAAGCTATGTCAAGTTTTTTTTGGATTCATAATCCTTTTTTACCGGTGATCGTATCCGATCAAAGCAATGCAATTCAAAAAGGTCTCTCATGATACGGCCTTACCAAAAATCTTGTTCAAGTGGCCGCGCGAACATATGGCATGGCGCCAAGATACCTTTCTGTACCGTGCAACTATCATCTTCTCGATGAAGGGCCTTTGGGGGATGCATCACTCTTCGGTTCGATACCGGATGACCATAATGTTACCTGATGAGAAGCAATTAAACATTTTCCTCGCATAAGCTATCATACTTTATGCTTTTGCCTCTTGAACCTTTGATTATAGGCATCATAATCAGGTACAAGACGATGGTATTCTTCATTCATTAATGATGATGATATTATAAAATCAGCGGAAGCCCGATTGCACGCAACGGGTATGTTCCAGACGACTGCTATCCTTAAAAGTGCTTTCACGTCCGGATCATGGGGCTGCGGTTCAAGAGGGTCCCAAAAAAAGATCAGAAAATCAATAATTCCCTCAGCTATTTTTGCACCAATCTGCTGGTCACCACCCAGTGGACCACTTTGCAGTTTGTCGACTTCAAGGCCGAGTTCATTTTCCAAAAGCGTCCCCGTCGTTCCTGTTGCATACAATCTGTGATTGGCCAAAAGTACTTTATTAAATTTCGCCCATTCCATGAGATCACGCTTCTTATTGTCATGGGCGACAAGAACGATATTTTTCTGCTGCCCCATCCCTATTTTCTTATAGTCCATAATGCTTCCTCCTCAATCAGACCGTTAGCCCGGTTGTACATGAATCTATATCGATGTTCTATCCCGACTTTTTATTGGACTCCACACTCTTTGTAAGAGTCATCCAAGTGAAAATTCAGAGAAAATATATATCTTATGTTTCAGTCGATAATTCTCAATCGTCAGCTACATTATCTTATCCAAGCCGCATACGGCCGTGACTCTTAAAAGTTGAAACAGCCAACAGATTCTGCTTGAAACATGCTGCTCAGCGGCCGTGCTACTCTTTACGGGCAGGAAGTGATTCGCAGCGGTTAAACTGCCGCTTATATTTTGAGGAGCTTTAATGCCACTCCGATAAGTGCGGCCTGTTCTTTGCTCATCTCGCCCAAGCTGCCACGCCGTTCCGTCATGCGCCGGAAGCGGGTGAAGTCTGTCGGTAAAGCTTCTGTGTCCACGAGATAAGCAATTTTTTGGATGATCTCGCCTATGTCTTCCGGATATTTTATCCGGCCTTTCGTTTTAGCGAAATACTCCACCTTCATCCGACCTCTGTCTCTGTCGAATTCCACGTCTTTCACCCGATGCACCGCGAGGATGATATAGTCACCGAGCGATTGCCAGAAGATCTCATCATGACCCTTCCACGATGGCAGGGAAAAACGCAATAAAGCCGGCTTTTTTTTCCCGTTTTGCGCTATAACCCTGTAGAGAACGACGGGATAATTTCCCAGATCTCGTTTATCGACCTTTTCGAGCTTTTCAAATAAATTTACTCTTTGCTGCTTGCGAAACAGTTTATCGATTTGCTCTAACACGCCGCCCTGTCCAAGGCCATGGTGAACTTTCTCAAGTGCCGTCGTCAATGTGTCTGTCATCGTTCAACTCCTTATTTATATTCTAACTTGCGCTTCAAGAGCCTTAAGTCCGTGCTATCCTCGTTTTTCCCATCAAGTATCTCTTGTAGTAAATCGTTTTTGCCTCGCTATATCCTCATATAGAGCGCGGAGTCAAGCGTTTCTCCGCCTAAGCTGTGTGTCATTCTATAAATAGGCATTGGCGCGTGCATGCTTGGCTTACGGGCAGGTCTGGCGGTTCTTTCGAAGCGATTCCGGCCGATTATAATTCTTAGTCTTTTTGTTATCAAGAGAATTCTTAACTGCACATCAATACTCATGGTAAAAACCTCGGAAGTTCTATCGGTCGTTGTGAAGAAAGGGGACTTAATATCTCCTCCACGCCTTTATAAGGTGCGTTCTGCATAGAACATGCATTTATACCATCAATCCGTGTATTATTTCAAGTTAAGATTTTGTTACAGAAGCGGGTATTTTCAGGCGGGGAAAGTAGCAGCGGGGGCTGCTGACCTTGCGCCTAACCCATACAACCCTATGAGCCGGGCATTTGATAGCACAAATAGAAAGAGGAAAATGACAAACAGGTCCACTCCCCTGCAAATCGTCGGGACTCAGAGAAAAGGAAATTATCCCCAACGCGGCAACCGAAATCGCTGCGAAAGACGCGCCTTTGGTAAGAGGCACCTTATAAATTCGATTTGTTATGTTCCTCTCTTTGGCGCGTAAGTTCTGGAGTAATGATTGTATTTAACCTTGTTATATGCCAGTTCACTGTCTGCAATTGGATCCTTTACTTCGTTCGGATAGCCAATGCTCACCATACATTCAACCTTGATGTGTGGAGGCAGCGCCAGTAGACTTTGTATGTATTGCTCTGCAGACACAGTCTCTGTATGGTTGCGATTTCTAATTTGTATCCAGCAGCTGCCCAGACCCAAAGCGTGAGCTGTCATTTGCGCGAGTATTGCGGCAATGGAACAGTCCTCGACCCAGACGTCGGATTTCGTGCTGTCGGCGCACACTACGATCCCCAATGACGCATCCCGCAAGTGATGGGATCCCTGCTCTTTTGCTTTCGATAGTTTGGACAAGAGTTCCCGATCATCAGCTATAATAAATTCCCATGATTTTCCATTTCGTGACGTAGGTGAACGGAGCAATGCCTCTACGAGCACGTCAATCGTATTTCCATCAATAGACTTCCTGGCGTATTTACGGATACTTCTCCGTGTGCGTAAGAGATCGATCAAACCGGTGTCCTCCATATAGCGGCGCTTAGGGGCCGAGATATTAACCCTTATTAGGATCCTTCAACAGAGTGAAACCTGAAACGAACGCATCATCAGATCAGATGCCGGATGAATGATTCAGCATGAAAAGCATAAAAAAAGTGAGGTAATTGCCTAAATACTTCTATCAGCATTCCCCGCATTACTGGCGATTCTAGATCCCGATCTACGAGGCTACATAGGCGAGCGAACAACAGGAGATGCCGTTCTTGTCAAAGGACTTTGCAATTAACTCTGCGGCCGGACAGTTATCGCTTCACCAGTTCGTGAAAAAATGCGGTTACGCAGCTGCCCTCAATATCTCACCTGATGTCTTCACCACAGCTATCTTGGCGAGATTTTTTAAGGAACGCTCATGCGCCTCCCTGTCCATTGAAGAGACGCAATCGGAAACGACCACAGGATAGAATCCCCTGTTCGAGGCATCACGCGCTGACGACTCTATTCCAGCCTCGGTCGCTATACCCGCAAATATCAAAGTTGCTATCCCCTTGTTCCTCATCATATTCTCGAAATTTGTCCCTATAAAGATGCTCGCCGTTGCTTTATCTATCATGATATCGCCTTTTGCGGCCTTTACGGCTTCGGGGATCTCCCGCTCCGTTGAACCTGGAGCCATGAATTGAGGTAGCCTGTCAACCTCTTTGACATTATAGCGCCTCATCATGTTGTAAATGTACCACGATGACTGAAATTCTCTCGGAAGGGGGGTTATCAGAGTATAGACAATAGGCATTATATTTCTTAAATTTTCAACGAGACCCTTCAGATTAGCAATGAATTCCTCCTTATTGAATATTCTGTCCACCAATCCGTTTTGCACATCCCATACAATAAGGCATGAGTGACTCGGGTCTGTTATTTCCGTCAGAGTCTCATATATGGTGATGCCACTAAACTTTATCATGATAGAATAGACTCCTATCTCGAGAACTTTTTTGCATGCCCTTGGCAGTCGCAATCACGCCTGCATAGCATAAGGAGAACTATATGCTGCCACTTTTTGTGGCAAATCTAGCGTTTCCTCCTCCTGTCCAGGTTTTACGAGATTCTGAAATAAATGAGTAAATTCCGATGAAGTCAGATCCTCCCGATTTCTGCAAGTTCCTCCTCAATCACGCCTTTGAAGAGAGGGATCTTGTAGCCGTTCTCTTTGAGCGGTCGGGCATTCTTCATTGCAGCCTCCGCTGCCTTCGCAATAACGTCTGGATCGAGATTCTTGCCTGTAATGGCCACCTCGATCTCCCGAGACCGCCAGGGAATGGGTGCTGCGCCGCTGAGGACCGCACGGGCATTCGCAACCACATCGCCATTGAACCGGAGTACCAGCGCAATTCCAGCCAAAGCAAAATCCCACGATGCTCGCGTTCGCACCTTGCGGTACGAGCTGCGCGTTCCGGAGGCGGTCGGCAGTAGTATCTCGGTAACTATCTCTCCCGGCCCGAGCACGGTCTCTCTGCGCACATCCTCACTCGGCAGGACATAAAATTTCTCGACAGGAACAGACCTCGAACCTTTCGGACCCGTGACCCGTACAGAGGCATCTAGCGCAACAAGCGCCGGAGCGATGTCCGAGGGATGGACGATGAAACACGGCCCGCCCCCCATGATACAATGATACTGGTTCTCGCCCGCGACAGCGAAGCACATGTTCCCGCCCTTGCGAAGGCAATAAAACTCTCCGCGGTAATACCAGCAGCGCGGCTTCTGACAGAGGTTGCCTCCGATGGTCCCCTGGTTCCTTAGCTGGGGGCTCGCAACCTCTCGGGCCGCCTGTGCTAGGGCCGCAAAGTGCTTGTTCACCATCGGATTCTCCGCCACTTCGGCGATAGTTGTGAGCGCGCCGACGCGAAAACCGTTGCCGGGGATTTCGTTAATACCCTTCAGTTCTTTGAGTCCACTGATACTTACCAGCTTCTTAATCTCAAAGACATGATCTCGTAGGCATCCGAGGAGATCTGTGCCTCCGGCATGCAGACCGGCACCTTGCGCGGAAAGATTCTTCATCGCTTCTTTCAGGGATTTCGGACGGATATAGGAAAAGTTTGTCAGCATAGCGTTTCCTCCCGGTGTTCCTATGCACTTATGATGACGGAGAAAAGATCGGCTCGGACCGTCAATCCGTGCTTCTGCATGCCCGAGGATGGTTCCCTACTTCATTGCATGCAACGCAAACAGCTTCATGAGCTCAAGCGGGGTCATGGGTGTTTCGGTGACCCTGACGCCCGTTGCGTTGTACACAGCGTTCGCAAGGGCTGCTCCCGTTGGGATGGTCACGGGTTCGCCCAGTCCTTTCGCGCCCGTGAGATTTGCCTCGGGATCAGGCCGGTCTATGGGCAGTGACGTCATGTCCACTGGAACGTCGAGCATCGTCGGCAGCTTATAGTCGTGCAAGTTCTTGTTCAAGAGTTTGCCGGTCTGATTTCTATCGAGAATCCTTCCTTCGGTCATCGCAAAACCTATACCCATCGTGATGCCGCCGAACGTCTGGTTGTCGAACGTTAGCCTGTTCATAACCCTTCCGCTGTCCTGTGCAGCCAGGAACCGGATGATCCGGACCTCGCCAGTCCTTGTATTCACCTCCACCTCGCAGAACTGAGCAACAAAGGGGTTAACGACCTTGCCTTCGGGATTGAGGCCACGGTATCCTACACCCATAATGACCCCGCGCTTTTTGAGCCCCGTGATGCCGGCAATCCTGATTTTCTTCGACGGATCGGAAAGCGAAATGACTTCATTGCCATTTAGCACCAGGTCCGAGGAAGTCGTCTTCAAATCCTCTGCCGCAAGCTCCAGGAGCTGCTTCTTTACGTTCAGGGCCGCTGCACGGACAGTCGGCGCTTCGGTCGGCACGGTCTTGCTACCGCCGCTCGGTGTTGCGTACTGCGTTGTGCTCGTGTCGGCATATTCGATCTGGAGCATTTCTGGCTTCACGCCCAGTTCCTCCGCAACGACCATTGCCATCACGGTCTTGGTGCCGGTGCCGATGTCGCTTGCGCCCATATTGAGGTTCGCGCTGCCGTCGGAGAAGAGCTTCACGATGACAGTTGATGGAGGATTGCCGCCGCCTGCAAACCAGAGACCGCTAGCCACGCCGACCCCTTTCCTTATATGGCCGGATTTTTGCTGCCCTGCGACCTTTTCCCTCGCCTCCTTCCACCCGAAGGCTTGAGCGCCTTTCTCCAGGCACTCTTGAAGCCCTGTCGTTGTATAGGGAGGATTGTTTGGCCGGGCTTGGCTAAAGGTCGGAACGTTCTTGAGCCGCAGCTCGACGGGATCCATCTTGATCGCTTCGGCGAGGCTGTCGAGCATCTGCTCGAGCACCCAGGCACCCTGCGGATGGCCCGGGGCGCGGAATGGCCGGGCAGGGCCAGCGTTAATGTATACATCTGTCGTCTCGGTTCGTACGTTAGGGCATAGGTAGAGATCACGAATCAGCCAATCAAGGAGTGCTGTTCCGCCGGCGGGATAGGCGCCGCTGCTCCCAATACCGCTGCATTCAAGTGCAGTCAGCGTACCGTCCTTTTTCACCCCTGCTTTTATTTTCACGGTGTTCGGCGGCCGGTTCCCCGCGGCGAGTAAGGTCTCTTCACGCGAAAGGAACAGCTTGACTGGGCGGGCGGTCTTTTTTGCGAGCAGTGCGGCAATAATGGTGTACTTGTCTGCCTGCAGCTTGCTGCCGAAGCCTCCCCCCATGTAATGCCCTATCACGCGCACTTTCGAGAGCGGCAGCTGCAGCACTTCGGCGACCCTCGCCTGGACTGCGAACACTCCTTGCGTGGATTCCCAGATCGTGAGCGCATCGCCGTCCCACTTTGCTACGCATCCGTGAAGCTCTGATGGTGCGTGGAGTTCGCTCTCGTTCCGGTACGTCTGCTCAAGCACGACGTCAGCCTCGGCAAATCCCATCCGAATGTCGCCGCGTTCGTACTTATCAGCCTTGACCTTGTTCCCCTCCTTGTGTACCTGTGCCGCTCCGGCGTCGAGAGACTTGCGTTCATCGGACACGAAGGGCAAAACATCATACGTCACCCTGACGGCCCTTAGGGCATCCCACGCCTGGTATGGCGTCTCTGCCGCCACTGCGGCGACGGTTTCTCCCTCGAACCGGCATTGCGGATCAAACAGTTTCGTCTTCACATCCGGCGTATAAGGCCACAGGACATCTATACCCGCTGTCGCACTTATCACGGCCCGAACGCCTGTCATCTTTTCTGCCTCCGCTGTGTCAACGTCTTTTACAACGGCATGCGCGTGGGGGCAACGGAGAATGGCAGCGAAAAGCATATCGTGAAAGGTGACATCAGAAGGATAGACCGCTTTCCCGCTCGTGCGTTCATACGCGTCCACGCTCGTCACAGGCTTGCCCACTACGTTCGTTGTCTTCCATGGCATCGCGCCCGGTTTGGGCTCGGGCGTTTCCGGCAAAGGCAGGTTCTGTGCATAATATATTTCACGCTCATCCTTGTTCATGGTCCACCTCGTTTACTTAGGGACGATTCTCCGGTATCATGTGCCCTAGACCTCGTCCTGTATACTCGTCACCCGATCGAGGGCAGTGATACGTGATGCCATTAGCTGCCTTGTCACGTCTCCATGTCTGGGCCGCTCTCAGGTTTTTTTCAGTTCTGCCGCGCTCCTTGCAGCATTCACGATATGCTTATAGGCACCACACCGGCACAGATTGCCGCTCATGCCTCTCCTGATCTCTTCATCAGTGGGCCGCGGCGTTTTCCGCAGGAGACCCTCAACGGCCATGATCTGCCCAGGCGTGCAGTACCCGCATTGGAAGGCGTCGTGTTCGGCAAAGGCCTGCTGTACCGGACCGAGTCCTTCGCCCTTCATCAATCCTTCGAGGGTTGTAATCTTCGAGCCCTCGACTTCCACGGCAAGGGTCATGCAGGCGTACCGAGGCACGTCATCGATCAACACCGTACAGGCTCCGCATTCTCCGCGTTCGCACCCAACCTTGGTGCCAGTCAAGCCAAGCCCCTCTCGAAGTACGTATAAAAGCGACCACCGCGGCTCGACGAGCAACCGGTAGTTGCGGCCATTGATCGTGAGCACAACTTTCGCCATTTCGCCGCGCTCGATCATCTCCGCCTCTGCTGCAGGCGATGCGTGCAGTTTGTCCGCCACGGCAAGCGTGACAGTGCCAGCGCCCATCGTCGTCAGAAACCCACGGCGGGTCAGCCCACGTGGTTTTTCTTGCTCCGTCTCTTGGTTTTTCTTATGGTCAGCTTTCTTGTTCTTCATTCTGCTCTCCTTAATAAAACTTGTCTACAGTAGCAATAAACTTAATTGGCAGCATATGGCTGAATTATTTGGATCAAATGTATAAAATTGCAATGCCTTCCGATAGAATAATCTGTCTTTTCGAAAGAATCTCTGTCGCGGATCGATTGCAGAAAAGAATGTTTTGATTTTTACTGTACCACTTTTTTCATAGATGCATCGTTTGATGACGGCCGGGTTTGACAAAGGTCAGACATCAATTTCAAGAATAGCGCGGCGACGGGAAAATGGCAAGGTCATCTGTAATATTTATTGTACCGTGGAGGTTGGTCGGAGTGTTTAGACAATTATTACGGTTTATGCAATCGTCAGTGCTGGCGAAAGAAAGGCGCTGTAAATTCTCAGACCACGGCATTGCCCCTTGTGACAATTTCCCAGACGGACCACCTGCGGATCTCGGTGTATCTCGACCAGAAAGACGCGTCCTTTGTCCGCGTCGGGAACCACGCCGTAATTTCCGATTCCTCCCGACCTGACATCAAGCTCGCCGCTTCCATCACGAGGACAAGCGGCCAGCTGGACCCGAAGACCCGAACGCTCCTTGCAGAGCTCGACGTAGATAATAAACAGGGCCTGCTAATGTCAGGAAGTTTCGTGCTCGTCTCTCTCAAGCTTAAGACAGCACCCGCAGTTGAAATCCCGGCCTCGGCTCTCTTGATGAAGGGTGAACAAGCCTTCGTAGCCGTTATCTCATCCGGAGAAAAGGTGAAATTCCGTCCCGTCATCATCGCGGACAGCGACGGCAAAACAGTCAGGCTCAGTTCCGGACTTGAGGAGGGCGAGCAAATCGTCCTGAATCCCGGGTTTGGGATATCGGACAACGAGCAGATACAGCCTGTCATGGTTGAGGAGAATCAGAGCAGTCAGCCTCCATACGCAAAGTCCCATTGATGGACACGGCAGGTTAAGACCCAAACCCCACGCCAATGCCAGCCGACAACCTCCTTAGGAATCTTTTTCACATCGGATTCAGGAAATGACAAAATGTCTTGGTTTCATTGTATGCTTCGTTACTGTTACACGCTGCTTCACACTGATGACAAATCATCAAATAATCCTGTCTCCATGGATGTTTCCTCCGATAACCTTTTCCAGTTGATTTAAGCGGCATCCAGCAGACCGGCGAAGTTTGCGAAGACCTCCGCTTCTGACAATGATTTTGCCACTATCCGGCTTCTGAACCAATTGAGATCGAAAGATCCAATATGCGTCATCGCAAGGATAAGATTACGCAGGTAACGAGTGCCGGGGCTCTATGATTGCCAGCTGATATTACGTCACTGGCATATTGGGAGGGAGATGGGGTACTGTATGGCATTCCGATAAATTGATGATCGATGAGATCGATGACGAAAAAACCTATGAACGATTCTACTATTAGTTACCGGATGAGGAGTTACAGTTGATCAGCAACTCAATGAAATGGTTGATATCCCAACTGGGTTCGGGCCCTTGTGATCGCCTCTTTTTACACGTAAAAGAAAATGAGCTACGAATAATCCCGTAACTCATTGACTTAGATGCATTTAATTGGCGTCCCCAGGGGGATTCGAACACTTGTCACCTTTTTTCCAATATCTTAATAATCAAGTAGATACATCGCTTTTAGACTTGTAAATAAGCTCTTTTTTAGTGCACAAGTAGTGCACAAAACGAGTATATAGCATCTTCCGCATTTTTTCAAGCATACCTCCCCTTTCATATCCTCTTTACTCGTGAAATTCAATCTTTGATATAATGAAGGCCATCTCAACAACGGAGGGCAACAATGGCTATCACCGCAAAAATTGAAGGCAATAAACTTATTATCACAGCGGACCTCGAAACGCCAACGCCAAGTGCATCAGGAAAAACGCTGGTCGTAGCAAGCACACGAGGTAACAAAGAAACAGATGTAATGATAGATGGTAAGCCTGTTATTATCGGATTGAATGCTTACATTAGGAAAAAATAGATTCAGGCGCAGGCGTTGGACGCTAAATTCGATTCATAATTGAATAACGATAATACGAGCTAAGGGAAATGAACGACAAGAAACCGAGGCAGAAAAGACGAAAAAGACAGAAGAAACATGATACAACTACATACTCCATTGAAATCACTGAATCGAACGT
>DASPSR010000039.1:0-19372 GCA_035623825.1 Nitrospirota bacterium
GATGGCGGCCACCAAGGTCATGCGAACACCGTGGGACGTAACCACACTGCCTAAGGATCCGCTGAGCTACCCGTGGGAGCTGTACGATATCAATAAGGACTGGACCCAGTTCGAAGACGTCGCAGCAAAGTATCCTGAAAAGCTCAAGGAGCTGCAGGAACTCTTCTGGAAGGAGGCGGAAAAGTACCAGGTGCTGCCGCTCGACACGACTGTGGTGTCACGGATTATCACGCCGCGCCCCAGCCTTACCGCCGGCCGCACGGTCTTCACCTGGACGCAACCGATCACTGGCATTCCCAACGGTGATGCGCCGAGCCTTCTGAACACGTCGTACACCTTCAAGGCCGAGATTGAGGTCCCGCAGAGCGGCGCCGATGGGATGCTCATCACGCAGGGCGGGCGTTTTGCGGGCTACGGCTTCTACGTTCTCAAGAACAAACCGGTATTTCTCTGGAATCTGGTGGACCTGAAACGCGTCCGCTGGGAAGGTCCGGAACTCACGCCCGGCAAGCACAAGCTGGAGTTCGACTTCAAGTACGAAGGCATGGGCGCCGGCACCATGGCGCTCGGCAGCTACGCCGGGATCGGTCAGGGAGGCACGGGCGTGTTGAAGGTCGACGGCAAGGACGTTGCCACACAGAAGATGGAGCACACGCTCCCGTTCATCATGCAGTGGGACGAGAGCCTCGACATAGGCTCCGACACTGGCACGCCGGTCAACGATGCAGACTACCAGGTACCCTTTGCCTTCAACGGAAAGATCGACAAGATCACCCTGACCATCGACAGACCCAAACTTTCGCCGGAGGACATCAAGAAGCTTGAACAGATGAAGCTTGAAAAGAAAGCTGGTGACTAATGAAAGGTAGGTCATGAAATACGCGGGCCGCTCATGTGAGCGGCCCGTGATAAATCTGACGAACGACCTCATCTCTGCCAGCGATGAGGTCAGCGACATTGTAACGGCAAGTAAGGCGGGGATTGGATGGCTCATAAATGGAAGAAAATGAAATGCAACTGTCGAAGAAGTCAAGAATTGCGTTAATGATTAAACAAAGTTTGAAGGCATAGATTATAATGAACGAACAGCTCAGCGTAAATATGAGTGAAAGCAAATTGAGCCAAGGCATCCATGTCGTGGCCAAGCCCATTGGCCCCGCCTGCAACCTCAACTGCGAATACTGTTTTTATCTGGAGAAGCAGGCACTCTTCGGCCCCGGCGAACAATACGCCATGTCCGAAGAGGTCCTTTCCGCGTTCATAACCAAATATGTTACCTCCCAACCGACCCCGTTCGTGGAGTTTGTCTGGCAGGGCGGTGAACCGACGTTATTGGGTTTGGATTTTTTCAAGACAGTGATCGAACTTCAAAGGCCTTATATAAAACAGAAAACGATAACAAATTCTTTGCAGACGAATGGGACGATGCTGACAGATGAATGGTGCCGGTTCCTGAAGCAGCATAACTTTATGGTCGGCATAAGCATTGATGGCCCGAAAGAAGTCCATGACCGCTATCGACACGACCGAAGTGGCAAAGGGACCTTCGATCAGGCGATGCGCGGCCTGAAGCTGCTCCAGAAGCACAAGGTCGAATACAACGTACTGGCCAGTGTTGCCAGGGAAACTGCACGACAGCCGCTGGACGTATATCGCTTCTTGAGGGATAAGGGGGTCGAATTCATCCAGTTCGCGCCCATTGTCGAGCGCATGCCGGATGCAGAAAGTGCAAAGCACGGTCTGCGCCTTGCCGGTCCTGCATCACTGGACAAGGCAATAAAGCAGACCGAGGTCACGCCTTGGTCGGTGCTACCCGGGGAATACGGCGATTTCCTAATTGCAGTTTACGAGGAATGGGTACGTCACGATGTAGGAAAGGTCTTCGTGATGAACTTCGAGTGGGCGCTCAATGCCTGGATCGGCAATCCTTCGCCGGTCTGCACCCATGCAGAACAGTGCGGCAGGTCGCTGGTTATCGAACATAACGGCGATGTCTATGCCTGCGACCACTGTGTCTATCCCGAGTACCGGCTTGGGAACATTGTCACGGATTCTTTGCTGGATATGGCCAGGAAATCTCAACAATCAGGGTTCGGGGTAGCGAAAGATACAGCCCTTCCCAACTGGTGCAGGGAGTGCAAGGTCCTGGCTGCCTGCAGGGGAGGCTGCCCCAAGCACCGCTTCAAGACGAGCAACTACAACGAACCGGGGCTCCACTATCTCTGTGAAGGGTATAAGAAGTTCTTCATGCACATCAGGAAGTATTGCCATGCTATGACACAGCTACTTGAGCATGGATATCCCGCATCGCGTGTCATGGAAGCGGTGAGGGGACCGCTGATCATAAAAACCGATGAGGTCAAAACAGGCTAGATGGTTGAGTGAAAGGCTGATAAAAACGTGAGATACAAAGTTCGGTCAGAATCTGTGACAAGCGAAAGAATAGCTGTCATTTCAGAAAGAGCGGGAATCCGAAGGGGAAAAACTCGATTCCGGGTCGGTACCGGAATTGCTGTCAACGGGAAGCGAACAATTCAGCTTCTTGCTCTTGTGCTTCTTGTGTCAGGCGTACTCATTTTCGCATCAGAGATGGTCGCCGCTTCCTCGGTAAACGTCCAGCAGCAGAAAGGGCCAATCGCGCGGACCGACGCTAAACGTTTGGAAGGGCGTTGGGTGCGGCCTGATGGCGGATATGTGCTTGAGCTGAGTAATATTCAAAAGGACGGTGGCCTTAAGGCCGCCTATTTCAATCCCCAGCCCATCAAGGTATATCAGTCGAAGTGGAAAAACAAGAAAGGGATCCTCACGGTCTACGTAGAACTGCGCGATATCAATTACCCGGGCTCCAAATATGAACTGCGGTATGACCCGGCTTCCGACCGGCTGAATGGGACCTATTTCCAGGCCGTGGACAAAGAGACCTATGCGATCGAGTTCGTGCGGATCAAGTGATAGATCTATTCCGGTCCAGGATGAAGGGATCAGGACGGGCATGAGGAGGAGAACGAAATGAAAGATACCTTATCGGCGGCCATCCTGGTAGCAGGGGTCCTCACGCTGCTCTTGTCTAACGCACCTGCATTCGGACAAGCGGAAAACCCCTGCGCCGATGACCTCGCAAAATACTGCGACTATGTCGAGCCCGGCGGCGGCCGCCTCGTCCGGTGCTATGAACAGAACAAGAACAGTATGTCAGCGGGCTGCATTGCCTGGGCTGAGGCAGCTAAGGCGAACGCGGCTTCGCTTCAAGCGGCATGCGCCGATATAATCAATGATCGTTGTGATTTCGAAAAGGGAGACCCCCTGGAGATGCTGGACTGCCTCCAGAGCAACTACGTAGATCTGCCGCCGAAGTGCTTGAAGAAACTAAATGAGTTCAAGAGCCTTTACCCACAACCGGTGCAACAGTAAGGCCGTATGCTTCGGGTTAGCGAGACCATGTTTCGATTAAAGGTTCCGAGCTCGCAGAGAAGGGCAAAATAATCGGCGTTCAATACGCTTAAGTTTTTTATTCGCACTCTTGATGTGTTCTTTGGCCATCGCTGCTTCGCGTTCGACTACTTATGGCCTCTGCGTTTTTTGGTTCTGGCTTTTCCGTCAGAAGATAACGCCGCAGATATGCACGAAAGATGGAGATCGTGATATGTACAATCAAGCCCTCTCCGACTCGTCACTCATAGGCTGTCCGCACTGCGATCTGCTGCAGCGCCTCCCGGCGCTCGAGCCGGGCGAGTCGGCCCGATGCCCTCGCTGCAACGAAGAGCTGTGGCGCCGCAAGGAGGATTCGCTCCACCGGCCCCTCGCGCTGACGATCGCGGCCGCGCTTCTCTATGTGGTCGCGAATACAGTTCCCATGCTGGGACTCACGGTGGTCGGTCGTGAGGCCTTTACCACGGTTTTTGGCGGTGCCGAGCATCTCTGGTACGCCGGGTGGCGTAGTGTTGCAGGGCTGGTGCTCTTTACCGCCGTGGTCGCGCCAGGGCTCCAGATCGGCCTGATGCTTGCTATCCTGATCGGGGCGCAATGGAGACGCCCGCGCCGCTGGGTTGGAACGCTCCTCCGATATTATCCGGCCGTCAGCGTCTGGAGCATGATCGAGGTAATGATCCTCGGGGTACTAGTAGCCCTGGTCAAGATCGCTGATTACGCGAAGGTGATCCCGGGTCTGGCACTCTTCGCGCTGGGAGCGCTGATTTTTCTTATAGCGGCAATAGAATCCAGCTTCGATCCGAGGGCGGTGTGGGAGCGGGTGGAGTGGGTGGAGAAGGCTGCGCGGGAACCGGCCACTGGCAAGAACATGACAGAGGTGAACTAGTGAGTTCCACTATGGATCATGCCGTTCTGACGGCGATGCAGCAAGGCCTTCAGCGCTGTGAAGGCTGCGGGCTGCTTTCGCGCCCTGCGTTTGGCGGTCACGAAGGTCGGTGCCCGCGCTGCGGCGACGAACTTTCCTTCCGAAAACATGCAAGTCTGCAGCGGACATGGTCCTTGCTGATCGCTGCGGCGGTCTGCTACATCCCCGCTAACTTGCTCCCAGTTCTGACAACGACCACGGCAGCGGGTGCCGAGTCAGACACCATCATGCAGGGCGTCGTGCTCCTCTGGTCGCCGACCGGATGGCCGCTTTCACTCATCGTGCTTATCGCCAGCATCATGATACCGGTTGCGAAGATAGCTGCGCTGGCCTACCTGCTCATTTCCGTGCACCGGGGCTCGATAAAGAACAACGAGCAGCGCGTCCGGCTTTACCGGATCGTAGAGATCGTCGGGCGCTGGTCGATGGTCGACGTTTTCGTCGACACCTTCACCGCCTCGCTCGTGCAGCTCCAGCCTCTCATGGCCGTGGAGCCGGGGCCCGGCCTGGTGTTCTTTGCCGCTGTCGTGGTGTTGACGATGCTTGCAGCTGAGTCTTTCGATCCCCGATTTATCTGGGAACCATCAAGCTCCAAGGAGGTGCATCATGCCTGAAGGCGAAACTCCATCCAGCCAGATACCCGAGTCCAAAACCCTCGCCAGGAAGAAGACCCGCCTTAGCTTCGTTTGGATCATTCCGATCGTGGCCGCGCTCATAGGCGCCTGGGTCGGCGTAACGACAATCAGGAACCAAGGGCCGAAGATAACTATCGTTCTCCGGTCGGCAGAGGGGCTCGAAGCGGGCAAGACGAAGATCCGCTATAACGGAGTAGACATTGGTGCGGTCAAATCGATCCGTCTGACGGATGACCACCGGCGCGTGATCGCCACTGCCGAAATGGCGCCGAAGACCGAGAACATTCTCGTCGAAGATACGAGGTTCTGGGTAGTTACTCCGCGGGTCTCCGGTGCAAGCGTGACGGGACTGGGCACGCTCATCTCCGGCGCTTACATTGGCTTGGAGATCGGAAAATCACCGAATAAACAGAGCAACTTCATAGCGCTTGACGAACCGCCGGTAGTGACGGCCGATGTCCCCGGCCGATTTTTTGTATTAAAGACCACGGACTTGGGCTCGGTCGACTACGGCGCGCCAATCTATTTTCGTCGGCTGAAGGTAGGGCAGGTCGTATCGTACGAACTCGACAAGGATGGCCGGACGTTGACCGTCAAGGTATTCGTAAATGCTCCCTATGACCAGTACGTCACGCCGGAGACACGCTTCTGGCAGGCGAGCGGGATTGATGTCTCGCTCTCCGCGAGCGGCATGAGCATACAGACCCAATCGGTCCTGTCGATGTTGATCGGCGGTCTTGCGTTCGAAACGCCCGCAACCGGTCCGGCATTGCCGCCCGCCGAGGCGAACACAGAGTTCACACTGTATGCCAACCGTGCCGAGGCCTACAGGCCGCCCCCAAAGAATCCGATGACCTATGTGCTCGTTATTCAGCAATCCGTTCGAGGGCTCGCTCTGGGCGCACCGGTGGAGCTCAGGGGCATTCCAATCGGGCAGGTGGAAGATATCCGTCCGGAGGCCAATCCGGAGACTCTCGAATTCCATTCGCTGGTTACAATCAGTTTGGATCCACAACGGTTTGGGGTCAAAGTTCGCGGAGTTGCAGCGAAGGCTGGTGAACAGAGCGCCTTTCACCGTCAACTTGTTGACAAATTGGTGTCGCATGGATTTCGTGCGCAGCTTCGGACCGGTAGCATGCTGACCGGATCGCTCTATGTTGCGTTGGACTTTTTTCCCGATGCGCCGCCTTTCAAGATTGACTGGACACAGAATCCGCCGCGTATTGATACCGTTCCGGGCAAACTTGAGGGAATCGACGCGACCGTTGCCAGCATCATCAAGAAACTGGACCAGGTGCCCTACCAGGAGATCGGCGATGATCTGAGGAAGACGCTGATGCAAGTCGAACAGACGCTCGTCGGGCTCGAACAGCTTCTCACCGGGGTCGATCAGGAGTTGCCCAATACGCTTCGAGGAATGAGCGATACAGCGCGCTCGCTTCGATCGCTCGCCGACTATCTCGATCGCCATCCAGAGGCGCTTATCAAGGGGAAGAGCCCCGCGAAAGGAGAATGACATGACACCCATTCGTTTCAGTCGACTCGGTATTTTCACGTTCTGCCTTATAGCGGTGGCCTTAAGCGGATGTTTCGGCACCTCGCCGCCGTCCCATTTCTATGCCTTGAGCTCCCTTCGCGGTCCGGAGCCCATACCGCACACCACGTCAACCGGACTCGGCACAATCGTGGCCGTTGGCCCTCTGTCTATACCCGATTACCTTAATCGGCCGGAGATCATCACCCGGTCGGGTCGGAACGAGATGCGGGTAAACGAATTCCAACGATGGGCAGGCGCATTGGATGGCAACCTGTTGCGCACTGTTATCGATGACCTTTCCATGCTGTTACCTCCGGACCGTTTCTCCGTCATCCAATGGCTGCCTTCGGTGCAGGGCGATGTGCCGATCACATACCGCGTGATGGTGGACATCGTCCGATTCGATGCGACTCCCGGAGGCACAGTGTTCCTCGAGGCCGACTGGACGATCCGCGGCAAGGATAAAGCAATAGCGCTCGCGAAGAAATCCAGCATCAGTGGGACTGCCGGCGGTGCCGAGTTCACGGACCTCGTCGCGGCCATGAGCAAGGCTGTCGAAGATCTGAGCCGTGAGATTGCGGCTGGAATGACCAGTCTGGATCAAAAGACGGCGGGGAAATAGATCCATTGAGGAAGTTTCCCACCAGCAGTCTGCCGGCACATCAACAGGCAATCCGTCGATGCGTATTCCCGGCATTCTCTAAAGGGGGCCGTAGACAATGACTGTCGAAAAGAAGAATAAAGTTGGATGGAAACAGAAGCTTCTTCATGAAATAATAGAATACTGGATAAACTTCGTGTATCTGGCTGTATTTTTCGGCGTCATGATCACCTACCGGAGACTTATACTGAAGGAGTATGAGATCAGTTACCTGAATTATGGGATCGCCGTGATCGAAGCTGCTATTCTGGCGAAGATCATCATAATAGGAGACGTTATGCGCCTTGGCAGGAAGTATGAAGATAAACCGTTGATCATCCCGACAATTCATAAGACGATCATATTCGGCATTTTGGTGATCGGATTTAAGATTATAGAACATTTAGTGCGTGGACTTATTCATGGGAAGGGCTTGGCCGGAGGGTTACAGGACCTGCTCAGCAAGGGGAGGGATGAGCTGCTCGCCTATGCGCTGGTCTTGTTCTCGGCCTTCATCCCGTTCTTCGCCATGAAGGAGTTGGGGCGGGTGCTTGGAGAGGGGAAAATGCGTGCATTGTTCTTCCGAGGAAGGACGGCTGTTGATCTCGGTCCAACCTCGCGTGATTGATGGGGATACAAAGCATTTTTACATGAATTAACAGGGCGTCAGAGAGATGGATTTATCGTTTGGAGATCGGTTGAGATGTTGATTTGATCTATAATTTGTCGTTTTGAAAACGACTGTTCTTCTTTCGCAATAAGAAAACGCATATTTTTCATTCTCTGAATACTGAATCGGCGTAGCTTTGTCACTCGAAGACCTGGCAAATGAAAGGAGCAGACGATGAAGAAAAGGGGGAAATCAAGCTCAACCGCTTTGTTCCTGGTTTTAGCAGTCCTGTCTTTTATACCTGCGTGCAACTACGTGTCTGTCAATACCAAGCCGTATCTCGGGGTGCCGCTCTATCCACCGACAAACCCGACTAACGTCGAGATTCTGCGGACAGAGCCTCTCCAACCCCATGAACGTCTCGGGGAGATATCCTTAGAACCTACGGGCAACCCGCCCGTGGCTGAAATGGAGCAAAAACTGCGGGTGGCAGCGGCAAAGATGGGTGCCAACGCAGCCGTCCTCGTAGTGGACAGGACCATGCTGATGGGGGCCACGGTGACCGGACCATGGTATGGACGTCAAGTTTCACCAGATTTTCAACGGGTCATTATAGCTGTCGCCATTAGATACACGAATTAGAAAAAGAATACAGGATCATGAAGATGAATGCAACAGGAGGACTTGCGTGCTGAAAAGCACCTATCACTTGTTACTGACGGCAATCGTGCTTGTTTTCGCGCTCTCAGCGTGCGCGCACACGAAGATAATCAGCACCTGGAGGGACTCTGGTTATCAGGGACACCCCAAAAAGATTCTTGTTTATGTCATGGCAAGGAGCCCTGATGTTAAGGCAATTGTAGAGAACCAGCTGGTCGCGAAGTTCGAGGAGCATGGTTTGATCGCCATTGCCAGTCATAGATTTTTAGCCGACAGTCTTGTCATTGACAAGGATGCCATGCGGAAGCTGGTAACAGAGAACGGTGTCGATACTATATTCATTGCCGCTCCCAAAAACCAGAATGATCTCCAGACTCTGAGACCGGGACAGATGACGTATGAAGCTGCTGTCTATGTCAATACGGACGACGACTTTTTCGCGGCTGTTTCGGGCGTTACCTATCAACCCGGCACCTATGCCGAAGAGGAGGACACTGCGGAGATGGTCATCTATGATGTCAGCGCAAGAAAACGCGTCTGGTCGGCACTGTCCAAAACGTATGTCTGGAATACCAAGGTGGAGGAGATAAAACCTGCTGTCGATCGCGTAGTGGAATTACTTGTCGCCGATAAGATCATCCCGTAACTTTCGACATCATGTTGCTTGTTAGCCTGCTCCTGCCCGAGCATCTGTCCTATTACGGGACGTTCATTAGACAGGAGGAAACGGGTCATGAAAGAAAAGAGGAAACGCAGCGAAACCGCTTGAAAGACTGGCAAAATAAACCGGTCAGCAGGCTCCTGTTCCAAGAAAGGTATCTATGGCCTCGTTTGATAAATGGTCACGCGCAAGTCTCATCCGTGGCTATTACCGAAGGCACCGGCTGCAGCTCATACTCGTCATCGTCGTCCTCATCGTCGCCGTCCTGTTTACGATTGTCGTGCTTTTGCGACCGTTGCCGCCACGCACCGTAGTCATGGCGACCGACCTTGAGGGCAGTGCCTATTATGAGTTCGGGAAACAATATCGAGAGATCCTTGCGCGTGCGGGAGTCGAGCTAAAGCTGCTATCGACCGCCGGGACGATGGAGAACCTGGCGCTGCTTAAGGACCCGCGGTCGCATGTTGATGTCGGTTTTTTGCAGGGCGGCACGACGAGCGCAAAAGAGTCGCCTGGTCTCGAGTCCCTTGGCACCGTCGTCTATGAGCCCCTCTGGTTCTTCTATCGTTCCATCTACCGGGGGAAGGGCTTAGCGAGCCTGCGGGGCAAGAAGATCTCTATCGGACCCGAGGGTAGCGGTACCCGGGCACTGTCCATCAAGCTGCTCGCCTTGAACGGAATCGACCAGAACTTCGCCCATTTCCTGCCGCTTGCGCCGCGGGAGGCTGGGGAAAGATTGATCCATGGCGAGATTGACGCGGCACTCATGCTGACTTCCTGGGATGCCCCCGTCGTGCAGCAGCTTCTGCGCGCTGAAGACATCGAAATTGTAAGCTATCCCCGAGCCGATGCCTATATCGCTCTCTTTCCTTATCTGAACAAGGTCGAGCTGCCCGAAGGGGTCATTAGCCTTGCCAAAAACCGTCCCCCCACAAATGTGTTACTATTCGCACCGAAGGCAAGCCTTGTGGTGCGTAAGGATCTCCATCCGGCGCTCCAGTACCTGCTGCTCGATGCCGCGGAACAGGTCCACGGAGGACCGGGGATATTCCAGAAAGCGGGCCAGTTCCCGGCATCAGAGTCGATCGATCTTCCTTTGAGCGACGAAGCGCGTCAGTTTTACAAGTCGGGGAAACCGTTCTTACAGCGCCATTTGCCTTTCTGGCTCGCAGTGTTGATCGACCGGCTGCTTGTACTGATCATTCCGGTGGCCGGCGTGGTTTATCCTCTGGTGCAGATACTACCTACGCTGTACGCCAATGCTATGAGGCAGAAGATCTACCGGCTCTACGGTGAGCTGAGATTCCTCGAGACAGATCTGGAATCCCGCAGAGCGGGTCAGAGCATCAGCGACCTTATCGAGCGGCTCGACAGGATCGAGGATAAGGCAAACCGACTTCATATGCCAGCGACCTATGCGAGCATGGAGTACACGTTACGGGACCACATCGTCCAGGTGCGAAGACACCTCAAAGGACCGCAGGGATCCCCCCTGGCCGTCGAGAACAATGATACAAGGGGAACGAAATCATGACACGCGCAAAGACGATATTGTTTACTGCCAGGGCCGTTACTAAGCTCTAAAGCAGATTCATAAAGAAATGACTGCGGACGCCAAAGGCCGCCATGGCAAACATGCAATCAAGCAGACCTGAAACAGTCCGTGGGATTATTCCTGTGCGGGAGTATGCGAATGATCGATCGAAAGTATAATATTTTACAATATCTATGGGATGCCAAGCGCGGCCCCTACGGTCTACTGGTGGTGACTGTCCTTACCGTATTCGTGATATCGCCGCTTGTCGCGACCGGTATGCTCGATCCGTTGATCGTGGATGCATTTGTTGTGGTCTTCATGTTCGCAGGGGTCCTTACGGTGCACCCGCACTATGCCGTGCGGTATCTTGTGCTGATTCTGGCAGCCCTTGCTGTGCTGCTACGGATCGCATCGAAGATCATTCCGGGTGCCTCGGTCACGATCAGTCAGGCGATGATGGAAGCAGCAGCAATCGGTCTTTTTGCGGCGCTCGTGATGAAACAATTCTTGGTGTCGGAGCGGCCGCCTTCGCATCGCATATGCGCGGCCATTATGGTCTATCTCTTCCTGGGAATAATGTGGGCTCGGCTCTACGAGATAGCCGGGGTGGTTATCCCCGGGGCATTCCATATGGATGGCGGCAGCGCCACGATCACGAGTTATCTCTATTTCAGCTTTATCACGCTCACAACGATCGGGTATGGCGATATCTTACCGGTCCACCCCATAGCACGAAACCTTGCGGTCGTGGAAGCGATTACCGGTCAGATGTACATTGCGATCCTGATCGCGAGGCTGGTCTCCACCACCTCGAACGGCCAGAAGGGTTAAGAATGTCTGACACCAATGGCTCAGCGGGACTGTGACATGAAAGTTCCGACATATATGTTCGTGGTCGAGCAATGCCAACATGAATACTTCCAAAAATTAATACTATATCAGTACAAAAATCAATTCTTGATATCGCCGTGGTGGCCACGAAATATCGTGGCGGCTGTACCCTTCCGACTTTCATTTCATGCGAATCTCCATTCGATAGTTAATTGAATTTCAAAGATTTACCATGATTTTATTTTTCGAACATATAGGCACGATGTTTGATATAATTTGAAATGCCGTCCATTTATTACCCCGTGAATAAAAAAATCTTGTCATGGAGAACGAAAGATATCATTAGTTCAGGGACTAAGGTTGTCTATCAAAAAAACGGAGAGGGAGGTTGTCTAATGAGGAAGATTATGCACGGTTTTGGTTCGTTGTTGTTCATCGCATTCGTGGTTATGGCTTCCATGAGCACTGCTGCAGAGAAAGGCGCATCCGGACACGAATGGTCCTACGAAGGTAATCACGGGCCCGGGCACTGGGGAGATGTGAAATCGGACTACGCCATGTGCAAGACCGGTAAGAACCAGTCACCGATCGACATAACGAGCGCGGTGAAAGCCGATCTTCCGCCGATTCAGTTTTCATACCTGCCTTCGCAACTCAGGATCATTAACAACGGACACTCGATCCAGGTGAACTATGCCGAAGGGAGTTTTATAACCGTCGGCGGAAAGCAGTTTCAGCTCGTTCAGTTCCATTTCCATCATCCAAGCGAAGAGATGATCAAGGGGAAGAAATTCGACATGGTGGCCCACCTGGTGCACAAGAGTGCGGATGGAAACCTTGCTGTGGTAGCTGTGCTCATCAAGAAGGGCCAGGCCAATGCCTTTATTGAGAATCTGTGGACACACTTGCCCAAGGAAGAAGGGATGGAGGAAGTTCCTGCAAATGTCACCATTGACGCATCGGGTCTCCTGCCCGCGCAGCGTGGGTACTATACGTACCCCGGCTCGCTTACCACGCCGCCTTGCACGGAAGGGGTCACCTGGTATGTGCTGAAAGAACCCATAGAGTTGTCGAGCGCTCAGATAAATAGGTTCGCTCATTATTATAAGCACAATGCACGGCCGGTCCAGCCATTAGATAACCGGGTCGTGTCAGAAAGTCGCTGAAAGCAAACATGTCAGGCCTCGAGCCCGCTCGTCAACGGTGAAACGGGCTGCATAGAGAACATGTACAGATCATTTCCATTCCCGTTCTATGCTGAAAGATTGCAGGCATAAGTGGTATAAACATGATTTGCTGATAACAGAATTCCCCCACAGAGGGAACAACCAAATACAAGGAGGATACTGCTATGAGGAAGAGGATGCTGTTCGTTCTAGTGCTTGGAATTGTGCTGGTATTTGGAACACAGGCTTTGGCTGCGGAGACACTGGTGGATAAAGTTATGACCGGTTGCAAGAAAGAGCTTGATACCTATTGCAAAGACGTGGTGCCGGGCGAGGGACGGTTGTTGGCATGTCTGTACGCATATGAAGACAAGTTGTCCGGTCAGTGCGAGTATGCATTGTATGATGCCGCCGCTCAGCTTGAACGGGCTCTGACGGCCTTGAGCTATGTGGCGAACGAGTGCCGCGACGACCTCCAGAAATTCTGCTCCGACATCCAGCCCGGCGGCGGACGCTTGTTGGCCTGCATGGACAAGAATGAGAAGCAGTTAAGCGGCCGGTGCAAGCAGGCGATGAAGGACGTGGGGCTGAAGAAATAGGGAGGCACGTCATCTAAAAGGACAATGTCCGATGTTTTTTAGGGATCAGCAGTATAGAGCAAACTTTTTAAATGATAGTACGACAACTAAGGAGGGAACACATGGCCAGACATCTACGCATTTGCTTTTTTATTCTCGCAGCATCGCTGATCGTAAGCGGTTGCGTCAGCACCGGCAAGTTCAAAAAGATGGAAGCGGACAAAAATCAAGAGATTTCGGCCCTGCAGAAAGACAAGGCATCACTGGAACAGCAAAAGAGCACGTTGGAAAAACAGGTAGGCGATCTAGATCAGCAGAAGAGTACACTGGAAAAACAGAAGAGCGATCTGGAGCAGCAGAAAGCGGCAACGCAACAGCAGGTCGCATCGCTGGAACAGGAGAAGGCCTCATTGATGGCGTCCGGTCAGCAGCAGCAGAAACAGTATGATGAGCTGGTGCAGAACCTTTCCCAGGAAGTCGAGAAGGGCCAGCTTCAAGTGACGCAGTATAAGAACATGCTGGCGGTCAACCTGGCTGAGCAGATTTTCTTCGACTCCGGCAAGGCGACCCTGAAAAAGGGTGGGAAGGAAGTGTTGAAAAAGGTTGGCGATGTCCTGAAAGGGTACCAGAGCAAGGCCATCATGGTCGTGGGTCACACAGACAACGTTCCTGTGGCAAAGGCGCTGCAGGCTCAATACCCATCGAACTGGGAGCTTTCGGTCGCTCGGGCAACCAACGTCGTGCGTTACCTGCAGGAGGTTGGCGTGCCACCCGAGCGCATGATTTCGTCAGGACGGGCCGAATACGATCCCTTGGCCCCGAACGACACGCCGGAGGGACGCCAGAAAAACCGCCGGATAGGGATCATGCTGATAGACAAGAGCATGGTGAGCGAGATTACCGGGACAAACTGATGGTCGCGCAATCATGATGGTCTCCGGGGCATGACTGCCCCGGAAGGCCGCACCATGATCATCCATGATAAGCAGGGGGCCGTAGCGAGAAGATACTTCTCGAAACGCCAGGACTTCAGTGGCTTGGACAAAGTTTGAGACTATTTTGACCCGTGATGAAACGGTCCCGCGTCTGCCAGCGGGGCGAGAACGTTAGGGATCTCTGCAGATGCCAAAACGGTAAAGACGGTATCGTTCGCAGGCATCGCCGGAAAGAGCGCAGACTAAGGTCCCGCGTGATACGATGTGGAGAAAGGATCATGCATGAAGACCTATCCGCTTCGAACGTTCATCCACCGGGTGCTCCTTGTCCGGCTCGGAATAGCTTCCGCGGCGATCGCCATTGTTGTGGGATTGTTCACATATGGCATTCAGCACGCCCAGCTCAAGCGTGATGTCGCCGACCTCGGACGGAGGGGAGTGTTCACCCTCCATGAAAAAGTACGGTTCGAAATGGAACGACAGCACACTGATGTCGTTACTGCACTTAGCGATGTTTTCGGGCGTGGCGATCCTCCGGTGGTCTACCGGGCCGGACGGTTCGTGCATGTCCAGGTCTATGACCGCGCTTCTTTGGTGCTGGCCGAGCAGGCCGCCGCTGACCAGCCGGACATAGAGGGGGTAAAAGCTTTCGTTGCTGGACGTCCATTCTCCTTCCCTGATACGGGAGAGGATCATATCTTAACGACACGTATCAATGGTGCTCCCTTTGTCTTCATCACTGCTCCCATTGCAGACCGGACCGGGAAGACGGTTGCCTTCGCCCGCGGCATGTTCGAGATCTCAGAAGAAGAGACCGCATTGATGCAACGGGCCTTGGTCCGGAATACGCTTTTTGTCATCGCAATAGTCATGATCGTGTCGGCGCTCCTCTATCCCGTCGTCCTCCAGCTTACGCGCCGTCTAGCCGACTACTCCACAAACCTGCTCGATGCCAACCTTGAAACGCTGTCGGTTCTCGGCAGCGCCATTGCCAAACGGGACAGCGACACGGACGCCCACAATTACCGGGTGACCCTCTACTCTGTACGGATAGGGGAGGCCCTCGGCCTCTCTCCGAATGAGATGCGTACCCTGATCAAGGGCTCATTTCTGCACGACGTAGGAAAGCTTGGGATCCCCGATAACGTCCTGCTCAAGCCTGCAAAGCTGGATGCGCAGGAGTTCTCTGTTATGAAGACTCATGTGGAGAAAGGCGCAGACATCGTAAAGCGCTCGTCGTGGCTCCGGGACGGGACGGAGGTCGTCGGATATCATCATGAGAAGTTCTCCGGCGGTGGCTATCCCCGCGGCCTTAGGGGTGAGGAAATCCCGATCACTGCCCGCATCTTTGCGGTATCGGACGTGTTCGATGCTTTGACGTCGCAACGCCCCTACAAGAAACCGCTCACGTTCGTGGAGACCATGGATATCCTGGAGCAGGATCGCGGCAGGCACTTCGACCCGGAGGTCCTCGATACCTTCGGGACGGTCGCCAGGAAGCTTTACGATAGCTACGTCGGCCGTGTGAGCGACGACCTTCGGGAAGAACTGACGTCAGTTGTTATGACCTATTTTTCCGCAGGCATGGAGACATTGCGCTATGGAGATGATTCGTAGCGAAGTTAAAGTAATACTTGAATCTAGACGGATGAACTGATTCATCCGACTCGTTACTGCCTTTACAGTTATTCGTTCCAAGCTCAGGGGAATAAGGAGAACGTACAATGAATAACAGTACACATTTCAATCGATCTGGTCGCCGATTCTTGACGCTCGTTCGTCTGGTCCTGATAGCGGCCGTATGCGCCGGCGCAGGCTGGGCCGGACATGCATGGGGGATCGACGAGGGATGGCCTCGCCAGAAACAACAGGACGGCAATACCCTGGTGTACTATCAGCCTCAGCTGGACAGCTGGAAGGACCAGAAAGTACTTAAGGCCCGCATTGCCGTGGAATTGACGCTCCAGGGACAAACACAGCCGATCGCCGGTGCGGTCTGGATCACCACGGACACGGAAACCGATCTTGAGAGCAGGACCGTAACTCTCGACGACATCGAAGTGGAAAAGACAAGCTTCGCGGTGCTCGACCCCGCTCTTTCGAGCGCGGCCGAAAAGGCCGTGAAGTCAATGATCAGCCCCAAACCGCTGGTCGTTGCTCTTGACCGCATCCTGGCCGGGCTCAGGCAGACGGAACTGACTGAGGCAAAGAACGTCGAGCTCAAAAACGACCCGCCGAAGATCATCGTCTCAATCAAGCCTGCCCGGCTCCTGATCTTCGACGGCCAGCCCGTGTTCGCCAAGATAGAAGGCACAAACCTGCTGTACGCGATCAACACTAACTGGACCTTGCTCAACGAAGAAGCTACGTCCAACTACTACCTGCTCGACGGCACAACGTGGCTATTCACGAACAAGCTCGGCGATCCCTGGAAGCTGACGAAGTCCCTGCCCGGCGACATTGCCCGTCTTCCGGCAGACGACAACTTCAAGGACGCGCGAGAAAATGCGCAGGGGCGGAACCCTCAATACAGCAAGCCGCCGATCATCTATATGATGACGGAACCGGCGGAACTGATCGTGTTCGACGGTAAGCCGAAGTACAAGGAGGCTGGGCCAAAGGAACTGTATTATGCTGTGAACACTGACGCGGACCTCTTCTACTATCGTAAGGACAAGACCTGGTACTTCCTCGTGGCCGGACGCTGGTACAGGGCAACGGAGTCGCTCGACGGACCATGGAGTTTCGCCACAGGGGACTTGCCCACGGTGTTCTCTTTGATACCGTCTTACGGGCCCAAGGGACGGGTGCTTTACTCCGTGCCCGGCACGCCCCAGGCGCAGGAAGCGGTTCGCGCGGCGGGAATCCCTCAAACCGCCACGATCAAACCTAGTGATGTCAAGCTGACCGTCGCCTATTCCGGCGACCCCCAGTTCGAACCCATCCCGGGCACAACCCCACCGCTCCAGTATGCTGTAAACGCTTCCGTTGCCGTTATCAAGGTGAGCGATACGGCTTATTATGCCTGCGACCGAGGCATTTGGTTTGCCGCTCCCGCACCCGCAGGGCCATGGGTCGTGGCGTCCTCTGTGCCTCAGGCGATCTATACCATCCCTCCCAGCTCGCCGCTCTACTCTGTTACCTATGTGGTCCAGTACGAGCAATCACCAGAGGTTGTTGTTTCGAGCTACACGCCGGGGTATACCGGTTGTTACGTGAGCTTCGGCGTTGCGTTCTGGGGAACAGGCTATTACTATCCGCCGTATTGGCACTATCCGCCGTACGGCTACCCCATCTACTACCCACGGCCTTATACCTGGGGCGCCTATGCCTGGTACAATCCAGCAACCAGCACCTATTACCGAGGCGGTGCTGTGTACGGGCCATATGGTGGTTTTGGAGCTGGATCCTCCTATAACCCGGCCACGGGAACGTACAAACGGGGATACGCGGCGTACGGCCCGGCAGGCGGATACAAGGTCGGCCAGGCGTACAACTCCGGGACCGGCGCCTGGGCAACAGGCGCTGCCGCCTATGGGCCGAACGGGTCCATCCGCGCGGCCCAAGGATACAATCCTTCAACGGGAACGAAATTTGCCGGCGCCCAGGGTTCGAGCGTTTACGGAAGCTGGGGTGCCGGGGTCGTATCGCGCGGCGACCAGTGGGTAAAGGGCGCTTATAGAAGCACCGACCAAGGTACGGTAGGGGGGATCAAGACGTCCGAAGGCGGAAGCGTCGTCAAAGGGCAGAACAATACCTATGTAGGCAAGGACGGCAATGTCTACCGCAAGAGCGAATCGGGGTGGTCGAAATGGGATAATGGGTCCTGGTCCCCCGTTGAGCGTCAAAGGGGAAACACACCTTCGCAGCTTCCGGCGCAGTCTGGGTCACCCCAGCAGGGAGCATTGGGCAACCGCGCGAGCAGCAATGATGTGACACGTGACCTGAACAGAGAGAGCGCGAACCGTGCTGACGGAAATGTGCGCGCCAACCAGTGGAACCGGGAATATAGTTCGCGAAGCAGCGCAACACCGTCATATGGCGGCGGGGCGCCGGCGCGTGGCGGTGGAGGGATGCGCGGCGGAGGTGGGCGCCGCTGAAAAAGCAGTTTGCGAATGCCTTAACAAGACAACCGGAACGAAGGATAATCTTCTGAAGCTGTAAGCGACAGGCTACAAGTGGAGGAAATTGCATGAGACAACGACTCCCGAAAGTATTTTACAATCTAATTTCTCTTATTGGCCTGGTCATCGCTGTCTTCAACATAGGCTTCATTGTCTTCCTGTCGGTCGTTGACGCGTTGTCTAGCCGCGTCCACCCCTATGCCGATTTGGTCATCTGGCTCGTTCTTCCCATGCTCGTCCTCCTCGGCGTGATTTTAATAATCATTGGGATCAAGCGCGAGCGACGGAAAGAGCGGGCTGGCGCCCAGGTAGAGCGCCGCTTTCTGACCATAGACTTTAATGATCCGAGGCACCGTAAGACGGCCGTCGTGTTGCTGACCGGATTCCTTCTCCTGTCCATGCTTTATGCATTTGCCGGGTACAAGGCGTACGAATTCACCGAATCGGAGACGTTCTGCGGGATGATGTGCCACCAAGTCATGGGACCAGAATCCCGGTCTCATGCCTACTGGGTCCATGCCGAAATAGCGTGTGTGGATTGCCATGTGGGGCCTGGCGCCAAGTATTTCCTGCTTTATAAGCTCAAAGGGACGCGGCAACTCTTTGACGTTATGTTCGACCGGTACCCGCGACCGATCCCAACGCCCGTCGTGGACCTGAGGCCTGCCCAAGCTGTCTGCGAGCACTGTCACGGGCCGCAGTACCAGATCAACCAGCGGCTGGAGAGCAGGACATACTTCCTCGCGGACAAGAATAACACCCGGAAGACGATCAACCTGCTGTTGCGCATGGGAAAGGCGGATTTGACGACAGAGCGGCCTCCCCGTATGCACTGGCATTCAAGCACGACAAAGGAGATCATCTACGCTGCGACTGACAAGAAACGGACGGTGATTCCCTGGGTCCGGGTCAAACGGCTTGACGGCAAGGAAAGAGTATACCGCAGCGTTGACTCGAAGATGTCCGATGCTGAAGCGGCAAAGTACGGGCCGCGGCGTATGGACTGCATCGACTGCCACAACCGGCAGGGCCATCCTTATAACCCTCCTGATGTCATTCTAAACGCATTACTGGCCGTACAGCTCATCGATCCTGGCCTGCCCG
>DASPSR010000041.1:0-50803 GCA_035623825.1 Nitrospirota bacterium
CCGTTCACAACAGATAATGTCAAACCTACGGGCGCTTGACTCTTTGGCATCAATTTGATCTTCTTGCTTTGACATTCAATATTATCGTCCCGTACCCCTGCCTTTTGTCACTTTAAAAGCCCAACCGCCGTCTGGAACCATCCGGCCAGAAATGCCGGCATATACAGGCCGAGGATGAGGACCACGATCATATGCAATATGACCGGAACGTGTGCTGCCTTCAGGCGTTTCTGGTAGTCCGGGACTTCTCCGGAAACCATGGGTTGCACCCTCCTGAAGAGCGCGGCAAAGGACACGCCGAGCCCCAGGAGCAGAAAGGGCGCCAAAAGCGGTGCGTCCTTGATCGCGGCCGTGAGAATCAGGAACTCGCTTGTGAACACCCCAAAAGGCGGCATCCCCACGATCGCCATCACCCCGAGCGCCAGCCCCCATCCTACCAGCGGGTTTCCCCTGACGAGGCCTTTGATCCGCTCCATCTCCTGGGACCTGTGCATCTGCGATGCATGTCCCACGGTGAAGAAGATGGACGACTTGGTCAGGCTGTGAACCAGCATGTGAAGCAATGCGCCGAACGTGGCCACCGGCCCGCCCAGGCCAAAGGCAAAAGTGGCGATGCCCATGTGCTCGATCGACGAATAGGCAAAGAGCCGCTTGATGTCCTTCTGCCTCAGGAGGGAGAACGATGCAACGATGATCGAGATGATGCCGAAGCCCATCATGATGTCTCCCGAGTGGTGCGTACCCGTTGATCCATCCACCAGCACCTTGCACCGGACAAGCGCGTAGAGCGCGATGTTCAGAAGAAGCCCGGAGAGCACAGCCGATATTGGCGTGGGGCCTTCGCTGTGGGCGTCGGGCAGCCAGTTGTGGATCGGCACGAGCCCTACCTTGGTCCCGTATCCGACCATGAGGAACACAAAGGCAAGTGACAGGATGGTCGGCTCGAGCTGATCGCTCACCTGGCTCAAGTTCGTCCAGTGAAGCGCCGCTCCGCCTTCGCCGAGCACCTTTTCCGCGGCAAAATACAGGAGCACCGTCCCGAACAGCGCGAGCGCGATGCCGACGCCGCACAGGATGAAATACTTCCACGCCGCCTCGATCGCGGCGGGCGTGCGGTAGAGGGACACCAGGAGGACCGTGGAAAGGGTGGCCAGTTCCATGGCGATCCAGAGAATACCCACGTTATTGGTAAGAAGGCAGAGCAGCATGGCAAAGATGAAAAGCTGGAACATGGCGTGGTAGAAGCGCATCCTCCGATGGCCGATGGTGCCATGCTCGCGTTCGCGGCGCATGTACCTCCTGCTGAAGATCGCTGTGGTCATGGAGACAAAGGACGTAAGGACAGTGAGGTAGACGCTGAACGCGTCGACAAAAAAGAAGTTCTCCCATGCCAGTATCGTCCCCTGCTCATAAACCTCGAACGCCAGCACGATGCTCGCTAAAAGCGTGGCAGCGGAGCCGACAATGTTCACCTCGGGCGCAAGCCGCCGGTCGCCGATAAACGCCAGCGCCAGGGACGCAATGAGTGGAACGGCTAAACAAAGCAATAAAGCCATCAAAACCTCGATGAACAGCGCATAATGTCAAGCCCAAAGATCAAATCAATGTCGCTCCGGCCCGACTGCAGCAACCATGCCTTCAATCAGTCCTCTTCCTTCAGCCTCGCCATCTGATCCACATCAAGGCTGTCGAACGTCGTACTGATGTGGAAAAAGAACATTCCGAATATGAACGCCGCGATCAGCAGGTCGAGGGCGACACCCAGCTCCACCACCAGGGGCATGCCGTAGGTCGCGCTGGTGGCGGCGAACAGGAGCCCGTTCTCCATCGCGAGGAACCCGATGATCTGGGTGACTGCGTGTTTTCGGGTGATCATCATCAGAAAGCCGAGCATGACCGTAGCGAGGGCCACTGCGAGCGTGGAACGGGTCACAAGGGTCGAAAGCTCCCTGATGGGGGCGGTGAGATGATACGAGAATATCACGAGCACGATCCCCATCAGCATGGTGGCGGGTATGTTCACGACCATTTCCACTTCCTTATGGATCTTCAATCTCTTGATCAGCGTATGCAGTATGTACGGCAGGAGCACGACCTTCATGGTAAGCGTCAGGATCGACGAGATATACAGGTGATGCGCCCCGCCGACAAAACCTACGATAGCGGTGCTCACGGCGAGCAGGAACCCCTGCCACGCGAACAGGTGCAGCAGCGCATTCATCCTGCGCTGCACGACCAGAGCAAAGGCCGTCAGAAGGATCAGCGCGGCCAGCAGGCTGTTGATCTGAGATGCAATCTGCATGTTCATAGGATCCCCCGTCGCGGAGAACTGGTTCCGAATTAACGATCCCGAATCACAAGTAAATCCCAAGAATCAAATACCACATAATGTGCCTATATGTGCGGTTGTTGGATACTCATTGATATTTTTTCCCGCATTCTCATTCCAGCATGAAATACGACAGCATCCCAAGCGTCGCGAAGAGAAAAGCGCTCCCGAGAAACTCGGTTACGCGGAATATCCTCATCTTTGCCAAGCCCGTCTCGATCAAAACGAGTCCGACACCCACCACAGCGAGCTTGAACAGCAGGATCGGGAATGAAGCCAATACCGCCGTCATGTCGCCATCCGACGCGATCCCCCACGGGAAAAAGGACGCTATCCCCAGGACCGTAAAGAGAAAGAGTTTCATCATGCTCGCCCACTCGATCAGGGCGAGGTGCCTGCCGGAATATTCCAGGATCATGGCCTCGTGGATCATGGTGAGCTCAAGGTGGGTGGCAGGGTTGTCGACGGGCACCCTGCCCGTCTCCGCCAGGGCAATGAGAATGAACGCCAGCAGGGCAAAGGCAAGGGACGGCCTCAAGATGGTGTGCCCTTGTGAGATCACGACAGCCATCTGGGACAGGGACGTCGACTTGCTCACCAGGGAAACGGCGAACACGGCCATGAGCATGGCGGGCTCGGCGAGGGACGCAATGGTCATTTCCCTGCTCGACCCCATTCCGCCGAAGGCGGTGCCGATGTCCATGCCGGCAAGTGCGGTGAAGAACCGCGCGATGGCAAAGAGCGCCACAAGCGCAATGACATCGGCCGTAGCCGCCATAGGCAGGTCCGTGGAAATGATGGGGATTATCCCGCCAGCCGTGACGGACACTCCGAATACAAGATAAGGCGTAAAGCGGAATATCCAGGATGCGTTCTCGGCCAGAGTCACGTCTTTTGAGAATAGTTTGACGATGTCCCGGTAGGGCTGGAACAGGCTGGGTGACGTTCGGCCTTGAAACCAGCACTTCACCATCTTCACCCATCCCGCAAACAGAGGAGCGATGAAAAGCACAATGGCAATCTGGAGGATCTCCATGAATAACAGATACATCTTCAACGGCAGCACCTCGGAAAAGTTCTCAGACCGTGAAAAACGAATCAACGGTGATCAGCACGGTACAATATTTAAGTCATGCATCGTTGCGGTGTACAAGAAGGCCTTCATCTCACGAATATCAGCAGCACCACGATCGTCACAAAAGAATAGATAAGGTAAATCTGGATGCGTCCCTGCTGAAGACGTCCTATCCTGCGCGATATCCAGAAGCTTGCGCCTATAACCGGCTGGTACAGCCAGCCCCAGAAGCGGTCCCGCACCCGGAGATGGTAATGCAATCGTTCAGGGAAAGCCGGGTTCGTGGCCGGCGGAAGCTGCCGCGTATGCTCTTTGATGCTGAAGAGAAAACTGAAGATTCTGCGCAGCGGCATGGAAAAGGACGTGGCCGTGTACTGCATTCGGCTGGTCACTTTTTCAAACCCGCAGTCCCAGAGCGGCGTCCGGTGAATAGCGCCCGGCTTCGTGTGGAGAAGCAGATAGGTTACGACCACTATCGTCAGGATCCCGAGAAAGGCGATGGGCGCCGAATAAGAGGCGCGTTCGGCGGCGATCGGCGTGAGCCACATCCATCCGAAGCCCGATGCCGAAGCCGCGATCGCGCCGCCGACCAGTTCCTCGGCGAGAGGGTCCATCCACCTGATCATGAACGTGGGCAGGACGCCGAGCCCCAGGCAGGTGACGGCGGCAAGCATCATGCCGATCCGCATGGACCAGCTTGCCTCATGGACTCGGCCTTGATGATGGCCGCGCTGATGCCCCAGAAAAGTCACGCCGAAGGCCTTCACGAAACAGGCGGCGGCAAGCGCGCTCGTGAGCGCGAGAAGCGCGGCCCCCAGCGGGATGAGCAGGTCCAGGAGCCGGTTGGGAAGCGCAGGAGAGAGCAGAAAAGCCTGGTAGGTGAGCCACTCCGACACGAATCCGTTGAAGGGCGGAAGTGCCGAGATCGAGATGCACCCAACGAGGAAGAACACGGCGGTCCAGGGCATGAAGCGGATGAGACCCCCCATCTCCTCCATGTTCCGTTCACGCGTGGCATGGAGCACGGACCCCGCTCCCATGAAGAGGAGCCCCTTGAACATCGCATGGTTCAACGTATGATAGAGGCCGGCAATGAGGGCCAATGCGGCCAAAAGGGACATGTCGAACGAGGTGAAGATCATGGCGAGACCGATGCCGATGAGGATGATGCCGATGTTCTCCACGGAATGGTACGCCAGGAGCCTTTTCAGATCGTGCTGCATAAGAGCGTACAGAACGCCCATGACCGCCGACACGAGGCCGAACACCAAGACGAGTGCGCCCCACCACCAGGGGAAAACGCCAATGAGGTCGAAGACGACCCGCACGATCCCGTAGATGGCGGTCTTGAGCATCACGCCGCTCATGAGAGCGGACACGTTCGACGGCGCTACCGGGTGCGCCTCGGGCAGCCACACATGGAGAGGTATCACGCCGGCCTTAGCCGCGAATCCGAAGAACGCGAGAAGAAAGGCCACCGTGGCCCATCCCGCAGGAAGCTCGGCCTCGCGCATGGCATCGAAGGTATACCCTTCAAATCCCTTGAACCCTGTGGCAAGGCCAGCCATGATGCCGAAGGACAGGAGGATCGCTATCGCTCCCACGTGGGCGATGACGAGGTACAGGAAAGCGGCCCTTCTGTTCTCAAGACGCTCGTCCTCGAAGAGCACCAGGAAGTACGAGGCCGCGGCCATCAATTCCCACGCGATGAGGAAAAACAGGGCGTCGTCGGCCATGACGACCAGAAACATTCCCGCGAGAAAGAAGACGTAAAAAACCACCAGGTTCGTCACGGAGCGGTGGCCGAGAAACCCCTTGACGTACCCGATGGAATAGATGGATACGAATAAAGCAAGGAGCCCGACAACCACGAGGAAATATCCAGACAGAAGGTCGAGCCTCAGATGGAACGGAAGGTCGGGCAACCCGATTGGCAGAACAGCCTGATCAGTGATACCGCCTGCCACGGTCCAGACGCCCGCAACGACAGCTAAAAACGAAGAGATGGCGGTGAGGGAAAAACCATAATTGATGAGGAGCCGTTGGTTCTTGCGGAGGGACAGCGTCAGCACGAGCAGGAGCAGCAGCACTGCAAAAGACGAGGACACGATGCTTATTGGTGAAAGGGACACGTCCCTACCTCCTGGTTATCCCTACATCTTTACCGGAAACCGGTCGGATCACGATGACGCCTGTTGTTGATAGACGGTTCATCGGGTGCATCTATCAATGAGCTGGGAGAGTCCCAGCAAGATCGCCGTCGGCGTCGGCGGACATCCGGGGATGTAGCAGTCAACGGGGACAACATTTGCGACGCCGTTCGTGACCGCATAGCTTCCTTTATATATGCCGCCGTCCTTTGCGCAATCGCCGCAGGCAACCACGAGCCTCGGCTCGGGCGTCGCGATGTACGTCCTCTTCAGGGCGAGCTCCATCTGGCGGGACACCGGGCCGGTGACAAGCAGCACGTCGGCGTGCCGCGGCGACGCCACGAAGTCGATGCCGAACCGCTGGATGTCATAGATGGGGTTGGTGAGCGCCGTGCACTCCCATTCACAGGCGTTGCACGAGCCCGCATCCACCTGTCTGATGCGGAGCGACCTTCCGAAGATTTTATCAATTCTGCCCTGAAAGTCAACAATCTTCGCCGCCTGATCCGCAGTAACGCTGAATCCCTCGGGAAAAGGGATGACTTTCTTTTTGGATATTATGTTCTGTAGTATATCTTTCAGCATGTTCTTACTTCTCCCGCTACGCGAACTAAAGCCAGGTACCAGATATAGATCGCGTTCCCGTTTTCTCTCCTGTGACCTTCGGTCCTGCTTCCGCTACATGTCAGTACCCGAGTAAGACAGGTTAAAGCTCTTGTTGCAGAGCGGGAAATCGGGCACGATGTTCCCATGGACCGCGAAGGGCACCGCGGGCCAGTTGCAGTAGGACGGCGAGCGGAGTTTCACGCGAAGCGGCTTCCCCTCCCTGTCAGCCATGACCCAGTAGAAGAGCGAACCGCGAGGCGTTTCTGCGTAACCGAGCGCGGAAGAATAGGCCGAAGCGGCCCCCACCGGCACAGAGAGATTGCCCTTATAGCCGCTTTCAATGAGCGCCTGGATCATGGAGATGGAGCATTCCGTCTCCTCTCCCCTGATCATCATGCGGGCGAACACGTCCCCCCTTTCATGGGTATGGGATTCGAAGATCAACCGGTCGTACAGGAGATGGGGATGGGACTTTCTGATGTCGTCGCTCAGGCCCGACGCGCGCGCAGCCACACCCGTGACGCCGAGCTTAGAGGCGATGTCCTTCGACAGCCTGCCCGTGTTCTGGAGCCGCTCGATGTGCGATACGGATCCGAGCAAAAGCTGCATCAGATCCTTATATTCTCCGGTGACAATATCGAGGGTCTTCAGGATATCGTCGGCATGAGCGAATACGTCCCTGGTGACTCCTCCGACCACGTTCACTCCGCGCAGATACCTGCTGCCCGTGAGCCGCTCATTGAGATGCATGAGCCGTTCCTTGATGACCGCGCCTTTCATGTAACCCACGGCGAGCGCGGTTCCCGCGCACATGTTCCCGATGTCCCCTATATGGTTGTAGAGCCGTTCGAGTTCCAGCAGGAGCGTCCGAACGGCAGAGGCCTTTTCAGTGATCTCGGTCCCCGTCATCATCTCGACTGCCATGCAATATGCGGCGCCGTGGGAAAACGAGGATGTCCCAGAAACACGCTCAGCGAGCTTTATCCCTTCGACAAATCCCAGCGTCTCGAAATGCTTCTCCGTGCCCTTATGGGTGTAGAACAGGCGCGGCTCAAGGAAGAAGATAGTCTCGCCCACGGCACTGAACCGGAAATGACCAGGCTCGATGATGCCGGCGTGGACCGGCCCGACGGGGATCTCGACGATCCCTTCGCCTTCTACCTCCATGAAGGGATGGGGAACCTTTACCGCCGTCCCCTCTCCCCACTCCCTGATGTCCGATTCATCGATCTTCCAATCTTTCCTGAGAGGATGAGAACGCACGGGGAACGATTCGTGGAAGACCAGTCTGCGCTGATCGGGATGTCCATGCGGCACGAGACCGAACATATCGCTGATCTCGCGCTCGTACCAGTGGGCGGCGGGGATCACGCTCGTAATGGACGGGAAAGATGATTCCTGCTCCGCCAGAGGAAGCACGATGAAGTAAAACCTGTCTTCGCCGGGGGCGGAGAACACCACATACACCCGGAAATGACCGTCCTTCTGCCTCTCATCCGTCGCGAACATGAGCCGAAGGCGCGCGTGCTGCCTGGCATGAAGCTGCGCACAGACATCCTTGAAGTCCTCTTTCCTGACCTCGATGTAGACCTCGTTGCGGTGCTCTCGCGTCGAAACCGCTTTTCTGAAAACGCTCTCTTTCATTTTGCTCCAAGGACCTGAACGCATGTCCTGATCGTGCTGTCGATGAAGCCAGGGACGCTCAAGCCCAGAATGATGACCGCTGCTGCCATAAATATCATGATCCCGCTGCTGAGCGCATTACCGGTGTTGAATGTCGTGGTGTGGAGATGTCCACCCGGAACGACTGTCGCTTCTTCGGGTTTCCCGAAGAGCATCCTGCCGAATCCCGATAGGACCCCGTAGAACACGATGACGACGAAGAGCAAAAAGAGGACCACGCCGGGCCAGAACCCCTTGTCCACCAGTGCCTTCAGAACAGTAAACTCACTCACAAAAATATTGAATGGTGGCGTTCCCGAGAGCGACAAGGCGCCGATAATGGTAAGCGTCCCGAGGAGCGGCATGGAGGTCAGCACACCGTTCACATTCGCGATGTTCGTAGAACCGAAGCGTGACTGGATCTTGCCCGAGGCGAAGAACATGAGCGGCTTCGCCAGCGCGTGGTTCAGGATATGGAGAAGCGCGCCGTAGATGCCGACAGGCCCGCCGACGCCGATACCCAGGGATATGATGCCCATGTGCTCGATACTGCTGTACGCCAAAAGTCTCTTGTAGTTCTCCTGCACGAGAATAAAGACGGCTGATATGGCTAACGAGATGAGCCCGAAGATGATGAGCAGCTTGCCGGTGAACGCCCCGCCCGTCGACGGCTCGACGATCGAGACAAAACGCATGATGCCGTAGAACGCGGTGTTCAGGAGGATGCCCGAGAGCAGCGCGCTGATGGGACTCGGCGCCTGGCTGTGCGCGTCGGGCAGCCAGTTGTGAACCGGCGCGAGGCCTGCCTTGGTTCCGTAACCCACGAACACGAAAATGAAGGCCAGCTTCATGGTCTCGGGATTCAGCTGCGGCGCAACACCCTTGAGCACCGTCCAATCGAGAGCACCCTCCGCACCCGTGACCGCCGTAGACGCGTAGTAGGTGATGAATGTCCCCAGCAGCGCGAAGGTGATGCCGACGGTGCAGAGGATGATGTACTTCCATGCCGCTTCAACGGCCAGAGGCCTTTTGTGGAACCCGAGCCCGATCAGGAGCGCTGAGACGATGGTCGTGGCCTCGATCCCGATCCACATGATCGCGAGATTGTTCGCCATGGTCACGAGGAGCATGGTGAAAATGAAGAGGTGCAACAGGCCGTAGTACCGCCGGACCCCGCGCAGATCAGTGAGCCCGGTCTCGTATTCGTGCTCAAGGTAGCTGATTGAGTAGATCGCCGAGGCAACGCTCAGAAATATCACGAGCCCCATGATGTATCCGGAGAGCGCGTCCATCGAGAACGCCCCTCCCATGGCCGCAACGGGCGCTTCGATGGATGCTGCGACCGTCGGATAGGCATACACCGCCAGAACGGCGGTGCCGACGAGGCTCACGTATCCGATCACGCGTGCGTTCCCCAGCACGTAGCAGATGATGGCGGTCGCAATCGGGATGATCAATATTGCTATCACCTAAACCCTCGTCTCCGACCTCTACCTTCGGTCTGATCTATTTTCTCTGTCATCTGTCTTCAGCCTTTCAGCACCGTGAGCTTGTCCAGATCTGCCGAAGCAAAGGCGCGCTTGATCTGGATAGCGAAGATCCCCAGGATGATCACGCCCATCAGCAAGTCGAACAGCACGCCAAGTTCGATGATCGTCGGCATGCCGAAGGTCAGGGAGAACCCGGCGAGAAAGAGCCCGTTCTCCATGAACAGCAGGCCGATCGCCTGGGTCAAGGCTTTTTTCCTCGTGATCATGATGAAGAGGCTGATGAGGATAACGGCAATGGATATCTGGAGCACGTTCTTTGAAAACCCTGTGACGAAGATGCCGTCCTTAAGCGACGCGTACACCACTGCAACGAGGACGCCCGAGATCGCGAGCGACACGGAGTTGCTGATGTAGGGCTGCACTTCGTGCGTGACCCGCATCTCGCGCACGATCCGCCGCAGGAAGAGCGGAATGACGATCCCCTTCGTCGTCAGCGTAAGCAAGGCGGCGATATAGAGGTGCGTCTCGCCGACGAGGACGGCCACCACGGCGATCAGGCCCGACAGGAGCCAGGAATTGATCGTGTAGGCCTTTACATAGGACTCGATGCTCTTGTAGGCGTTCAGGGTCACGGCCGTCAGGAGAATGCCGACGGAAATATAATCAATGACCGAAAATGCTTCTATCCATGCCTTCAAGTCGCTTCACCTCTCAAAAAATACCGGCAATTCATCGAAACTGACGTACGGCGTCACTTGCCCATCATGATGTGCGTCACGAGCGACAGGCACGCGAGCACAAAGGCCCCGCCGAGGATGGACGGGAGCTGGAAGAAGCGCACCTTTGCGCGCGTGGACTCCACCGCCGCCATAATCACGGCCATACCGAGCATCTTGACCGCATAGATGCCGAGCGGGAGAATAAGCACTGCAGGAGATGATCCCTCGGCGATCCCGGCGGGGAAGAAGATATCGACCGCCAGCGTAAAAAGGATCATCTGCTTCATGTAGTGCGCCCATTCCATGAGCGCCAGATAACGGCCCGAATATTCCAGGATCATCCCTTCGTGGATCATGGTGAGCTCGAGATGGGTGTCCGGGTTGTCGACCGGCACCCTCCCCGTCTCGGCGATTATGGCCACGGTGAACGCAGCAAGTGCGAGCAGGTGTGATGGCGAATAGATCGCGCCCTGCTGGCCGGCGATGACCGCGATATTCGTCGAGCCTGCCGATATGGCGGCCGTAAAAAGCGCAAGCATCATCATGGGCTCGACGAGGATCGCTATGGTCATTTCCCTGCTGCTTCCCTCGCCTCCGAAGGCCGTCCCTGCGTCAAGCCCGGCGAGCGCCATGAAGAACCGGGCGAGGGCAAAGAGATAGATAAGGGCGATCACATCTCCCATCGCCGCATAGGGTAACTGCATCGATACGACGGGTACGATCATGGCCGCGGCCATGGTCGAAACGAATACGATGTAGGGCGCGGCCTTGAATATCCAGGAGGTGACGGAGGAGACCACCATGTCCTTCTTAAAAAGACGGGCGAGATCGTAGTACGGTTGGAGAACGCCGGGGCCTCTCCTGCCCTGCATGTTCGCCTTCACCTTTTTGATCACCCCGTTCACCAGCGGTGAGAACAGAATGATGATGAGAAACTGGAAATACTCCATAAGTTCAAAACCTCAAATCGCAGATGATCATCATGCGTCTCTTCTTGTCCACGTCTCTGTCATTCAACGGTTGTCTTAGTGGCCAAATATCAGCAGCACTATCAACGTTATCAAAATATATCCCAGGTACAGCTGCAGGCTCCCGGACTGAAGCAGCTTCACCTTGTCCGCGACCTGCTGAATGAACCGAGTGATAGGCTCATACACATATCGCTCAAAGAGCGGGGTGATCTCGCCGCCGTACCGGATGGATTTCACAAAGAACGGCTTTATCAGGTACAGGACCTTCAGGTCCCTGCTCGGGAGGTAGATCCGTTTATAAATGATCCTGAGAGGCTTGGTGAACGCCGTGGCAGTGTACTGCATGCGCGGTGTGAGTCCGGGGATGCCGCAGTCCCAGGAACCGGCGCTCACGGTCTTTCTCCTGCCGCCGGCGAGCCTCGCGAATACGATAAGAGCGACGAATATGATCGCCATGGAAACGGCGAGAGAAGCCGGCGAGAGCGACGCGGCGACCCCAGGAGTAATGATGAAGCTTTGCTGGTGCAGCTCAACGTAGGACCCTGTGATGGTAAAAACCGCAGGCGCAAGGAGCGCGATGGGAATTTGCGGGAAAACGCCGAAGACGAGGCAGAGAAACGCCGGGAGCGCCATGCCCAGGACCATCCAGGCTGATGACTCATGTGCCGAAGTCGCATGTTCGCTCCGCGCCATGCCGAGGAAGCTGACTCCGAAGGTCTTGACGAACCCGGCAGCGACGATAGCCCCGGTCAGCGCCAGAGCCGCTCCGCCCAGGGGCGAGACGATCTTCGCTACGACGGATGGAGACTGGAATCCGAGAAGGAGCGCCTGGTACGTGAGCCACTCGCTCACGAAGCCGTTGAGGGGCGGAAGGGCCGCGATGGCAATTGAGCCCAGGAGAAAGAAGAAGCCCGTGTAGGGCATGACTTT
Source organism: Nitrospirota bacterium (assembly GCA_035623825.1). GTDB lineage: Bacteria > Nitrospirota > UBA9217 > UBA9217 > UBA9217 > DASPSR01. Next base: position 11,933 of record DASPSR010000041.1, read on the forward strand.
AAGGAGCCCGCCCAGCTTCTCCATGTTCCTTGTCCGGGTGGCAGTCACGACAGAGCCGGCTCCCATGAACAGGAGTCCCTTGAAGAGGGCATGGTTCAGGGCGTGGTAGAGCGCGGCAGCAAGGGCAAATCCTGAAAGGATGAGCATCCCGCTGCTCCGGAACACCATGGACGCGCCGACCCCCAGGAGGATGATACCGACGTTCTCCACGCTCGAGTAGGCAAGGAATACCTTGAGGTCATTCTCCATGACCGCGTAGAGGATGCCCAGCACCGCCGAGATAGCCCCGATTGCGATGACGGCTATCCCCCACCACTCAGGCCCCGTACCGAGCACGTCCAGGACGATACGGAGGAAACCGTACACCGCGGTCTTGATCATGACCCCGGACATGAGGGGCGTGATGTTCGATGGTGCAATGGGATAGGCACGTGGTATCCATGCGTGAAGCGGGACAATGCCCGCCTTCGTCCCGAACCCGATCACGGCGAAAATGAAGACCAGGGACCTGATGCCCTCTGGCAGACCCGTAGCGGCGATCCGCATGGACGCGAAATCCATGCTGCCGGTGTAGTGCACCAGCACAAGGAAGAGCCCGATGATGAAGGCCGTCCCGATGTGGGTCATGACCACGGTAAAGAGGCCCGCCTTTGCGGTCTCCTCGTTCCGCTCAAAGACAATGAGGAAGTACGAGGCCACGGCCATGGTCTCCCACGAAACGAGGAAGGTGAAGATATTCGCGGAGAGCACCACGCCGTACATGCTCAGGATCAGGATGTTATAAAGGAACCCCATGAGCCCGGAATTCGTGATACTCCGGATGAAGCCGACGGAATAAAGGGAAACGAAAATGGTAATGAACGATATGAGGACAACAAAGAATGCCGAAAGCGCGTCAGCATGAAAAGCGAAGCTGAAGATGGATGAAACGGAGATTTCAGCGCTGGTGAATGCCGGAGTAAAGAGAAGGTACCCGCCCGCGGCGAGGAAGAAGAGCGCGCCCGTCAGGGAGAAGAGGAAGCTGAAGTTCCGTACTTTCGAGAGCGGTAGCTGTGAAGCGACTGCGCTGACAAGAAAGAAGATGATTCCTATCGAAAATATACTCGCAACGTCCATTTTTCAAAAACCAGCATGGCCTTGGTAAGCGGAGCCCGGCCTGTCATTCTGAATCTCTCGCCAGCGGTCGTCCGGAGTGAAACGAAGGATCTCGCCGCCTGCTATAAACTTCGCTAAAACAACCTCGATTTTCAAAGTCCGATGACCTTTGGGTTATTCGGCTTGGTTCCGGGTCAAGGTGCGGAAAAATGCAAAACGAAAAGAATGTACAACAAATGGATGGGGAATGTCAAGGAGAATCAGGTTCTTTACCTCGAAACGCAAGGAACAGGAAGGCCCCGGACCTCTTCGCTTGCGGCATTAAATCACCTCGAACTCAGGACGATATTTTACGACGCCCTTGACGCCCCGGAGCGCGTGTTCGCTGAGTTCTTTGACCATGAACACCTCATTGGGTACGTCGATCTTCCACCTGATGCCGAATTGGCCGGCAGGCAAAAAACCGAGCCGGGCGTAGTATTCAGGATTTCCCAGGACAACAACGATCGTATGGCCGCATTTGCGGATCTCGTTTAATCCCGCCTCCACTAATTGAGAACCGATCCCGCACCCTTGCCGCTCAGGAGAAACGGCCATGGGCCCCACGCCGACCGCGCTTATCACCTGACGTTCAGACTCGATGATGACAGGGCTGAAAACGATATGACCGACTACATGACATTTTTCAGTTGCTACCAGCGAAAGCGTCATGGCGTTCGCAGCTCGTAATTTGTCCACAAGATCGGCCTCGGCCTCGCGGCCAAAGGCAGCTGTGCTCAAGAGACGTATTGCGTAGATATCTTCCGGCTCTTCTTTTCTGATCAGCAATTCAGATCTCCTTAAGCTGCCGACAGGTTATCGGCGGCCATCAGCACTCCTATGCTATTATTCTACCGCAACTTTCATCTCTTTTGCGTTTCTCGGTTCGTCGTAAAGAGCCATGCCCGGTAAATCACCATCGCGGGAAGCCCATTCTATGTGCCGTATTTGATCAGGAGATTGTTGACGGGAAGGCGTGTTCAGGATATACTAAACTAAACTCGTGTGACAATAAAAAAACGAGGAGTCGCTCGATGGAAAATAAACTGCCGGGTCCATCCAAGGGATATCAGAAAAAACCCAAAAAAGAAGGGAAGGATTTACCGGCGCCGAAGCCAAAAAAAAGCTACAATCCTGATTATGCCTTGGCGGCGGCAAAAAAATGGTCCAGTTTCACCGAGGCGCTCGAGAGTGGGAACATCAGCGCTGTGGAACAGTTGATAAAAGAGGGATTCAACGTAAATATCACCCGCGACGGATTAACACCGCTGATGGTTGCCGCTTCTAAAGGTAAAACAGAGATAGCTGAGGTGATTCTACAAGCAGGCGTTAACATCAATGCAAGAGGTGATGACGGTCGGACGGCATTGCATAAGGCTGCATATGATCAAACGGGGACCAATATCATCGATCTTCTCCTGCATTCAGGCATTGAGCTTGATGCAAAGGACAAGTCCGGCAAGACCGCTCTGCAACTAGCCGAAGAAAAAGGCCACCATGACATCGCTCGCGCGATCAAGAAGCATCAACAGCAGCTGCACGTAGATGCCTTGGAATGGAAAGATTTTCTAAACTCACCTGAAGGAAAACCCTTTAAACAAAAAAAGCTTTATGATTCTTTGACCTCGTATGCCATGTTCTGGTGGCTGCCTCCTGTCGCACTGGGCGGCCTCGGTCTCCTGCTCGGCCTCTTGTCCGGCGCCGTTATCCTGTGGGTCTTCATTGGCGCGGTAGCCGGCCTTCTGGTCGATCTTGCCATTTTTTTATGGCAAAAGAAGATAGGCACCTATCTTGACGGTATCGGACCATTGCCCGAACTCGATATTCATATACTGAGGGAAAAAAAGAACGCAGGAGAACCACTACTCTATGAAAGAAATCCCGAAACAACGGGAACTGAAGAGGCATACGATAAGGAGCCTTCCAGTAGCGCACTGGAGATGGAACCGGACAGTTCTTCCCCTGAACTGGCAGCCGACAGCGCTCCAGTTGATGAAAGCAGTTACAGAGAAGCTCCTCAGTTGAAAAAGAAGTGGAATCTGAAAACAGTCACGTACATAGCAGTCGCGCTTGTCATTTTGATTCTCATCGGCGCCATAGCCATCTATAGGGGTTCCCTCGCGAATTGGTATTTTGCAAAGAAATTGGAACACAAAGGGGTGCAGTTCTCCGAGCATGCTTTCCTCGCTGAGGTGTCGAAAAACAATGAAGAGGCCGTGGATCTGTTTATCAAGGCGGGAATTAATATTGATGCGAAAGATGATAAAGGACGGACGGCTCTCATAATCGCATCTGAGAAAGGATACGTGAATTTGCTCGATAAGCTGATCAAGCTCGATGTGGCATCGTTAAACTATTTTGACAAGAGCGGCAGTACCGCATTGATGGCGGCATCAAGCAACGGACGGGGGAATATCGTCAAATCGCTCGTAGAAAACGGCGCAAATGTCAATTACATGGTCCCTTCCAATGAGGGCGCAGCGACAGCGCTGCAGGCTGCCTTGGATACGCCTGATTTTAAGGATGAACATATGAAAGTTATTACATTCCTCATCCAAAAAGGCGCCGATGTGAAAGGCCGCAATAAGACCGGGCGTTTTCCGTTATTGTTCGCTGCTGACCATGGACGCACAGATGCCGCCAAAGTGCTCATAGAGCACGGCGCGGACATGAATGATGCGGATCAGGAGGGAAGTTTTTCGTTGCTGTCTGCTTCATGTAAAGGACATACCGGCTTTGTCCTGTTGCTTGCGGATAAGGGCGCCAATATGAAGATGGCTCTGGCTGATGGGCAGACCCCGCTCATGTGCGCTGTCAGGGAGAGTCATGCAGACACGGTTAAAACGCTTCTCGAGAGAGGGGCGACTGTGAATGCCAAGACCGTGAAGGGCTTTACCGCTTTGACCGATGCCGCCGGTACCGGAAATATCGATATCGTAAAAATGCTATTGGCGCATGGGGCTGACCCAAGTTATGTATATATTCCTGATACGTTCACGAGATTGAACGGGAGAGTCATTGCCGTCAAGGCTAAAAAGAGCAAGATTACCGATGTTCTGGGACGGATCAAGAAGACGGCGTCTCAAGACGGCTATGCAATCAACATTGATTCGAAAATGGAGCAAAGGATAACCCTTAAGGCAAAGGCCCCATGGAACAAGGTCCTTCATGAGCTGGCAACAAAAAACCATCTCGTGCTGGTCGTGAAAGATAAAAAGGTCTTTGTATTGCAGTATAATCCGTCAGCCATCAAACATGAAGCGGCCTAAAAGGCCTTTACATCAAGCTCATTTTTTAGAGCGGTATTTTAAGAGAGGAGGGAACCTTAATGAAAGGCGCACTTCCTTTTTTATATGCAAAAAGACATCTCGTCTTTTTCTCCGTCGTCCTGATTGCTATTTCCTTCATCTCAGGCCCTGCTGAGGCGATGTTCGTGCCCGCGGCTCCCCAAGCCCAGCCGACTCCGCTCACTGACCGAGCGACCGATCTGGCCAAAATTCAGAAGGCGCTTGAATCCAAAGCTCTCCAGCAACGCCTAGTGGATTACGGTCTTTCCCCGGAGAACGCGCTTGCGAAAATAGACGGGCTTTCGGACAAACAGGTCCACCTGTTTGCGTCACATATCGATGCGCTTCAAGCAGGCGGTATGAGCGACAGAACTATTATCATTATTTTGTCGGTGATCGTGCTACTCCTCCTTTTTATCTGAGGCAGAAAGTGCATGTTTGAGTTGTCAAAAATCATGAAAAGCAGAGTGCCTGAATATTTTGCTTGTAGGAGGTCTATTGAGGAGACTCGCGCTCGATAAAGCCATAGCCGTGCTGGTGTACAACAAGCTATAACGCGAATACTCAGATTCTTTTCATTACATTTTCCTTAATGTAGCCGATCACCCCGTCCACTTCCGCCTTCATCTCCTCCATCTTTCTCCCCTCTATGACAAATGGTTTATCCCGCAGGTTCCGGCTCTGGAATCCAAAACCAGGATACTGGCGGAGAAAAGCCTCCGGGATATCATCAGGGGCGTCAGTATCGTTCATGATCGCCCAGGCGAGGGTCCATGCCCGGGCAACGTTCGCGATGTCATACCCTCCGCCGCCCAAGGCCACCCATTTCGGAGCCAGGGACTTGATCATCCGAACCGCGAGGCAGAATCCGTTCGTCGTCAAGTTCAAATGGGCAAGCGGGTCGCTTTGGAACGTATCGACGCCGAGCTGGCTCACGACAACGTCGGGTTTGAAGCCGGCGACGAGCTCTGGAACGGTCTCGGCGAATGCATATATGAAGAGCTCGTCATCTGTTTCCGGCGGCAGAGGGATGTTCACGCTGTATCCCTTCCCCGCGCCCTCTCCGATCTCATGCTCGAATCCCGAGCCGGGGAAGAGCACATGTCCTGTTTCATGCAGCGAAATGGTAAGGACCTTGTCCGTGCCGAAGAACGCCTCCTGGACGCCGTCGCCGTGGTGGGCGTCTATGTCGATATAAGCGACTCTTCTTCCCTGCTCCACCAATGACTTAATGGCAAGCACGGGGTCGTTGATATAACAGAACCCCGATGCCTGCGAGGCACGCGCATGATGAAGTCCGCCCGCAATATTGAACGCTATCACAGCCTCGCCGCTGTCGACAAGGTCCGCTGCCTTGAGTGAAGCTCCGGCAATGAGTCTCGACCAGTCGAACATGCCGGGAAATATCGGATTGTCCCCGGGACCTAGTCCGAACGATTCGGCGCCCGTCACGTATTCGCCGCTATTCGCTTTTCGCAGGATGTCGATGTATTCTCTGGTATGATAACGCAGCAGGTCTTCAAGACTCGCCAGGTGAGGTTCGACCAGACGCGGGTCCGAGGGAGCGAGCAAGCGGCAGGCCTTTATCAGTTCATACGTCAGCTTCAAACGGAAAGGCTTCAGCGGATGGCCGGACCCGTAATCGAACCCGGCGAATTCATCGGAGTAGACAAAGGCTGTTTTCATAGTTTTGAAGATAAACTGTCGTGAATACCGTGACGCGGGACTTGTAAGGCTGCTCAAAAAGTCTTTGTCGAACCATAAGTTCGCTATACAGGACAAGCCGGGATCCGACTGTCAAGACGCAAGGATCGTGAATCCCGGGATGCAGTATCGTTTATTTTTAGTGCTTTGGGTGTGCTTCCATCTTCTCCTTACACTCAGGGGATAGCTCACCCTCATGCTGCTTGAGGCATCTGAAGATCCTGCCGCCTCCGGGTTTGATGCCCGAGCAGAGCTTCATGACGTCGTCCTCGCATGCCTCTTGGAACTCATGCACCAGTTCCGCGATCTGCCGCTTGCAGGCGGGCGACAGGTCCTTCTCATGCTCCTTGAAACATGCTGCAATGCGCCCACCCCCCGGCTCGACACCCTTGCAGAACTTCTGCAAATCACCGGCGCATGGCCCTTGCTCTTGCTCGGCTTTTGCCGGCGCTGCGGCGATGCCCATACAGAGAATGACTGCAATGCTGATGAACAGCGCGATACCCGAATTCCGGATAGCATGTGAATGTGCCATGTATTGTTCTCCTTTTTTGTAAAATGCCGTCTGCATGATCACCAGTATCCGTTCAGATCCCTTCTCAGAATCTTGCTAAGTGCGCTTATGAAGACAGGGCGATCAGCATCCGGTTCTTAATTATCATTATCTGGGTCCGGCTATGCTTAAGACAATGCTTCATTATAGCATAGCTACCAGAGCGTCACTCATTTCCCTCCCCACTGCTCGTAAAAGCAAAACTCCTGGAGCGGTCTCCGCGCAGGCCCCTCTTTTTTGTCCTCCGCCGGGTGCCCCAGGGGGAAGAGCCCCACGATCCTGATATTCGCCGGGATGTTCAGAAGACCCCTGATCTTGTCCTCGTCGTAGACTCCTACAAAGACAGTGCCGAGCCCCTGAGCGCGGGCCGCCAGCATCAGGGTCTGGGCCGCGATGCCGGCATCGGTGAGATAGTAGTTCTGGCCCCACAAAACGCCTGACTGCTCGGGATCGGCACAGAGTACAATGACCACAGGGGCTTCAGCGAGGGCCTTCATCGAAGGGTTCGATTTGTACCCCTTAGGCGCGAAGAAAGACTCCACATAGGACAGCTCGCTCATCTTCCACTTCTTGACCTTGTCCTTCACTACCACAAGGCGCCAACATTGCATGTTCGCCCACGACGGCGCCATACGGACCGCCTCAAGCACGGCCTGAAGTTTCCCGCTTTCCACGGGTTTGTCGGTATATTTACGAATGCTCCTGCGTGTCTTGATTGCCTCGAAGAGGTCCATATCTGTTCTCCTCCTCCTTCGAAAGTGGATAAATCTGGGCAAAGATCGATGCGATACCTTTGCTGTCTGGCTTGACGGCGTTATAGCTTCATGTTTGCTCCAGCAGTGGACGTTTTCTTTTCCGTTATTTTGAGGAAGGACACTATCTCGGACATGACCTCTTTCTGGTGACCGACCCACAGATGCCCTCCGCTCGAGTAGCCGATGAAGCGGGCGTTCGGAATATGCTCGGCGCTGTAGCGGGCGCCGTCGAAGGTTCCGAACAAATCGTCAGACACGCTCAAGATGAGCGTAGGCGCCGCAATTCGCTCAAGCTCGTAGCGCGGCAAAGAGGATGTGACCGCGGCGTCATTGATCAGCCCGAGCCGGCGCGGAGTGACGGGCAGGATGCGGTCGAGCACTTGCATAAGCCGCGCGCGTTCTTCAGCGCTCGCGCTCTCCCTTACGTCCGGCGGTGTTGCGAGAATCGCCCGGATCACGGTCTTGCGTGCGAGCCGGGGTGCGGCCCAGAACAGGAAGTCCGACCTGAGGGCCGTATTGAACAGAAACTCGAGGCCGGGCGGGGTCTTCATTGGCGGTCCACCGCCCGTCCGCGGTACGTAGGCGGCCGGGACCAGAAGGACGAGCGCGGCAGTGCGATCAGGATAACGGAGAGCAAACTGCATCGATGAGGGCGCGCCAGCGGAAGCGCCGACGATCGCGGCATGCCGGATATTCAACGCATCGAGCAGACAGGCGTGAGCATCCGCCTGCGCGGCCGCGGAAGCGTCGGCGGGGAGCGGCGTTCGTAGATATCCGAACCGTGACATGGCTATGACGCGGAAGCCGCCCTGGACCAGCGCCCCGGAAAAATCGAGGCCTTGGTCAAAGCCGCCGCCGGCGCCGTGCACGACCAGAACCGGAGGGCCGTTGCCGGCGACTGCGTACTCGATCTGCCCGCATGGTGTCTCAACGATCTGGCTCCCGACTGAGATGCGTTCGCGTGCTTGACGGATGTCGCGCCGATAGTTTGCAAAGGCCACCGCGCATAGTCCGGCAAAAAGAAGGCCTATGGGAATCGCTAGATACAACATGCACGTTGTACTCTCGGCAAGATGCGACCGCCCGGACTTCGGAAGATTACGGGAGGCACGGGTACGGCGTCAGCATTGCCGCCGCCGTACTCACAATGCGGGAAGGACCTGCCTCAACCGACAAGCCCTTCGCATATTCGAACAATATGCAATTTTTGGCAACGGCGCTCCTACTGTGCCCCAAGCGCTTTCGCCGCCTTGTTCCTGTCCTTCGGAGCGACCCAGAGTATGGCAGCATACCGGCCTGCACCAGCCGACACAGCGTCAATTGCCGTAACGTTAATCTTCTTCTCCGACAGGGTTTTGAGCAGGTCGGCCACGGCACCCGTCCGGTCATCGCCCTGGACCAGGAACCCGAACTTCTGGGGACCTGTCTTGATCTTCGCCGCTTTGGCGGCATTCTTGAACGCTTCCACATCCTCTGGGATAACATCGAGTTGCGCCTTCCTGCCGCTTGGGAACCCCGTGAATGCCAACATGTTCACGCCCGCATTCGCCAAAGCCGTGAGCAGACACGCCCCCTCACCTGGCTTGTTCGGTACTTCCATGGCAAAATAAGCAACCTTCCTGACAATGTCCATATTCAACACCTCCTTTTGATGATATTATAGCAGCTTGGAAAGATACCCGTCCTCAGTCCGTCTCCGATATTCGGAGCGCGCCAGCGGATCACTCATGTGAATCTAGATTTGGACAGGCCAGCAGCCTGAGAATTCTCCGTATCGTCCTGAAAAATGCCGAACTGCTGGCGAGGCCCTCTGCCTACTTCTGAATTCTCTTCAAGACCTCCCTCGTTGCCACGACTCCCGAAATGGAGGCCTGTATCAACCCCCGGGTGACACCTGCCCCGTCTCCAACCGCGAACAGGTTCCGAACCTCGGTTTCCAGTGCTGACGTAAGCTTCAGCTTCATGGAGTAAAACTTCACCTCCACGCCGTAGAGGAGCGTATCGCCGGAGTTCACGCCCGGCGCGATATTGTCCAGGGCCTCGAGCATAGCGATGATGTTTGAAAGATGGCGATACGGGAGCACAAAGCTGAGGTCGCCCGGCGTGGCTTCCTCGAGGGTCGGACGGACCGAGCCCTCGGCGATCCTTTCCGGTTTGGAGCGCCTGCCCATCTTGAGATCTCCCAGACGCTGGACGATGACACCGCCTCCCAGCAGGTTCGCAAGGCCGGCAATGTGTCTCCCGTACGAGATGGGATCATTGAAGGGCCTGGTGAAGTCCGTGCTCACGAGCACGGCAAAGTTCGTGTTCTCGGTCTTCCGGTTCTTGTAGCTGTGGCCGTTCACACTGAAGATCCCCTCGCTGTATTCCTGCACCACCTCCCCGTACGGGTTCATGCAGAATGTGCGCACCCGGTCGTGAAACCGCCTCGAATAGTAGATGAACTTCCCCTCGTAGGTGACGTCGGTGATGTCCTTCATGATCGCAGCCGGAAGCTCCACGCGCACTCCGATGTCCACCGGATTGGTCTGCAGGGAGAGGCCGAGCCGCTTTGCCTCTTCAGAAAGCCACGAGGAACCTTCCCTCCCCACGGCAGCGATCACCACAGGCGCCAGAAATACGCTCCCGTCCGCTGTTTCCACCCCTGACGCTTCCCCGTCCGTTGTCAGGATCCTGCTTACGGGCTTGTCGAACAGGAGATCGATCTTGCCGCTTAAGTATTCACGGATGTTCTTAAGGACATTCCGGCACATCTCGGTGCCGATATGACGGATCCGCGCGGGGATGAGATCGAGGTTATAGCCGGCGGCCTTTTTTTTGAGACGATTGACGGCATCCAGATTTTCTCCGTGGATCTCCATGCCCGCGCCGAAGGAACGATAGACGGAGTCCGCGTACTCGATGAGTGACGCGACCTCCTGGTCGGGGAGATATTCCTTGAGCCATCCCCCGATATCGGTGTTGAGCGTGAGCTTGCCGTCGCTGTACGCACCTGCTCCTCCCCATCCGCAGAGGATCCCGCAAAGACCGCACTGAGCGCAGGGAGTGGAGGACTCGACCATGGGGCATGCCCTGCGGTCGATATCGCTCCCCTTCTCGATCATGAGTATCTTGAGACCGGCTTTCTTGACGAGCTCCAGTGCGGCGAATATCCCGGCCGGCCCGGAGCCGACGATGATGACGTCGTAGGAGGATGGCATGAATTAAGTATAGCGCAGATACACGAGAGACCGCAAAGTTATCAGCTTGAACAGGCCAAAAAACGGTTAACTATCCAGCCGGACGATTTTGTGAGTGGAGTGTTCAAGCGCGTTTTTCACCGCTGGCGTGCTACGATTGGCGATGATCAGTGGTAATAACCTTCCTTGCCCACCTTGCCCTTGAAGACCGAGTATTTGTATACCGTATAGCCCAACACAACGGGCAGGATGAGTGCTGCTCCACAGAGCGTGAACTCAAGCGTCTCCCGCTGTGCTGCCGCATCGCGAAAGGTTATGTCGGGCGGAACCGCATAGGGGTAGATCGAAGCAAAAAGAGCCAGATACCCTGCAAAAAAGAAAACAACACTGAATGCGAAAGGCATGATCTCACGCCTTGCCCTCAGGCTTTTGATGATCCCGTAGAAGGCCAGCAGTCCCAGCGCGGGGAAGACCCACATGAAATAGACCCTGGGCGGACTAAGCCAGTGGACCATAACCCTGGGGTAGTGAAAGGGCGTCCAGACGATCATCATGATTTGGAAGATCAGCGCTACCACTGACGACCGAAAGGCCTTGCCGTAGGCGCGGTCCTGGACCGTCCCCGTGGTCTTGATGATCAGATAGGTGGAGCCGAGAAGGGCATAGCCGGCGACGAGCCCGATGGCCGTCGCTATTGAATAAGCATTCAGCCAGTCGAAAGGACCGCCCGCAAATTGGCTCCCCGCTACATTAATTCCCGTAAGAACGCCGCCAAGGATCAAGCCCTGCGCTGCCACAGCAACAAGACTTCCAAGGAAAAAAGCCCTGTCCCAGATATTTTTCCGCACGGAATTTATCCGAAACTCGAAGGACACGCCGCGGAAGATCAGCCCGAAGAGAAGCGCAAAGACGGGGATATAAAGAGCGCTGAACAGCACTCCATATATCAGGGGAAAGGCAGCAAGCAGGGAGCTGCCGCCAAAGACGAGCCAGGTCTGGTTCGCATCCCAGACAGGGGCAATGCTGCTCATCAACACGGTGCGCTCATCCTCACTCTCTGTGAACGGGAACAGAAGGCCTATCCCAAGCCCGAAGCCGTCCAGGATCACGTAGAGGATCACTGTCAGGGCGAGAAGAGCGACCCAGATAAAGACGATGTCCATAGATTGCTCCAACAAATTTTTTGGTCCCGCTAAGCCTGTGCCTTTCGATCATCATCTGACAAAGGCTTCATCCCCTCCGGGATATGAGCCGCGGGGAGGGGACTCAAAACGTCCGGGCCTCGCCTGATCATATTGAGGACGACGTATGCGTAGATGGAGCCGATCGCCGCAAAGATGATCAGGAAGAGGCTGAGCGACCAGATCACATTGCCCGGCGGAATGGGTGAAATACCTTCGTCCGTTCTCATAAGACCATAAACTATCCAGGGCTGGCGGCCCGCTTCGGTTGTTATCCATCCTGTTTCGACAGCAAGAAAACCGAGCGGGTGGATGAACAACAGCGTCCAGAGGAACGGCCGATATTGGAAGAGCTTCCCTTTTCTCCAGAGGAAGAAACCCCAGGCCATGACGAGGACCAAAAGAGTTCCAATCCCAGCCATTATGCGGAACGTCAGGAACAGAAGGGGGACACTCGGACGATTCTCGGGAGGGAATTCTTTAAGACCCAAGACCCGGCCATGTAGGGAGTGAGTGGCCAGGAGACTGAGGCCGTCCGGGATGGAGACCTCGAAAACGTTCCTCTCCCCCTTCACATCGGGAAGCGCCGCAACGATAAAGGGTGCGCCTTCATCCGTGTTCGTCTCCCAATGGGCTTCCATTGCGGCAAGCTTGGCCGGCTGATGGCTAACGACCATTTTGCCGCTCGAATCGCCGATGATCATCTGAACCGGGGCGAAAAGGGCCGCCATTATCAGCGCGATAGTCAGCGAGCGTCGAAAAAGTGCGCTGTAAATGCCCGCCAGGACATAGTACGCGCTGACCCCGGCGACGACAAACGCAGATGTCTCGAGCGCGGCCGCGCTCATATGAAGCATACGCACGATGGTGGAAGGGTTGAAGATCGCGGCGCTGAAATCAGTGACCTTGAACGTTCCGCCTGTCAGGCTGTATCCGGCCGGGGTCTGCATCCATGAATTGGCAGCCAGGATCCAGAAGGCAGAAATAATCGTACCGGCCGCTACGAGACATGTGGCGAGAAAATGCATGCCGCGGCTTACCCTGTTCCATCCGAACAGCATGATGCCGAGAAATCCGGATTCCAGAAAGAAGGCGGTCATGACCTCGAAGGCCATGAGGGGGGCGATGACATTGCTGGCAGCTTGTGAAAAGCGGGAAAAATTAGTGCCGAATTCGAACGACAGCACAATTCCCGTGACCACCCCGACGCCAAAATTGAGGGCGAAGAACTTCACCCAATAACGATACAGTCGGTAATAGAGTTCTTCCTTCGTCCTGATCCACAGGAATTCAACGACTACAAGAAAGACGGATAGGCCTATGGTCAACGTGGGGAAGAGGATGTGGAAAAGGGTCGTGACGGCAAACTGAATTCGTGAGAGCAGGACTGTATCCATAAGAATGCCTCTACCATCGGTCGGCTTTCGTTATGTCGAGACTGCGCATGAACAGACCTCGTAAACGCCTATCCGATCATTTGCGCGTCCGCAGATAATTTACCAGCTTCCAACGCTCTTCTGGAACGAGCTTATCCTTGAAGACCGGCATGCGGCCGAAACCATTGGTGATGGCGTTGAATATGACGGCGTCGCTCAGCCCCTTCACCATGTTCTGGTCGAGGGCTGGCGGAGGAGGAACAAGCTTTTTGCCCACAGGGCCTCGCTCAGCCGAGGTCTTGCCATGGCAGATGGCGCAATTGGTTTCGAAGAGCACTCTCCCCTGCGCCAGCGATGCCTCGGTCGGAGCGACGGGATTCTTGAGCATAGCCTCTCCCGAGACGACCTCTTTGCCGGACACAGGCACGGAATCTGTCGGCGGGGACAGGACCGGCGCCTTATACGGTTTGTAGCTTTGCTGGTCGTCCATCCAGATCGCCGCCATGAGCAAGGGCGCCAAAGCCAGCATGAGCAGGAGCGACAAATATTTCATGGGTTCCCCTCCGCAATCGTCCGGATAGCGCCCGCCTCCTTCATGATCGATGCCGCCCTGTTGCTCTCGCTTCCGGAGGTTGTGGAAACGCTGATGCCGATGGAGCCATCGCCGATCGCCGGGTCATAGACTCGTTCTCTTCGAGGGGGCAGTCTCATCTCGAGGAACATGCCCACGATCGCGCCGAGAATCGCGAAGAGCATGGTGAGCTCGTAGGTAACTATCCCTGCAGGGAAAAGGGCGACGATCGGTTTATCGCCTGTCTGCACCGGATACATATAAGCTGTACCTGCTGCCAGGAGAAAGCCCGCGCAGGCGCCGAAGATCCCGCCGCCCAGGGACATCCAGCGGAACCACGTGCGTTGATCGGTCTTCACCAGCACACCGTCAGGATAGGGAGCTGAGGTAAGCGACGTGATCGTCTTCTCGGCAAAACCGGCTTTGACCAGCCTCTCCACCGCCCTGTTCGCGGTTTCAACGTCGCTGAAGGTCCCCAGAGCTTCCATCAGTTTACTCCTTATTAATCATCTCGACTTCAATCCTAACCTTCAATCATAAGCCCGCGATTATCCTTCCTCTTCCGTGATCGAGTGCACCTCTGCACGGCCGAGCCTTATATCAGCATGGCGGTGCCCGAGTTCCCGGACGTCGGTAACCGCCACCATCGGGAAAAACTTCGCGAAAAGCGTGTACATGAGCGTGAATCCCGCAAACGCTCCGGCGGTGACGGAAAGCTCCACCCACGATGGCGAATAGGTGCCCCAGACGAAAGGCATATTCTTGTGAGAGAGCGACGGTATAATGATGAGATAGCGTTCGATGAACATGCCGACATTGACCATGGCCGTGATCACGAGCATCGCCCTGACGGAGCGCCTGACCTTTTTGAAGCAGAGACCCGTTACCGGAAGCACCGAGTTGCCGATCAGCATGATGATGAGCAGCGGCGTGTATTTGCCGGACATGAAACTGAAGACCTCCCATTCGATGGGCTCGTGGGCGTACCAGGTGGTCTGGACCTCGACGAAATAGGTGTAGGACCAGAGCAGGCAGATGACGAGCAGGAGCTTGCCCATGTTGTCGAAGTGCAGCGGGGTGAGATATTCCTCCAGGTGGAAGATCCTCCGGATGATGATCATGAGCGTAATGACCGCGGCGACGCCGGAGGTGATCGCGCCTATTACGAAATAGGGAGGAAAGATCGTGCTGTGCCAGCCGGGGATTACGGTGACGGCGAAATCCCATGCCACGATCGAATGCACCGAGACCGCCACCGGGATGATGAGCGCCGCCATGAGCGTCGAAGCCTTGCGGAACACCACCCACTCTCGGGCCGTTCCGCGCCATCCCATCGCCAGGACAGCATACAGTTTTTGCCTCCAGCCCGTAGAGCGGTCGCGCACCACGGCAAGGTCCGGGAGCATCCCGAGATACAGAAAAAGGCTGCTGCCGATGATGTAGGTCGTGATCGCCGTAGCATCCCATAACAGCGGAGACCTGAAATTCGGCCACAACCCCCGCTGATTGGGATAGGGTATGAAATAGTAGACGGCCCAGTTCCTGCCCAGATGGATGACCGGGAAAAGACCGGCTATCGTGATGCTGAAAACGGTCATCGCCTCGGCGGCGCGCAGGATCGGCCTTCGCCAGTTGGCCTGGGAGAGGCGCAGGATTGCGGAGACCATGGTTCCGGAATGGGAAAGGCCGACCCAGAACACGAAGTTGGCGATGTAGATACCCCACATGACAGGGCGGTCCAGCCCGGTCACGCTCATATCGGTCATCACCTGATAGGCGAATGCGGACAGGCCCCATGCCACCACCGCACCGAGGAAGAAGGCGAGCCCGTACCAGCGCCACGTCGGGGTGCACATCGAGGAGAGCATCTCGTCGTTCAACTGCTGCGCGCTTTTCTCGGCGATCGCATGCTCAGACATGCTCGCGTCCTCCTCCCTTGAGATAGTTGATCGACGGGTGGGTGCCCAGATGCTCAAGGAGCCGGAAACGCCGGGGACTTCGGGCGAGACGCGATACCCGGCTCTGGGGATCGGCCATGTTTCCGAAGACGAGGGCTTCAGGAGGACAGGTCTGGGCGCAGGCGGGCTGAACCTCCCCGTCCCTTATCAATCGTCCTTCGGCCTTTGCGTCTTCCTTGGCCCGGCGGATGCGCTGGATGCAGAAGGAGCATTTCTCCATGACGCCGCGAGGCCGCACGGTTATGTCCGGCGAGAGCTGGTTGTCTAGCGGCGGCGGCCAAGCGTGCTCATGGTCGTAGAAGTTGAAGACCCGAACGGCGTAGGGGCAGTTGTTGCCGCAGTAGCGGGTGCCCACACAGCGGTTGTAGACCTGGCCGTTCAGGCCGTCGGGGTTATGGTAGCTGGCATAGACCGGGCATACCGGCTCGCAGGGGGCGTCGTGGCAGTGCTGGCAGAGCACCGGCAGGAAGCGCACCCGGACATCGGGATACTCGCCGACCCAGAAGCGCTCGATCCGAAGCCAGTGCATGTTACGGCCTTGAGCCATCTCCTTCTTGGCGCAGATGGCAACGTTGTTCTCGGCCTGGCACGCTACAACGCACGCGCCGCACCCGGTGCAGCGGTCGAGATCCACGATCATTCCCCATTTGTACGGGCTTGTTATTTTTTCCATCTTTGCAAAATCCTCATGATATTAAAATGTGTCCGACGCTGACCCGGACAAGCCGGGACCAAAAACTCTCATCACATAGACACCGAGGGCAAAAAACATCTACTGCATGGCGCTGCAATGAGTAAATCTGCCGTCTATCAGGTCAAATCTCTATCAGCTCGCTTCGGTAGCTCCCTTGCGGGTGACCTGCCGTCACGAGATCCCCCTTGTCGGAGATCCGCTTGACCCGCACCCGTGTGGCATTCCAAGCAGGAAGAGGCTTCGCTCCTTGGTTTGCCACCGCCAGAAGCTGAAGCGGATTCGCTCCCCTTCCCTTTGCGTAGCGCCCCATGTCCCTATGCCCCTGCCCCAGAGGCATCGCCACCATGTCGGGCCGGATGCCGGGGAAGATCACCGCAGGCACGCGCAGCGATCCCTGGGGGGACGTTACCTCTACCAGGTCGCCGAATTTGATACCCAGCTCGTCGGCGGTCTTGGGGTTGATCTCGACCCAGCTGTCCCAGACAACTGTAGTCATCGGGTCCGGGAGTTGCTGCAACCAGGGGAGCGGAGCGCCGCGGCCGTCGTAAAAAGCGGTCGAGGGGTATATCGTGAAGTGAAGCGGGAATTCCTTGTCATTGCCGTTGAACCGCGGCTTCGCCGGTTCAGGTATGCCCGCCGACCAGCGATAGCTTTTGCCCTGGCCCTGGTTCGTCTTGAAGATCCCCCCTTTTCGGAGGAGTTCGACCCACGTTGTTTCGAAATCCTTGCCGCCACCGACTTTCTGTTTCATCTCGGCCTTCAGCATTTCCACATACGATCCAAAGGGGAACGCTGCCTTCATCTCCCCGCCCAGCCCTGTAGCCGCGGCCATCAGTACCTCCGGGAACTGGCGAGTGTCGAACACGGGCATGACCACCGGCTGCATCAGCCCGGTCACACTGTCTCTCGTGCCGGCAAGCGGGATCACATCCCCCCAGCTCTCGAGGGCCGCATGGTCAGGCAGAACCAGGTCAGCCATAAGCGAGGTGTCGTCCATGAGCGAAGAGAAGCTCACGATGAACGGGACCTTGGCAAGGGCATCCTGGAAACCGGTGGACGGCGGGACTGTGTGGACCGGATCGCCAAGGATAAGGGCCACCCGGATAGTGCCATCCTGCATTTTTTTGACGAGGGAGAGAAGTTCATCAAAAGAGTTTACCGGGCCTTCCGGAGCGGCGTTGTCCGGATAAATCCCGCCGGTCTTGTTCAGGTTCCCTGCGAGCACATTCAGCAAATGGACCGCCCGGATTGATTCCGGACCGTTGCTCTGGAACGCGATCGTCTCGCCAGCCATGGCCAGAGCCGGACGGGTCACGGCAAACTCCCGCGCCACCTCGGCGATGGCCTGCTGCGAGAGCCCTGTCTCTTCCGCCACACGGGGAAGATCGTACGGCCTGAGCCGCTCAAGCAATGTTTCCGCCCCGATTCCGTTCGCGGAAACGGCGGCCTTGTCATACAGAGACTCTGCCAGGATCAACCTGGCCATACCCAGAGCCAGCGTTCCTTCGCTTCCCGGCCGCGCAGGCATCCAGCGGTCAGCCGATGCTGCGGTCAAAGACAGCCGTCCGCCAACATAGGTGAAATGACCGCGGACCGTGTCCCTCCCCTGGCGCATTCTGCCGAAGGCATAGCCGTACTGTACAGGTGACAAATGGCTTTCCACGAAGTCCGCACCGAAGCTCAAGAGATACCGGGTCTCGGCCACATCATAATAAGGAAGGCCCGGTTGGCCGAAGCTTTGGAGGGTTGCCTGTCGAAGCCAATCGGGTCCGAGCAGCTCATAGAAAAGCTGGTTAGGGGAACCGAAGGAGCGCATGAAGCTTGTCGTCAGCTTCGCCAAAGTGCCCCTGAGCTGGGGCGTCAGCAGGGCCAGACCCGACGATCCTTCCAGTTTGAGCGACTTGAGCCTTCCGACTAAAATGTTCAGCCCCTCGTCCCATGAGATCCTGGTAAATTCCCCCGACCCGCGCGACCCGCCTCGCTTCATGGGTTGCGGCACACGGTCGGGATGATACAGTTCCTGCAAAGCGGCCTGCCCCCGGGGACACAGTTTTCCCATGTTAACCGGATGAGTTGGATTCCCCTCTATCTTCTTTGCCCGCCCTTCCGATACCCGCACCAGGATGCCGCAGCCGGCAGGACAGGACCTGCAAGAGCTCGCATAATAATCGGCTTTGCCGGGAGTCACGCCCTCGTCCGGCGGGATCAGGTAGGGAATCAGTTTCTCGTTCGCGGACTTGCAGCCTGTCAGCATGGCGCCGGCGGTCGTAAGTCCGCTAAGCTGTAGAAAGGTCCTCCGCTTCATCTGTGCTCCCTTTATTTATGGCATGTCCAGCAATCGATGCTTGCTTTATGCTGCTTGTGGCAGTTCAGACACCAGCCCATCTCGATCTTGACTGACCGGGTGATCCGCGCCATAGCGGCCACCTCTCCGTGGCAACCTGCGCAGGCAAGTCCGGCTCGTATGTGCATCATGTGCGGGAAATAAACGAAGTCCGGCACCCAGTAGACGCGGACCCAGGGGATCGGCTCCTTTTTTTCCCAGTACTGCATCAGTTTCTTGATTTCAGGGGCGTTCTGTGCAATGAACAGGTGACAGGCCCGGCAGTCCGCCACTGCGGGGATGCCGGCGACCGGGGACTTGGGAGCGTAGCGATGACAGAAGAGGCACGGGATGGCGTTGTCACCCGCATGGATTTTGTGGCTGAAGGCGATCGGCTGTACCGGAGAGCGATCAAGAAGATCCAGTGGCAATATGTACATGTATGCCAGGATGGCTGCGACAACAAGAACTGCGACTACTAGCCCGCTGATAAGCCACGATAATTTCATGGTCACTAGCAGGGAGAGCCCGATGACCGTGCGGACCATGCTCCATCGCGTATCCCCCTACCCTCCCGCCGCATAATGTCGTCAGATACATATCAGTTTACCTGAATTGCGTTAATAGTCAAGTCAGACGAGCAGGAAATCCCTATCGCCCGCAAAATACCTCTGCGCGAGCAGCAGGAGCTTTAAATAATAATTGTCAAGACAAGGAACGAAGTCATGCGCCGCGATGGAGACATGTTCCTCGACCCGGGAATTCCGGCACAGTCGTCCCTTGACGGTTCCTTCTCTTCCCGAGAAAAGCCGTATCCCGTCCTCCAGAGCCACCTCGAGCACTCCGTCGACCTCATCCGGCTGGAGTACGAGCGTTTCGGGACGAACAGGCCTGGGGAGTAAAAATACATCCTGAAACTCGTATTCGGTCACGCCTTTGTCAAAACAATAGACGAATGTCCTGCGCCCGATCGGCAACAATTCATCAAAACTGACGCTCAGGCCGATCTCTTCTTCGATCTCACGCGGTCCAGCGGTCCTGGCATCCTCCCCGGAGGCGTAGTGCCCGCCCACGCTCACGTCGAACTTTCCCGGAGCGATCTTCTTCTGTGCTGACCGTTTTTGGAACAGAGCGTACGCCTTCCCGTCTCGCACATAGATAATGAGGCAGTGGAACGCACCGTGCCACACGCCGGTCCGGTGGGCTTCGTCGCGAGAGACGACCTCTCCGCTCTTCGTCCCCCGGCAGGTCAATATATCGAAATGCTCCGTATGCCGCCTCCATAAGAGTAATTCCATCATCAGTTACAATGTGGCTATTATAGACGAAAGCGTGGACCTTTTCATCACAATTCCGGACGTGAGACCTCGCACCCGGCACTTCAATCTTTTTATGGCAACGCCAGCGTGATTTCGCTATAATGTTCTCGTCATATGGGAGAGAAGCTTTTCTGTTCTTTTTTCAATCCCATACGCTGGTCCCCCGAGCTATGAACTTATCGCCCTTTTTCAATTCCTATGCCGGCATGTATGTGGCCCAGTCGTTCTGTCATTCGGTGATTGCGTCCATCATCGCGGACCAGGCTGTGAAACTATGGAAGATCGACGATCCGGGGATACGCCAGCGGTTCCGCCTTATCGTCGTTCTCTTTCCGATCTTTTCGTTCCCTCTCTACCAGGTACTTAACCCCGGCAGAAGCTCGGTGCTGTTCCGGCTGAGCGCCCTCTTCGACATCAATCGGTGGCTGAATATGGAGATCTGGGGCATCATCCCTTTCAGCATCTTATTCCTGATCGTTCTTGCGATCACCTCCCTGATATTCCTGTTCCAGGAGATGGTCCCCGTTCTCAGGCACACCCTCGAGTCGAAACACGCAGTCCATGATGGAGCGCGCACCCACGCCGATCCCTTTATCGAGCGCGCGTCCAATGAGCTCTCGATTGAGACGCCGGAGATGCTCATCGTGGACGATGATGAACCCGTGATCTTGTCGACGACGGGGAAGAACCCCGCCATCCTGATCTCTACCGGCCTGTCCAAGACGCTTACGCCGGACGAGATGCAGGCAGCGCTCGCCCATGAGATCGCGCATATCGCGCGGAGCCGACGCCCCGTGCTTCTGGTCGTATTTCTCCTGAGGGTGATCATGTTCTTTAATCCCGTCGTTCTCGTCGAATTCAGGCGGGTTGTCCGGAATGAAGAAAAGATCTGCGATGACATCGCTGTCTCGATAACGAATCGTCCGGAGGCGCTGGCGGAGGCCTTGAAGAAGTTTTATACCGTTCGCGACGCTCCTGGGCCCGATGTCGAGCGACCCCTGTTCACGCCGGTACGCCTTGAAGAGTACAGCTACAATATGCAGCTTGACACCAGGATCACAAGACTTGAGCAGAATACGCCGCGGAGCGCCGGCGGCCGATGGTTTTCCTTTATGATCGTTATTCTCATCATTGCGGGTATAAGCTACTTTGTCGTATGACCGGGAGGTGAACGCGGTGCGATCACGAGCGTATGGTTTCTTATATTTTTTGCTGACCGTTGCGGCGGTGATCATTGTCTTGAAGACCTTGAACTGGCTGCCCCTGGTGCTTCAGCAGGATACGATGAGAAGGTACGGCAGCGTCGAAGAGGTGAAGGCAAAACTGAACATCAAGGACCTGTACGTGCCGACGTATTTCCCGCAGAGCATAACGTGGCCGCCTTCGGAAATTCTGGCGCAGGCGAAACCGTATCCTGCGGTGCTCATGGTATTTAATCAAGCGGGCAAGCGCGATGTCGCACTCGTCATATCTCAGACCGCTTCGGGCGCCTTTTCCGGAAACGAGTTCATAAAATTGATCAAAATAACGGAAACGGTCCCCTATCATTTTAAAGACGGGACGGCGCTCCTCGAGGTCGGCACATGCAAAAACGACGAGCCTTGCAGCAGGCTCTCATGGACTGAAGGCAGCTACCGGCTGACCGCAGTCATGAAATCTCCTCCCTTCGAGCTGATCAGGATCGCAGAGAGCATGGAGAGCATGCTCCATTAGAC
Organism: Nitrospirota bacterium; assembly: GCA_035623825.1. Classification (GTDB taxonomy): domain Bacteria; phylum Nitrospirota; class UBA9217; order UBA9217; family UBA9217; genus DASPSR01. The sequence goes on from DASPSR010000041.1 coordinate 33,682, forward strand.
AGCCCGCCAGTGGCCCTTGACATAGCCCTGCCGGCACTGCCACCATGCCGCTTTCGTACGCAGCCGGAGAACCCGGAAAGAACGCCCTTTTAGATCTCCTCGTCATGACGCTGTCCAGAGCGCGCTGCGCTCGATGACGGATTCCTCTCCCTCCCTATCTCTCGCAGCAAATTCCCATGCATGGGTCAGCAGCCGACCGTTTCCGCCACTTTCGGTCCTTCGCAGCGTGAGCGCAAATTCGGTCTTTTTTGCTCAATATTCCCCTGACTATTACGATACCTTTCCCGTGCAAATAGGAATTTCTTCCAATATGCAAGGATGGAAATCTTTGATATACACAAAGTAAACGGACAAAGGAGGTGCCACATGCTTACCTACAAGGGAGGACAAACAGTTGGAAAGGGAACGTACTGGGATCTGTCAAGCGGCCGGCGGATCGATGTGGTCAACGAAGCAGTGCTATCAGGAGGAAGGGCGACGTATGTCAGGATGTCGGCGGGTGTCATGCTGCTGTCGGGTCCGCTCATCGGGTTGCTCTACGCAGTGCTGATGCCTTTCGTCGGCATAGCATCTCTCGCGGTCCTTGCCGTAGGCGGCGTCCTGAAAGGTGCGTACGACCTGGCGGTGAAGAGCGTCTCCTTTGGATGGAGACCGATAAACGCCTACCTGTCAGGCAGGAAGAAAAGGAATGCAAAAAGGTAAAGTTTCGGCAGCGCTTTTCCCGGCGAAGAGTGCGGACCTCCGCGCTCTTCGCGGACAACGAAAATCCCAAGACTGAAAATCACAGAGAGGAGGCACCATCATGTTTACGCTTGTAGATTTCATCACGCACATTAAGGGAGTCGAGTACATCCTGTCCATCCTTGCCATTGGAGGGTTTCTCCTTTTCTGGGAGGTCTTGAAGCCAAAGCCTTTCAGTACCGTGATCGCCACCGGCAGGCAAGACTTGGAGCATATCCAGCAAACAGGATACGGTGATACCGTGAAGAGCATAGGAAAGATAGCGGCGGCCCCGTTCATAGGCCTGTTTTATCTTGCCATGCTGCCTGTCGGATTTGCCGCAGCGCTTGTTATCGGAGTCGTTAATCTTACACTTAAAGGTTTAAGCGCCGTACTCGGTAAGAACATGTCTTTTGACTGGAGACCCATGGAGGCATACCTTGCCGGAAAGAAGACAAAGAAGGAGACCGGAGAAAAAATACAATAATTTCATTATGATATGACATTTGTAATACTTTGTGTCTAAGAACAAATTCCTATGTGAAATAGGAGTTTCTTTCAATACCTATCCCGCGGGGTTGCCTGATATACTATTTTTGAAATTCACGGTAACCTGAGCAAGGGGAGAAAAAAAGGAGGTGAAACATATGCTTATCAACAAAGGCGGGCATTGGGTAAGCAAGGGTACGTACTGGGATTTGCGCAGAGGACGGAGAATTGATATTGCCGATGAAGGCGCGCTTCCTGGCGGCGAGACATCAACCTATCTCAGGATGCCATCGGGCGTCATGCTGTTATTGGGACCGATCATCGGATTGCTCTACGCCATACTGCTGCCGATTATCGGCATAGTAACCGTTGCAGCCCTGGCAGTGTACAAAATTCTGGGAGGCCTGTACGACCTGGCGGCGAAAAGCATCTCCTTTGGATGGACACCGAAAAGCGCCTATCTTTCCGGAAAGAAAAAGAAGAAACAGGACACAAAGTAACCATAAAAGTAGCTATATCATCATAGTGGGACAGCTCACCGATCTTGAAAGAAACTCAAGCGAAGGAAGATAAAGGTAATGTAACGACAATCAATTAGGGGAGGAGGGGATTCTATGTATACGCTGGTGGATTTTATCACGCACGTGAAGGGCATCGAGTATGTTCTGTCTTTGCTCGCTATCGCCGTGTTCCTGGTTTTCTGGGAAGAACTGAAGCCCAAGCCTTTCCGGACGGTGGTCAATACCGGAAAGGACGATCTGGCGCATGTTAAGGAGGCCGGAGGGTTCAGGAGCATTCTGAAGAGCGTTGGCAAGATAGCAGCCGCTCCGTTCATCGGGTTGGCGTACATCGTGATGCTGCCGATCGGGTTCTTTGTGGCCTTGTCCGCTGCCGTCGTCAACCTTGCGGTGAAAGGGGCTGCGACCGTTGCAGGGAAGAGCATGACCTTTGAGTGGAGGCCTGTCGAAGCGTATTTCGCCGGGAAGAAGAATAAGAAGGAGAAGAAGACCGAACGGAAATAATGCGTGAATCGAGAGATAGAGAACGTTCCCAGGCAACGGAGGAATAATATGGAAAAAAGAATATGGAGTATCCTGATCTTCGCTTTTTGCATCATGGTCGCAACGTTTCTCCTCATTGGTAGCGGTATGAAGATCACCGTAGCGGATGCGTCCTCGGCATCGGGCCTACCGGGAGTCCGGACCTTAGGGAGCATTTCGAACCAGTATGCACCGGTACAGTTCGACCATCCCAAGCATGTCATGATCGCCGGCAACTGCGCTTCATGCCATCACCAGCACCCGGACAACAAGAAATTGAACTGCACGGATTGTCATGCAATTGCTCCCGCTGTATTCAAAAACTCGGTAAAACAGAATTTCGCGGCCTGTTCTTCCTGTCACAGTGCCCCAGATCCCAGCAACCCCTCGGTGCCGGGCCTCAAGGTTGCGTATCATAAGCAGTGCTTTTCATGTCACCGGGGAATGGGCGACATCGGTGCCGACCCGAAAGGCTGTACCGAAATCTGTCATGTCAAGAAGGCGGCAAAACCCGGCGTGACGGCACAACCGTAGACTAAGGCGCGATACGCGGGATTCGCCGCGAGCAGATTATCTACATGACCAAAGGAGGTCATCTATGGGTAAGGAACCAAAAGGTCCGATGGAAGAACCCGTCGACCAAAGAGGGAAAGAAAAGGAACCTCAAAAAGACACCGGCAGGGGGATCAACAGGCGGGTCTTTCTGGGGGCCATGGCCGCAGCGGGGGGCGCCGTTGTGCTCGGTCGTCCGGAAAAGTCCCACGCCAGCGCTGAATTTGAAGGATATCCCAACAGCTTCGGCCTGTTGACGGACCTGACCGCCTGTGTCGGGTGCCGCAGCTGCGAAAAGGCATGCAACGAAGAGAATAAGCTGCCCGCACCTGCCCAGCCGTTCGACGATGGATCCGTCTTCAAAGAGGAGCGGGCGCCGACAGAAAAGGCATACACGGTGGTCAACAGGTATGAGAACCCGAAGGACAAGGACAAACCGATCTACCGCAAGATACAGTGCAACCACTGCAAGGAACCGGCGTGTCTCACCTCCTGCCCCATCCATGCATATTCGAAGACGCCGGAAGGAGCGGTCAAGTATGATCCCGACCTCTGCTTCGGATGCCGCTACTGCATGACGGCTTGCCCCTTCTATATCCCGGCCTTCAATTACTGGAGCGCATTGGAGCCCCGCATCATGAAGTGCACCATGTGCTTGTCCAGGATCAAGGCGGGCAAGATGACGGCTTGCGCCGAAGCCTGTCCAGTCGGAGCGATCACCTTCGGGAAGCGCGAGGAACTCATCAAGATTGCCCAGGAGAAGATAGACAACAACCCCGGCAAGTACGTTAACCATATCTATGGCCAATACGAGGTGGGGGGCACCAATTGGCTCTATGTTTCGGGAGTCCCATTCGACCAGGTCGGTTTACCGACGAACCTTCCTAGCAAGCCGCTCATCGAGGAGACCAAGGGCTTCCTCAGCGCGGTTCCGGTGGTATTGACGGCATGGCCTGCTCTTTTCGGCACGATCTACGCGGCCTTGCGCCATAGAGAAGACATGGCGAAGGAAGAGAAGGAAGAGAAAAAAGAGGAGGTAAAAAAATGAGCACGAATATGGCTGTCAAACCAACGACACCGGCAGAGAGCTTCCGGTCCTGGTTCATGGACAAGCTGTTAATGGGCATGACCTGGCCCGAATACTTCAGAAGCCTGATCACGCCGTTCAACATCGTCGCGGCGGTGATCCTGTGCGTCGGTCTGCCGTTGATCGCGATGCGCTTTATACTCGGTCTCTATCTGGTGACCCATGCTTCGAACGAGTACCCCTGGGGCCTGTATCTCGGCTGGGGGCTCTTCGGGGGCGTGCCGCTTTCGGCCACGGGGTTCGTCATGGCGACGGCGTACTACATCTTCGGATTCAAGAGATACCATCCGATCCTGAGACTCGGCGTCCTGACCGGTTTTCTGGGATACCTCTTCGCCGTGATCTACCTGCTCATCGACCTCGGGAGGCCCTGGAGGATCTATTACCCCATGATCATCGGGTTCGGCACGCAATCGGTGCTGTTCCTGGTGGCATGGCATGTCGCCACGTACCTCACGGTGCAGCTGGTCGAATTCAGTCCTGCCATCCTGGAGTGGCTCAAGTCTCAACGGGTGCGCAGATGGGCGGTGATGCTCACGATCGGCATGACGATCGCGGGTATCATTCTCTCGACGCTCCACCAGTCGGCGCTGGGCGCGATGTATCTCCTCGTCCCCGGGAAACTTCACCCCCTGTGGTATAGCTCGTACATCCCCGTGTTCTTCCTCAGTTCAAGCATCTATGCCGCTCTGGCGATGGTGATCGTGGTGAGCACGCTGTCGATCCGTTTCCTGAAGAACAGGACCGACCAGACGTTCCGGGAGAGCCTCCCCAAGCTGACCCTTGGCCTGGGCCAGGGCGCCGCTGTCGGCATGTATGTCTATCTCATATTCAAGATCATAGGCATTGCCCATGACAACAACTGGCACCTGCTGGCGGCAGGAGGATACAGCAATTGGTTCCTTCTTGAAATCCTGGGATTCGTCCTGGCCCCTGCCCTGTTGTTCACGTTCGGCGTTAAAAAGCAGAACGTGTCCATGGTGCGGTTCGCGGCCTTCTGGGCCGTGGTCGGGATCGTCTTCAACAGGCTGAACGTCTCGATTATTGCTCTTAACTGGAACCTGCCGCATCATATCCAGCACATCATTCCGCCGTGGAGGGAAGCGATGGTGGTCATGGCGATCGCGACGATCCACATCCTCATTTTCCGGTGGATTTTGAACCGCATGCCCGTGCTCCATGCGGACACTGATTATGAGGCTCACTAGGTAGAAACGCGACAACGCAGCAGAGACACGGAGACAGGGGGAATGGGAGCGAAAAACACAACTCTGAGGCACAGCGGAATGAATTGCCATCTGATATTCTTTATGTCTCCCTTGTCTCTGCTGCTTGAACCTGTTTTTGGGAAGTCCTAACGCCGCGCCCTGGGGGTGCGTATGAAGCAAGGGAAACTCATAATTCCTTTGGCGCTGTCTCTGTCCATCGCGTTACTGCTCGTAGCCGTGCCCGCGGCGGGAAATGCAGGCCTTCCGGGCGAGAACCAAGCCTGTTTATCCTGCCATGCGCAGCATGGGCTCATGGTGACGTTCGAGAACAAGGAATTTCTCGAGGCCTATGTTGACACCGGTATCATCAGCTCGTCTATCCATCATTCCTTACCGTGTTCGGACTGTCACCCCGATTTTGCCGGAGGGAAGCACCCGAAGAGGACATTCCACAGCAAGACGAATTACCAGACGAAGGCGGCGCTCGTGTGCAGGCGATGCCATACCGACCGTCAGCTCAAGGCGAGCAGCGTCCACACGGCGCTCTTCGATCAGGAGAAAACAGGCACAGCAATCGTCTGCACGAACTGCCACGGTTCTCACTCCATCACCCACATAGCGAAAGCAGCGAAGTACTCGAGCGAGGAGGCGTACTGCTTGAAATGTCACGGATATCGCCTGACACTGACGTTCAGGAACAGAGAGACGCTCTCCGGGACCATAAACATATCAACGCTGCAGTCCTCGGTGCACAACAAATTGTCTTGCTCCGACTGTCATTATGGATTTTCGTCCGAAGAGCACCCAAAAAGGAATTTCTCGACACGCAGGGACTATACACTGGCAGCGTCCGACAACTGCAGGCGCTGTCACTTCGACAAATATACCAAGACCATGGAAGGCATTCATTATACCATGCTGAGCCAGGGTGACCTGGCTGCCCCGGTATGCATTGACTGTCACGGCTCCCACGGGATATCCCGCATCCAGCGAGCGGTGATCGCCAAGTGGTGCCAACGGTGCCATGCGGACATCTACGACATCTACGCAAAAAGCGTCCATGGAAAGGCGCTCTTGGGCGAAAGCAATCAGGATGTGCCGGTATGTGCAGACTGCCACACGGCGCATACGATAGAAGACCCGCGAACCTTGAATTACCAGGAGCGCGTCCCCGATATATGCAGCAACTGCCACGCCAATAAAACCGTGGTCGGGAAGTACGGCCTATCGACAGCCGTCGTAGACACCTATCTCTCGGATTTCCACGGCGTAACGCTCAAGTTTTACAAACTGCAGCAGGGGGTGCTGAACAAGCCGGCCAGGCCCATGGCCGTGTGCACGGACTGCCATGGCGTACATAATATCAACAGCACCAGCGGCCCTGATGCGACGGTCGTGAAGGCAAATCTGGTGAAAAGATGCCAGAAGTGCCATGCGGAGGCGCCCAAGAATTTCCCTGATTCGTGGCTCTCGCATTACGAACCCAGCCTCGAACGGGCCCCGCTCGTCTTTTTCATAACATTGGCCTACAAGATCTTTATACCGATCCTCGTGGCTGGGCTGGTCCTGCAGATCCTTCTCCACATATGGCGCTATGTGGCCAACCGGTGATGGAAAGGAGGACGAGATGGATATCGACACGTTCATGCAAGATGAACAGATGAAACGATTTCCCTTTGCCCGTATCGTTGAGCACTGGGTACTCGTGCTGATCTTTGGCGTCCTCGTCTGCACCGGGCTTTCCCAGAAATTCTATTCTCTCGATGTTTCCCAGTGGCTCATCCTTCACTTAGGGGGGATAGACAATGTCAGGCTCATCCACCGCATCGCCGGAGTGCTCGCTTCATTGGGCGTCATCACGCACCTGGCCATTGCCGCCATCGGCATTGTGTATCTGAAATGGCAGCCTACCATGGTCATAAGCAAAAAAGATTTTACCGATGTCGTGCAGAATATCAGGTATTACCTGGGCGTGGAACAATCTCCCGCACGGGGCGGCAGGTACACGTACAAACAGAAATTCGAATACTGGGGGATTCTCACGGGCATGCTCCTGATGATGTTTACGGGGATCATCCTCTGGTTCCCCTTAACGATGACGGCGTTCCTGCCGGGTGAGATCATCCCCGCAGCCAAGGTCCTTCACGCGAATGAGGCGTTCGTGGTCTTTCTCATTATCGCCATCTGGCATATCTACAACGCCATCTTCAGCCCCGATGTCTTTCCCCTGGACACGAGTATATTGACCGGGTACCTGTCGAAGGAGCGGATGCTCCGTGAACATCCCGACGAGCTTGCCGAAATGGAGGAAAAGCCGCGCAAGAGAACGCGGGCGACTTTCTGAGGCCCTTCGGAGCGCGGCTTTCCGTCATCACCGGGCGCACGGATTGAACGGACCCGCCCCTTTTTCTTTATTTTTTAAACGTGGTGAGTTATAATCTGCCTATGACCAGGCACAAAGGGAGCTTGCGGAAAAGAATAACCTTCCTTATCCTCATAGGGATTTCGATCATTCTGCTGAGCTTAGGGGTGGCAAGCCACTACATCATTCAAAAGAACATCGATGATCTGCTGAACAAGCAACTCGCTCTGTCCCGTGTTACCAGGAACAACGTAGACAACATCATTCAGGATAATATCAACCGCCTCTACGACATATCGATGTCTGGCGCGGTCGATCTGGAGGACGGCAATTTAGCGCCTGAACGGGAGGCCGTAAGGGCTGCGTACCGTTATTCCATCTTCACCGACGGGATATTCCTGCTGGACAAAGGCGGGAACGTCATCTTGAATTATCCCGAGAGGATGCGGGATGCATCCCTGAATGTGCTCAGTATCGAACCGATAAGGAGGATGCTCGCCGTCGGGAGACCGGTGGTGTCGAACATTTACACTATTGAACCGTCAAAGAAAAAGATCCTGTACGTTCTGGTGCCGCTCAAGGATAAGAACGGACGGACAGTCGGGGTAGCGGGAGGACAGATAGACCCTACCAGCCCGCTCCTGCTGCAGAAATTGGGGCTGGTTGACATCGGGAAGGATCAGTTCATCGATATCATGGATTCCAACGGGGTGGTTGTCGCCTCATCGAATCCTTCGCGGATGTTCACCCAGTGCGACCGCAACAGTTTTTTCACGACCATCATCCGTGAACGGAAAGAACGGGTGGCTACCTGCCACGTCTGTCATGAGGGCGGCAAAAAGGAGGAGCGGCTCTCGACCGTCCTTGCGTTCGTGCCGCTTACAACCGCCCCCTGGGGCATATCCGTACAGCAGCTGAGGGAAGACGTCTTCGCCCCCTCGGAGAACCTCAAGCGGCTCTTCATCATTCTCGGTTTCATATTCATCGGAACCGCGATGATCCTTACCATCGGCATCAGCCGAAGTATCGTCGACCCGCTTAAGGAACTGATCAGCGGAGCAGACCGCATCGCGCGGGGAGATCTGTCAAACCCGATCGCCCCGCAAGGGAGCGACGAGATCGGGGTTCTGAGCCAGAGCTTCGAGACCATGCGTGGAAAGCTGCTTGAATCGGGGAAAAGGATCCATCGTCATACCCAAGAGCTCGAGACGCGGGTCAAAGAGCGAACGCGGCAGATCAGGGAGAGTCAGGAAAGGGCCGAGAAACTGCTGAAGAAAGTTATTTCCTCCCAGGAGGACGAGCGGAAGCGGATCGCGCGCGAGCTGCATGACGATCCTCTCCAGGAACTGTCGGCGGCGCTCATGAGAATCGACATATGCCGGTTACGCCCCGCAGAGGTCACCGAGGAGAAGATGGATGCCGTGCGCAGCATCATCGTGAACGCCTATGACGGTTTACTCGCTATCATGCAGAACTTGAGGCCTTCGCTGCTCGATGATCTGGGGCTCATCGCCGCGGTGCAATCCCTCCTCGAGATACACCTCCGCGATAAAGGCATCCACTATTTCATCAACACCGCGGGCTTGACGGACACTCGGTTCCGTCCCGAGGTTGAAATCATCCTTTTCAGGATCATGCAGGAGGCTGTGGTGAACATCGCGAGGCATTCCGAGGCAAAGAATGTCTTCATCCTCTTCAGATCCGACAGAAAGAGCGTCTATGCAGAAATCGAAGATGACGGGATCGGCTTCGATGTCGGCTCCTTGTTCACCCACGCGCCCGATGTCCGGGACCGCCGCGGTCTCGGCATCCTCGGGATGAAAGAGCGGGCGCTCCTGATCGGAGGAGAAATGGAGATTTGTTCTCAGCCGGACCAGGGCACGAAAATCGGGATCCGGATCCCCTTGAAACCTGCGGAGGTCGAATATGCCTCATAAGATGAGAGTGCTGATCGCAGACGATCATGCCCTCGTTCGGGAAGGTATTGCGGCGTTCCTCAAGCTCTGCGACGATATCGAGGTCGTGGGGGAGGCTTCTGACGGGCTGGAGGCCATCGAGAAGACCGGCAAGTTCCGCCCTGATATCGTCATCATGGACATCAACATGCCAAAGCTCGGCGGGCTCGAAACGACCATTGAAATCAAGAAGACGTGGCCGGACACTAAAGTGCTGGTGCTGACCCAGTATGAGGACAAGGAATACATAACCCGCTTTCTCAAGGCGGGGGTCTCGGGGTATCTGCTCAAAAAGGCTGTGGGAAGCGATCTCGTAACAGGGCTGAGGGCGATCGGCAGGGGCGAATTATATCTTTACTCCTCCATTGCCACCGAAGTCGTGTCACGCTACCTCCATGGAGACGGCAAGGAGGGGATGGAGGACCCCTATGAAAAACTTTCAGACCGTGAAAAACAGGTATTAAGGCTCGTCGCAGAAGGGTATACGCACAAGGAAGTGGCCGACATGCTGAACATAAGCGTCAAAACCGTCATTGCGCACCAAACCAATTTAGGCGAAAAACTGGGCATTCGCACCCGAGCAGCCCTGATCAAGTTCGCGATTCAAAAAGGAATCATAAAGATCGACACGTGATGGAGGCACATCAGGCCTTTCCATCCACCATTTCCCGCATTTCCTTGCCTGCCTTGAAGAAGGGTACCTTCTTCGGGGGAACGGATACCGCCTCGCCGGTCTTGGGGTTTCTCCCCTCCTTGGCTCGGCGATAACGGATGCGGAAGCTCCCGAATCCCCGTATCTCAACCTTGTCCTCGCGGGACAGGGCGTCCTTGATACCATCGAGAACCGTGTTCACGACCACTTCCACCTGTTTCCTCGTCAATCCCGGTTTTTTCTCCGATATTTTGTCCACCAACTCCGCTTTTGTCATGCAGTACCCCTCCTCCTCCATGCTGATCAGCGATACAAATACTGTAATGCCACAGAACTCCTGCTTATGCCGCTCTGGATAACATCCGCTATCCAGGACGCGGACTCCTCTTTCAGGTATTCAAAAAATGGGATCTTTTTCCTTTTCTCAACGACCTTCGGCTTCCCCTTGATCCCCGCCAGGCTTCCCGCAAGGCGGATGCTGTCATCGAGGTCTCCCATCTGGTCCACGAGCCTGAGCGCGAGTGCCTGTTGGCCGGTAAAGATGCGTCCGTCCGCGATGGCCCTCACTTCGCTCTCCGGGAGATTACGTCCCTCTGCGACAGCCTTGACGAACTGGTTGTGGACATCGTCGATCACGTCCTGCAGGAGCTTCCTTTCCTGCGGCGTCATATCACGGAAGGGAGAGCCCATGTCCTTGTACTCGCCCGCCTTTACGACCACGCCCTTGACGCCGATTTTCTCGAGCAGTTTCTCCACGTTCGCGAACTCCATTATGACTCCAATGCTGCCGGTGAGCGTGCCGGGGTTTGCCACGATCTTATCGGCCGCGGCGGCCACGTAATATCCTCCTGACGCCGCGACGGACCCCATGGACACGACGACTTTTTTGCCCTCTTTTTTCGCTTTCGTAACGGCGTTGTAGATTTCCTGGGAAACGACCACCCCGCCGCCGGGGCTGTCGATGCGAATGACGATCGCCTTTATCGATGGATCATCGGTATATTCGCTCAATTCTTCCACGATATGCTCTGACGAAATGAGCATGCCGCTTATCTTGACCAGAGCCACCCGGTCCGTCCCCACAACCGACAGCGCGGCAGCGGTCCTCCTCCCGGACAGGCTGGACGTTACGAACAGCACCACGAAAAGGAGCCCTCCGAGCACCACCGCCGTGAGAAGAACAATGAGGATAGGATTTCTTTTCATGCAGCGTCAGCTCCGTTCCTTAAGCAACGCTCCGAGCGTTGTGTCCGGCTTGGGTTGCTGGTTCATGTATTCCTGAAGCGTCGACCGGTCTTTTCCCTTGACGTGCGCCTTGATTGAGAGGGCGATTTTGCGGTCGTTCCTGTCCACCTTGATGACGCGGGCGGTCACTTCATCGCCTTCCTTGACTTCTTCAGAATCTTTCAGCATCTCCGAGACCGGGATCAGTCCCTCGACCCCGTGCTCCAGCACGACGAACATCCCGAAATCCGTCCTCTTCGCCACCTTCACCGTTTCGTCCTGCCCCACCTTGTATCGCTCGGGGATGATCTTCTCCCACGGGTCCGGGCTCAGCTGCTTGAGTCCAAGCGAGATGCGCTCTTTCTGCGGATCGATGCTGAGTACCACGGACTTGACAGACTGACCCTTTTTGAGCACCTCCGAGGGATGCTTGACGTGCTTGGTCCACGACATGTCGGAAATGTGGATGAGACCGTCAATCCCCTCCTCGATGCCGACAAATGCGCCGAAATCGGTTATGGTCCTCACCTTTCCCTCGATCGTGGCGCCGACGGGATAGCGGTCACCAAGAGTGTGCCAGGGATTCGGTTCCACCTGCTTCATTCCGAGCGAAATGCGTTTGCCTGTCGGATCCGCGGAAAGCACTACCGCCTCAATGGCGTCCCCGACAGCTACCAGCTTTGAAGGATGCTTGATCTTCTGGGTCCATGACATTTCCGAGACATGCACGAGACCTTCCACGCCATGTTCCAGTTCGACAAACGCCCCGTAGTCCGCCAAACTCACCACCTTGCCGCGCACTCTGGCGCCGAGAGGATACCGCTCTGCGACCACCAGCCACGGATCCGGCGTCTTCTGCTTGATCCCGAGCGATACTTTTTGCTTTTCTCGATCGTACTTGAGCACGACAACTTCGATGCTGTCGCCGACCTTGACGACCTCTGAGGGATGGGTTATCCTCCCCCAGGACATATCGGTGATATGGAGCAGTCCGTCGATCCCGCCGAGATCGACAAAAGCTCCGTACTCGGTGATATTCTTGATGACACCGCTCAGGATCTGGCCTTCAGCCAGCGTGGCGAGCGTCGCCACCTTCTGGGCGTTCTGTTTTTCCTCGAGGATCGCCCTCCGGGAAAGCACGATATTGCCGCGACCGGAGTTCATCTTGATGATCTTCATCTCAAGGGTCTGTCCGACCAGCTGTCCGAGGTTCTGCACGGGCTTGGTATCGACCTGTGAGCCGGGCAGAAAAGCTGTCACGCCCCCGATATCAACGGTCAGTCCGCCCTTGATCGTCGAAAGCACCTTGCCTTTCACCACATCGCCGGTCTGGTAGGCCCGGTTCAGGCTGTCCCACACCTGCAGCTTTTTCGCTTTTTCCCGTGAGAGAAGCAGGTTGCCGTTCGAATCTTCCGCCGCTTCGAGAAAGACCTCGAGTTCGTCGCCCGGCTTCAGCGCCTTGAGCTCCGCTTCCGTAAACTGCTCAACGGGGATAATGCCATCCGACTTATACCCGAGGTCCAGCATCACGACTCCAGACCTGACCTGGAGGACCTTTGCACGGACCACGGAACCCGCCTTGAATCTCTTGAGCGACTGATTATAAAGCTTTTCAAACTCTGTCTGGTGCTTCTCATGTCCGCCGGCGCTGTCTTTGTCTTCATGCTCGATGTCTTCACGCATTTCGTCCATTAAAATACCATACCTCCCGAAGATATTTGGCCAGTCTCAAGGTTACCGGCTGACCTTTCCATCCGCCAGTTTCTTCAGAACGCCCTCCACGACCCAATCGGGCGTGGACGCACCCGCCGTGACCCCTACCGCGGTCGCTCCTTCCAGCCATTCAGGCTGTATCTCATCAGCCACTTCGATGTGATATGTGGGTTTGCCTTCCTGTCTGCAGACGGAAACCAGCCTGCTCGTGTTGGCGCTGTTGCGCCCTCCCACGACCAGCATCACATCGACCTTCGCGGCCAGAAGACGCGCTGCGTCCTGGCGTTCCTTTGTTGAGTTGCAAATTGTATTGAAGACCTTTAATTCCTTGGAAAGGCGTAATAATTTTATCACAATTTCTGAAAAATTGCCATACGATTGCGTGGTCTGCGCGACGACTCCTATCCGGCTGTGGAGCGTCAAGCCCTCGACTTCCGCCGCTGTTTCAACAACCACGGCATTTTCCCCTGCATAACCGAGTATGCTTTGCACTTCCGGATGTTTTTTCTCGCCGACCACCACCACCTGATATCCCTCCTGGTGAAGAGCCTCGGCGTCCCGCTGGGCCTTGCTGACGAACGGGCAGGTGAGATTGATGATCTTCAATCCCTTCTCCTTGGCGTGTGCAAGCACGCGGGGAGGCACGCCGTGCGACCGGATAATGAGAGCGTCCCCCGATTTCAGAGAGTCAAAATCATCAACCGTCTTCACGCCGGCCTGATGCAGCCGCTCCACCTCCTGGGGATTGTGGATAAGCGGGCCGAGGCAATATACGCTGCCCTTGTCCGCGGCCCCGAACGCTGTCCGGATCGCACGCTTTACGCCGAAGCAGAAGCCGGCCTTGTCAGCCAAGAACACTTTCATATCCCGTCATCTCACCTTCGCAATCTCCGATATCATTCTGTCCAGCACGTCATCGATGCTCATTTCGCTCGAATCGATCAGCAGGGCGTCATCGGCCTGTCTCAGGGGGGCGATTTTGCGTCCGCTGTCCTGACGGTCGCGGTCCCTGATCTCTTGCGTTATCCGGGCTCGATCGACGTCCATGCCCTTTGCCTTCAACTCGACGAACCGCCGTCGTCCCCGCTCCTCGACGCTCGCGTCGAGGTAAAATTTCATGTCTGCCTCAGGAAACACGACCGTACCGATATCGCGGCCGTCCATCACCACCCCGCCGCTCTTGCCGAGTTCCCGCTGGAGCGTCAAGAGCCGCGCTCGGACAGCGGGTGATTTCGATACCGCCGACGCCATCATGCCCATGTCCGGCGTACGGATCTCGCCGCTCACGTCGATTCCGTCAACGAAGATCTTCGGGTCCTTGTTGTCCTTTTTGATGGTGACCACCGTCCGCGCGCACAGATCCGCGAGTCCCTCTTCGTCTTCCGGATCGATGCCCTCGCGCTTCGCCTTCCAGCCGATCGAGCGGTACATAGCCCCCGTATCGATGTAGATGTAACCCAATCGTTCAGCCAGAAGCCGAGCCGTGGTGCTCTTGCCCGCTCCCGACGGCCCATCGATCGCAATAACCAATCCATTCTTCTTCGCCATATCTATCGACCGCTATGATTGAGCTGCCTGGCCCAGTAACCGCGCGAATCCGGGGAACGAAGTGTCGATCCATCCGGCGTCGCGCACCACGGTGTCTCCCTGGGCGGCAAGCCCGGCCACGGCAACCGACATGGCGATCCGGTGATCGCCGTGGCTTTCGCATACGGCGCCGGAAAGCGATTCCCTGCCCGCGATCTCCATGCCGTCGGGAAGTTCCTTGACATCGGCCCCCATTTTGCGGAGCTCTGCGGCCATCGTCGCTATCCTGTCGGACTCCTTGACCCGGAGTTCAGATGCGTTCCGTATGACGGTTTTCCCCTGTGCATACGATGCTGCTACGGCGATCACCGGGATCTCATCGATGGCCCTCGGGATCATTTCCCCGGAAATATCGACCCCATGCAGCTTTTTTTGACGTACGCGGATATCCGCCACCGGCTCTCCCGCCTGCTCGCGCCGATTCTCGAGATCGATAGCTGCGCCCATCTCCGTGAGGATGTCGATGATCCCGACTCGCGTAGGGTTCACGCCCACGTTCCTGATCGTAAGATCAGATCCCTGCACAATGGATGCGGCAACCATAAAAAAGGCAGCCGATGATATGTCCGAAGGTATGTCCAGGAACCCTTTCGCGGCGAGCTTCTGCCTGCCGCGGAGACTGACACGGGTGCCTTCTTCCGAGACCTCGACACCGAAGAACCGGAGCATGCGCTCGGTATGATCCCGTGATTTCGACGGCTCACTCACCGACGTCACTCCTTCGGCGTACAGTCCCGCCAGCAGGACCGCAGACTTGACCTGGGCGCTGGCAACAGGACTGGCATAGTCGATCGACCTGACTCCTCTGCCGCCGCCTCTGATCGCGAGTGGAGCCAGCTTACCGCCGGAACGGCCATCGATCATCGCACCCATCTGTCGGAGCGGCTCCACGATCCTGGCCATGGGCCTCTTCCGAAGATACTGGTCGCCTGTGATAACGGAGAAGAAATCCTGGCCTGCGAGCAGCCCGGCGAGAAGCCTCATGCCCGTGCCTGAGTTTCCGAGATCGAGTATCTCGACTGGCTCTGAGAGGCCGTCAAGTCCCTTCCCGTGCACCACCAGCCGTTCCGTTCCCAGGCCTTCGACTGGGATTCCGAGCATCTGAACTGCCCGTGCCGTGTTCAAGGTATCCTGCCCCTTGAGGAATCCCGTGATGACCGTATCCCCTTCCGCAATGGCGGCAAGCAGCACTGCCCGGTGAGAAATTGATTTATCCCCCGGCAGAACCAGCGCTCCCTTGACGCCGCGAGAGGGCTTTACCACGAGGTCCGACATTTATCCCAGCCCTCTTCGCATATCGCTTGCCGCCGTGAGATCTTCTTCGAGCCGCTTGCCGTCCCCCTCGAGGATATCCTGCTTGAACCTGTTCAACGAGATCTGATATCGCTCGATCATCTGGACGATGTTCTCACGGTTCATGAGGCAAATATCCCTCCAGATCTCCGGCGAGCTCGCAGCTATCCGAGTGAAATCCCTGAAGCCAGCGCCGGAATAACTGATATATTCCTCGACGCCCGTGTTCAGGTCGGCGACAGCAGACATCATGGCAAACGCCGCCACGTGAGGCATATGGCTCACGGCTGCAAAAACCTTGTCATGGACGTCGGGGTCCATCACGATCACGTTCGCGCCGGCGGCCTTCCACATTTCTTTCACGGTGTCCAGCGCCTGCGGATCGGTCTTCTGTGTCGGGGTGAGGATGCACTTCGATCCCCGGAACAGGGCATCGGACGCCTCGGAAACGCCGAACTTTTCCTTACCCGCGATCGGATGTCCCGGAACGTAATGCGCGCCTGCGGGGACATGGGCCTCGATCTTTCGCACGAGTTCCCCTTTTACGCTCCCGACGTCCGTCAGGATAGCTCTTTTACTCAAGTGCGGTCCCAGCTCGCGGCTGACCTTCTCGAATGTCCCGACGGGAGATGCGAGTACCACAAGGTCGGCGCCTTCGACGGCGCGCGCCGTACTCTCACCAATGCGGTCGATCACGCCGAGCCGGAGCGCCAGATCGAGCGTCTCTCTGCTCCTGCCCGCACCCGTTATCGAGCCGGCCAGCCCGGTCGTCCTCAAGACCTTAGCGAGAGAACCGCCGATGAGACCCACACCGATGATCGTGACGTTGTTAAAACGTGCCATTCTTTTCCCGAGAAATCCTGAACTCCAGATCCGCAGTTCCAAGCAGTGCCTTGAAATTCGCGCTCAAAAATCCAGGCTGCTTCCGGTTCTTTCGGATCTTTTGAATTCTGTCGACTTGAAATCTGCCTCTTTTTATATTTCCCTCCCCACCGCCCTGGCGATGGGCCGGAGCTCATCCATGAGCTGCTTGAACATCTTGGGCTTAAGCGACTGCTCGCCGTCACAGAGTGCCTCTTCGGGGTTGGAGTGCACCTCGATGATGAGGCCGTCTGCTCCCGCGGCGACTGCGGCCTTTGCCATGGGAGCGACGAGGTCCCACTTGCCCACAGCGTGACTGGGATCAACGACAACAGGCAGGTGCGTCATCTGTTTGAGCACCGGTATAGCCGAGAGATCG
>DASPSR010000049.1:0-93047 GCA_035623825.1 Nitrospirota bacterium
TCCTGCCTTCACCGAGAAGTTCAATCGCTACACTGGAAACGCTGCCCTTGTGCTGCTCGGCAAAGACCCATACTCCCTTGTATGCAGAAAGATCCTTCGCCGCTGCCACGGCCTCTTCGCTGGTCCGCTCGATTGCCTTGAACTCGCAAGCCTCGATGCAGGCGCCGCACATGGTGCAGGCCTCGGTGATGAAGGCCTTGCCGTCGCGCATCTCAATCGCGGCGAACGGGCACGCGGTAACACATGTCTCGCACGCCGTACATTTCTCCGGTATGACTCGAACGCTCACGGGTTGCTCCTTGAACTTCAGAGAGTAGAGGGGCGAGGACAGGCAAATAGGACAAGTCTGTTTATCTGATAGCCTGTCATCCGCCGTCTGTTAAATCAATGACTGCTCTTTAAGGTTTTTCACGACCTGCTCGACCTGCTGCTCTATTGTGCCGGAAAGCATCTCGCGCTTGCCGCGCGGTGCAGGCGGGAAAATCCTCACGACCTTGGTGGGGGAACCCTTGAGGCCGATCATGTTTTCGTCTGCATCGATATCTTTTGCCGTCAGGGGCGCGACCTTAAGGCTCTTGGCCTTCATCTTTCCCTTGAGAGAGGGCAGCCTGGGCTGGTTGATATCTTTCACCACCGTAATGAGAGCGGGGAGAGAGGTCTCGACCACGTCATAGCCCTCGTCCATCATGCGCTCCGCTGTCATTTTGCCGTTTTTGATGTTCTCGATCTTCCTTATATATGCGACGAAAGGGATCCCCAGCATGTCCGCGGTCTCCGGCCCAACCTGTGCCGTGTCTCCGTCTATGGCCTGCTTCCCTGCGATCAAAAGGTCGAAATTCCCGAGCTTGCTGATGCCCCTCGCGAGCGTATATGAAGTGGCCCAGGTGTCCGCTCCGGCGAATGCCCGGTCTGACAGGAGCACGACGTCGTCAACACCCATGGCCACGGCTTCCTTGAGCGCCTCAGCCGCCTGCGGCGGCCCCATGGTCAGAGCCGTTACCTTGCCGCCGTGCTGTTCGCGCAGGCGGAGCGCCTCTTCGAGTGCGTACATGTCATAAGGGTTGATGATGCTCGGGACGCCGTCGCGGATCAAGGTGTTGGTCTCCCTGTTGATCTTCACTTCCGATGTGTCCGGAACTTGTTTGACAAGAACGATGATATTCATCGGGATCTCCCTCGCAGGCTTGAATCTGCCGTGACATTCAAAATGCCCCGAAAAAGCAAATCTAAAATAAGCGCTGCATTCCGAGCTCCAGAATTCAAACCGTGTGGTGCCCGTATTTTTAGATGGAATTAATTCGTCGTTCGGGCTTACTTCTGGCGCGATGCTTCCTTGATCATGTCGAGGGCAATGACGTTCCTCTGGATCTGGTTCGTTCCTTCGTAGATCTGGAGGATCTTGGCGTCACGCATCATCTTCTCGACAGGGTAGTCCTTCATGTAGCCCGAACCGCCCATGACCTGTACAGCGTCCGTGGTCACCTTCATGGCCACATCCGTCGCGAAAAGCTTGGCCATGGCCGATGCGCGGGAGAAGTCCTTCGCACCGCTATCGATAAACCGGGAGACCGAGTAAATAAGGGATCGCGCCGCCTCGGTCATGGTCTGCATGTCGGCAAGCATGTGCTGGACAGCCTGGAACGAGGTGACGGGCTGGCCGAACTGGACCCGGTGTCGGGCGAACTTGATTGCCTCGTCGATAGCGCCCTGCGCCACACCGACACCCTGGGCCCCCACACCCGTTCGGGAACTGTCGAGTGTCTTCATGGCAACGATGAACCCCATTCCTTCCTTAGCGACAATGTTTTCCTTAGGGATGCGGCAGTCGTTGAATATGAGCTCGGTCGTGGATGAAGCGCGGATGCCCATTTTATTCTCTTTCTTGCCGAAGGTGAAGCCTGGCGTACCTTTTTCCACTATGAAGGCAGATGCGCCACGGGCGCCCTTAGACTTGTCCGTAATGGCGATGATGGTATAAACATCTGCTACGCCGCCATTTGTGATCCACTGTTTGGTGCCGTTGATCACGTATTCATTGCCGTCGAGCCTGGCGGTGGTCTGAATGCCGCCGGCATCGCTTCCCGCGTTCGCTTCGGTGAGGCCAAACGCCACGAGCTTCTTGCCGGTGGCGATATCCGGGAGGTACTTCTTCTTCTGGGCTTCGGAACCGTGGAGGAGGATAGGGTAGGTGCCGAGGGCATTTGCAGCGTAACTGGTCGAGACACCGAGACAGGCCTTGGACAGTTCTTCGACGACGATGCAGAGTTCGAGGCTCTTTTTCCCCAAACCTCCGAACTCTTCAGGGATATAGATGCCGAAGAGGTCCGATTGGGCCATGACTTTCATGATGTCCGAGGGGAACTTGTTCTGCTCGTCGAGCTCGGCGCGCACCGGCACGATCTTTTCGACGGCGATTTGCCTGGCGAGATCCCGCATCATTATCTGTTCTTCTGTCAGCAGGTAGTCCATTGATCCTCCGCGTTGTCTCGTTTTATTAAGGTATTAAAATCGCGACATTCAGGATGCAGGCCGCTCATCGTCACCATCGTACGAGGGCCGATGCCCACGTCAGGCCCCCTCCGAATGCTTCGAGCAGAAGTAGATGGTTCTCTTTTATTCTGCCGTCTCGGACCGCTTCGTCCAAGGCCATGGGAATCGAGGCCGCCGATGTGTTGCCATATTTGGGGAGATTGAGCACCACTTTTCCCATCGGCATGTTCAGGCGTTGTGCCATGGCCTGGATGATCCTCAGATTCGCTTGGTGCGGCACGAGAAAATCGATCTCTTCGGGGTTTACCTTGTTGTGCTCCAGCGCTTCCTGGACGACGCCTTCGAGCGCCCGCACGGCAGCCTTGAAGGTTTCATTGCCCTTCATTTTGACGAAGTGCATCCGTCTGCGGATCGTTTCGTGCGATGCCGGTTGCTGGGCTCCACCGGCAGGAACTTGGATCAAGTCTCCGAACATACCATCCGAGTGAAGGTGAGTCGAAAGGATCCCGCGCTTGCCCGCGTGCCGTTGTATCACGGCCGCACCGGCGCCGTCTCCAAAGAGGATGCAGGTCGTTCTATCTTCCCAGTCCGTGAAGCGCGACAGGATCTCGGCACCCACGAGGAGGATATTCTTATAAGTATCAGCCTTGATGAAGGCGTTGGCAATGGACAGCCCGTAGATGAAGCCGGAACAGGCCGCGTAGATGTCGAAAGCAGCCGCTTTTTTGGCCCCGAGCTTTTCCTGGAGGACACATCCCATGCTCGGCAGGATCATGTCAGGCGTCATGGTCGCTACCAGGATCAGATCCAGCTCGTCTGCTCCGATCCCAGCGGCCTTGAGGGCCTTCCGGCTTGCCTCATAGGCGAGGTCCGAGGTGGTCTGGCCTTTTTCCGCTATTCTGCGTTCCTTGATGCCTGTACGTTCGGTGATCCATTCATCGCTGGTGTTGACGAGCTTTTCCAGATCTTGGTTGGTGATGACCTTCCTGGGCGCATACGATCCGGTCCCTGTTATGCGTGCATGGATCATTTGGGTTTATCCAGCTCCATGTTTTTTTCGATATCCTCTTGGATGTGCTTGTTCACGTCGCTCTTAGCAAGTTCCATGGCCACGCGGACTGCATTTTTTATCGCCTGGTCTGACGAGCGGCCATGGCTGATGAGGCTGATGCCGTTAATGCCGACGAGCGGGGCGCCGCCGTACTCTGCGTAGTCGATGCGGCGCTTGAGCGCGCGGAAGGCCGGCCGCATCATGACATATCCGAGCTTCCGGATCAGGTTGTCGCCGATGTTCTCCCGGATCATGAGTCCGATGGTCTCGGCCACGGCTTCGGAGAGCTTGAGCACGACGTTCCCGATAAACCCGTCGCAGACGACGACGTCTGCTTTGCCGCTCATCACGTCGCGACCTTCCACATTGCCGATGAAGTTGAGCGAGGTCTCCGTCAGGAGCTTGAATGCCACCTTGGTGAGCTCGTTCCCCTTGGTCTCCTCTTCGCCGATGGAGAGCAGGCCAACCCTGGGATTGGGTTTCTTAAGGAGATACTTAGCGTATACGTCTCCCATGACAGCGAATTGCAGGAGATGGTTCGGCTTGCAGTCCACGTTGGCACCCACATCCAGCACGATACAGGTGCCTTTCATGGTCGGCATGAAGGTCGCAATGGCCGGACGTTCTACACCTTCGAGCGGTCCGAGGACGAAGAGCGACGTGGCCATGGCAGCGCCGGTATGCCCCGCACTGATCACGGCAACAGCGTCGCCGCTCTTGACGAGTTCGTTGGCTACGCGGATGGAAGAGTCTTTCTTCCGGCGATAGACCGTTACCGGTGAATCGAGCATATCCACTACTTCAGTGGCAGTCCGTATCTCTATTGGGAGAGTTTTTGCTTGGTGGTGCTTCTTGAGCTCTGCCTGGATCAGTTCCTCAATCCCGACGAGGATGATGCCAGCCCCGTACTCTTTCGCCGCCTGCACGGCCCCTGCAACGACAGCATGAGGCGCGAAGTCTCCCCCCATGGCATCAACAGCTATCTTCATACCTGCTCCCCTGCAATATAAAAGGCAAAGGGGAATACCGCAAAAGTCAGCATCTTCCCTTTGCCTTTGAGAACGCGCATATTATAACTGTTGTACGGTTACAATTTCACGGCCTTTGTAGGTGCCGCACGACAGGCAGGCATGGTGGGGCTTTTTGACCTCCTGACATTGCGGGCAGACCGAGAGGTTTGGGGCCCTGAGGTGCTTGTGGGTACGCCTTTTATCCCTGCGGGATTTGGATGTTTTGTGTTTTGGATTGGCCATGTTTCGTGTATTACTCCTTTATTTTTTGAGTAGATCCTTCAGTACTGAAAATGCGCCGAACTCACCGCCACCGTCCTTACGGCAACCGCAATCGACCTCATTGAGGTTCGTCCCGCATACCGGGCAGAGGCCCTTGCAGTCGGGAGCATGGAGCGGTACCATGGGGATCGAGATGAGCAACTGCTCCTCTACGAGTTCCGCGGGGTCGATCTGGTCGCCTTGGTAGAACTCCATATCAAGCTCGGACCTCTCGAGCTCATGTTCCTGAGACGTCCCCAAGGAACTCACCGGCGCAAGGCTGATATCCATTCCCACGTCGATCTTGTAGGGAAAGTTTATCAAGCATCGGCTGCACTCGAGAGTGGGCTCGGCCTTTACCCGGCCCGTTATATTGAGGATGCCTGCTCCTGTCGGCTTGATACTGAGAACCGCAGTGAAAGCTGTGGACGCCGTCCCTTTGTTGAACAGATCAATCCTGTGCTCAAGCTCCAGGGTAAGCCCCTCCGGCGGTATGTCATTGATCTTGATAGCCATTTTATTTGATCCCGGGGCTTTAAGTCTCGAATTATATAAAGAAGCTCCCGTTTTGTCAAGAAAAAAGACCGGATTGCCTAGCTGCGATTGATTCAGCGCGAGAGGGGACCGGCCTAGACAAGGCCAGATAAGAGCAGGCGATTATAGATCATGAGGGGAAAAGGGTGTCAGGCGGCTGCCGTAACCGTTTTAATGGCTTTATAGACGATTTCAAGCATCCGTTTCATGTCGCTCAGCGTAATCGAAAGCGGTGGCATGAGCACGATGACGCTCCCGAGGGGTCTGATAATGAGACCGTGCTTCCTTGCTTCCTGGATGACCCGGCTGCCGATTTTTTCTTCCAGCAAGTATGGTTCCTTCGTCTCCTTGTCCTTCACCAACTCGATGCCAACCATGAATCCCTTCTGCCTGATCTCGCCCACATGTTCAAGTTCAGCGAAACGATTCAATTCTTTCTTAAGCAGCGTTATCTTTGGTCGGAGCCGCTGGAGCGTCCTCCCCTTCTTAAAGAGATCGATGTTTGCGATTGCAGCAGCGCAGGCGAGCGGATTGCCGGTATACGTGTGGCCGTGAAAAAATGTTCTCAGATCCCGGTATTCGCCAAGGAATCCCCGGTAGATCTCGTCAGTGGTAAGCGTCGCAGCGAGCGGAAGGAACCCTCCGGTGAGACCCTTGGCCACCGCCATGATGTCCGGGAGAACCCTCTCATGCTCGCAGGCGAACATGGTGCCCGTCCTTCCGAAACCCGTAGCCACCTCATCAGCTATCATGAGGATGTTGTATTTGCTGCACAGATCCCTGATCTTCCTCAAGTATCCCGGTGGCTGCATAAGCATGCCTGCCGCGCCCTGAACCAGGGGTTCGATGACGAGTGCCGCGGTTTCGTGACGATGGCTGTAGATCACCTCCTCAGCCTGTTCCGCGCAAGCGATCCCGCAGCCGGGATATGTCCTGCCGAGGCTGCATCGATAGCAGTAAGGCGACTCAATCTTCCTCGTATGAAAGAGGAGGGGTTGATAAATGGAATGGAACAGGTCGATGCCGCCGACGCTCACGGAACCGATGGTGTCGCCGTGGTATGCCTCTTTGAGGGAGATGAAGCCGGTCTTGGAACGGTACTCGTTTCCTTTTTGCTGCCAGTACTGAAATGCGATCTTGATCGCGATCTCAACGGCCGTTGAGCCGCTGTCTGAATAGAAGACTTTTGAGAGACCTTTAGGCGCAATCTTTACCAGCTTTTCGGCAAGAAGAACAGCGGGCACGTTCGAAAGTCCAAGCAGCGTGGAATGTGCAATCTTCTCCAGTTGAGCTGATACGGCAGCGTTGATTTTCTTATTGAGGTGGCCATGGACCGTGACCCAGAGCGATGACACGCCATCAATATAGTTCCTCCCGCGGATGTCGGTGAGTATGCTGCCGGAGCCGCTCTCGATGATGACCTGCGGTTCCTTTTCCCAATCAAGCATCTGGGTGAATGGGTGCCAGATATATTTTTTATCGAGTCTCTCTAGGCGGCCTGGGGAGGGGCGCTTTCGTGGCAAGGACGAGTTCTCCGTTTCTTATTCCAATGGATGTGCACTGACGATATTATATTTTGTCCGATCTTTTTGTCAATAACAAAAAGGTCTTGAAATGTTTGGATTCTTTCTGGTAAAATACAATTTGTTCTCTGTAGCCTGACATCAGGAGGAGCTTTTTAAAACCATGACCAATAAAAAGAGATTCTATTTCTCCGCCGCATTCATTCTTGTCCTTGGCATCTTTGTCGGCCTTGTTCTGTCTTCGCACCTCGGCGTTATCTCCCCGCTTCCAGCCAAGAGCCAGATATCGTCCAAGTCCGTTGAGATCCTCACCCAGCTGAGTGATGCGCAGTCCGAGGTCGCCGCAGTTGCTACACCTTCCGTGGTGAACATTTCGACGACGAGGGTCATCAAGTCCCGAGAGGAGGCCCCCTTCGACCTGTTCGAGGATCCGTTCTTCCGTCGATTTTTCGGAGATCAGTTCCCGCATCCCAACATTCCGAAGGAACATAAAGAGCAGAGCCTTGGGTCTGGCGTCATCGTTTCCGAAGATGGATACATCGTTACGAATAACCACGTCATAGAAAAGGCCGAAGAAATAAAGGTGTTGCTCTCGAACAAGAAAGACTACAAGGCCGCTCTCATCGGGGCGGACCCGAAGACCGATATTGCCGTCATTAAGATTGACGCCAAAGGGCTGACGGCGCTCCCTTGGGGCGATTCCAACAGGCTGAAGGTGGGGGAGATCGTATTTGCAATCGGCAATCCCTTCGGACTGAACCAGACCGTGACCATGGGCGTGATCAGCGCAGTCGGACGGGCGAACGTGGGTATCGCGGATTATGAAGACTTTATCCAAACCGACGCGGCTATTAACCCGGGCAACTCGGGAGGGGCACTTATCAATGCCCGCGGCGAACTCATTGGGATCAATACGGCCATCCTCTCGAGGACTGGCGGGTACCAGGGTATCGGGTTCGCCGTGCCGAGCAGCATGGCCAGACAGGTCATGGATAGCCTGGTGAAGTACAAGAAAGTGGTGCGCGGCTGGCTCGGAGTGAGCATACAGGAGGTCACCTCGGACCTTGCGGAAGAGTTCGGGGTGAAGGACCTGAAAGGTGCGCTCGTGAGCGGCGTCATGAAAGGAAGCCCGGCAGAAAAGGCCGGTATCAAACAGGGCGACGTGATACTGCAGTACAACGATAAGGTCGTCGAAGATACCGGGCACCTCAGGAACATGGTCTCGCAGACACCCATCGGGACGAAGGTCAAGGTCAAACTGCTTCGCCAGAAGAAGGAAGTGGAAGTTGAGGTGCTCATTGCGGAGCTGCCGAAGAAAATGGCCGAAGCGCCATCACGAAACGCTGAAAATCCAGAGGAAAACGAGGAGGAGAGCAGTGCTCTCACCGGGCTTGTTGTCCGCGAGCTTACTCCTGATCTTGCCGCACGCCTGGGAATTGATGAGAGTGAAAAGGGCGTTGTGGTCGTGAAGGTCGATCCCAACAGCAAGGTGTTCGAGGCCGGCATCAGACCCGGGGACATCATCCTCCAGATAAACCAGAAGAACATCGCTACGATAGAGGATTATAAGAAGGCCGCGTCAAAGCTGCGGGCGACAGAGAGAGCGCTGCTTCTTATACGCAGGAAGGGCGAAGACCTGTTTGTCACGGTCAGACCAGAGTAGCTCGTCGCTCTAAAAGGCGCGCCGTCGGTCCCGTACCAGGTCCTGTCCATGCCATCATTACATCCATGTTATTCTTTCATATCGCTCAAAGGAGGTGAGATAAATGGGACTTGTCCTTATCCGTATACTGTTTGTTTTGTTAGGCACCCTGCTCGGGTACTATGTGTCTACGCAGCTCTACGACCAGGTCAGCAAGACAGAAGGAATGGCGATTGGCTTTGGCGTTGCAGTGTTTATCATTCTTACTGAATTCCTGTTCAGAAAGGTATCATTAAAGGTCATCGTCGGAGGTATTCTCGGATTCATCCTCGGTTTAATGTCTGCAAATATCATCGCGGCCCCTCTCAAACTTGTCCCGCTGGAGCGGAGCATCGTGAACTTCATTCTTCTCCTGATGAACGGCTTCTTCGGCTACATCGGCATTGCCATCGGCATCAGAGAGGGGGAGAAGTTCAACCCTGCGAACATCAAGAAGCTCTTTAAAGGCGGCGGGGAGGAAAACATCAAGATCATGGACACGAGCGTGATCATCGACGGCAGGATTGCCGATGTCTGTGAAACGGAATTTCTGGACGGGACGATACTCATCCCGCAATTTATCCTGCACGAGCTTCAGCACATTGCCGATTCATCCGATTCCCTCAAAAGGGCGCGAGGAAGGCGCGGGCTCGATATTCTGCATCGGATCCAGAAGATGAGCCACATGGAGGTGCGAATCACCGAGGAGGATTTCCCTAAGATCCGCGACGTGGACAGCAAGTTGATTGCATTGGCCAAGAAGCTCGGTGCCAAGGTGATAACAAACGACTTCAACTTGAACAAGGTAGCGGAGCTCCAAGGCGTAAAGGTGCTGAATATCAACGACCTGTCGAATTCCGTCAAGCCCGTGGCATTGCCGGGGGAAAGCATGCGGGTGTTCGTGCTGAAAGAAGGGAAGGAGTCCGGCCAGGGCGTCGCGTATCTTGATGACGGTACGATGATTGTGGTGGAGAACGGCCGCAAGTATATCAATAAGAACGTGGAGGTGGCGGTCACGAGCGTGCTGCAGACCGCGGCGGGGAGAATGATCTTCACGAAGCTCAGGGAAGACATGGAGCATGAGTTGCAGCATGTGGAACGGTAGCCTCGGGGCGATCATAACGCGCAGATCGCTAAATGCCGGTTGTCTCGGTGATTCGTTGTCGTGATTTTGGTATTATTGGGATCCGAGGGATTTGGGATTTCAATTTAAGGAGGTTCGATGTCAGGACATTCTAAATGGGCAACAACAAAACATAAAAAAGCTGCGATCGACGCAAAACGCGGCAAGGTCTTTACCAAGATCACCAAGGAGATCACGGTTGCGGCAAAGTTGGGGGGGGGCGATCCCGGCGGGAACCCCCGGCTCAGAACGGCTGTCGCCAAGGCTAAGGCCGTCAGTATGCCCGCGGACAATATCAAGCGCGCGATCCAGAAAGGAACTGGCGAGCTTCCGGGAGTCTCGTACGAGGAAGTCACTTTTGAGGGCTACGGACCGGGTGGTGTGGCGGTGATGGTTGAGTCTATGACCGACAACCGGAACCGCACGGTATCGGATATCCGGCATATATTCAGCAAGGCAGGCGGTAACATGGGCGAGGCGGGGTGCGTTTCGTGGATGTTTCACAAGAAGGGCTATATCGTGGTCAGCCGCGCTAAGGCTGATGAGGATAAGCTCATGACCCTCGCCCTCGATGCGGGAGCCGAGGACATGCAGACCGAGGACGATAACTTCGTCATCACTACGCCTCCGAACGATTTTGAGAAAGTGAAAAAGGCGCTCGATGACGCAGGGGTGCCCTTGGAGGTCGCTGAAGTCACCATGGTTCCCCAGACTTACGTCAATCTCGATGGCAAGGAGGCCCAGCAGATGCTGCGGCTTGTCGAGTCACTTGAAGACAACGATGACGTCCAGAACGTGTATGCGAACTTCGACATTCCTGAGGAGATCATGAATGCAGTGTAGACCACGGCGTGCTGAACTGAAAATTGAACGTTGAAATTCGAGAGGGATAAAGGAAAGGCCTGAAATTATAGTCTCCAATTTTTCAATTGTCTTTTTAATAATTTTTCTTTGATAGGACGGGGGGAGGATTTATGAGGGTGCTGGGGGTTGATCCAGGTACGCTCACGAGCGGATTCGGCATCGTGGCGGAAGAGGACCATAAGTTGTTCTATGTGGTGTCGGGCGGTATCAGCCCGTCCGCAAAACAACCGTTCCCGAAGAGGCTCAAAAAGATCTACGAGGAAATCGAAAAAATCATCGATAAGTACAAGCCGCACGTGGTCGTCATCGAGGATTTGTTCGTTTCCAAGAACATAAAATCGGCTCTCAAGCTCGGACACGCGAGAGGGGTCGCCATCTTGGCGGCCATGAACGCAGGGCTGCCTGTGTTCGAATATGCTCCTCTGGAAGTGAAACAGGCGGTAGTCGGCAACGGAAAGGCGGAGAAGAAGCAGGTGCAGATTATGGTAAAAACCCTGCTCGATCTTCCCAAGGTACCGCATCCGGCCGATGCGGCAGACGCATTGGCAGCAGCGATCTGCCATATTCACTCTTCGAGGCTCAGAGAAATACTCAAGTCACCACCGTCCCTCCGGCAAAGGAGCCGGGGTATGAGCACATTCAGGGTCACGGGTAGGATGCGATGATTGCTTCAATCAGGGGCAGGCTCCGACGCAAAGGGACCGATTATCTGATCGTGGATGTTGCCGGGATCGGCTATCAGGTGCAGGTCCCGCTTTCTACCTATTATAGCATTCCCGATGACGGCGAGGAAGTCAGCCTCCATATCCACACGCACATGCGCGAGGATTCGCTTTCGCTCTTCGGCTTTCTGACCCAGGAAGAGAAAGAGATGTTCCTTCTTCTTATCGGAGTTTCCGGGATCGGCACGAAACTCGCGCTTTCTATCCTTTCCAGCCTGTCCGTGCCCGACATTTCTCTCGCCATCCAGGCTTCCGATGATTCCCGGCTCCGCTCCATACCGGGAATCGGCAAAAAGACGGCTGCGCGGATGGTCCTTGAGCTGAAAGACAAGGTAAAACTCATTGCGCCAGCGGCAGCCTCGATGCAGGGCCAGACGACGCCGGCACCATCCGGTGATGTCGAGGATGCGGTTTCGGCACTCGTGAATTTGGGGTATAAAAGGCCGCTGGCCCAAGAGGCGCTCAATAAGATCCATCAAAAAAGCCCCGGGCTCACGGTGCAAGAGCTTATACGGGAAGCGCTGCAAATATTGATGAGAAGGTAGTGCAAGGCAGAAGGACGAGAAACGAATGACGAGGCAAGACTGATGCCGGAGCGAATCATAGAGCCTGAAAAGGGAGATGACGACGTCCAACTCGACCGAAGCCTGAGACCGCTCAGGTTCAAGGATTTTGTAGGACAGGACAGGATCAAGGAAAACCTGCATGTATTCATCGAGGCGGCAAAGGGAAGAGGAGAGGCGCTAGATCACATACTGTTCTGCGGTCCGCCGGGACTCGGTAAGACCACCCTGGCAAACATCATAGCGCACGAGCTTGGCGTGGGAATAAAAACGACCTCCGGTCCCGTGCTGGAGAGGGCCGGAGATCTGGCAGCTATCCTCACGAATCTTCATGAACGAGAAGTGTTGTTCATTGACGAGATACACCGCCTGAACCGTGTGGTGGAAGAAATCCTCTATCCTGCCATGGAAGATTTCCAGCTTGATATCATTATCGGCCAAGGACCGGGAGCACGCTCCATCAAACTCGATCTTCCATACTTTACCCTTGTCGGCGCTACTACAAGGACCGGCCTCCTGACCTCGCCTCTCCGTGACCGGTTCGGTGTGATCGATAGACTTAATTTCTATGGTGCCGACGAGCTCCGTACGATCGTCCAGCGATCCGCAAGCCTTTTAAATGCAAAGATCGATCCCGCCTCAGCCGCCGAGATCGCGAAGCGTTCACGGGGTACCCCGAGGATCGCCAACCGCCTGCTCCGCAGGGTGAGGGATTTCGCCCAGGTGAAAAACGAAGGGGTGATCACCCGTGATGTTGTTTTGGCTGCCATGGAGAGACTGGCGGTGGACGAAAGGGGTTTTGACCAGATGGACCGCAGGCTTATGCTCACCATCATCGATAAGTTCGACGGTGGCCCGGTCGGACTCGAGACCCTCGCAGCGGCATTGAATGAAGAAAAGGATACCATTGAAGACGTATATGAGCCGTTCCTTATTCAGGAGGGTTTTCTCGACCGCACCCCCCGCGGCAGACAGGCGACGCGACTCTCCCTTGAGTATTTCGGCAGGAAGAAAATCTCAACGGCGCAGGAACGGCTGCTGTAGGCGGAGTTGACCCGGGCAACGTCCGGGGCAGGAGAACGGGACGCTTTCGCGATCATCGCTTATGACGAGCAATGGGAACAGATGCTAATAGCGGCGAGCATTCGTGTCATAACTATCTTGCATGATAGCCCAGCTCTCCAAAATTGCGAAGCACTGAAGTATTCCTGCGTGCTTAGATGGCGGCCCCGGAAGTGAATAGTGCCCGGTTCTGAAGACTGGCTTTATCGAATTACGAAATGAAGATCCTGTTCCACATATGCTGCGCGCCATGCGCGCTCTATCCCTATTACAGAATGAAGGAAGAAGGGATGGATCCGTTCGGTTATTTTTACAATCCGAATATTCATCCCTTTATGGAATATAAAAGACGGCTGGATACAGTGAAGGACTTTTCTCTCCGTGCGGGACTCGAGGTCCGCTATCGGGACGGTTATGACTTGGACGAATTCCTTGCGCGTGTCGCTGGCAGAGGGTCATTGCGGTGCGAGCAATGTTACCGGATGCGACTGGACGCCGCCGGTGCAGCGGCGCGGGAACTCGGGTTCACTGTCTATACGACGTCCCTCTTGTACAGCAAATATCAAAAGCATGATCTCATCAAGGGGATAGCCGAGGAAATGGCATCAGATCATGGCATCGAGTTCTACTATGAAGACTTCCGACGGGGATGGCGCGAAGGGATCATGGAGTCGAAGGCCATGGGGCTTTACCGCCAGCAGTACTGCGGTTGTATCTACAGCGAACGGGATCGGTATTGGAAAGCGGGAGAAAGGGACACAAAGGGGAAAGGAACGGTGCGGTGATAGGGACGTGTCGTGCTCTTGGTAACATGATCAGTTCTTTCAAGACCTTTCGGCTGAACATGGTAATATGTGTCGTATTCCTTTTTCTCTCCCCTGCCTCATTTGCCTCTGAAAACATTCGTGTTGCCTTGGCGGATAACCAAAGAACCGTGACGCTCAAATCTCCAGAAGGACTCGTCGTGGAGGGCGCTCCATTAGGAGGACATGGAGAGAAGAAAGTGGTGTTCGGATCCGCCTCCGTGGGTGCCAAAGTTGTACGCATAAGGTCCAGGGGGGACGTTACTCAGGTAAACGGCGGCAGTTATCGCGGATGGATAGAGCTCAGGAAGAAAAAGAACGGCCTTCTCCTCGTTATCAATGAGCTTGATATAGAGCAATACCTCCTGGGAGTCATCGCCGCTGAAGTCCCTCAAGACTGGGACATTGAGGTTCTGAAAGCTCAAGCCGTGGCTTCAAGGACCTTTGCGCTCTACCAGAAAAGAACATCGGGGAAGAGACCCTATCACATCCTCGCCACGGTGGACGGACAGGTTTATTCCGGGAGAAACGGGGAACGTGAGAACGCCGTGAGGGCCGTGAGAGAGACAAAGGGGATCGTCATCGTGTATGATGGAGAGGTGATCCCGGCGTTTTATCATGCGAGTTGTGGTGGCCATACTGAGGATGCCGCGGAGCTTTGGGGCATTGATGTCCCGTACCTCAAGGGCGTTGACTGCGAATGTCAGGAGATTTCGCGATACGGCTTGTGGGAAAAAAGGATATCCGCCACTAAGCTTGCGGCCCTGCTCGGCCGTCAGGGATATCGCTTGAACGGTATCACGGGAATTGAAATGGACAGTATTACCCCGGCTGGCAGGGTGCGACAGGTAGCGGTACGACACGCCGGCGGGACCGTGTTCATACCTGCGGAGACATTGCGTGCGGCGGTAGGGTATTCTTTCCTTCCGAGTGTATTTTTTGAGCCGGCCATGGAGGGAAACGAAGTGGTGTTCTACGGAAGGGGCCTAGGCCACGGTGTAGGTTTGTGCCAGTGGGGCGCGAAGGAAATGGCGCGCCATGGTTCTGATTTTAGATCTATTCTTTCGCACTACTATCCGGGGACTGCCTTGAAGAGGATAGAGGAGCTTTAGTCATGGGGAAGAAATCATCCCGAGCACGTCTTCGCCGTAACAACGTTGTCGAGCATGTCCAATTGCAGAAAGCAAGCCACAATTACCCGGCATTCATTCTGTCCATATGCATTATCGTCTGTCTGGCGATTGCCGCGAACATGCGGAACGATATTTATAAAACACCGGTCACCATGTGGAGGGATACTGCTCATAAGTCGCCGATGAAGCGGAGAGCGCACGAGAACTTCGGTCAGGCGCTCTCAACAGCGGGTTTATACGGCGAGGCCATGCGGGAGTTCAAGACAGTCCTCGCCACGAAAGACGACGGGAGCGTACCTCCCCGAGACCTTTACCGGGAGATCGGCGTGGTCTATTTCCGGGTGGGAATGATTGACGATGCCATTGCATCCTGGCAGACGGGACTGCGATATTCTCCCCTTGATGCCAGCCTCCTGAATAACCTCTCAATAGCGTTCTTAAAGAAAGGACGGTATGATGAAGCTGACGCGACCGCCCGTATGGCGCTTTCCGCAGTCCCAGGCATGCCGCAGGCCCTGAATACGCTGGGAGAGGTTTTTATGGCTCAGGGAGAGTACGACAAGGCGTCCGAGTATTTCCTCATGGCTATACAGAGGTCACCGGAAGACAAATATAAATACTGGAACGCAGCGCTTGCATTTGAGAAAGCGGGCAAGTATGACATGGCGTATCGATATATGAGTGCGTACGCCGTCATGGAGCCGGATCCCGCTGGAAGGCAGAGGGCCTTTCAAATGCTGAACAGACTGAAGAAACCGCCGGCAGGGGACCAGATGCCATAGGCAGCAGATGCTATTCCAGGTTACCGCCAGTATCTCGATGTAACGCCCCGCTAAGGAACGACGGTTTCCTTGCTGCTTTCCCAAGCATCTCCTCATTGATAATTGAAATGAAGCGCTGATTGACCGATTTTAAAGCCCGTTGTCCTCATGTCTCCCAGGGTTTGTATCAGGCCCAAGCCTCCTGTTCGGTCGGTAGGGAAAGTGCTTCGTCCGCTTTTTTCACGCCCGGTATCGAGTCAATCGTGGGATATGTCAGTCGAATGACGACTTCGTTCAGTTTTTGCCTGTGTATCTATGAGTGGGGGATTGATTAAGTCCCTCCCGACTGCGCGATTTTTCTCTCAAATGTTCACTGGACGAGGAAGCGTTTTGATGTCTGATTGAGTTGAGGGGCTATTGGGGCCGAATAACCCGATTACCAGTCTTAGCGCTGCACAGGCTGCCGTTCTGATTCTTTCCGAACCGTCAATTCGTTTTAGGCTGCGAAGGATTTATGGGGATCGCTTTTGGTTGGGACTGCTGAGCCCCGGCGGCCGGTAGAGTCCCGGACTTTTCGGAAGGAGCAGATTTCGACTGTGTGCCGGGGACTGGATCCTGTTTTGGGGCAGTGAGCATCGGCGGGCTTTCGATTATGATAATGGTTTTGTGGTCCTTGATTTTGAATCCCGTTTCAGGCAATTTTGACGCATAAGCAGAGGCGATGAGTGCTCCCTGATCCGCACCATTTTGCTCGAGATATCTCGTCAAAGCTACAGACCTTTCTGCCGAAAGCGTCCTTGCGTCTTTCGGGGGTATCTTTCTCTTCCCCTTGCCTTGCGCCGGCACCGGATCGGTTGTGTTGCCGATGATGATTTCTCTCCCTTTCAGTTCTGTGCTTCTGATCAATGTAGCGATCTTCAGACGGAGCTGGGGGCTGTCTTTTGCAAAGGTGACCGAACGGGGAGTATAGAGCGCCTGCTCCGCAATGTTGACCACGACCCTTCTTCCTGCGGACGTTACCTCTGCTTTTCCGGCTTTTATTTCATCGCTCAGCCCCATGCCCAGGACTTCCACAACGGGATTGATCCATGCCGTTTCTCCTGTTTCTTTAGATTCCCTTTCCTTGTATTTTTTCAGCTCGGCCTTTGCCTTGTCCAGTTCAGGCATGCCAGCCTTCATCCGCGCGAGATCAGCAGCCATGGGCCTGAACGTCGAGAAATAGAAGAGCGCTGCGGCTGACAGAGCTGCACAGAGCAACGCTGCCAAGAGGTACGTTGCAATCTTCATGGGAACCTCCCCGTATCAACGATAGTTTCTATATCACGACATCCGGAATGCTGTCACGCGAGTTTGCGGGCGGCCCGTTCTATTCGGTCAAGTCCCTTGACGATGGTATCCAGGGATGTGGCATAGGAGAGCCTTATGTACGCATCGGCCCCGAAGGCATCTCCTGAAACAAGCGCTACCTTCGCCTCCTCGAGCAGATAGGCCGCGATGTCCGAGGAACCTATTATCCGCTTTCCGTTGACGCTTTTTCCGAAGAGCGGAGATACCCGGGGAAAAGCGTAAAACGCGCCCACGGGCATTAGACAGGACATGCCCGGTATCTTGTTGAGTCGTTCAACCATGTACTTTCTCCGCTTGTCGAACTCGATGTTCATAGTTTGGATAAAATCCTGCGGACCGCGAAGCGCCTCCACAGCGGCCTTCTGAGATATGGATGCGGGATTCGAGGTGCTCTGGCTCTGGATATTAGCCATGGCAGTGATAACTTCTTTTGGTCCTGCGGCATACCCGATGCGCCATCCGGTCATGGCGTGGGACTTGGACACGCCATTCACAACAATGGTTATGTCCTTGATCTCCGGGCCGAGCGATGCGATGCTGAGATGCTGGAAGCCGTCGTAGATGAGTTTTTCATATATTTCGTCGGAGATGACGTAGATCTTGTGCTTCACAGCGACTGCTGCGATTTCTTCAAGGGTCTTTCTGTCATAGGCAAGGCCCGTCGGGTTGGAAGGGCTGTTCAAGATGATGGCCTTCGTTTTGCGGGTCAAAGCCTTTTCAAGCTTTTTTGCCGAGAGCTTGAATCCTTCTTCTTCCGTAGTCTCAACGATGACAGGCGTGGCGTCATTCAAAATGACCTGGTCTGGGTACGAGACCCAGTATGGTGAAGGGATGATCACCTCATCCCCTGGATCGAAAAGCGCTTCCGCGATGTTGTACAGGCTGTGTTTCGCACCGCATGATATCAGGATCTGGGATTTCTCATATGCGAGTCTATTGTCTCTTTTGAATTTTTCTATTACCGCTTCCTTGAGATCATCGGCCCCCGAGGCTGGCGTGTACTTGGTAAAACCGGATTGGATCGCCTTCTTGGCGGCTTCTTTTACGTTCTCCGGGGTATCGAAATCCGGCTCACCGACTCCGAAGTCTACAACATCAATGCCCGACGCCTTCATTTCCTTGGCCTTGGCTGCCGTTGCCAGCGTTGGGGAAGGCTTTATCGCTGCTGCCCTTCTAGCAATTCCCATGCTCGATAAGAATCCTTTCTTCGACTGTGATGACGTACATAGATCGAAATTTTTTTAGCATATACGCTTGGTAAAGTCAAATAGTTTCTTGCTCCTGCGGGCAAAAGTGGATTGTTATTCATTTATCTTGTCTGCAAGAGCGTTTATCGGCTTTGTTCCCCGAGGATGCCAATCCCCGGTTGCAAATGAACCAGAAGTGTGTTAAACTTTTTTTATTTTGGAGGCAGCATGTTCGGTTTCTTCCTTCGCTGGTCCATGAATCTGCTTGCCTTGGTCACGGCCGCAGTCCTCATTAAAGGGATCAGGATACAGAGCATCGAAATGGGTATTCTTGCCGCCGGCATTCTCAGCATCGTGAATGCCGTAATCAGGCCGGTGGTGCTCATGTTGACTCTTCCGATAAATCTTCTCACGCTCGGGCTGTTCACGCTCGTCATCAATGCGCTCATGCTCCAGCTGGTCTCCGCCGTCGTCCCCGGGCTTGTCATCGAAGGATTCTGGGCAGCGTTCTGGGGCGCCTTCGTGATCAGCCTGGTGAGCTGGCTCCTGAACCTCTTTGTGGGTAGCGACGGCAAAATGATGTATATCCGTAAAGTGAAGCGGTAAGGAGACAGAGAATGAGCTATCTGGACTCCTCGATTCCTCCAGTATCTTAATGCCGACCGTTATTTCCTGCTGCTGCAAACATGTCGGCTTGGGCGGACAACCGGCGTGATATACTACTTACATAATAAATTTGAGAAAGAAACGAAAAAGACATGGTACGTAGGAGAGCGTTTGTACTTATCATCATAGCGACAATGCTCGTGTGGAGCGCCTGCCAGCGACAGGAACAGATCCCTGCCGCGGGTAGGCTTAAAATCGTGACGACGCTGTTCCCGCTTTACGATTTCGTGAGGAATATTGGCGGGGACAAGGTGGAAGTAAGCTTGCTGCTGCCGCCGGGAGTCGAGCCCCACAGCTTCGAACCAAAACCGAACGATATCGTCAGGGTGAAAAAAGCGAACGTCTTTATCTATACCAATAGATATATGGAACCTTGGGCGATGGACATCCTCAGGGGTGCCGGCAGGAGCGATCTTCTGGTGGTTGATTCCAGCGCGAGCGTGACTTTTTTGCCTGCACGGGAGCAGCAAGGGGAGGCCGAAGAGAGCGTCGATAGCCATGGGGCTGAGAATCTTCATGCCCTGAGGATGGACCCTCACATATGGCTTAGCATTCCGAACGCTGAGAAGATGGTGGATAACATCGCAGCCGGCCTTGCCGCCCGGGACCCTGTGAATAGGGAATCCTATTATAAGAATGCCGAAGCCTATAAATCTCAGCTGCGCCGCTTGGATCGGGAATTCCAGGAGGGCTTGTCGGTGTGCAGAACGAGGATGTTCGTCCATGGCGGGCATTACGCGTTCGGCTACCTGGCTGACCGGTATGGGCTCTCGTACATCTCGGCCTATGCCGTGTCCGCAGATGCCGAACCCACGCCGGTCAAGCTGGCGAAGCTTATAAATACAATGAAAAGCAAATCCCTGCGATTTATCTTTACCGAAGAGCTGATCTCTCCGCGGACGGCGAAGGTCATCGCCGAGGAGACAGGCGCGACCATCCTCAAGCTGAACGGCATCCATAATCTGAGCAAGGAGGACATGGAGCGGGGGGCGACGTATATTTCTCTCATGGAACAGAATCTCGAAAATCTCCGCAAGGGGCTGCAATGTCGGTAGAGGTGCTGCAGGTCACAGGAATCGGTTTTAGCTACAACACAGTGGAGGTGCTGAGCGACATCTCCTTCAGCGTAAGTTCCGGAGACTACTTGGGAATCGTCGGCCCGAACGGTTCGGGAAAGAGCACGCTGATCAAGGCCATTCTCGGGCTTGTGCAGCCCGTGCAGGGTTCCATCAAGCTGTTCAACACGCCCCTGCAACAGTTCACCGAGTGGCGGAAGATCGGTTACCTTCCTCAACGACTCAAGTTCGCCGACCCCCATTTCCCGGGGACTGTGGAAGAGATCATCAGGCTCGGACTTCTTGCGGGGAAAAAGATTCCCCGATCGCGCACGAAAAGCGATGACGATGCGGTTGAGAAAATTCTGCAGCTGATGGGGATTTCGCAGATCAGGAAGAGGCTGATCGGTGAACTCTCCGGAGGACAACAGCAGAGGGCCCTCTTGGCGCGGGCCGTAGTGGGAGGGCCGGACTTGCTTATTCTGGATGAACCGACCACGGCTCTCGATCCGGAAACGAGGGGCAATTTTTATGCCCTTCTGCACGATCTCAACCGCATGCACAATACGACGGTCATCCTCGTCACACACGATACCTGGAGCATCGGCAAGTATGCTACTCGGTTCCTATATCTGGATAAACGAGTGGTTTTCGACGGCACCTTCGAGGACTTCTGCCATTCCGAGGAAATGACACAGTTCTTCGGAGAATATGCCCAGCACCAAATCTGCCACCGGCATGATGCCGAGGGGAGTGGTAATAATGGGTTTCGGTGAGGTCATCGGGTACGGATTCATGCAGCGGGCTCTCATCGCCGGGATGCTGATAGCAGTGCTCTGCGCCATTCTCGGCGTCTTTCTGGTCCTCCGCCGGTTTTCCCTGATAGGCGACGGACTCGCCCACGTCACCTTCGGGAGCGTTGCCGTGGCGCTCCTTCTGCGCGTCGACCCGGTCTATACGGCGGTCGCAGCGATCCCCATAGTGCTTATCTCGTCGCTGGGCATTCTCAAGCTCACGGAAAAGGCCAGAATTTACGGAGACGCGGCCATCGGTATCGTGTCATCCTTTGGCATCGCGTGCGGCGTCCTTCTAGCGAGCGCGGCGGGGGGATTTAACGTGGACCTCTTCAGTTTCCTCTTCGGCAGCATTCTGTCAATCAGCCCGGACGAATTGCTGATTGCTGTTGCGCTCTTCGTGGTCGTCATAGCGACGGCTGGCTTCTTCTATAACGACCTCTTTGCCATTACCTTCGATGAAGAGCTGGCGAAGAGTTCCGGCATCAGAACCGGGAGAATCAACGGGGTGCTGGTACTCCTCACGGGACTAACCGTGGTGCTGGCCATGAAGCTGGTGGGCATCATGCTCATTTCCGCCCTTCTGATCGTTCCAGCGGTAACGGCGCTGCAGGTAGCCCGAGGGTTCAAGACCACCATCCTGACGGCAGCCGGCTGCGCCGTGCTGTCTGTCGCTGCGGGAATATTTTCCTCCGTTGTCCTGAATCTTCCGGCAGGGGGCGCCATTGTCGTAATCAATATAGCCCTGTTCGTCGCGGCGTACGCCCTCCGGAAGACGCGGATGCGGCGCCGCGGGGTGCTGTCGTGATGCCGATATGATGAGGGACGGTATGGCGCGAATGTGGCCCGTCCCTGTGGGGACACCGGCGAGCCGGGACCCGGCTTTTTCTCCGTTGGAGGGAGCGGTCGACTCCTGCCGCGGAAAATGCTGTTCCATGAGGATGGGGCTATAAAGCTCCCATTGATGACCGCGAGAGAATCTTTGCTGCTGCCATGAACAGAGGATCTCCGTCGGGGAAATGCGGAGGTGCGCGAGAATGCCGAACGAGAGTTTTGAACACAGGAAGGGTATCTTGATCTTTTCAATAATGCTCGTACTGGTGGCTGCAGTCTCAATCGGGGCCGCTGCCGGATACTCTCTGTCGGGTAATGACAAGGCCGGTCTCCTTTTGTTCATGGCTCTCTTGCCGGCTGTACCGCTCCTGTCGTATCTTCTCTACAGAAAAATGATTTTCCCCTATTACCGGCGATTGGAGGATTCGAACCTGGAGCTCCATCTAAAGCATGAGGAACTGCTCGATATCAAGGACGACCTGTTCATAAAATTTCTTGGCATCTATGACGTAAACTACGCTGCCAATTCGCCGCACCTTTTCAAAGACCGCATGAAAGATGTTGCTGACATTACGGCCAGGGTCATGGAGGCCGATGCCTGCTTCATCTTTCTATACGACAGGATGAAAGATGAACTCGTGTTTGAGGCGGCTAACAAAGATTACGTAGGGAAGGGAGAGGACGCCCGCATACCGCTCGGCGAGGGGATCGAAGGCTGGGTCGGGAGGAGGCTTGAGCCCGTAATGTCGAAGGATTTCCGGAATGATGCACGGTTCCGCGAAATATCAGGACTAACCCTTGCCCGATATTCGTCAATATATTGCCTCCCCCTCTATGTGTATTCAAACGGGGCTCTTGTGGGCGTGATGGATGTGCTATACGGCAAGGCGAAGAACTTCACTGACGAGGAAATCAATTTTTTCACGACCCTGTCGGGAATCATTGCCACAACCGTCCAGAACGAGCAGATGCAGTTAGAACTCCAAAAGATGAATATGGAGCTTGAGCAATGGGTGGCGGAGAAAACCGAGGAGCTAAGGGCTTCCGAGGAGCGTTACAGGACGCTCGTTGAAAACGCCTGCGAGTCTATCTTCGTTCTCGCCGGGAACGGCGATATCGTCTTTGCGAACGAACAGGCGGCTCTCCTGACCGGTTACAGCAAATATGACCTCTTACATAAGAACCTGTTCGAGCTTTTTGTCGATTCCAGCAAGCCCAAAGAAATCCTCACGGAGGTTGTTCAGGGGCGCCAGTCAGTCGGGCACGGGGATCTCAAGCGGACCAACGGCACAGTCGTACCGGTGGAGGTTAGCGCGGTCGGGCTCGTCCTGATGGGCAAGCGCTTTGTCCAGTCCGTTGTACGTGACATGTCGTCGCGTGTACGTCTCGAGAAGCTCCTCGAGGAGAAAGAAAGCCAAATATCCTCTCTCAAGTCTAAGCTCAAGGTATAAATCTTAAGTTTCTGCGCAGGTATTTCTGTTCATTTTATTTTGGTCTTTACATATCTACGAACCTGTGGTATAAATTATGCATATGGCGGCCCTGAAGGCCGCCATAATGATCTTCTTTTATCAGTTATGAAGGTAATAGTAAAATTTTTCAAAGTCTTCGCGGTACTCCTCATCTTTGCCGCGTTATTCTATGGCGGGTATCTGCTGTTACGCGGAGCAGATCTTACCATGCCATCGCTGTTCAAGCCGGTTCCCGGCACACGACTGCTTATGAGTATGGAAGGTTTCAGGCTCGCACAGTCGGAAAACGGCAGGGTGTCCTGGCGTGTGAATGCACAGAGCGCCAATCTTTATGCAAATAAAGAGGCGCAACTGCTGGATGTAGAGATTGTATTTACAAGCCCCGACGCGAAGGAAGCGGCGCTCCTCGGGGAAGTGGGGGTCATGGACACCTCTACGGGAAATGCTTCTATACGTCGTGTGTCGCGAGAAGTAAGAGTGGTAACGAATGACGGCTATCTTCTGACGACCGACTCCCTCATGTGGAAGGCCGGCGAACGTCTCGTGCAGACACCCGACCCTTTCAAACTGCTTGGCAGTGAGATCTACCTTGAGGGGCGTGGACTGACGGCGAACGTCGATCTGCATGAAATCGTTGTGAACAATCATGTTAAAGCTGTGCTTCAGGAATAGTTTCTTATTGGTTGCTTCCGTTGTCCTCGTTGCGGCAATGCCAGTAACCCGCGGACCGGAGAAGGGCGAACGGGAGCCCATTGTAATCACGTCTCGCAGCATGGAGGCAGAAAAACTTGGTGATAAGGTGACGTTTAAGGGAGATGTGATCCTCAAAAAAGAGGGGATGACGCTCAATGCTGATTCGATGGTCGTCTTTTATGATGTCCCGACCAAGGGCATTCGGGAGGTCCAGGCATTCGGCAATGTCGTGGTGCGGAAGGAAGGCAGGGTAGCATATTCGAACAAGGCGACCTATGACAGCCGTCAGGAAAAGATTGTGCTCACCGGCGATGCGCGCATCATAGAAAACGAGAACCAACTCGGGGGTGAGAAAATAACACTGTTTATGCGTGATGATCGCAGTATAGTAGAGGGAGGGAAAGTCCTTTTCTACCAGGACAAGCAGGTCGAAGGCAGGAAGAGGCGATAATAAGACAATAATGACGCAGGCTCTTGAGGCAAAAAAACTGGAAAAGAGCTACCGAGGCAGGAAGATCGTCCGGGGAGTAAGTGTTCAAGTCAAGTATGGAGAAGTTGTCGGCCTGCTCGGACCGAACGGTGCGGGAAAGACTACCACCTTTTACATGGTCGTAGGGCTTGTGAAGCCGGACCAGGGCAGAGTGCTTCTAGATGGCAGAGACATCACGAGGATGCCGATGCACCAGAGAGCGCGCAATGGAATCGGCTATTTGCCGCAGGAACCTTCTGTGTTCCGGAAACTCAGTGTCGCCCAGAATCTCATGGCTATCCTTGAGACCATGGATCTATCGACGCTCGAGCGTCAGGAACGGAAGGACAGCCTTTTGCATGAGCTGGGCATCGCGCATCTCTCTGAGAGCAATGCATATACGCTCTCGGGCGGGGAACGGCGACGCCTCGAAATCGCAAGAGCACTGACGCTGTCACCCAAATTCATCTTGCTGGATGAACCGTTCGCAGGCATCGATCCCCTTGCGGTACAGGATATCCAGGGAATCATCTCTCTCTTGAAGAGCAAGGGGATCGGGATTCTGATCACCGATCATAATGTGCGGGAGACTCTCGCCATCACCGACCGTGCCTACATCATCAGCGAGGGGAAGATCATTGAAGCGGGGACGCCGGCGGAGATTACGGCCAGCCCGCGGGTCAGAGAATTTTATCTGGGTGAGGCTTTTCGGTTATAATAATAAGTAGAGATCCGAGATCTCGAATTACGTGCAATTCACTCTATGGAA
This sequence comes from Nitrospirota bacterium, assembly GCA_035623825.1. Classification (GTDB taxonomy): domain Bacteria; phylum Nitrospirota; class UBA9217; order UBA9217; family UBA9217; genus DASPSR01. Next base: position 24,868 of record DASPSR010000049.1, read on the forward strand.
GCCAGACTCGAACTAAAACTTTCACAGAAGCTCATCATGACGCCTCAGCTACAGCAGGCCATAAAGCTGTTGCAGCTGTCGAGGCTCGAACTGGTACAGTCCATTTCACAGGAACTCGTTGAAAATCCCGTACTTGAAGAACTTGCTCAGGAAGCGTCTGATGAAACCTCGGAATCCGAGGGGGAATCCGCTTCTGATTCTGATGCGGTGTCAGCGGGAGAATCCGTACCGGAAGGCAATGAGCCGGAGACGGGAGAGACAGCAGAGCTTAAGAGCGATCTTGAGCTCAGCCCCCAGTGGGATGAATATCTCAACGAATTGGGAGATGGCCGCGATTACGGCTACACCGAAGCTGATGAGAAAGAGTTGCCTTCCTATGATCAGACTCTCTCGAGGATGCCTTCGCTCAGCGACCATCTCCTGTGGCAACTCCGGCTCTCTACGTCCGAGCCCGGCGTGGTAAAAAGTGGAGAATGGATCATTGGCAATATTGATGATGACGGGTACCTGAGGGCCACGCTTGAAGAACTTTCACAGCAGTCCGGCATCCAGGTTAAGGACATGCAGCGTGCGCTCGAACTGGTTCAGAGTTTCGATCCGATGGGCGTGGGAGCGCGTGACCTCCAGGAGTGCCTGCTTATCCAGGTGAAACAGCTGGACCTGCAGGGCACGCTCGTCGACAAGATCATCAAGAATCACCTCCCTGATCTCGAGAAGAGGAAATATCCGAATATTGCGAAGGCCCTCAATGTCACACCCCAGGATGTGATGGAGGCATCGCAGGTCATAATCCACGAACTGGAGCCGAAGCCGGGCAGACCCTTTGTTGAATCCGATACGAACTACGTCGTGCCGGATGTCTATGTGATCAAGGTGGAAGACCGTTATGTCGTGCAGCTCAATGACGAAGGGCTGCCCAAGGTTCGTATCAATCCTTATTACAGGAAGCTTCTCAGCCGCAAGGAGAGCGTGGACAAGGTCACCAAGGAGTATATAGAGGAACGGCTTCGCTCGGCACAATGGCTCATCAAAGGGATGGAACAGAGGAGCAAGACAATCTACAAAGTTGCCGAAAGCATCGTCAAGTTCCAGCTGGAGTTTCTGGACCAGGGGATCTCCCATCTCAAGCCCATGGTGCTGAAGGACGTAGCCGAGGATATCGGAATGCATGAATCCACGATCAGCCGTGTGACTACGAACAAGTACATGCATACTCCGCAAGGAATTTTCCCAATGAAGTTCTTCTTCACGACGGGTTTTTCCGTTGCAGCGGGCACCGAGGTTTCTTCCCTGACAGTGAAGGATGTCATTCACAAGATGGTGAAGGAAGAGGATCCGTCCACACCGCTTAAAGACCAGCAGATTGTCGAGGCCCTGAAGGCAAAGGGAATCGACATCGCGAGGCGGACCGTTGCAAAATACCGAGAAGAGCTCAGAATCCCGCCGACTAGTGTGAGGAAGCGAATGGGATAGGATGCGCATAAGGATGTGCTTATTTCAACATTGGGCAAGGAGGGCACTATGCAGGTCACAGTAATAGGAAGACACATCGAGGCGACAGATGCGCTCAAGCAATATGCGCAAGAGAAGTTCAGCAGGTTGGAAAAGTACCTGCCGAACTCAGTTCAGGCAGTCGTTACCCTGTCGGTCGTCAAGAAGGTCCACCACATAGCGGAGGCAGTGATAAAATCCAACGGTGTGTTGATACAAGCCTCGGAAGAAACCGAGGAAATGTATTCGGCAATTGATCTGCTCGTCGAAAAGATTGAACGGAGGGTCAGGCGCTATAAAGAGAAGTTGGTGGACCATAAGCACCAGACGAACAAGTCAGCGACGCTCTCTTCGGCGCCGCCCTCTCATGAGGACAGGATCCCGCAGATCATCAAGATAAAGCGCTTTGATCTCAAACCCATGCTCCCTGAGGAAGCCGTCATGCAGATGGAGCTCCTGGACAAAGACTTTTTCATATTCTCGAACGCGGGCAGCGGACATGTCAATGTCATTTATAAGAGGAAAGACGGAAATGTCGGCCTGATCGAACCCGCAGTGTAGAGGATCCGCGGGATGGCAAAGATTAGAGACCTGCTTGAGGATGACCTGGTTCTCGAAGAGATCAAGGCAACCGACAAACTTGGAGTGATCCGCGAATTCGCTGAGGTCCTCCAGGCAGCGGGGAGGATCAAAGACGCTGAGGCTCTTGTCCGTGTCCTGCTCGAACGTGAGTCACTTGGAAGCACCGGCATCGGCGACGGCGTGGCCATTCCGCACGGGAAACTCAGTTTTATCAGCGATATGATTGTTGCGTTCGGCAGGTCGAGCCGGGGTGTTGATTTCCAGTCTCTTGATGCAAAGCCAGCTTATCTTTTTTTTCTGCTCGTGGCGCCTGACGACAAGCCGGGAGACCACCTCATTAAGACCCTTGCCCGCATTTCCCGCATACTGAAAAACCCGGCGTTACGGGAAAACCTGACGCGCACAGCGGATCGGCAGGAAATCAAAAGACTGCTATACGAAGAGGACAGCAAATACCCTCAGAAATGAAAGTTACCGTAAAAGACGTGGCAGGAAACGCAACCGTTATCTCAGGCGGCTCCGGCCTCGACAGGGAAGTGATGTCTCCGCAGGTTTGCACGCCCGAACTCTCGTCTCCTCTTTCCTGGAGAGGCATGACATCGAGCGTTGTTCATCTTCTCCCGCGCCAGATTGCCTACCTCTGTTCTCTTCCGGAACGGGAACGGATGCGTATCATTCGGGCCATAATACGCAAGAAGCCTGCCTGCATCGTCGTGAGCGGTGGCACCGTTTGCAGAGAGCTAAACGATAAAACAGAGGCTGCAGCAATCACCATGATTAAGAGCGGGAGAGTGTCGGACATGGCCCGTCTTCTCGCGTCGAAACTTACGCCGAGCGTCAGTCTCCACGGTGTGCTCGTACAGATCTTCGATCTCGGGACGCTCATTATCGGCGAGAGCGCCATTGGTAAAAGCGAGGCGGCACTTGATCTGGTGCTTCGAGGTCATAAACTTGCTGCCGACGACATGGTCATCATCGAAAAGATCGGCAGCGATATAGCAGGCCATGCCACTGAGATGGGCGCTGACCTGTTGCAGATCCGAGGGCTCGGTATCATCAATATCCGTGCGTTGTACGGCGAGTCGGCAACGGTGGACTCCTGCAGGATCGGGCTTGTCGTGGAACTGGAGGAATGGAAAAAGGGACATCACTACAGCCTCGTAGGACTGCGTGAACGGCGCTATAAACTCCTCGGCGTCAATCTGCCCTATCTCAAACTGCCGGTGAAAACAGGACGGAATATGGCTACGCTCATCGAGGTGGCTGCCAGGAACCAGATGCTCAAGAACAAGGGTATCTATACCGCGAGAGAACTTAACAGAAGGCTGAAAAAGCGGCTCATCGTATGAAACAGACGCGCACAGTAGTGGTCACAGGGCTTTCAGGCTCAGGTCGGAGCGCCGCGATGAAGGCGTTCGAGGATATGGGATTCTACTGTGTCGACAACCTCCCGCTGGTGCTTCTTTCGGCATTCGTCGAGTTTGCTCGCGGGGCCGAAGATGTGGTCCATTCCGCGATCGGTATTGATATCAGGGAGAGGGGTTTTCCTGAACGGTTCCCGGCCCTTTACTCCTCTCTCAAGGCCGCCGGCCACGCGATAGAGATGCTCTTTCTCGATGCCTCCGATCAGACTTTGGTGCGGCGTTTTAGCGAAACGCGGAGACCTCATACGCTCGCCCGGGGGACCACACCTCTCATAGACGGCATCAGAAAGGAAAGGTCGGCACTCGGCGAGGTTAAGAAGCTGGCTGACCGGATCATCGACACATCGGATTATACGGTCCACGACTTGCGGCAGGCAGTGGAACGCCACTACTCTTGGGTGGGTGCAGGCAGGCCCATGGTGGTCACGATCGTCACCTTCGGTTATAAATACGGAGTGCCGTACGACTTGGACCTGATGTTCGACCTGAGGTTCCTGCCGAATCCCCACTTTGTGCCTGAATTGAAGGCGTATACGGGCGAGGATGCGAGGGTAAGGGAGTATGTTATGGCAAAGCCTGATTCCGCGGAGTTTCTGTCTAGGCTTCTTGCATTCCTCGAATTTCTTCTACCCCGTTACCGCGGCGAAGGAAAGAGCTATCTGACGATAGGATTCGGGTGTACAGGCGGGAGGCATCGTTCGGTCGTGCTGTCTCTCATAATAGCGGAACGGCTGAGAAAGATTGGCTACGAGGTTAACGTCAAGCATCGGGATATAGGTGTCTGAAGAGGGCTCTTGAGTTCACAGCATCTCAAGCGGGGAGAGAGGGGCAAGAGCCCCGCAAGTCTTCCTAACAAGGAGAAGGGGAATGATCGGACTGGTAGTGGTATGTCATGAAGATATGGGCTCTGAACTGGTGAAGGCCGCCGAGATGATCGTGGGAAAGATCGACGCAGTGGCAGCGGTCAGCGTGAAGCAGGAGAGCGCTCCGGATGTGCTCCGGGACGAGATCCAGGCTGCCATAAAGAAAGTCGACCAGAAGAAAGGCGTCATGCTGTTTACCGATATGTTCGGCGGGACCCCCTCGAATATCGCCCTTGCGTTCCTCGGAGAGAACGTCGAAGTTGTAACAGGCGTCAACCTCTCGATGCTAATAAAGTTTGCCAATCACCGGGATGAAAAAACCCTGCCCGAGCTGGCAAAGCTCGTGCAGGTGGCTGCACAGAAGAGCATCGTGATCGCCAGCCAGATGCTGAAGGGGAAGAAGTAAATTCTCAATGGTTGTCTTCATCCGCATAGATGACCGCCTTATCCACGGACAGGTCGTGGAAGGATGGGTGAATTTTCTGAAAGCGACCTGTATCATGGTCGCTGATGACCACGTTGCGGCGAGCGCGCTCCAGAAGTCCATCATGGAGATCTCCGTGCCGCAAGGACTGAAGGTCGCTATCGGCAATGTGGAAGAAATTTGCGCTCAGCTACGCACGGCGGCGTTCGATACCGAGCGGGTCATCCTGCTCTTCTCGAACCCTGCTGACGTCCTAAGAGCGCTGAAGTCAGGTCTTGATTGCCAGGTGCTGAACATCGGCGGGATGCATTATGTCCAGGGGAAGCGCAAGCTCATGGATGTGCTTGCGGTCGATGACGCAGACCTTGACGCGCTCAGGGAGATTTCCGCCAGAGGCGTAAAAGTCGATATCCAGACGGTTCCAACGCAGCGGCCGATGTCGCTTGACAAGGTATTCAAGGCCTGCCATCTTGCGGAAAAGCCGTAGTTTCCGGCTCGAGGAATATGAACGGCGGACGGCGGGTTTTTTTTGAGGCGTGAATTCACGTTCATGGACATGATGACCTTCGATCTGCATATTTTGCTTTCTATTGTTGGCGTGGCCTTTGTTGGAGGGGTCATTGGACTCGATAGGACCGCCGTAGGGCAGATCATGGTCTCTCAGCCCATTGTCGCTTCACCGATTACGGGATGGATGCTTGGCGATGTTACGACTGGGCTTGTTATCGGAGCGGTGCTCGAACTCATTTGGGTACTCGACATTCCGGTAGGCACATTTGTCCCGGCGAATTCTACCATCGGAGCGGTGTCGGCTACAGCCATCGCCGTCCTTGGAAGCAGGGGCAGTGCCCCGCTGGACAGGATCGGATTCAGCATCCTCCTGACCACTGGCATGGTCCCGGTAACAATGATGGTTGACACTCTGGTGAGGAAGTGGAACTCACGGCTTGCGGAGACGGCCGTCGCCGCGTCGGGCGAAGATGCCGAACGCAAGCTGGCTCAAGCCCACCTCTCCGGGCTTCTGATTTTTTTTCTAAAGTCCTTCGTTCTCTATTTAGTGTTCCTTCCCGTGGGTCTCGGTGCCGTGTTCCTGTTCGGTCGCCTGCCGGAGAAGTTCCACAGTGCCATGACGCTGTTCGTGAAACTTCTCCCCTTGCTCGGTGCCGCCATCGTGGCACGCAAACTATCGGTGAGGACACTTGACCGGTTTCTGCTGGCCGGGTTTTTGACGGCGGCGGTATTCACCTTGTTGTTTCATGTCCCTGCGCTCGTGGTGGCCGCGATGGTCATCAGTGCAGGCTTTCTGGGGGCTCGATTCAGTGAACGGTGAGGACAGAGAGATCGGCGTCTCGGACCTGAGAAGGGTTTTCTGGAGGTCATTCCTGATCCAGACATCGTGGAGCTTCGACCGCATGCAGTCTCTGGGCTTTGCATACGCTATTCAGCCCGTTCTGAAGAAGCTATACCCGAACCTGTCCGAATATGAGTCCCGGCTGAAGTTCCATATGGAGTATTTCAATACCCAGCCGTACCTTGCCACATTCATTCTTGGTGCGGTAGCACGGCTGGAACAGGAAAGAGCTTCGAGTAACGACAGATCCCCTGACGTGTCGGGGATAAAGACCGCCCTCATGGCCCCGCTCGGCGCACTTGGTGACAGTTTCTTCTGGGGTTCGCTCAAACCGCTTTCGGCTGTCGTTGCCACCGCGCTCCTCCTCGCCGGTGCATGGTGGGCCCCTATTGTATTCTTGGTTGTTTACAATATCGTGCATATAGGGCTCAGGGCTGCGGCCCTGGTAAATGGCTATAAGAGTGCCGGCGACGCCGTGGCGTTTAATGCCCGTTACAACTTCACGAGGATTGCAAAGCAGTTTAAAGCAATATCGCTCTTTGTTGTGGGCGGGATTCTTGGATCGCTTCCAGCCTGGCGTCCGGAATTCAGGCTTGCCGTTCCTTATCCCGGTATTGTCACCGCGGGAATGGGCTTTTCCCTGACACTCGTACTGGTTGCGGTTCTGAGGAGAGCGGGGTCCCCAGTAAAACTTATGCTCGGGCTTGCCGCTCTTTGCCTTGCTCTGGCTTACGGAGGGGTCATTGAATGAAACAAAAAGAACTGTTGATCGAGAACAAGCTTGGCCTCCACGCAAGGGCCGCAGCGCAGATCGTGAGATCCGCGAGCGCATTCTCGTCCAAGATAACGCTGGTCAAGGATGGTCTCGAGGTGGACGGAAAGAGCATCATGGGGATCATGATGCTTGCTGCCGCCAAAGGGAGCAATATCATGCTTCAGGTGGATGGCGCTGATGAGGAGCAGGCGGTTGCAGGGCTCGAGAAGCTTTTCAGAGATAAATTCGGAGAGAAGGAATAGAAAAAAGCCACTTGGCAGTGAACAGGGAATAGGGCGGAGATAATGCACGAAATAGTGTACAGAGGAATTGTGGCATCACCGGGCATCGTGATCGGCAGAGCGTATCTACTCGATCGTCGCAAAGTCGTGGTAGCAGGCCGAAGGATCGATGATATCAATGTAAAGGACGAAGTGGCTCGCTACAAGCAGGCGGTCGATCGCTCGAAGAGCCAGTTGGAAGAGCTCAAGAAGCGCTTCAGTAAAGGTCTCGGCAAATCACACCTCTACATTCTAGATACACACATTATGCTGCTCGAGGACAAGATGCTCATTGACGGGACGGTCAAGCGTATCAGGGAGTCGCAGCTGAACGCCGAGGGCGCGCTCACGGAGACCATCGCCGCGATCGGGCTCAAGTTCGACACAATCGAGGATGAGTATCTCCGCGAGCGCAAGCACGACGTGGAGCAGGTGGGTGAACGAATTTTAAGAAACCTTGTGGGGCATAAGCAGGAGAGCCTTGCCGACATCAAGGACGAGGCCGTGATAATCGCTCACGATCTTGCGCCCTCCGACACCCTCATGATGCGGAAGGACAAGATACTCGGCTTTGCCACGGATGCGGGGAGCCGGACATCCCATACCGCCATCCTTGCACGCTCACTCGGAATTCCTGCCGCAGTCGGCCTCGAGAATATCACTGCCGCGGTCAAAACCGGAGATGTGGTCATCCTTGACGGCATTCACGGTGTGGTGATCGTCGATCCCGATGAGGAGACGTTCCTTGACTATCTTAAGAAACAGCGCAGATATAAATACTTCGAACAGGAACTCGAGAAGCTAAGGACGCTTCCCGCTGTAACCCTCGACGGTCACATGGTACAGCTTCAGGGCAACATCGAGCTGCCTGAAGAGGTCGCATCCGCGGCGGAACATGGGGGTGCGGGCATCGGCCTCTATCGTACGGAATTTCTCTTTCTGAACAGGCAGACCCTGCCGACGGAAGAAGAGCACTACAATGCCTATCGCCATGTCGCTGAGAAGGCCGGTCCTCACGAAGTAGTGATTCGGACGCTCGACGTGGGCGGGGACAAGGTTGGCCTGCCCGGTGGTTTCGAAAAAGAAGCGAATCCCGCGCTGGGGTTGCGGGCAATCCGTTTCTGCCTCCAGAAACAAGACATCTTCAGGACCCAGCTCCGCGGCATACTTAGAGCAAGCGCCCATGGGAATATTAAGATCCTTGTCCCCATGATCTCAGGACTCTCAGAACTTTACGAAACAAAGAAAATCCTTGAAGAAGTAAAGTCGGAACTCAGGTCCGAAGGCAGGGATTTCAATGAACATGTGGCGGTCGGAGTGATGATCGAGATCCCGTCTGCCGCTATGATAGCTGACCTCCTTGCCGCTGAGGTCGATTTTTTCAGCGTGGGCACGAACGACCTGATCCAGTATACGCTCGCGATCGACCGCCAGAACGAACATGTTGCGTACATGTACGAGCCGCTCGACCCCGCTGTGCTGCGTCTGCTCCACCGAGTTTCGGACGCAGCGCTCCGGGCGAAGGTAACACTCGCGATGTGCGGCGAAATGGCTGGAGACCCGCTCTATGCGGCAATCCTTCTCGGAATGGGGTTCCAAAGCCTCAGCATGAACGTTGCCTCTATTCCATGGGTGAAAAAGGTTGTCAGGTCGGTACGTATGCAGGACGCGGTAGAGCTTGCTGAACTTGTGATGCGGCAGCCGACAGCCGCCCTGGCAAGGAAAACCGCAGAGAACTTTATGGAAGAAAGATTCCCGGACCTGGTGGCGGAACTGTGACTGGGACAGAACACGAGGCGTGCAGTCCTCTTACCTGCAGCCGTGCGCGAATGAAGAGCGCATGAATTGTTGTTAAACCGGTATCGAATTCGGGCTTAAATCAGTTTTTCTATCCTTTTTATATCTTTGTGCATAATATATTTTCTGCCGGCTCTGTATCTTCGTACTGCATTACGGCGGTGAATAGGCAGGACAAGGTAATAAATGCAGATCCCGGACCGAGAAATCGATAATACCGCGAGCGTCGGTGAGAACACGCAAAGTACAGCCAGGATCCATGATGGGAATATCTATGAGGCTGCAAAACGTTTTGACATCGACAAGGAAGATATCATCGACTTCAGCTCGAACGTAAATCCGCTCGGCCCGTCTTCTGCGGCGAAGCGGGCGACCAAGAGATCTCTCGCGTTCATTGACCGTTACCCTGATCCCGAAATGAACGGTCTTCGGAAAGCGATCGCCCGCTATTACGGGGTCAAACCCTCGCACATTGTCTGTGGCAACGGATCAAGCGGGCTAATTCACCTGATCCCTAAGGTATTCAGGCCGAGAAAGACCCTCATCCCTATACCGACCTTTCCTGAATATGCAGCCGCCGTGGAAAACGCAGGCGGTCAGGTTGTCACGTTCCCTCTCAAGGAGCGCGAAGGATTTCGTGTGGACCCTCTCGAGATGGCCTTTGCGCTCAAAGGCATGGACATGGCGTTCTTCTGCAATCCCAACAACCCTACGGGTTTCCTCATCGAGAAGGCGGAAATGCTCGAAATCCTTCAGCACGCGCTCCAGCAGGGAGTCCGACTGGTGGTTGACGAGGCATTTATGGACTTTAGCAATTCCGATTCGGTCGTCAAGGATGCCGTACAATCCTCTCACATCATCTGCCTCAGGTCTTTTACGGAGTTCTTCGGTCTGCCGGGGCTCCGGATCGGATATGCCGTGACCGACGATACAACTGCTACTTGCCTCAGGGACGGCCAGGAGCCCTGGGCAGTGAGTATCCCGGCGGAGCAAGCCGCGATTGCCGCACTGAACGACTGGGGTTATATCAAAAAGACCCGTAGGCTGATCGAGAAAGAGCGCCGTCACCTGCTCTCAGCCCTGCGGATCCTGCCCGGCGTGGAGCCGTTCCCTTGTCCGGCAAATTTTATCTTGATCAAACTCACCTCGATTGATTCATGGGAACTGGCGGAGAAGCTCGGTCAACGCGGTCTCCTTGTGCGCGATTGCTCTACGTTTCCAGGCCTTGGCAATGGCTACGTGAGGATTGCCGTGCGCACGCGCAGTGAGAACAAGCGCCTTGTGCGGGCGATCAGGGAACTCCTCATTGCGTGAAACTCCTTCCGAAAAATATTTTGCAAAAATGTACTCTCTGTGATAGAGTAAAACTGAACTTTATGAAAATATGGCGGATTTTGTGCGCCGCCTGCGAGAAGGAGCTCATTTGCCGCTCGAGAACGCGCTTACGCGTCAGCGTTTATCAATTACACATACGAATGTGCAAGGCTGGGCTTTTCAATCCCGTAATGCCCGTTCACTCTTTGCGGAATGGAAATCGGAGGGTCGACCATGGAACCCATCATGTGCCCCTTTTGTGGCGGAACGAATCTTTTTCAAGAAGATGATTACAGCCTCGAAATGGATTTCGAATATTGGACTATTCATCATTGGGAGTGTCTGGACTGCGCACAATCATTCGACAAGATAGAAATACTACCCGCATCGAACACCTTTGAGGAGATCAATGAGAGCACCATACACTGAAGCGGCTCCTGATTGTACGGCGTCTTCTCATTCCGATTCTTGCAGGCCGACCGTTGCAAAGATCGACCTGCAATCGCTCTCTCACAATTACAACGAGGTGCTGAAACGTGCAGGAGGACGAAAAATCCTTGCCGTGGTCAAGGCGCAGGCGTACGGACACGGAGCGATCGGGGTTGCCCGGCATCTCCTAAAACTCGGCGCTGATATGTTGGGTGTCGCTCTGGTCGAGGAGGGGAGGGAGCTTCGTGCGGCCGGCATCGAGGCGCCGATCCTAGTGATGGGCGCTGTTTTTCCGGAACAGGCAGAGGCGATAGCAGCGCTAGGCCTCACGCCGGCGGTCTACGATATTGCAGTCGCGCGTGCCGTTGCCGATGCCGCCCGGAAGCTGAAGGTTACGGTCACGGTGCACATAAAGATCGACACTGGCATGGGGAGGATAGGGGTCTCTCCTTCGTCGGCCGAAGATTTCATAGCCGACTTGATGAGCCTTGACGGGATAACGGTGCAGGGCCTGATGACGCATTTCGCCGATGCGGACCTGCGGGATAAAAGGTTCGCCTCGGAGCAGATGGATCGTTTTGAGTCTGTCCTGAAGAAGCTCGATTCGCGTGGTATAGCCATCCCCCTTCGTCATGCGGCCAACAGCGCCGCAGTGCTTGATTGCCAGCGGGCGCTTTTCACCATGGTCAGGCCGGGGCTGATGCTGTACGGGTATAATCCCCTTGAAGGAGAGGGCGTTGACGCTGATTTGAGGCCGGTCCTTTCCCTGGTGACCCGTATTGCATTCCTGAAGAAGGTCCCTGCGGGGGTCCCCATAAGCTACGGAAGGACATTTGTCACAAAACGGGAGAGCGTGATCGCCACGATCCCCATCGGGTATGCGGACGGCTACAGCCGCGGACTTTCGAATAGAGGAGAGGCCATTGTCCGAGGAATCAGGGTGCCGGTGGCAGGCCGAGTATGCATGGATATGACCATGCTTGACGTGACGGACGTTCCCGCCGTAAGCCAAGGAGATGCGGTGGTGTTGATCGGAAGCCAGGGCCGCGAGCGGATTACGGCAGTCGACATAGCCGACCGGACGGGCACCATCCCGTACGAAGTGCTCTGCGGGATCAGCGGCCGGGTGCCGAGGCTGTATGTATGAAGTTTTTAGCGTGCAGATGCAGGAGCATTATAATTTGTATCTGAGACTATGAGAGCGGAGAAGAAATCACTGCTAAGTTACAAAATATCAGATCAAAGCCGTCAATTGAGTGAGCGAAGCTCCGTATGAACCGCTGGCTTGAATTCCTGGGCCGTAAGACATCGCACCTCATAAGAGAGATGGGCGGCGTGTTTATATTCCTGACCCATGTTCTCCGCGGGGCTGCTAGTAGGCCGTTCTATCTGAAGAATCTCTTAAATCAGATGGAGCAGATCGGCGTGAATTCCGTCCCCGTCGTGCTTACGACGGCGATCTCGACGGGAATGGTGCTGGCGCTCCAGAGCTATACGGGGTTCAAACGATTCGGTGCAGAGTCGCTCATCGGCGCGGTGGTTTCGCTATCCATGACGAGGGAGCTCGGCCCTGTGCTCACAGGGCTCATGGTTGCAGGCAGGGCCGGGGCCGCGATGTCTGCGGAGCTGGGGACGATGAAGGTTACCGAACAGATCGATGCGCTCTATACCCTGGCCACTGACCCGATGAAATATCTCGTCGTTCCCCGTTTTCTTGCCAGCACGATCATGATGTTCTTTCTCACTGCGCTCGGGATGTTCATCGGGATCGTTGGAGGGTATTTTGTCGGCGTGAAGGTGCTCGGCACGAATCCCGTCACCTACATCAACCAGAGCATAGACAATACGGAAGTCTCGGATATTTGGTATGGCCTTATAAAAGCATCGGTGTTCGGGGCGGTGGTAGGACTTATCGGCTGCTATAAGGGGTTCAACACCGAGGGAGGAGCGGAGGGGGTTGGTAAGGCCACAACCGGCGCGGTGGTGGCTGCCTGCATTCTCATAATTGTTCTTGATTACTTGCTGTCGGCGTTGCTGTGGTAAAGAGGAGTCAATGATGAAATGCAAACTTCACCCTTCAATCATGAACAGCTTTTACTATCGATGCGCCGTGCTGCAGCCTGATGTTTGCGTTTTGAAATTGTTATGATAGAGATAATCAATGTGCATAAAAGCTTCGGCGATCTCCATGTGCTCCGGGGAGTGAACCTTACGGTGGAGAAGGGAGAGAGCATGACGGTTATCGGCGGCAGCGGCAGTGGCAAGAGCGTTCTCATCAAGCACATCATCGGGCTCCTCTTTCCCGACAAGGGGCGGGTGGTCGTTGACGGGCAGGTTCTGAACAATCTCGATGAGCATGGCTTGAACGAGATTCGGAAGAAGTTCGGAATGCTGTTCCAGGGTGCGGCGCTCTTCGACTCCCTGACGGTCTGGGAGAACGTGGGATTCGCCCTGAAGCAGCACACGAGGCTGTCTGAAAGGGAGATAAGGAGTATCGCAACGGAGAAACTCGCTCATGTCGGACTGAAGGACGTAGAGGATAAGATGCCTTCTGAGCTCTCCGGCGGAATGAAGAAGAGGGTGGGACTGGCCAGGGCGATCGCCATGGACGCGGCCATCATCCTCTATGATGAGCCAACGACAGGACTCGATCCTATTACGGCCGACGCAATTAATGACCTGATAGTCGATCTCAGGAAGAAGCTCGGCGTAACGTCCGTAGCAATCACCCACGATATGCATAGCGCGTATAAGATCTCCGACCGGATAGCCATGCTCTATAAGGGTGAAATCCTGGAGGTCGGGACGCCCGCACAGATAAAAAATTCTCCGAGTCCCGTTGTCCAGCAATTCATAACGGGCAGCGCGGTCGGGCCCATAACCGCGGAGTGATGGGGAAGCGGATATCTAATTTCAGGAAGACTGAGGTGCCTGCATGTTCAAACTGAGCGCTGAGGCCAAGGTGGGGTTGTTGGTGCTCGTTGGATCGATCATTCTTCTCTATATGACCTTTGCTGTCGGCAAGTACGAGTTCGGAGAAAAAAAGGGATACACCATTCAGGCGATCTTCGATTCGGTAGCCGGGCTGGATGAAAAAGCGGCAGTGCGCATGGCAGGGGTCAAGATCGGCACCGTGGAGAGGGTTGTGCTTTCCGACAGCCGCGCCAAGGTCATCATGCGTATCGATCCCGGTGTACGGATTGAGCACGGTGCCCAGGCGATCGTCAAAACGATGGGACTTCTGGGGGAGAAGTATGTCGATATCATTCCACCGGACCGCCTGCGTACGAACGATTCCGGCTCCGGGTCAGTCAGCGATCCACCTGCTGCCGAGCAGGCACGGTATTACCAGCCCGGTGAGACGATCCAGAAGACCGCTTCGCCCAGCGATGTGGACAAACTCGTGGCCCAGCTCAGTGGCATCGCCGATGACGTGAAGCAGGTGACGGCGTCCCTGCGGCAGGTCTTTGGCACCGAGCGGGGCACGCGGTCGATGGAGGACATCCTGGCCGACCTGCGCCAGACCACGGCAAACATCAAGGACTTTTCCCACGCGCTCCGGAGTGACGGAACCGAGCTGGTCATGAGATTGAACGAACTGACCGCGAGCCTGAACAGCGTCGTTAGCGAAAATCGTGACAATCTTAAGGTTACGATGGAAAATATCCGCGAAGCGTCAAAGAACGCGGAAATGGCATTGGCTTCCATTGAGGATGCATCACGAAAGATAGATCGAGGAGAGGGAACACTCGGGAAGCTCGTGACCGACGAGAGCATGTATAACAGCATCGACAGCGCTGCCAAGGGGATAAGCGATTATACCTCTCGTGTCGAGCGCTTGAAGACGACCATCGGCTTCCGGAGTGAATACATGTTCCCGCAGGTCAAGGACTATTTCACGCTGGAGCTCAAGCCCCGGACGGACCAGTACTATATCCTCGAGCTGGTTTCCGACCCGTTCGGCAAATTCTCGCAGACACAGACGACATCCACGCCTCCCGGGACCACCGTCGTAACAAACACCTATGAGTACAAACTCAAGTACACCATCGAGTTTGCCAAGCGATTCGGCAACCTCGCATTTCGCATGGGATTGATCGAGTCCACAGGCGGAGCCGCCGTGGACTACTTTGCCCTCGATGACAGGATCAAGTTCAGCTTTGACGTCTGGAACACCGATAGCAAAGAACCTAACAACACGAGGGCGCACATGAAGGCGACGGCCACTTACGACCTGAACAAGTTCTTCTTCATCGACGCCGGCTATGACAATTTCCTGAACCCCAAACTGGCCTTTCCCTTTGTGGGGATAGGGCTGCGATTCAGCGACGAGGATTTAAAATACTATCTCGGGAGCGTGCCGATGCCTAAGTAATTTCACGCCGTTTTTTAACGGGATGCGACCTTGACTTTTGCGGGGCAGTCTCTTAGAATGACGCAAAGGAGCGAATCGTGCAGAAAGGGATTATAAAGGCGGTTTTCCCAGCCGCGGGTATGGGTACGAGGTTTCTACCGGCGACGAAGGCGTCTCCCAAAGAGATGCTCCCGCTCGTGGACAAACCTCTGATACAGTACGTGATTGAAGAGGCTGTGCAGTCGGGCATTGAAGAGGTCGTGCTGGTCACCGGGAGGGGCAAACGGGCGATCGAGGATCATTTCGACGTGGCATTCGAGCTCGAAGAGGACCTCAGGGCAAAGGGCAAACATAAACTGCTTTCCGAGGTGCAGCGCATCGCCAACATGGTGACGTTTTGTTATATCCGCCAGAAGAAGGCCCTCGGCCTTGGTCACGCGGTTTTGACGTCCAAGAGGGTCGTGGGGAATGAACCGTTCGCCGTGCTCCTCGGGGACGACATCATTGATTCGGATGTTCCCGCGCTCAGACAGATGATGGTTGTTTATGAGAGGTATCCGTCCACGATTCTTGCCATCCAGAAAGTACCGAAGTCCCAGACACAGCACTACGGTATCATTGACGCAAAAGAAATCGAGGAAGGCATCTACCTTGTAAAAGATCTTGTGGAGAAGCCTGCGCCCCATGAGGCGCCGTCGAACCTTGCAATCATCGGCCGATATATACTGACCCCTGAGATTTTTGGGGAACTAGAGCGAACACGACCCGGCAAAGGCGGTGAGATACAGTTGACCGACGGCCTTAGGTTGCTTATGGAAAGACAGCCGATCTACGCATACGAGGTCAAGGGCGTTCGGCATGATGCCGGCGATAAACTGGGATTTTTGAAGGCCACCGTCGAGTTCGGGTTGAAGAATGAGGAGTTTGGCACGGAGTTCAGGAACTACCTGCAGCATTTGAAATTGTGAAGATCCGCTGATGACAGCGGATCGGAGCGAAAATGATAGCTTACCCAGTGCGAGGAGGATGATTTGGCGAAAACGGAAACAAAAAACATCGATCTCCAGCAATCCATCGAAATACCGAAGAGGCTGCCACTGCTCCCGATCAGGGACATCGTGGTCTTCCCGTATATGGTCCTTCCGCTCTTCGTCGGCAGAGAGATGTCCATCAAGGCGATCGAGGTGGCGCTTGAGGGAAACCGCATGATATTTCTGGCCTCCCAGAAGGATATCAATGTGGAAAATCCCTCCCCATCCGATCTGTATTCCGTTGGCACTGTAGGGGTAATCATGCGCATGCTGAAGCTGCCGGACGGCCGCATTAAGATACTCGTTCAGGGAGTGGCGCGGGCTAAGACGCTCAAATTCCTTCAGAAGGAACCCTTCTATCAGGTGGAGATAAAGACATTCCCCGATGTTTCCAACCCGGTTTCGATCGAGACCGAGGCGTTGATGCGGAATGTGAAAGAGCAAATTGAGAAACTGGTGTCCTTCGGGAAGGTCATCCTGCCCGACATTATGGTGGTCATCGAGAACGTGGACGACGCGGGCAAACTCGCCGATCTTGCCGTTGCTAATATGGGGCTCAAGGTCGAGCAGGCGCAGGATATTCTGGAAATTACAGATCCGATCCAACGGATCAAACGAATCAACGAAGCCTTGGGCAAGGAGATCGAACTTCTCTCCATGCAGCAGAAGATTCAGGCCGATGTTCGCGGCGAAATCGACAAGACGCAGCGGGAATACTTCCTGCGCGAGCAGCTGAAGGCGATCCAGCGGGAGCTTGGCGAGACCGATGATCGGTCCGAAGACCTGCGCGAACTGCGCGAGAAGATAAAAGAAGCGAAGATGCCTGAGAAGGCTGCCAAAGAGGCGGAGAAACAGCTCAGGAGGCTTGAACGGATGCATCCGGACGCTGCGGAGGCCTCCATGACCAGGACGTACATCGAATGGCTCGCTGACCTTCCGTGGAGCAAGGCGACCAAGGACAACCTTGACCTTAAGGCGGCGCACAGGGTTCTCGAGGAAGACCATTACGATCTTGAAAAGGTAAAGGAGAGGATTTTGGAATACCTCTCCGTCCGCAAACTCAAGGAGAAGATGAAAGGCCCTATCCTCTGTTTCGTCGGCCCTCCGGGAGTGGGCAAAACATCGCTAGGAAAGTCCATCGCTCGGGCATTAGGCAGAGAATTTGTCCGCATTTCTCTGGGAGGAGTCCGGGACGAGGCGGAGATCCGAGGCCACCGGCGGACCTACGTCGGCGCTCTGCCCGGCAGGATCATTCAGGGCATCAAGACCGCCGGTTCCAACAATCCCGTTTTCATGCTGGACGAGATCGACAAAATCGGTGCCGACTTCCGCGGAGACCCGTCCGCGGCCCTGCTCGAGGTGCTCGACCCCGAACAGAACAACTCGTTTAGCGACCACTACATCGGACTGGCTTTCGACCTTTCGCGTGTGATGTTCATCACGACCGCAAACATGACAGATCCCATCCCATCGCCGCTCAGGGACAGGATGGAGATTATCAATCTGTCTGGCTACACCGAACAAGAGAAACTCGGCATCGCGAAGAGTTACCTGATCCCCCGGCAGATGCTGGAACACGGCATAACGGAAAAGCAGATCAGCATACCGGATAAGACCGTCCTCCAGGTCATTGCGCAGTACACGCGCGAGGCGGGCGTGAGGAACCTGGAGCGAGAGATCGGCCACCTCTGTCGCAAGGTCGCGAGGAAGATTGCCGAGGGCGAGACCGGCCTATTCACGATTACACCGAACAACCTCCACCAATACTTGGGGGTACCCAAGTACCTGCCGGAGGTCGAGCGTGAGAAGGACGAGGTGGGTGTTGTGACCGGACTTGCCTGGACCGAGACCGGCGGAGATGTGCTGTATATCGAGGCGACCACCATGCGCGGCAAGGGAAATCTTACGCTCACCGGTCATCTCGGCGACGTTATGAAGGAATCAGCACACGCGGCGCTTACCTATGTGCGCTCCCGGGCCGGGGAACTGGGCATCAAGATCGAGCAATTCGGGAAGACAGATGTCCATATCCATGTGCCGGCGGGAGCCATTCCCAAGGACGGACCGTCGGCGGGGGTTACCATGGCCACCGCGCTTGCATCGGTCTTCATGAACTCACCGGTGAAAAAGGACCTCGCCATGACCGGTGAAGTTACTCTCAGGGGACGGGTTCTGCCCATCGGCGGCCTCAAGGAGAAAACACTTGCGGCCAAGCGGGCGGGGATCAAGACTATGATCATTCCGAAGCAGAACGAAAAGGACCTCGACGACATACCGAAAAATCTCAAGAAAGACATGAAATTCATTTTTGTCGAGACCATGGACGAAGTCATATCGTCTGCACTCCGCAAAAAACCGCCGCGCCGGATAGCACACCAGAGACTTCCCGGCAGGTCCCGGGCCACACACTGATCCATGAGAATATCAGACCTGGGAGAATTTGGCCTGATTCGGAATATCCAGAGGTTGTCGTTCCGGAAAACGTCTAAAGCGCTGATCGGTATCGGAGACGATGCCGCGGCGCTGAAGGTTGCCTCATCAAAGGTACTCCTCGCCACGACGGATATGCTCCTCGAAGAAGTGCACTTCGACCTCTCCTTCACGGATCTTTATTCCCTGGGGTGGAAATCTGCAGCTGTAAATTTGAGCGATATCGCCGCAATGGGGGGAGTCCCCTGCTATTGCCTGACCGGGCTCGGAATTCCGGATCAAGTCACCGCAGAACAGATCATGGAATTTTATCGCGGGTTCAATGCTCTATTGAAAATGCACAGGGCGACTCTCGTTGGTGGAGATACGTGTCATTCCCGGAATGGGATGGTGATCAGCGTTACCGTTCTCGGCGAAGTTGAGAAAAAGAACCTCCTTTCCCGCGCCGGAGCCCGGCCAGGAGACAGGGTGTTCGTGACGGGCACCTTGGGAGGTTCAGCCGCAGGACTGGAGATTCTGCAGAAAGGTATAAGGAGCAAGGGAGCAGAGGCGAAAAGACTGATTACAGTGCATCTTCGCCCAGTTCCGCGCACGGCGGAAGGCAGGGCGATCGCACGGTCCGGATGCGCAAGCGCGATGATCGACATCAGCGACGGGCTCTCATCCGACATCGCCCATATCTGCGAACAGAGCGGCGTTGGAGCAGTAATATACGGGGACAGAATACCGATTTCTCCTTCACTCATGAGGCTTTCCAGTCGCCTCACGATGCCGGTGCTGCATTACGCGCTGTCTGGTGGGGAAGATTATGAACTCCTGCTCACGGTACCGCCCGGCAAGCTAAACAAACTGCAATCGCTGCATCTCCCCGTAACCGAGATCGGAAAGATTACACGAAGCAAAGCGCTGATGCTCGTGGACCATACTGGCAGGAAGAACACCCTTCAGCCGACGGGGTACGAACATTTCCGAAGGATGAAGAGAACCTAGAACGCTCGAGGAGACAGACCGCAGGTATTCTCATGAAGTATATCAGAGACCGCATTAGAAGCTTTTTCCATCTGAAAGACTCAGCGAACAGACTGGCATCCGCTTTCGCCCTCGGAGTGTTCATTGCGTTCACACCTACCATAGGATTGCACACGATCAGCTGTCTCTTTTTTGCCTGGATATTCAGGTTGAGCAAGCTCGTGGTTCTCACCGGGGCTTTCATCAACAATCCCTGGACCATCGTCCCCCTGTACGGCTTCTGCCTGTGGTTTGGCATCAGGATCACGGGCAGTGACGTGGTGACCCCTCGCATCGCGTGGAATGATCTCACGGTAACGAATGCTTACCTCATCCTCAAACCCTATCTGTGGCCATTTATCGCAGGGACCCTCGTGGTCGGGGCCGTTGCCGCAATTGTTTCTTACGGTATTATGTACTGGGCCATTGTACAGCACAGAAAAACGGATCTACCATGAGCCGATTGCCGGCTCATTGAATGCGCGTCCTGTATCGTTGAGTCCCTTCGGTATGTGCTGATGCTCATGCCAAGGGTTACAGGACCGGCCCATTGCCGCTTTCCGGGTGCCCCATGGCGCATGCGAAATAAAGCGCAGCGAAAAAAATGGCATAGCCGCTATGCCGCACTATTGACTGTTTGAATCATGTGGATTAAGATATCGTACTGTTAACTCGGACAGAAATACAGGGTTCAGGATGGAGGACAGGGTCTGAAGGCACCGCTTGTTTCTGTTGTGATCGTGAATTGGAACGGAAAGCATCTTCTGGGCGAATGTCTCGAATCGCTCCGCCGCCAGACGTTCCAGGATTTTGAAATCGTCATTGTCGATAACGACTCGCGAGATGGTTCCGTAGAGTACATCCGCGAGCGGTATCGGGAAGTCAATCTCGTCACTCTGCCGGTCAATAAGGGATTTGCCGGCGGCAATAACGCCGGGATACGGATCGCCTCCGGAAGCTATATCGCGCTTTTGAACAATGATACAAAAACCGATCCAACCTGGCTGGAGAACTTGATCAAGGAGGCAGAATCAAACCCTGCCGCCGGAATGCTGGCGTGTAAGATTCTTTCTTACAGTGATCCTGACATAATCGATAATGTCGGGCTTCTCATATACCGCGATGGCCTCGCCAGGGGGAAAGGCAGGCTTGAACGAGACCGGGGACAGTACGATCAGAAAGGCGAAGCGCTTTTCCCGAGCGGGTGCGCCGGATTATATCGCAGGAATCTTCTGGAAGAAACGGGCCTTTTCGACGAGGAGTTCTTCGCGTATGCCGATGATGTGGATCTCGGACTTCGCGGAAGGCTGACGGGCTGGGGATGCGTCTACGTCCCCGCAGCAAAAGTGTACCACAAGTATTCGTCCTCCTCGGCTTCTTATTCTTCGCTGAAGGCTTTTTTAGTTGAACGAAACAGGGTGTGGGTGCTGCTCAAGTACTATCCTGCCGAGCTTATTGTTGCGAGCGCATACTTCACCGCCAAGCGTCTCCTGCTGCAGTTCTACGGCGCGCTATCCGGGAAGGGGGCCAGCGGCAGGTTCACAGCTGAAAACAGCATGTTTCACGCGGTCACTGTGTTGCTGCGGGCATGGTGCTCAGCACTTGCGGCCACACCGCAGGTGCTGAGACAACGGTGGGAGTTTGCCAAGAAAAAACGTATCGGACGGCGTGAGTTCTACCGGTTAATTCGCGAGTTTGGGATCTCGGCGTCAGAGATAGCGCTGAGGGACTAGATTATGAAGACATTGATAATTGTGCCAGCATATAACGAGGAAGAAAGCCTTCCCGGGGTGATACGCGACCTGAGGGAGAACATCCGGTTCGCAGATATATTAGTCGTGAATGATGGTTCGCGGGATGCGACGGCGCGGACTGCCGAAGAGATGGGTGTCGTGGTTGTAAGCCTTCCGTTCAACCTCGGCATCGGCGGGGCGATGCAGGCAGGATATCTATACGCTGAGCAGGGAGGCTATGACATCGCCGTCCAATTTGACGGCGACGGCCAACACCTTGCCGGGGAGATAGAGAAGTTGCTGCGCCAGATAAATGAAGGGAGCGCTGATCTCGTTGTTGGTTCCCGTTTCTTGAAGCGGGGGCGGTATAATGCCTCTGTCTTCCGGAAAATAGGCATATGGATTTTTTCAGCTGTTCTTTCCCGAATCCTCGGAATGCCAGTGACCGACAGTACCTCGGGTTTTCGAGCTGCAAACCGCCGGGTGATCACATTTTTTTC
Organism: Nitrospirota bacterium; assembly: GCA_035623825.1. GTDB lineage: Bacteria > Nitrospirota > UBA9217 > UBA9217 > UBA9217 > DASPSR01. The sequence goes on from DASPSR010000049.1 coordinate 46,634, forward strand.
CCGCACATATCCTGACGATTACCCGGAGGTGGAGGCGCTCGTCCTCCTTCACAAGGCAAAAATGCGGATAGCCGAGGTGCCGGTCAGCATGCGCGAGCGCACGGGAGGAAGATCCTCAATAACCCCTATCCGTTCGGCGTATTACATGATAAAGGTTCTCTTGGCGATCTTTATCGATTTGCTTAAAAAGTGAGGTGGACAATGGACCTGTTAAAAATTCTGGCAATCGTTGGAAGCGGGACGGTTTTGTTCCTCGTGATCGAACTGATACGGCGAGGACGACTCAAAGAGCGCTATTCACTGCTATGGCTTTTTGCCAGTGGAGTGCTGCTGATCCTCTCATCATCGAGGGATATTCTCAAATATATTTCAGACATGATGGGCATCTATTATCCGCCTTCGTTTCTTTTCCTGCTCGCGTTTTTGTTTCTGCTTCTGATCACCCTGCACTTCTCTGTGACTATCTCGGGGCTTTCGGAAAAAAATAAAAGGTTGGCTCAAGAGTTGGCGCTGTTACGCCAGGAAATGCGGGAATCCATCGGCAGGAGGCATGTCGACAGACCGGGGAAGGAATGAAGAGGGGAAATTATTCTTTACATTGCTAGGCGGACGTGTTACATAGTATACGCACGTACTGCACAAAAGGAGGATATGCAACCAAATGGGGTCATTTCGCGGTAGCTTGGAAAAGATATTCCATAGCAATCGGTTTAACGCCATTGCGTTCGGCGTCATTGCGGCAATAATCCTGATAGCGTATTCCAATACCTTTACGGCAAGCTTTCACTTTGACGATACCGCATCGATTGAAGAAAATTATCTGATTAAACGCGTGACCATGGATAATCTCATCAGCATCATGAAGGGCGTCCGGCCCGTGGTCTACCTGAGCATCATGCTCAATTACCAACTGAGCGGCCTGAATGTGGTCGGATGGCATGTTTTCAACATTGGACTTCATGTTGCCAACAGCTTTCTCATCTATCTGCTTATCAGCAGGACGCTGAGTTTGCCGACATTGGCAAAACGGTATGCTGATAAGGCGAAGAGGATGGCCCTGTTCGCTGCGCTTCTGTTTGCGGTACACCCTATCCAGACAGAAGCCGTCACCTACATCATAAGCCGCACTGAATTGCTGGCAACCTTTTTTTACCTGGCCGCATTTCTGTTGTTCATCCAGGGGACGCAGAAGCGCGCCTCTTCATATTATATCGGCGTCTTTTTCTCATCTCTCCTGGCTATTGGATCAAAAGAGTGGGCGGTGACCCTGCCCGCAATGCTCATGCTTTATGATTATATGTTTTTTTCGGAGGGAAATATAAAAAATGTCCTGTCCCATTGGAAGGCATTCGTGCTTGCAGCTTTGCCGTGGGGTTTGCTCGCTTATAACTTAAATTTAACCTCCGGTACAAGTGTTGGATTCAATGTGTCAACTCCGAGCGGCATAACCCCTGTTTCATACCTGCTGACTTCGTTCAATGTTATCTGGACCTATGTCAGGCTTTTGATCTTTCCGGTCAATCAAAACCTCGATTACGATTACCGGATTGCCAAGACACTGTTTGAATTCCCTACATTACTGTCCTTGTTGGGACATGTAGCCCTCGTAGGGATAGCATTCTGGCTCTATAAAAAGAGAGGATGGCAATTAACATTCTTCGGGGTGGCGTGGTTTTACATAGCATTATCTCCTGTGCAGAGCTTTGTGCCGGTCATCGATGTCATTTTTGAGCATAGGCTCTATATGCCATCGATCGGGTTCTTTCTTGTTTTTGTCGTTGCCTATGAGAACTTCTTCGAATGGTGGGAAACAAAACAGTTGATAAGGAGAAGTTCCGCAGCATGAAGCAGAAACGGGGATACATGCCGTAGAGGACTTCATAATCCGGTTCTTCCTGCGCGCATGACCCCCTCAGTGAGATTCCTGTCCGTCATTGTGTGTCGGGTAGCTGTGCTCCCGCCATGACGGATAAGATGCCAAGCAGTATCGATGAACTTCCAGCCATATCATTTTCACTTTGTAAGTGTTTCATCCTCCGCCGCACGAAAGTTCTCTGCTGCGAACATCATGGTTAACGTATGATGCCACAGCAAGGCATCTCTTCCCGGCCAAACCTGATCCTTCAGTGTGCTATAAAACTTTTATTGTGCGGGAGCATCACTGACTGTCCTGAAGGGATTGAATTCGATCAGTTTTGAGACGGCGAAGATGGTATTTTATGCCGGAACGGCAATAAAATACTTTACACTCTTTTGACATGATGCTATCATTGTTATCTGAAAAAAGCGATTTTAGGTTCTACTGGAGCATCTATGGAGCCGAAGGTATGTCTGGCGCTGGGGGGTGGGGCGGCGAGGGGACTTGCGCACTTGGGGGTACTCAAGGTCTTCGAGGATGCCCGAGTGCCGTTCGGCATGATCGCAGGCACCAGCCTGGGCGCTCTGATCGGCGGACTTTACGCGTCGCAACCCGATGCTAAGTACTGGATGGGCCGGGTGGAGCAGTACGTAAGAAGTTTCCGGTCCCGGAAGACCCGCCTTACGTTCCTCCAGAGACTGGAACAGTCTGATAACGTGGACCATGGATTCTTCACCGACATGGCCAACCTGATCCGCAAGGGGTACTTCTGGGGGGTCACCGCCACCAAGCCAGCTTTCATTTCCGAAAAAGAATATGAGGACTTCATCTACCCCTTGATCCCCGATATCACGATCGAGCAGACCAAAATCCCCTTCAGCTGTGTCGCTACGGATATCCGTAACGGTCATCGAGTCCTCTATACGAGCGGTTCGCTCCGCAGGGCTATAAGCGCAAGCTGCGCCCTGCCGGGCATATTCCCGCCGGTTGTTGACGGCGATAAACTACTCGTCGACGGCGGGTGGGTGGAGCGCGTTCCCGTGCACTGTGCCAAGGACTTGGGTGCCGATATTGTCATCGCGGTGGATGTGTCAAGCGAAATCGGCGGGTTTGAAGATAAGGTGGGGTTGGACGTGGTCCTCCGCGCAGATGCCGTGACCCGTATCTATCTGAACGAGCTGCTTATGGAGAAGGCGGATGTTGTCATCCACCCCGAGGTGGGCGCAACGCACTGGGCAGACTTCAGCAATCCGCGGGATCTGTACCGGCAGGGAGAGACCGCGGCTCTTGAAAAACTCGTGACCGTCAAAACCGTGATACACAGGGCTGCCGTGACCCCTGTTCAGCAGAAAACAATTGCCGAGCAGATTAAAAAGATCACAGACAAGATCATCGAAAAAGTCGTTGGAGGGAGCTAAGTACACGCCGCATCGCACCCGGGCGTTTCGACAGGTATTTTCTCCAGGTATCAACCATTCCTTATCCCAGACAGAGGGGACGACGTTTCATTCTTCCGATCCCTCCTTCTCGCGGGTTTCTGACTGCGAACTCGTGTCCGGCATCCCCCGGGTGAATTCCCGGAAGACCGGCTCAGGACGCCAAAGAACCAGAAGCAACCGGCAGAGAACCGGCCGAAGCGATGAGCGTGGGAGAAGGAAACACGATGGTTCTGGAGTGCCGAATGCGGAACGCTCATTCATTGGTCAATGGAACCCCGCTATAATAACACCGGCGATCTAGTGTCGGGTAGCTCAAAACGTGGGTATATTCTGAAGATGCATGTGCCAATCATCATTGCACACCGCGGCGATTCATCAAGAGCCCTCGAAAATTCGCTTGAAGCGCTTCGCCTTGCGCTCTCTCTCCCCGCAGATATGATTGAGATAGACATACGGAGGAGCCTGGACAACGCGCTCTACGTGATGCACGACAAGCACACCGGCAGGACCGCTGACAAAAATGTCGATATAGAACGGTCCACCTCGGAAGAAATATCACGGCTAACGCTGAAAAACGGTGAACCCATTCCTACACTCACGGATGCTCTCAATGTCGTGGGAGGAAATATTGGCTTGAATCTTGAGATCAAGAGCGATGGAGCGGGGAGGCTGACGGCCGAGCACCTCCGGGACTTCGAGCATCGGGGTACCGTGCTGATCTCGTCTTTTCTGGAGGCAGAGATCCTATCTGTCCGAGATGTCGCCCCCTTTATCGCCATATCCGGTATTTTTGATTCATTCACCGTGAAAAATCTTTCAGCGTACCGTGCAAAAGGATACAGCTTGATAAGCCTGAGAAAGCAAACGGTGAGCAGAGAGTTGATAAAAGCCTGTCACGATCACGATGTCAAAGTATACGTCTGGACAATCAATGGAGAGGACGAGATGGAGAAATTTATACTCTGGGAGGTGGACGGTATTTACACCAATAAGCCGTCAGTATTAAAAGGCCTGCTGCACGGATTGCAGCGGTGAGGGGGGCAGGCATGTCCGGTAATGGCGATCCCAGCCTCGATCGAACCTTCGACATTATCGTGATTGGCGGGGGCATTACGGGCGCCGGCACCGCACGGGACGCGGCGCTTCGCGGTCTTTCCTGTTTGCTCCTCGAAAAAGGAGACTTCGCTTCGGGCGTGACGTCCAGATCCACTCGCCTGATTCATGGAGGCCTGCGGTATCTGGCGAATTTCGAGATGGGTCTGGTAGCCGAGTCTCTCCGCGAACGAGCCATCTTACGCCGGCAGGCGCCTTATCTCATTCATCCTATGCCAATACTCATTCCCATCTATAAGGGCGATCAGCATGGAAGAACGGTCATTTCCATCGGTATCCATCTTTATGATATGCTGTCACACGAGAAGGAAATCCCGCACTATTTTGTCTGCGGGAGAGAAAAAGCGTTGCGATTCGAGCCTCGCCTGAACCAGGAAGGCCTCAAAGGCAGTGCACTGTTCTACGACCATCAGATCATGATGCCAGAACGACTCGTAATCGAGAACATAATTGGAGCCCGCGAAGCAGGGGCCAAAATGCTGAACTATGTTCGCGCAGAGAGGATCGAAGAGACGAACACCGGCATCGCTGTCGCGGCGCGGGACGTTCTAACAAATCGGGCACATACCTTCCGCTCGAAAGTCCTGATCAATGCGGCAGGCCCATGGATAGATATGGTTCGGGCGGCCGGACACATCGATACCAACAGAATCATATTCCCGACGAAAGGGATCCATCTCGTTTTCCCTAAATTCTCCGAGCAAGCTTTGTTCGTTTCAGCCCGGGACGGAAGGATGTTCTTTATCATTCCTCTTGATGCGTACTCTCTCATTGGCACGACGGATACGAGATACCAGGGCGATCTGGATGAGGTGCATGCCGACAGCGATGATGTGAACTACCTCCTCGTTCAAAGCAGGCGAATCCTGCCGGGTATGAACCTCACACGAGAGAGGATCCTTTATACGTATGCGGGGATACGACCGCTCGCCTTTTCGGGATCGAGCGAGTCCAAAATATCACGCAAGCATCGGGTCATCAGGGAGGGGAGGAACAAAAGGGTCATCACAATCGCGGGAGGCAAACTCACAACCTACCGGGCAATGGCGAAAGACGTCATGGATGCGGCGTGCGGGACGCTGGGCGTGAAGAGCGTCTGCATCACAGATAAGAAGCCATTGGCTGGCGGCCTGCCTACTGGGTACGATGATTACCTGAAGGCAGCCGTGCCTGAGATGTCGGCACGGCATAAGCTTAGCGTGGAGACTGTGCGCCATTTAATCCAGCTCTACGGCTCGCGAGCACAACGGGTGCTCGATCTCGTCGCGATGGATCCGGACCTGGGTGAGGCCATCTCACCAGAGAGCAGGGACATCTATGCCCAGGTTTTGTACAGCGTACTGGAGGAAGGTGCGAAGACTCTTTCCGACATCATTCTCCGCAGGTTGCATCTCGGGATGACTGGAACACGAGGGCAGAAGCAGGCAGAAAAGATCGCCGAAATCGCGGGGAAAGAACTCGGGTGGTGCCGGGAAGAAGTGCGACATTATGTGGATGATTTCAAAAAGGAACTGATCAAGGACAATGCGTGTCTGAAATAATCGGGCATACAAGATCAAAACGAGGCAGCATGGTCATCCGGTAACGGATGGAGAACTTCCTATGAACTGGGCGCATGTGCATCTCATGATAAATCATTTTCCGGTCATCGGTACTCTTGGGGCTGTTCTTCTGCTCGTTTATGCTCTTGTCAGGAAAAGCGAAGATGTGAAGAAAGTGAGCTTGGGCCTGTTCGTGCTCATCGCATTGACGACCCTTGCTGTATATTTCACGGGTCAGAAAGCCGAAGAAGCGGTCAAGAATCTTCCAGGTGTAACCGAAGCCTATATCAGCAGGCACGAGGAAGCGGCTTCTCTTGCGCTTGTGTTGATGGGAGCGCTGGGCGCCATAGCCTTCGTCGGGCTTTTCCTGCTCCGACGATCCGGCTCCATACCGAGATGGGTCGTGATCTTGGTACTCGTGTTGTCTCTGGTTGTCGCGGGAGCCGTCGGCCTGACGACGAACCTTGGCGGCCAGATCCGCCATCCTGAAATTCGGGACCATGCTAAATGAGATATAGTACGTCTCTTTTTTAAATATTCGTGGGGAGGAAATCACCGGAGGTCTTATGGCTCAGTTGATGAAAGGGATCGATATTTCTTCAAAGATCATAGCGGCGGTCAAGGAAGAGACTGCCCGGCTCTCGAAGCACGGCATTCGGGCTGGCCTGGCTCTAATGCTCGTAGGTGATGACAGGTCATCCTACATGTACTATCAGGCTATCCAAAGCGCAGCGGTACGGGTCGGGATCGATATCTTTAACCATACCTTACCCGCCACAGCGTCCATGAACGAGATTTTGAATCTGATAAAAACGCTCAACAACGACGAGCGAGCAAACGGCATCCTCGTATTCATGCCGCTTCCTCCTCACATCGACACCAGAAAGGTAGTAAACGCTATCGCGCCTGAAAAGGACGTCGATGGACAGGGCGCAATTTCTGTTGGCCGTCTTTCGGCGGATGAGTCTACGTCCCAGCTCTTCGAGTCCGGGATTACTCTGTCCGTCAGGTCAACCTTTCTTCCATGTACGCCTTACGGCGTCATGAGGATGTTGGAACATTACGGCGTTGATCTTAAGTCGAAGAAGGTTGTGATAGTCGGCAAAAGCTTGGCAGTTGGCAAACCGCTCGCGATGATGATGCTCGCCAAGGAGGCTACAGTCACCGTCTGCCATCGTGAGACCAAGGACCTCGGCGGTGAGACCAGACTGGCCGATATTCTTTGCACCGCGACCGGACGACCGGGTCTGATTAAGGCTGACATGGTAAAAGAAGGTGCGGTTGTTGTGGACATCGGGATCAACGTCTTGCGGGACGGAAGGACTGTAGGGGACGTCGATTTTGAGCCGGTCTCGAAGAAGACATCCCTCATTACACCCGTACCCGGAGGAGTTGGCCCAGTGACCATTGGCATCCTTCTGAGAAACACGGTTGTTTCCGCCAAACGCATGGTAGGTGTTGGCTGATGCGAGGAGACCGGGATCAGAAAGCAGCGGAAGGAAGTCTATTCTCTTGATATCCGGTCGCATTGCGGTCGGGATAAACAAGAACGGCGCCGGCGGACAAATATCTGCCGCACAAAATGCCCGTGCCGATCACCGGTTGTGAGCTGTCCCGCGGACCGCTGAAAAAGCTATTTCGGGGAGACCTTCAGTTCCAGGGAATTCGCCGTCGAGTTCACGACTTCGACCGTAAAAGCGCCGAAATCCCTGAGCAGCAGATCATCGGAAAGGGTCTGGGTGCTCACCTTGGAATCAACCGATATTCGTGCTGTCGTCCCGTTAAAGCTCCGCTCATGTAAATCCTTAATGCCGCGGACCTGGTTCCTGAGCACGTCTTTGAACTTCACGAACTGGGTTTTATTCAGGCCCGTTATTGTGATGTCGACAGACCTCGTACCGCCTGCCTCCCGGGAGTAGACGGCGAGAATCTTCTCCATCATCTGCTCCGCTGCCTGATTTGACGCTTTCTTAAGAGCATCGATTCCAGCGGTGGTATCAGTGATGTGCACGGCGGCGGCGTGGGTAGTTACCGTCGCTATCACCTGGCCCGTATCGGTGCGAATCGCCTTGGCAGAAAGGTCAGCCTGCACCGATTTCATCCCACCTCCGACATCGCCGTACAATTTGGCAACCGCGTTGCCCACGATCACGACCTCGGCGTCTGCCTGATTGCCCAGCGTCTTGGCCTGTTCAGCAGAAAGGTTCTGGATTTTATATGCCGCAGTCACCTTGATCTCTTTTGCGGCAGCAGCGTGGTCGATAAATTCAAAACCCTTTTGCGTAAAAACATCCATGAAAGTGTTCTCCACGACGCCGATATCCGTCTGCTCTCCCTGATATCCCCACCACCAGGCGTGCCACTCGCGTCCGACATTCTGTTCAGCGATCATGATCATGGTCCGGGGCTTATGCATCTGGCCGAGGAGAATGCCGATGGCGGAAAGATCGTTGTTTAGCTGGCCCAGAGCGACCTCGGCGTTTATACGGACACGCAGCAGTCCATTGTCTGTGGTCTCGCTCGCGATATTATAATGCTTGATGTACCCCTTTGTCTGCGAGAGGATCTTGTCGCTGATGAGCTGATAGTTCTCGACCTGGGTCTGAGAATCGATCAGGATGCCGACAGCCATTTCGACCGCCCTCTTTTGGGCGTCCTCAAGCGCGGCATCGCGTGCCATGTCGACCGCTCCCTGCTGTATCGCAGCAACACCCTCAGCCGTTACTACCTTCGTCTCCTGGGCCGAAGCAGCGTGTGTGAACATCAGCAACCATAGAGATAGAGGCAAAACCCATAATCTTGTGACGCGCACCATCTGGCTACCTCCTTCGAACATATACGTAACTATATCAGAGACGACCTGTGCGGTCAAGGCCAGAGGTACCGAACCCCAACCACCGGAAAGGTGTTCAGTAGAGCCCGTTGGCACAAATTTTCTGGATATTTTGGAGGAGAGGTGATAAAATTTGAAAAACGAGAAATTTGAGCGAGGAATCGCTTCATGTCCAGGCTGTCCGTGAATATCGACCATATAGCTACGATTCGGCAGGCGAGAAAGGGTGTCGAACCCGACCCGATTGCCGCGGCCGTAATCGCCGAACTAGCAGGCGCAGATGGTATCATCGCGCACCTCCGGGAAGACCGGCGACATATTCATGACCGCGACCTGAAGCTGCTCCGCGAGATTGTGCAGACCAAGCTGAACCTCGAAATGGCTGCAACCGAAGAGATGCGGCTGATCGCGGTACAAACCAAACCGGATATGGCAACGCTTGTGCCGGAGAGAAGGGAAGAGCTTACGACCGAAGGAGGGCTCGAAGTGGCTTCCCGTGTCCCTTTTCTTACTGAGTATGTCGCACATCTCAGGCGAGGAGGGATTGCCGTCAGCCTCTTTATCGATCCTGACGAAGAGCAGATCGAGGCGTCGAAAAGGACCGGCGCGGACTGGGTGGAGATACACACGGGCGCGTACGCGAACGCCAGGGCCGGAAAAGAGCGCGAACGGGAACTCTTGAAGATCGTAGAGAGCGCAAGGCTCGCGGCAAGCCTGGGACTACGCGTGGGCGCAGGCCACGGCTTGAACTATTCGAACGTGCAGCAGATTTCCCGGATTTCTGAAGTGCAAGAGCTGAACATCGGCCACAGCATTATTTCACGAGCATCGCTCGTCGGGCTTGAGCGTGCCGTGAGAGAGATGAAGCAATTACTTTGATTTTTCAGCTTTGAATTTTGAGTTTGCGGTGCATGGAGGGAGACATGATCATCGGTATCGGTATTGACCTGGTGAAGATCGACCGTATCGACAAGGCTGGAAAGAATCATTCAGGATTTATTGAGAGAGTATTCACTGAGCGGGAGCGTGCATACTGCTCCCGGCAAAAATTTCCGGCGCAGCACTATGCGGGCAGGTTTGCGGCCAAAGAGGCCGTGCTCAAGGCCATCGGCACGGGGTGGAGCGCCGGCGTGAAGTGGACGGATATCGAGGTGCTTCATGGCGACGGCGGAGGTCCGATCGTAAACATATCCGGGAGGATCAAGGACCTCATGGACCTTAAAGGCGTCAAGCAAATACTGCTCAGCTACTCCCATGATGAAGGTTATGCCGTGGCTCATGTGGTGCTCGCGGGAGGCACGGTACATTCGGCAAGTGAACCGCGATAGAAAGTGTTTGTGGTAAGCGCTCACCCTCATGAACGGGAAAAACTGATGAAGATTGCTACAGCAGCGCAGATGAGGAACATCGACCGCAGGGCGATCAAGGAATTCGGCATCCCCGGTCCGGTCCTTATGGAGAACGCGGCAGCGTCCGTTATGGCCGAGATGGACTCCTTCTTCGACGGTCTTGCCGGCGTGAAAGTCGGCATCATCTGCGGCAAGGGCAACAACGGCGGAGACGGCATGGCTTTGGCCCGGCGGCTCATGATACGCGGCGTGCCGGTTCGGGTAGCGTTGCTTGCCTCCTTCGGCACAGTCACGGGTGAAGCGAAGGTCAATCTGTCCATCCTCAGGAAGACATGTGTCGAGATTATCGAAAATGCGTCGACAGGTGCCATTGCCGATGTTGTAGCGTGGTCCGATATTCTGGTCGACGCGCTCATCGGCGTAGGTCTCTCAACGGCCCTCACGGGGACCTATGCTTTTGCCGTGGAGATGATGAATGCGTCGGGTAAACCTCTGGTTGCCGTAGACATGCCCACCGGCATCAACGCCGACACGGGTGATGTCATGGGATCGGCGATCAGGGCTGACCTTACGGTCACATTCGCGCTCCTTAAGCGCGGACTCGCGCTCCATCCTGGCGCGCGGCATGCCGGAACGGTGCGGATTGCCGATATCGGCATCCCGTTCGAGGTCATGGAAAAGGAAAAAATTAACACTCATCTTTTAGATCGCGGGTACGCATGGGGTCTTCTCGGCCGCCGAGCCCCGGATTCGCACAAGGGCGATTTCGGCCACCTCATGGTCGTTGCCGGTTCACTCGGAAAGGCCGGGGCGGCGGTCATGGCCGCCCGCGGCGCCCTTCGGGCCGGCGCAGGACTCGTGAGCGTTGCCACGCCGAACAGCCTCGTCTCCATTATTCAACAGCAAATTTTCGAGGCCATGTGCATTCCATCAGCGGAAAGCATCGACGGGACATTTGGCATTGGAGCAGAGGATGAACTGCTCAAGGCTGCTGCGAGGCTGAGCGCCTGTGCTGTCGGACCTGGTCTTTCGACCCACTATGAGACGGTCCAAATGGTGCGGATGCTGGTTCAACGTCTTACCATCCCAATGGTGATTGACGCAGACGCGATAAACGCTCTTGCCGGCTCTCTCGATGTGCTCAAGAAGACCAAAGCGCCTGTCATCATGACGCCTCATCCCGGCGAACTGGGCAGGCTTCTCGGCATCTCATCCGGAGATGTGCAGAAGGACAGGATTGGCGTTGCAGCCGCTTTCGCCGCGAAATACAAGATAATACTCGTGCTCAAAGGCGCTGGCACGGTGATAGCGATTCCCGACGGCCGTCTGTTCGTCAACTCCACGGGGAACCCCGGCATGGCGACGGGCGGCACGGGTGATGTGCTTACCGGTATGATTGGCAGCCTTTTGGCGCAGGGATATACCGCAGCGGAAGCATCATGCCTGGGTGTCTATCTCCACGGCTTGGCAGGCGACCTGGCTGCGAAGGAGAAAGGCGAGACAGGCATGATTGCCGGGGATCTGATAGAGAAGATCCCGGATGCGATAAGCGAAGCCATGAAATGATCCCGGCAAAAAGAGCGAAAGTGTAAAATTCAGAACAATGGTGGTGACATCATGCTGACCGCGAAAGATATCATGACCAGGGACGTCGTAACGGTTAAACCGGAGACCTCCATAGAGGAACTAGCTTCCCTCCTCATGAAGAATGAGATCAGCGGAGCGCCGGTCCTGGACGATGCGGGCTCGCTGTTCGGGATCGTGACCGAGAACGATCTCATCAGCCGAAACAAGCGTCTGCACATCCCAACGGTGGTAAGCTTCCTCGACGCAGCTATCTACATCGAGAGCTCCAGGAAATTCGAGGAGGAAGTGAAGCGCATGGCCGCGACCAAGGTCGGTGATATCTGCATCCGAAAAGTTGTCACGATCACAGGAGAAACGACGGTAGTGGACATTGCCACGATCATGGCCGAGAAAAAAGTGCACCTGCTCCCGGTTATCGAGGGGGGCAAGGTCATCGGCATAGTCGGCAAGCGAGACATGGTCAAAGCCGTCGGACGGCAGGTTGAATGATGTTCAGCGTGATCACGTCTAGCCCGGAGCAAACCTGGCAGGTTGGCCGAATACTTGGATCACGACTCCAATCAGGCGACACGGTCTGCCTATACGGCGATCTCGGTGCAGGCAAGACGAGCTTTTCCTACGGCATCGCGCTGGGGCTTGAAGTGCATGATCAGTATATCACCAGTCCGACGTTTACCTTTGTGAACGTGTACAAGGGGCGGGTTCCGTTTTACCATATTGATCTCTACCGTCTCGAAGAACCCGAAGAGCTAGAGGGAATCGGATTCGAGGAGTATATTGATTCCGACGGCGTGACAGTGATAGAATGGGCCGAGCGCGCGGAGGATGAACTCCCTGCGGAACGGCTCAGCGTGTATCTCAACTACGTAGATGATCGTAGCCGCGAGATAGGATTCCTGGCCGAAGGGGAAAGGTACGAGAAACTGCTGCATGACTTGAGCAGACAATTAGTCGGCAACAGGATTTTTTACACAGAAAAGGGATAGCGTCATCAGGATAGACCGTTTCAAATGAGGCGGGACGTCGAATAGGTCATGCGGCATGCCGTCCCTTCTTCGTGATAAAGAACGCTACGGGTGAACTCACGGAATGAAAAAAATCGGTATCATCGCAAAAGATATCCCTGCTGCGCAGAAGGCGGCGAAGAAGCTGATGGCGTGGCTCTTGTCGCGGGGGAAGAGAGTATTCATTGACAACCAAACCGCTGCGTCCATGAACGTGCAAGGATATGACCGTGCCGAAATCCCCTCCCTTGTCGAAATGCTGATAATTCTTGGTGGCGACGGGACACTTCTGTCTGCTGCAAGGCATGTGGCCGATGCACATGCCGAAGTCCCCATCTTCGGTGTGAACCTCGGGAGTCTGGGATTCATGGCTGAGGTCTCGCTCGATGAGCTGTACGACAACCTGGAAAAGGCGATAGCGGGCAAGCTCGAGACCGAGGACCGGATGATGCTCACAACGAGCGTCCTACGCAGAGGACGGCGTGTAGCACGGTACCGCGTCCTGAACGACGCGGTTATCAACAAAGGTGCCCTCGCGCGCATGATGGAGCTTAAAGTATCGGTGAATGGCGGCCACCTTACCACACTTCGATCTGACGGCCTGATTGTCGCAACACCGACGGGTTCGACGGCCTATTCGCTTTCTGCAGGGGGCCCCATCATCCATCCGACCATCCACTGCTTTGTGGTGACGCCGATATGTCCGCATACGCTCTCCAATCGCCCGATTGCCCTGCCTGATAGTGTGGTGGTCACCGTGCGCCTGATCTCGCAGAGCGAAGATGTGTCGCTTACACTCGATGGACAGATTGGTTTTTCACTCGAACGGGACGATATCGTTGAAATAAGGCGGTCCCGGTTCAGGATGAGGCTGATTAAACATCCCTCCAAGGGCTATTACGAAATCCTGCGGACCAAACTGAAGTGGGGAAACTGAGTAAAGGCCAAAGCGCAAGTTCCAACATGCACAGCGGATCCCACCGCTATCACGTCATTGAGCACGGACCATAGAAAGAGTGGCCAATCGTCTTTTTTCCGCTGGTTCGCCTGGTTGTCTTACAAGCTAGCTCCATCTGGCCGATGAAGTTCGGGCTTTCATGTGCGCAGGGAAGATCCGGAGATTGCAATGAATGACATTCAACGCGAGCTATTAGATATCGTAACACAAGTCAGGACGCATGTTGAGTACTTGAAGGCGCTGGGGGTGGGCTCAATCGAGCAGATCCCTTCCGGGATCGCTTCCCTGACGGCAGTTGGTATCCCTTATGCGGTGAATGCGCCGCAAACCGCTGCAGCCGCGAGCGAAAATGTACCAGGGTCGGGGAAACCGGCAGAGTCTCGATCCGGGGGACTTACGGCCGTCCGTGCTGAACTCGGGGAGTGCACCCGGTGCAAACTTTCCAAGGGGAGAAAGAACATCGTCTTCGGCGAGGGCAACCCGGCCGCGGTGCTTGTGTTCGTGGGCGAGGGGCCAGGGTATGAGGAAGACCAGCAAGGGAGACCATTCGTGGGTGCGGCCGGACAGCTCCTGACGGACATTATCGTTAAAGGCATGAAGCTCCGACGCGATGACGTTTACATCTGCAATATTGTAAAATGCAGGCCGCCGGACAACCGGAACCCCGAGCCGGATGAGATAGAGGCCTGCGAGCCGTTCCTTATCAAGCAGTTCCAGGTGATTAAGCCAAAGTGTATCATCGCCCTCGGCAATGTCGCCGTCAAAACTCTGCTCAAAACCAAAGAGGGGATCACGTCGCTCCGCGGACGGTGGCATACGTATCAGGGAATCCCGCTCATGCCCACATTTCATCCCGCGTACCTTCTCAGAAATCCGGCGGACAAGAAACTCGTTTGGGAAGATATTAAGAAAGTCATCGCGAAGATGGAGAGTGCGCAGAAGGGATGAAGCGGATCTTGCGTTACTGGCGGCGGAAGGCAGATCTATGAAGATGCCAATCTGTCACCCGTATCCCGAATTCTGAATTCTGATATCGAGGATCGTATCTGCGCACTATGGAGGATAGGATGTATCGTGGGTAACTGTTGGGCCGCAGGCGCCGGATTCCCAGCACACGTGCGCTTCAAGATCGTTCATCACCAGGCGGGCGGCGATACAGTGTCAGCGCGTGATGCCCGACTCGGCCAACGGCACCTCTGAAAGACTTAGGCTGTACGTTAAAAAAGCTCAAAGAAAATACCGAAAGCGAATTTTGGGATTCAGATGCACGCAGAAGAAGCGGATTTACGGGAAATGCGCAGGCCGCTGCGACATAGCAAATCACGGTTCCCCATGAACATCATCCGCTTTCGTCTGCCCAAATCTGTGGTCCGGTGATTTCCCCATATTTCATGGATGACTTGACTCCTCTAATGAAGCAGTACCGCGAGATCAAACGCCAGCACCTTGACGCGATTCTGCTTTTCCGCATGGGCGATTTTTACGAGATGTTCGACCAGGACGCGGTGACCGCGTCAAAGGTTCTCGAGATAACGCTTACTGCACGCAACAGATCCAAGGGCATCGAGACGCCGCTCTGCGGGTTCCCGTATCATGCAGCAGAAGGCTATATCGCTAAGCTCATCCGGCGGGGATTTAAAGTCGCGGTCTGCGAACAGGTGGAGGACCCCAAACTCGCGAAGGGCATAGTGAAACGAGAGGTGATCCGCGTAGTAACGCCGGGAACGGTGCTCGACTCGAACCTGCTCGATGCGAAGGATAACAATTACCTCGCCTCCCTCTGTCCGGCGAAGGAAGGTTACGGACTTGCATTTCTCGATATTTCAACGGGAGACTTCTTCGTTGCCCAAATAGACGGGACCGGCAATTTCGCGGAACTGGATACTATGCTGGCACGGTTTACTCCCCGTGAGATCGTACTGCCCAGGGGTTATCAGATCGATACAGGGCTTTCGAGCCTGCTTCGGCAATACACGCAGGCGATTAACACGCACGACGAGTGGACGTTCGACTGGCAGACCGCCAATCGTGCTCTTCTCGACCATTTCAAGACTGCCTCACTTGAAGGATTCGGCTGCAGTGGCATGAAGATCGGCATCTCCGCTGCGGGTGCGGCGCTCCGGTATATTGAGGAGACACAGAAGACCAGTCTCGAGAACATTCGCAGGATAAAACCCTTTCTCACGCAATCGTACATGGTTCTTGATCCGTCATGTCAGAGAACTCTTGAACTGGTCAAGAACATCTACGACGGCTCCTTAAAAGGAACGCTTCTTTCTGTCCTTGATTTCACTGCCACTTCCATGGGCGGAAGAAAACTGCGTGAATGGCTTCTGAACCCGCTCATGGATGCAGTCGAGATCGAGCGCCGGCATGAGGCAGTGACCGAGCTCAGGGAAGGACACCAGCTTCGCGCTGACCTGAGGACTGTCCTCGGCAAGGTGTACGATCTGGAAAGGCTCATAAGCCGGGTGTCACTTGGTGTGGCAAACGCACGGGATCTGCTCGCACTCAAGCAGTCATTTGCGTCGCTTCCGCAGGTCCGCCAGCTGTTATCCAATTGCAATTCCCGCCTGACATACGCCTTGACGGAAGAATGGGATGACCTCCGGGAGGTCTTTCAGCGCATCGACAGCGCTATTGCTGATGACCCGCCTTATACCTTGCGGGAAGGAAGGTTGATCAAAAAGGGGTACAACCGGGAACTGGATGAACTTCGGTCCATTAGCTCCGAAGGCAAGGGATGGATAGCTGGCATCGAACGTCGCGAACGTGAGCGCACGGGCATCGGTTCGCTCAAGGTGAGCTACAACAAGGTCTTCGGGTACTATATCGAGGTGACGAAGACGAATCTCCAGAATGTACCGCCGGATTATATCCGGAAACAGACGCTCGCAAACGCGGAACGGTTTATAACACCGGAACTGAAGGAATATGAGGATAAGGTGCTCGGCGCCGAGGAGAAGATACTCGACATGGAGTACCGGCTGTTCCAGCAGGTACGGGAATCAGTGGCCGGATCGACCGTAAGAATTCAGGATATGGCGCGGCGGCTTGCCGTTCTCGACTGCCTGGCATCCCTCGCGGAAGCGGCGGCCAAGAACAATTACACCAGGCCGGCGATCCTCGAAGGAGACACGCTGCGGATCATTGATGGCAGGCATCCTGTAATCGAACAGGTTTCAGCTGAAGAGCGATTCATCCCGAACGACACAATTCTGGACTGCGAAGAGAATCAACTCGTGATCCTCACCGGGCCGAACATGGCTGGAAAATCTACTTATATGCGGCAGGTGGCCATGATCACGATCATGGCGCAGATGGGCAGCCTCGTCCCCGCACGCGAGGCGCAGATAGGCCTCGTGGACAGGATATTCACACGCGTGGGTGCGTCCGACTTCATCTCCCACGGCCAGAGCACCTTCATGGTTGAGATGAACGAGACCGCAAACATCCTGAATAACGCGACGGATCGCAGCCTCATCATCCTCGATGAGATCGGGAGAGGAACGAGTACCTTCGACGGCATCAGCATAGCCTGGGCCGTGGCCGAATATATCCATGCAAAACTCAGGGCCAGGACCCTTTTTGCCACGCACTACCATGAACTCACCGAACTTGCGCTCACCATGGACCGTGTGAAGAACTACACGGTTGCCATCAAGGAATGGAACGACCAGATCATCTTCCTCCGGAGGGTTGTGGAAGGAGGCGCGGACAAGTCATACGGCATCCAAGTGGCCCGGCTCGCAGGGCTTCCTCCGGCGGTGATTCAGAGGGCGAGGGAGGTGCTCGAGAACCTTGAACAGGCTGAATTCAATGAACTGGGTGAACCGGTGGCTGCGTCAAAAATCAGGATAGGAGATGGAGAATCAAGGAGAGTTCGGGGAAGGAACATGCAAGATGGAAAAGCCCAAGAAACGGAGGCGATTGAGCCGCAGCTCGGACTGTTCGCAAGCGAGGCGGGGCTCCTCTTTAAAGAGCTTGCCGACCTGAACCTGGACGCTATGACGCCGCTCGACGCGATGAACAAACTGCATGAGCTGAAGAAACGGGTAGGAGGTAAGAGGGGCACAGAATGAAACCTTAGATATTGAACCCTCGGGAAGTTAGTACACGATAATACGCGCGCAATTCCTTATTGACACCTCGCCCTGATTTCTGGTAGTATCTTGCCATTCATAAAGGCTCGAAAGGAGTTGTAACGCAAATGCAGGTAATTTTACGCGAAGATATTGATAATTTGGGGAAAATAGGCGATCTTGTCAAAGTAGCGGACGGGTATGCGAGAAACCATCTGGTACCCTTGAAAAAAGCCATCGAGGCCACACCGAAAAACCTCCGCGCCATGGAACATGCGAAAAAAATGGTGGCCGACCGCATCAGAAAACTGAAGAAAGAGGCGACAGCGGACGCCGACAGGATCAAGGGCCTCTCGATTACGATCAAGGCCAATGCGGGAGAAGAGGGCAAACTTTTTGGCTCCGTCACTTCCATGGATATCGCCGAAGCCATGAAAGCGCAGGGTGTGACCATCGACAAGAGAAAGATCGTTCTCGATGAACCCATAAGGCGGCTTGGCGACTTTACGGTTTCTGTCAAACTGCACGCCGATGTCTATGCGGACCTCAAAGTCTCAGTGATTGCAGCAGAATAGCATCGACCCCTTTTCAACCTGTCCGTTCATGAAGCGGACTTGACGGCCCGTTCCTTCGAACGGGCTTGTTATTTCAGACTGATGTATCCATTTGCCGTTATTTTTTATTTTTCCCCCATCCGTCAGTTTCGAGGTAGAACATGTCAGTTCAGACCGAGGTATCGCTCCAGAAACTCCCTCCGCAGAATATCGAGGCAGAGCAGATGGTGCTCGGCGCCATACTTATCGAAAACGACTCCATCAACAAAGTCGTCGAAACTCTTTCGCCTGATGATTTCTACAAGGACACTCATAACCGGATATTTTCCGTGATGCTCGATATGTTTGAGACCGGAGAGGCGATCGACCTCATTACGCTGACTGACGCGCTTCGCGGCAAGGTCGGGCTAGAGTCCGTCGGCGGCGCGTCATATCTCGCATATCTCGTCAGTCTTGTGCCCACGGCAGCCAATATCAGGAACCATGCACGGATCGTCCGCGAGAAAGCCGTTCTGCGCAGGCTTATCCATGCCGCAACTGACATAATCACGCAGAGCTACGACGATTCCCGGACCGTTCAGGACATCGATGAACTCCTGGACCGGGCGGAACGATCGATTTTCGAGATTGCCCAGAACAAGATCAAAGACTCGTTTATCCCTTTGAAAAAGATCGTCGGTCACAGTTTCGCGATCGTCGAACGGCTCTATGAACGAAAAGAGATGGTTACCGGCCTCCCTACCGGTTTCGTGGATCTGGATGAGAGAACATCAGGCCTGCAGCAGAGCGACCTCATTATCGTGGCCGGCAGGCCATCGATGGGCAAGACGGCGTTCTGCCTCAACATCGCGTCTTACGCCGCAATTGAGAAAGGGAAGTCCGTAGCCTTTTTCAGCCTCGAGATGTCCAAAGAACAGCTCGTGCTCCGTTTGCTGGGTTCCGAGTCACGGGTTGATGCGCACAAACTTCGGACCGGGCACTTATCTGAACGTGATTGGACCCCTCTGTCCACTGCCGCTGGCAGGCTGGCAGAAGCCCCTATCTATATCGACGATTCAGCGGCGATCTCCGTGCTCGAAATGCGCGCCAAGGCGCGGAGACTGAAAGCGGAGCATGGCCTTGACCTTTTGATCGTGGACTACCTCCAGCTCATGCGGGGCAGGGGGGATGAAGGCAGTCGCGAACAGGAGATATCGAACATATCACGCTCGCTCAAGGCGCTCGCGAAGGAACTGCAGGTTCCGGTCATCGCCCTCTCTCAGCTCAACCGCGCGGTGGAGACGCGTCCCGGCAAGGAAAAGAGGCCGATGCTTGCCGACCTCCGTGAATCCGGCGCTATTGAGCAGGACGCGGATGTGATATTATTTATATATCGCGATGAAGTCTACAATAAATGCGAATGTCCTCACGACGGCGAATGCCTGTGCGGCAGGAGAGGCGTCGCAGAAGTGATCATCGGAAAGCAGAGAAACGGCCCAATCGGCAAAGTTGACCTGACGTTTATAAGCAGGTTCACGAGATTCGAAAACGCAGAAAAGCGGTTCTGAGAGGGCTGCGATCCAGACCCGTGCATGACGGGCGGATATAAACACCGATAGCGTTTTTTCCGGAAATACAAGGTTGATCTTGGCCATGGGAGAAGGGCCGATCAATCAGAACCTTCAGAACGAACTCCGGGCAACGAGTTTTGATTGCAGCGAGGTTCCTATGCTCCGACATGCTGCGGTCGCAGGGTATTTTTATCAGGGAACGGCAGACGCGCTCAAGAAGCAGGTCCAGGGGTTCATAATCTCCGGCGCCAACAAGGTCAAAGCGCGCGGCATTCTCGCGCCTCACGCGGGTCTGATGTATTCCGGCGCCGTTGCGGGCGCCGTCTATTCGAGTATAGACCTCCCTGATACCTTTATCCTTATAGGGCCGAACCATACAGGTCTGGGCGCGTCTGTTTCCCTCATGTCCGGCGGACGGTGGGAAACCCCCCTCGGAACGGTTGATATCGATGAGCCCCTCGCCGCTGCAATTCTTGAGGAGTCCTCACATATCCATGCGGACACGCTCGCACACCTGCGCGAACACTCGCTTGAGGTCCAACTCCCCTTCATCCAGTATTTCAAGCATAAGTTCAAAATAGTGCCACTTCAAATGCTCGATACCAGGCTCGAGATCTGTCTTGACGTAGGCCGCGCGATAGCAACAGCCGTCAAAGAACGCGAAGCGCAGGACGCGGAGCACGAATCAGGACTTCGCAAAGTGCTCATCGTCGCAAGTTCCGACATGAGCCATTATGAGCGGGCAGTGACGGCCAAAGAAAAAGACTCCAAAGCCATTCATCAAATCCTGAACCTCGATCCCGAGGGTCTGTTCCGTACGGTCAGAGATTACGGCATCACCATGTGCGGGTATGGTCCTGCCGTTGTCATGCTTGCCGCCTGCAAAGCCCTCGGCGCTTCCCACGCGGAGCTGATCAAGTACGCAAATTCGGGAGACGTGAGCGGAGACTACGAGCAGGTGGTAGGATACGCAGGGATCGTGATTATGTAATCCATTACATATCTGTGAACAATTCCCTCCTTTTCTCTTCCTTGGTCAACCTGTTATCTAATTGAATACATTTGATTATTGCTCATGGTACGGATGTTGCTTCCATTCTGGATGAATAGTAATTGAGCAGACCATGGAAAGGCACATCTAATGGCCAAGTATATAATCACATGTCCGGAATGCGGTGCAGAAATGATTACCGCATATCCTTCAGCGACCATATGGGAGCTCTGCCCCCACTGCAGGCATCACGTCATGGATGGATACGATGTAATGATGGCGCAGGCTGTACCGGAGGGACCTTATCCCCAGGACAACATCCCTACACTTATGAACAAGGTGGTTAACAACTGAAAGTGAGAACTTCCATGATGACAGTGCAAAGGGCCAGAAATGAGAACGGTTTCACGTTGCTGGAATTGGTGATCGCGATTTTTCTTCTGTCTATTGGTCTCCTTGCCACGGCGAGCATGCAGGAAATGGCGCTTGGCTCGAATTCTCATGCAAACATAAATACCATATCAACAATGGTTGCTCAGCAGGTCATGGACGACCTCATGTCGGTCGAGCTTCAGCCAAACAGCACGGTGCCGAATACCCAGTATTGGTACACGCAGTTTAACCTGGGAGCGCAGAATGCTGCGTATAATCGATTCCCTCCCATTACTACCTCTGGCAGCGTCCCGGCGGGGTCAACCAACTTGCAGATTAACGGGGTGGGTACCTTTACGGCAACTTACACATTAAAACCCAATACCCCGGCCCAGTATATTACCCAGGTATCGGTTGCATTATCTTTGCCTGTTGGTCAGTCACCGGGAGCCGACATTGTCAGAATATTCGTAAACCCCGTCGTAACACTGACCGGCTATCGCATAGTGCCCCAGTAGCGATAATGTCGTATGTTGGAGATTGATGATGATGCGCATGCATTCGAACGAAAAGGGCTTTACCCTGATTGAGCTTCTGATGGTTGCAGTCATGCTTGGTCTTGTGATGATGGCTGTCTATTCCATTTTCACCACCAGTAAGCGATCGGCCAATACACAGGATGATGTGGTCGAGGTCCAGCAAAACCTCCGTATTGCCATGGACAACATTACAAGAGACATCCGGAATGCCGGATTCATGATATCGCAGATGCGGGATGCCAGCCTTCAGTGGCAGTCGATGCAAACGGCAGCCAATCCTAATTATACGCAACCGATCGGGAAGATCATTGACGACCATGGCAATATAACGGCGAACGCACTTCCGTCGACGACACCTGATGCATTCGGGGGTACCGCAATGCACGCGGACATACTGGTCATGAACTCCGCGTCGCCATTTGCGTTCCTGACAGTGGCAAGGATCACAGCCGCGCAGACCGGGATCATTAACTCCTTCACTGTTGCCACATCAGATACTCAGGCGATCAGCGGTTTAAGGCCTAATATTGACCAGGTCAGGATTTACAATCCCATATGGCATGATGAAGAAACCAATCTTTCTCCAACCCTCTTACCGCGCTCCCAAGGCGGTAAAGGCACTGTTTTTAATGTGGTGTCAGTCGGCACTACGACTATTAAGCTTGGTCGTCCGGTGGGTGCCACCGATAACGACCCCTCGAACACCAATTTCAGGACAGGGGACATCATCGCGAAGACAACGGTAACCGCAAGCCCTTATGTGAATTGGGTCAAGTATTGCCTGGGCCCGGAGCCGACGAATTGTCCTGCTCCGGGGGACCAGGCCTTGCCGGCGAACACCCAATGCAACAGCGGGGCGTCAGACCCGACCATGTGCCTCCTTCGCATAACAAACACGCAGACAGACGTCATCGCAACTAAGATTTCCGGCCTCCAGTTTACCTATCTTCTTGATAACGGGACGGAGGTCTCCAGCGCCGCTCCTCCTGCAGATCTCGGCGCTGTACGCGCGGTCCGGGTGACGCTCAACGGTCAGACGGCAACTGCCGAAGCTCTCTCGGGCGGGCCCACCACCGCGCAGAAAACAAGGACGATGATGTCCGTGGTCAAATTGCAGAATAGGTTCTTAGTAAAATGATCCGTACAGGGGCCGTTTCCGGCCTCCGAAGGGAAGTGATTGTATGAGGCATTCAGGTCAAAAGAGAGTAGGTATCGTTAGCCGGGCGAAAGCCGTCTCTTTCAATGCAACGAATGAGCGGGGCATCGCTCTCGTCGTAGTTCTTGTCATGCTTGTCATCGTGGGCCTCCTCGGCGCCTTTGCGCTGAACACGTCGACAACGGAGCTGCATATCGCCGGCAATTACCGGAACGAGCAGTTCGCCTACTATAATGCGGATGTGTTCCAGGCATGGGGACCGAACAACCCTGGTGTTAGCAATACGATCATTCCTTACACCAATAATACCTTCGGCCCCTGCCCGCCGTCCTGCGGCACCGTCACCGCGCCGTCTACGAGCACAGGAACCACAAAGGTGACGGTCCAGTTTTTGTGCACAAGCCCGCCGCCACCGGGTATGGGCGCAGACCCGGATGTTTTTTCAGCGTTGCATTATCTGGTGACGGTCGTCGGAAAAGGCCTCACTGGTCAGTCGGAATTCACAGTGGAAACAGAAATGATTATACTCGGTCCGAAGAGCGACAGTGACTGCTGATGGCCGGATTGAGGAGGAGCGTATGAAAAAAATGTCGGTTATCTTGCTGGTCTCGGGAATATGTCTGCTCGCCTCGGTAGCGACGGCAGCAGGGAAAGATCAGGGAAGACCGGGCCAGGGCATCGCTGCCTACAATCCAGCCGCGGTCTACACCGGCGCCTATGTGACGGAATCCATCTACTACAAAAATCCCGGCGCCTCCGTCTGGACGCGGGTCTCGCGACCGGCCAGTCTGTCGCGTGTATCGTGCGGGGACGCCCTGTATCATCTCAAACGTGAAGGCGCATGGAAAGGCCATTTGAATCCTGACGGCTCCTGCGGCCCCACGAGCGAACCTTCGGACTGGGCGGTTGGCAATTGGCTCAATTACCAGGATTCGCTCCCTGACACTGATACGCAATAACAAGCACTTGCATGTCCGTGTTGGGAGGATGTCATTGGCGGGCAAACGAACAGTGAGTCGTGGTTATTGCCGCCAGTCATCGAACTTGAGGAGGCAGTCATGAATACGACGCTTAGAAAAATATTGCCACTGATGGCCGTGGTTGTCGCATGGCTTTGTCCTGCAGCCCTGCTTGCGACGCCTGACCAATATGTGGGTGACACTGCCATTTACGGAGGTGTGCCAGCCCAGGTCGAACCCAATGTCCTGTTCATCATCGACGATTCCGGGAGCATGGCCGACAGCATTCCGCTCGGCGTGCCTTACGATTATACTACCTATCCAGGTAATCCGTATACGGATCCGGGAATCCACTGCTTGACCTCTGGCGGAAGTCCGGAAGTGTGCCAGCCCGCGGCCGTCTATAACCAGATAAGCGGCAAATATTACCATTTTGCTGACAATGTGAGCAGCATAATCACGAGCTGCCATTCCAACAACCCGCAGAACCTGCTTCTTACAACAGGACAATACAGCGGTAGGACGCTTACCAACAATGGAACCAAGTGCGGCAATAGCGGCAACGCCGTTTACCTGCTCGGGAACTACATCAACTGGCTTGTGGGGCCTGGCGATAATGGCGCGACGGCATCCAAAATAAGCATAGCAATCAACGTCATCCAGAACCTGGTCCAGGCCACGAACGGCGTCAGGTTCGGTCTCATGACGTATCATTACGCATGCTCCGGCTGCGACGGCCAGGGTGCGCAGTTTCTGTCTCAATCCGTTGCCGGATCTACATATGTAACGACGATCAACAACATGAATCAAATATTCACAGGCTCGACAACGAACCGGCAAGCGCTCATAAACGCGGTAACCGTCCTCACCCCGCAAGGCAACACCCCCCTGGGAGAAGCGCTCCTTGAGGCCGGACAATATTTCGCGGGGGGTGCGACCCTCTTTGGCAACACCATCGGCGTCACGGGAGGGAAGTATACGTCCCCCATCCAGTACAACTGCCAGGGCAATTACATCGTCCTGGTAACCGACGGTATGTCAAACTCGGATGAAGACAGTTCGCTTAACTTCCTCACGCAGTCGACTGCAGGGGGAGGGCCCGGCCCCGGCGGCTTCGGTTCCGGCGGCTACTGCGGGACGAACCACTGGGATTGCGGCGGAACCAGTACGTATTCTCAAACCCATACGGACTACGGTTCCGACAGGAACACCTCGGTCGCAGGTGTCGCGAAATATCTTTACCAGACGGACATTCGGCCTGATTTGCCCGGCACCCAAAACGTCACGACTTTTACCATCGCCTTGGGCACAGAAGCCTCGGGGAGCGACGATGAAGGTGTGGCGACCCTGATGGACGCTGCCGACAAAAACCACGGCCGTGGGCAGTATTTTCCCGCGACAAGCGCGTCAAAGCTGAGCAGTGCATTCACGACGATTCTTGAGCAGATTTTTTCCGTCAACTCGTCCTTCGTCGCCCCGGTGGTCCCGGTAAGCCCGCAGAACAGGTCCATCAGCGGAAACCGCATCTATATGGGCTTGTTCATGCCGAACAGCGGGCTATTCTGGAGCGGCAATCTCAAAAAATTCGGCATTGGCCTGTACACCGGCCCCACCGGGACAGTTGACCCCAACGCGATTCTTGATTCAAACGGTAACCTAGCAACATACGTGGATCTGAACGGTGACGCACGCGACGACCGTGACAACGCCTGCATGAGCGGGCTTGCATGCCCGAATGTCAATGCGGTCAACGGAAGTTTCAGGCAGACATCCGTGTCCTACTGGGGGTCGACACCCGACGGAGGGGCCGTGACAAGCGGCGGTGTGGGTGAGAAGCTCTTGAGCAGGACCACAGCGCGAAACATTTATACGTACCTGGGATCAACGAAGCAACTGTCAGCAGCCTCGAATGCCTTCAATGCCACGAATATCACACCGGCGGCACTTGGCATGTCGGACACCACGAGTGCGGGCAGCCTAATCAACTTCGTATACGGGCAGGACGCCTACCTCCAGGAGGAAGGCAATACCAACCCTGCTGCATTACGCTCGTGGATACTGGGAGACATTCTGCATTCAAAGCCAGTAATCGTCTCGTACCAGACCTATAACCCCTCGTCCGAAGGGGTCTGCAGCGCGACACAAGGTGACGGAAAGAACAGATCAATGGTATTTGTCGGAGCCAATGACGGCATGCTGCATGCCTTCAAAGACTGCGACGGCAGCGAGGCATGGGCATTCATTCCCCCCGACCTGTTGCCGAACCTGCAGTATCTGGAGCCCTCCGGAAGCTGGCATACGTACTACGTGGACTTCTCACCGGCTGTCTTTATGTTCAATAAAAATAAAGACGGCAATATCAACACAGCCAACGGCGATAAAGTGATCCTGCTTTTTGGTTTGAGGCGAGGCGGGGGTCTCGCCGGTTCGCCCACCAAGGGATTTTACTATGCACTCGATGTGACCGACCCGAATAACCCTCAATATTTGTGGACAATCAGCAACGCCACGGCCGGATTTTCCGAGATGGGTGAGGCATGGAGCGATATGGATATCGGTAAAATCAAGGTCGGTACAACGGACAAGATCGCCGCTTTTGTCGGCGCAGGCTATGACAACTGCAACGAGGACGCTCGTTTCGGCCCGATCCAATCCTACCCGGGGTCTTGCGTTCAGCAGCCCACCGGCGACGGCGGGACCGTGACGAGCCCGGGAGGGGCAAGTCCGCTCAACCCTAAGGGGAGAGGTATCTACATCATCGATGTGGCAACCTTCGACTCGAACTACATTCCGCAGGTAACCGCAACCAGCGGCACGGCCATATGGAGCTACACCAATTCCAATGCGCCGACGACCATGACCTTTTCAATACCCGGCAAGATCAAACCGATGGACACGAACTTTGACGGCTATATTGACACACTCTATGTGGGCGATGTGGGCGGCAACATATGGAGATTCAATATCATGAGCTCTTCTACATCAAACTGGACCGCCAACAGGATCTTCAGTTCGAATCCCGGCGCAGACGGTTCAACGGGCCGCAAGATCTTCTATGATCCATCAGCTACCACACAGCAGGACGGGACAGTACGGGTGTACTTCGGCACTGGTGACCGGGAACATCCGCTGAACAGTGCCGTCGTGGACAGGCTATATGCCCTGACCGATAGAGGCCAGACGACCGGATCGGGAATCAATGAATCAAATATGGTTGATGTCACAACTGATGCGCTGCAGAGCGCTGCGGAGACACAGGCCCAAGCTACCTCTCTTATCAGCCAATTGACGAGTACGACGAACTATGGCTGGTTTATACAGCTAAATCAGAATGCTGGCGAAAAAGCGCTTGCTCCTGCGCTTGCCATGAACGGCGTCTGTATCTATACCACCTACTACCCGTCATCGGCTACGACTACGGATCCATGCGCGACCGGGAACCTGGGAACCGCACAGGCCTATGTCGTGGACACTCTGTCCGGCATGGCGGTGTTTAATTATGATCCGACCAACGATTCAACGAGCACCACTAACGCCTACGCAAAGGCTCCAGGAAGTCCGTACGTTCTCATGCGGAGCGACAGGGTAGAGACTGTCGGCAGCGGCATCCCGTCCGGTGCGGTCATCATCATTTCGCAGACAGGCCTGACGACGGCGATGGTCGGTATTGGCGGTAATATCGCCACCTTCAAATTGCCTGCAGGAGGAGTTATGATGCCGCTTTACTGGAGACAGAAAGTCGAATACTATTGATGAGAACGCTCCATCGCTTAAGAAGCGGGATGTTTTTTTAAGGGATATGTCCTCTATGAGCATGAGACAAAAAATTCTCCGCATTTTTCTGTGCGCCTGGGTCGTGACTTTTTTTGCTGTCGCGTGCAAGAATGACAGTCAGGATATTCCCCGACAAAACATCCCGCAAACGACTGCGGAAACTCAAAAAGCTGATCCCGTTCAGGAACTTGCAGCAACGATACTGCCCGGAGACCCTGATGCGCTATCGAACTTGCAGGCCGTCTGTAACTGTTCAGGGCAAGGATCTGTTCGGTATCAATGGGAGCAAAACGGTATTGTGCTCGAAGGAGAACACGACGCCACATTGCTTCATAAAAATCGCTTCGCCAGGGGAGACCGCATAACTCTTACCGTAACGACAGCCGGGAGATCGGCATCAGCGACAGTGATTATCAGGAACGCGCGTCCGGTTGTGACATCCGTAACATTCGAACCGAAAGTAATTTATCGGGGGGTCGACATAACCGCGGTTCCGACGGCGACCGATCATGACGGCGAAATGGTTCGGTTCAACTATAAATGGTCCATCAACGGTAAAGAGCTTGCCGAAAACACGGCAACGCTGAGCGGAAGCAATCTAACGCGAGGTGATCGCATATCCCTCGCGGTCGTCCCCTATGACAATAATGGAGAGGGGGAGCCCTTTATTACCAAGCCAATAACAGTCCCAAATGCACCGCCGAGGTTCATTTCCGCTCCGCCGAAAGAATTCAGCGGTGAGACCTACAGTTATCAGGCTCAGGCCGAGGATCCGGACGGCGATCCACTCACCTATGCATTGGTCTCGGGGCCGTCGGGCATGAACATCGATCCCAAAACAGGTCTCGTAACGCTTAAGATAACGAAGGAGCATGCCGGTACGCATCGGATAGAAATTTCAGCTGAAGACCCCCAGGGGTCAAAGGCATCACAGATTTATTCGTTGACTTTGGCTGTTCCGTGAGAGGTGATTATGAAAACAGGGAACATGCAGAAATTAATCCCCCCAGACAAGGGCTATACGGTTATAGAAATGGTGGTTGTTATCGCAATCATATCGACGATTACTGCCATCGCACTTCCACCGTACGTTCAATGGCGGCAAAGCGTTCAGTACCGGTCGACGGCCAGATCCATTGCAGCCATGATGCGCGACGCGCGGAGCAGGGCGATCTCAAATAACAGTCAATACCGGGTCGAATTCCAAACGCCAACAGCAGCAGTGGCCCAATACCGGATGACTCAAGGAAACCTATCGTCAAACAGTTCGACCTGGAATACCGTTCAAAGCTGGAGCCAGATCATAAGCGGTGTGACACTGACTTTACAGAATGTGACTATGCCTGTTCCTGAAAACTGTCCCTCTAATAGCAATTGCATTGATTTTTATCCCAATGGGACAGTAAATCTTAACGCCCTCCCTCCTGCGGACATCCAAGTCATGGACAGCACGAACACTCTACGTTTCACTGTCGAAGTGTCAAATGCCGGTAGAATCAGAGTTTTTTAATTGTGACTTTCCTCCGATCTTTGCGGCCAGTTTAGAGCCCACTATGAACGCATATGACGGGGGAGCCAGAAGGACTAACAAGATATTCAAAAAACGATATTCACCTCTAATAGCCGCTGTTTTTATGCTCCTCCGCTTTCGATCATGACTCGATACAAAGCGGAGCGAGTTCGAAATTTCGCATGACCGACGTGTGCCGCATGTTAGAAAACCAGGCTCAAAATCTTCCTTTTCCTTGACGCCATCTGCTTGTCCCACCGAATGTCCTATATAGATAGAAGACAGAATCAGTCACTCTGCTTGAGCAAAGAGCATGCGCTGCGTAAGCTAAGCCGTAGGAGGATCCATCCGTCTCGCCGCGTTTACCTTCGCACCGCAGGGATGCAACCTTTTTTTGAGACCCGTGATTGCTCCTCGTTCTCCTTTGTGCTACGATAAGTCTATCGGTCCGGATTGTACAGCTACCACGAGAGCGATTTTCGTCAGTACGTTTCTGTCATTAGTGCTCGTACGCTGAAGAGCCGATGCCAGACCCTCTGGCATAACGCATACATACAGAGTCCCGCTCATGGAAAAACCCGTTGTATTGGCATCGAATTCTCCACGGCGCAAGGAACTGCTGAGGCAGATTGGCATGAGTTTCAAATCCGATCCCGCCGACGTGGACGAACGAATGTTGCCTGGAGAAGAGGCAGATGAGTATGCCGTCCGTGTTGCTCTCGACAAAGCCTGTGTTGCTGCGCAGAGGACTGGCACGGGAACCATTATCGCAGCCGACACGATCGTGGTGCTCGACACAGCTATCCTCGGGAAGCCGGCGGACGCCGGGGACGCCGAACGCATGCTGGGCATGCTTTCAGGCAAGATGCACACGGTTATTACGGGTCTGGTCGTTATGGATGCCGGAACGAGAAGAACACAGAAACGCATCGCTATCACAAAGGTATGGTTCCGCGACCTTACTAAAGAAGAAATTGTATCGTACGTAGCAACGGGCGAACCGCTTGACAAGGCAGGAGCGTATGGGATACAGGAGAGAGGGGCTCTCTTTGTCCAAAAGATCGAAGGCTGTTATTTCAATGTTGTAGGCCTTCCGCTATCATTGCTTGGCGAGATGCTTGTCGATTTTGGAATAAACCCGTTCCCAATGGGAAAAAACACATAATATATTTATATTTCAAATAGTTACCTGTTTATTCTGTGGAAACGACAAAGTTTCCCCCTTCTTTTTTCCCCAAATTTATTTGTTTTCTAACTTGACAACCTTAGTATATAATTCTAAAATATCATAAAAGGTAAAATCTTAACCGGGAGGTGGACATGGTGAATACTAAAATCCGCATTATGATAGTGGACAATGATTCCGGTCAGATAGAAACCTTATCATCGGCGCTCAAGAAACAGGAAGATTTTGAAATAATATCTGTTGTTTCCACACGGGAGACGGCGATAAAACTCCTTTCTCAAGAGCCCGACATCCTGATTTTGAACCCCGATGTGCTGAAACAGCGGACGCTTTCTCGTTTTCTACACTCTGTGCAGCTTAAATCTCCCAAGACGAGGATTATTAACGTGTTGTCGAACACTCCACCCGATGAAAATGCGATAACAGATATCAAGGCGGGAATAAGGGGATATATCAAGATCACGGACGTTCCCGCGATTATCGCAAAGGCGATTCGCTCCATTCGTGAGGGAGGGATATGGGCTGAGCGCAGGATTCTCGAAAAAGCAATAGCCAAGCCCATGCTTCTGCCTGAAACGCTTCAGTCTCATATTCCAGGCCTTCCACCTCTCACCAATAGGGAGATGGAGATGCTGACACTGGTGCTCCAGGGTGCCACGAACAGAGAGATTGCGGACAAGAGCAAGATCAGTGAAAGGACGGTAAAGACCCATCTATACAGGGTATATAGAAAGCTCAAGGTAAAGAGCAGGACCAAGGCTATTGCTCTCCTGTCACATTCGTAAATATAGTGCAACTCCACAAAATACAACTTTTGATCGATTGACTTTTTTTGTCTAGATGATATCTTTCAATGAAAGACTGCGCTGTTAGCAAGCTCTCAATCCGGAGGCAGATCCAACGCGGCGCACAATCCCCCCCTTAACAACTGGTCTATGCCGCTTAAGAGTCCGCCAACAGGGTGCCTTCGAAGTCAGGGAAGCTGATGCACAGACTCCGGGCCAAGTTTCAGACTCATCATAACAGCGCAGTCATTAAGGCGTCCCGATACCCCCCTCTGCTGGTTGGTTACGCCGGCAGAACTTTCGGGGCGCCTTGTTTTTTCATCTTTCCCAGGCGGGCAATAACGTGTTAGGCGGTCCCTTCCGGAATAAAACCCTTCATGAAAGTCGGGTCGTGTTTTTCCCCAATAAGCACATTCGATTCCCCCTATCTTCATCGAACAAAAGTGCCGAGGTCTTGCACTGGTACCGAGTTCAAAGTCAATTTGCAATCGTAGGCAGACTTTCATCTTGATTCCGTTCGGAAATATCTATATGCTTACCAGCATGACAGCTCTCCTATTGGTCGTTTACCTTATCAATCTGTCAATCGGGTTCTGGCTTAAATATTTGAACCTTACCTACCTGAAACGACACACTGAATCGGTGCCGCCTGAATTTGAGGGCGCCGTCGATCACGGCCTTGTGCAGAAAATATCGCAATATACGTTCGAAAACAGCCGTGTAAACATGGTGGAATCAGCTATCGGGAATATTTTCCTTCTTCTCGTCTTTTTCGGCGGTCTGCTCGGTGTTTATGATAATTGGGTCACTTCCATGACCGGTTCGTTTATCGGAAGAGGGGTACTCTTCTTCCTGCTCCTCCTTTTCGTTGAAACGCTGCTGGGAATGCCTTTCAGCCTTTACAGAAATTTCAAGGTTGAGAGCCGCTATGGGTTCAATACCATGCCGCTGGGTCTCTGGATCAGCGACCTGGTGAAATCTTTTGCGATTTCATCGATTCTCGGAGCGATTGTCATTGTCTCTGCGCTCTCCATCGTTCGATCGAATCCGAACTGGTGGTGGCTTTGGGTGTGGGCGTTTTTTTTGGTTTTCAGTCTGTTCATGATGTACATAGCCCCTTATGTTATCGAGCCGCTCTTCTTCAAGTTCGGACCCATCAAGACCGAAGGCCTGGAGGAAAAAGTAAGGTTGCTCATGGAACGGGCCGGGGTCCGTGTGAGCCGGGTGTTCCAGGTGGATGCATCGCGCCGAAGCCGCCACTCGAACGCTTACTTCACAGGAATCGGAAAGGTGAAGCGGATCGTGCTTTTTGACACATTAATCGAGCAGATGTCGCAGGACGAGATACTTGCGGTTCTCGCTCATGAAGTCGGCCATTGGAAAAAACGACACGTGTTAAAGCGCATCATCCTCACGGAGATTTTGGCGCTTGCAGGCGTGTTCATCGCATACCGCCTGCTACAATGGGACGGCCTCCCGGCTCTCATCGGCTCGAGCCCGCTTTCATTCTACGCAAAGGCCGTCGTCGTCGGCTTTCTTGGTTCACTGATAATGTTCCCCCTTACGCCACTATTCAATTTCCTGTCCAGGAGGGATGAACGCGAGGCCGACCGGTTTGCATCAGACCTCACTGGTCATCCCGAAGCGCTGGCTGACGCTCTTATAAAACTATCGCGCGAGAACCTTTCCAATCTGCATCCTCACCCTCTGTATGCAAAGTTCCATTATTCCCACCCTCCGGTCGTGGAAAGAATTCGAGGCCTCAGAGGGCGGCAAGCTGAAAACAAGGGACGGTCGACCAGACGTCATGTTTAGGGATTTGAGTTAGATTTTGTTGTTTCTGCCGCCAAATATCGTTATCTGTAGTCTGGATCGATGTGTTCTGTCCGCTGGTTCTACACTTTCCGGTTGACCGTTGTTGGTGGGTTGTGCTATTTTTATTCCATGACGAGATCCGCGGACATTGCCCGTCTTGAACACAAGATCAGCCGCCTCTCCACGCTCATCGAGGTGAACGGTATCATCAGCTCATCCCTCAATCTGGACCAAATCCTTGAGAACGTCATGACAATCTCGAAACAGGTGATGAATGCCGACGCATCGAGCCTCATGCTGATCGATGAAAAAACGAACGAGCTCGTGTACGAGGTGGCGCTTGGAACGGTTGGACAAAAGCTCAAGCAAGAATTCAGGCTCAAGATGGGACAGGGGATCGCCGGAACCGTGGCGCAAGAGGGGAAACCGCTCCTGTTAGAGGACGCGTACGACCATCCGAAGTTCTATCGCGGCCATGACGAGGCCACGGGCTACCGAACGAAGTCGATGATTACTGTTCCGCTCAAGGTGGGAGAGCGTATTACCGGCGTGGCACAGGTGATCAACAGACTCGACGGGAAGCCATTCGATGCCGACGATCTCGAGCTGTTCATCGCTCTGTGCAGCATGGCGGCGATTGCCATTGAAAACGCCAAGATGCACAAAAGCCTGATGGAAAAGCAACGGCTCATAAAGGATATGGAGTTTGCACGGACGGTCCAGGAGAGTTTTCTTCCCCAACAGACACCGGTGATCAGGAACTACACGTTCAGCGCTCACTACACGCCAGCGCAAGAAGTGGGCGGGGATTTCTACGATTTCATCCATCTTGACGGCGGACGGATCGGCGTCGTGATCGGAGATGTCTCGGGCAAAGGAGTTCCTGCTGCCCTTTACATGGCAAAGCTGGGTAGCGATATGAAAACCCTTGCGTTCACCGAGGGAGAACCTTCTTCTGCCGTTCAAAAGTTGAATGATCTCCTCGTTGAGCGGAGCCGGCGCGGCATGTTTGCCACGCTTCTCTACATCGAGCTTGATTCGCAGAGCGGCAGGCTCGTGATGGTCAGCGCGGGACATCTTCCGCCTATCATTCGAAAAGCGGATGGTTCGCTAAAAAAGCTCGCCGCTACAGGCGGATCGCCGCTCGGCATTCTAGCGGGCATGAAGTTCATCCAGGGATCAGCATCGCTTGAACAGGGCGATACCATGATCCTCTACACGGACGGCATAATAGAGGCCATGAACGGCCGCGAAGAACTGTACGGGTACGAGCGGTTTGAAAAGCTCCTGAGAAAAGGCCCGGCAGACCCCGAAGGCCTGAAAACGGCGATCATAAGCGATGTGAACAGGTTTACCGGCCTGAGCCCTCAGCACGACGACATGACGCTGGTATGCTTCGGTGCGCCGAAATGAACGACAGGCGACAGATGAGAGAAGGTCGGCGAGAGGCGACAGAAGTGAAAGACCCGGGAGGGGAGACCGTTACTCTTACTGTCCCAAGTCATCCAAAATATCTCTATGTGGTGCGGAGCGCGCTGTATCCCATCGCGAGGAGCGCGGGGTTCAGCAAACAAGACACGCGGAAAATTGTTCTCGCGGTCGATGAAGCCTGCTCGAACGTAATCAAGCATGCATACGAGGGAGATCATGCCAAGACGATTGCCTTGACCGTGACCGTGAACGGCGGGGGAATCCAGATACGGATTAAGGACAGCGGCAAGAAAGTAGACGCGGCCAAGATAGCCCCCAGAAGGCTCGAAGATATCCGGCCGGGAGGGCTCGGCACGCATTTCATGTTCACGATATTCGATACGGTTGAATTCGACACGAGCGGTGAACGGGGAACAATACTCACTCTCGTGAAGAAAAAGAAACAGTAATCTCAGCAAGAGGTTCACTGATGCGGGTTGAGATCGTTACCGAGAAGACAGATCCAGGTTTTTTGCTGAAGCTCGACGGTGAAGTCGATATGAATACATCGCCTGACGTCAGGAACGCATTTGCCGCTGTTTTCAAACAGGGTATCGAGAAAGGCAAGGCGCTGTTTGTTGACCTGTCCCACGTTCGGTACATGGACAGCTCGGGCATTGCGACTCTTGTCGAAGCCATGCAGGCATGTATGAAGCAGGGAACCAGGCTCCGGCTCGTTGATCTGAGCCCGCCCGTACGCGATGTGTTCGAGCTTGCGAGGCTTGCGAGTGTATTCGAGATATTCTCAACAATGAGGGAAGCTCTGACGGGACTATAGAACGGCAAGCTCGAAAGCACAAACTCCAATTCCCCATAAGCACATATCGAATATCTAATCGTGAAGCGGCTTGGAATCTGGAACTTAAGTATCTGGAAATTATTCGTTATTTGACGCCGGACGCCTGGCGTCACCTTGCGGAATAAACTGCCGGGGCGTTTCATATATACGCTCGGCAGAACTGGAGTTTCATTTGCGGAACTTCTTCGGACATGTCGGCAGGATGTTCATCGTCTTCCTCCAGGACCTTTCGAGCATGTATTTCCTGTTGGGGGAAACGTTGACTCAGACGGCCGTCGTACTGGTGGACCGCAATAAAAGAAAGCAGGCACGCCTCCTGGAACACGTTGACGAGATCGGCACGCACTCGCTGCTGCTCGTCCTGACCGTCGCCGCTCTCCTCGGCATTGCGCTCACAATACTGGTCTCGTTCGAGCTCAAGGAGATAGATGCGCTCAGTTACATCCCCGGATTTGTCGCCGTTGCGGTTTTTCGCGAGATCGGGCCGCTAATCACCGGGATGATCGTGGCGGGCAGGGTGGGCGCAGCGTTTACCGCGCGGATCGGTACTATGAAGGTTTCTGAAGAGATCCTGGCGCTAGAGACCATGGCGATCAGCCCCGTGCGGTTCCTGGTTGTTCAGCGGTTCATAGGACTGCTTCTCGCCCTGCCGGCACTTACCATGCTTGCGAATTTTACCTCCGTATTGGGCGGCTTTTTATTTGGTTCATCCAGGCTTGGTATCAGGCCCGATACTTACGTGCGCGAAACGCTGGATGTGCTCCTGTTCAAGGACATGTACTCGGGGCTGGCCAAAGCAGCCGTCTTTTCCGTGGTGATCGTCATGGTGGGTTGCTATCGCGGCCTGACCGTGGAGGGCGGTGCAGAGGACGTAGGCAGGTCCACGATGGTCTCGGTGGTCTCGTCCATGCTTGCGATTATAGTTCTCGATACGATTATGACGGCGGCTTTTTACGGGTAATAAAAACCATGATCTCCGTGCAGAATGTCCAGAAAAGCTTCGGCAATCGCAGAGTGCTCGACGGGGTAAGTTTTGTTGCCGAACCGAAACAGACCACGTATATCTTTGGCACGAGCGGTGGCGGAAAGAGCACGCTCCTCAAAATCATGATCGGAGCTCTCAAGCCCGATAAAGGCGAGGTGCGGTTCGGAGACACGGACATCACAAAGCTCTCAGGGCACGAACTCGATCCCTTTCGCAAGAAGATCGGGATGCTGTTCCAGCACGGCGCGCTTATCAACTCGCTTACCGTTGGTGAAAACATCGCGCTCCCGATCAGGGAGCATACCAATCTCGACGATAATATTATCAAGATCATGGTAAAGATGAAGCTAGAACTTGTTGGACTGCGCGATTTTGAAGGCCTATACCCTGGACAGCTTTCCGGCGGTATGCGGAAGCGTGTTGCGCTTGCCCGCGCCCTGGCCCTTGACCCGGAAGTGGTTTTTTTCGACGAGCCGACGTCCGGTCTCGATCCTGTTGTTGCCTCGGTCATAACCAAGCTTATCGCTGATATGAACCGGCTTCTCGGCATCACCTGCATCGTGGTCACCCATGCCGTGCAAGAGGCGATGCGGATTGCAGACAAGATTATTTTCCTCTACATGGGGAAAGTCCTCGCCCAAGGAACACCTGACGAGATCCGCGGCAGCACCGACCCCGTGGTACAGCAGTTCATCACCGGAAACCCTGACGGCCCCATCTCGTTCCGAGCGTCGAGCAGAGACTACAGGGAGGATCTTCTGACCGGTTGAGTTTGCGGCAGAGCGCGGTATGAAATCAAATGACCTTTGGTCGCTGATGTACCGCGAAGGAGCTGTTGATACAAATATTTCAAGTTGTTCTTGGTTGCGGAAATCCGCAGCAGAATGGCGTTATCCCCGTTTGAGGTGTGATCATGGAATACCGTCGCAGTGAAATACGGGCGGGAGCGTTCCTCCTGCTCTCATTCTGCATCCTGGTGGTTATGGTCTTTGTTGTAAGCGATGTGCAGAGTCTCTTAAAAAGGAAAAAAGAGGTAAAGGTGTTGTTTGCATTCAGCGATGGCATCGAGAAGAACGCCCCGGTGCGCTATTCAGGAATAAAGATAGGCAAGGTGGAGGGCGTCCGCATCGCGCCCGAGCATGGAGATCGGGTGGAGGTAACGTTGAGCGTGTACCAGGACACGGTCATCAAACAGGATACCAAGGTTGAAATCAAAACACTCGGTCTCGTGGGTGGAAAATATGTTGAGCTTAGCAACGGAACGGCGAAGGCAAAATCGCTCGGTCCGGATGAGATGCTCACAGGGGAGAAGTCGATTAAGCTCGAGGATCTGACCGAGGTCGCACTCGAAGTGGCAGGCAAGATTAAGAATGTCGCCACTAATCTCGACAGGACGCTGGGCGATCCAGCGCTTACAAAATCCATTAAGACTTCAGTGCAGAACCTTCAGGAGATATCGCAGAATATAAATGTGATGACGTCGAGCAAGGATGAGGTGGCTCAGGGGCTCAAAGAGCTCCCGGAACTGCTGACAAAATTGGAAGAAATCGCTGACAATCTCAAGGCAATAACCGATAAGACTAATCTGATCATCGGCGACAATAAGAAGAATATCGATGCAATGGTTGAAAGTTTAAAGGACACAGCACAGAACCTGAAGGAAACCACGGATGACGTGAAGAAACACCCGTGGAAACTGATTAGGAAGCCGTAGGCAATACAATATCCAAGTCAAGGGAGAAATTTTAAAATGACGGGAGGATGGCTGGGCCGGTCATGCGCTTTCATTTCTCAGCGCATTGTAGGGAAATGTTCAGTATCTGGTTGTTACATTAGAACATGAACTGGTGGAGGAGTGCTGATGAGTATTCAGGCAATCAAAGGGGTAAAGGACGTTCTGCCCGAGGATATAACCGCATGGCATCACCTTGAGGCCACAGCGAGAAAGCTGTTCGAGGACTATGGATACGCGGAGATCCGCATTCCCATCTTCGAGTATACTGAACTGTTCGCCAGGAGCATCGGCGCTTCTACGGACATCGTGGAAAAAGAGATGTACACCTTCGAAGACAGGGATGGGAAAAAGATAACGCTCCGACCCGAAGGAACTGCCGGCGTGGTACGCGCCTTTGTCGAGCACAAATTGTACGCAGACAGCCAGCTCACAAAGCTCTACTACCTGGGCCCCATGTTCCGGCACGAGAGGCCGCAGAAGGGTCGGTACCGCCAGTTTTACCAGATAGGCGTAGAGGCGCTTGGCATGGACCACCCCCATGTAGACGTCGAAATTCTTGTCATGCTGCATGCGTTATTCACGAGACTCGGCATCTCGGATCTGAGCCTCTTGATAAATTCTCTGGGGGACAGCGCATGCAGGGGAGGATACCGTGACGCGCTTAAAAAATATTTGTACCCAAAGCTCCCGACGCTCTGCACGGATTGTCAACGCAGGTACGAGACCAATCCCCTCCGGGTGCTGGACTGCAAGGTGGACGCTGACAAGTTCGGCGATTCGCCGGTGATGCTGGATTATCTCTGCGATGCCTGCAAAGCCCACTTTCAGGCCGTAGAAGCAGGGCTGACAATGACCGGCGTGCCCTTTAGGGTCGATCAGCGTCTGGTGCGCGGACTCGATTACTATACCCGTACTACCTTCGAGCTGGTTATGGGGCATATGGGCGCTCAGAACACGGTTGCAGCAGGCGGCAGGTATGATGGGCTGGTGCAGGAGCTCGGCGGGCCGGCAACTCCGGGGATCGGTTTTGCCCTGGGAGTTGAACGGGCGGTTTCTCTCATGAATGCGGCTTCATTGCAGCCGCCACGGCCGCATGTTTTTATCTCTGCACTCGGTGAAGAGGCTGTTCGCTTCGTCCTGCCCCTGATCCATAGTCTCAGATTGTCGGGCATAAGGGTGGAGACAGACTATACAGGCGCGAGCCTAAAGAGCCAGATGAAGAAGGCGGACAAATCCGGTGCAGGTCATACACTGATTGTGGGGCAGCAGGAACTTGCATCGCAAACCGCTGTTCTCCGCAACATGCGGACCAAGGATCAGATTTCCGTCCCGCTTGCGGGTCTAGTCGAAGAGCTGAAATCGAAGGTCATTGAACGCGAATGAGGTCAGGAAAAACGGATTGATCGTGGAACGACTCCGTCTGTTTTTTGCCGCAATGATCCCCTCCCTCATTGTCTGAAAGGAACTGCATAATGAAAATTGGCGTTCTCTCTGATACGCACGTCCCGACTGTTGCTCGGTCGCTCCCCCCGGTCATTTTCGAAATTTTCAAAGGCGTCGGTCTTATCCTTCACGCCGGAGACCTTGTTGAGCTCTCGGTTCTCGATGAACTCAGGACTATCGCTCCGGTCGAGGCAGTTGCCGGGAACATGGACGATTCAGAGGTCCATCTGAACCTTCCGGTCAAGAAGGTCATCCCTATCGGGAGATACGCCGTCGGACTTATCCACGGGAAATACAGGATCGACATTCAAAAAGAGATGATCAGGAAGGAGTTCGACGATGTCGACCTTATTGTCTATGGCCACTCACATACTCCCTTTTGGGGGAGGGTGGGCGGTATCCATTTTCTGAATCCCGGCAGCCCCACGGACAAGCGGTATGCGCCCTATAATTCAGTCGCAGTTCTGGACGTAGGGCATGAGTTGAAGGCCGAGATCGTGAGGATATGATTCTGCGATCGCGGGCAACATCGCTGGGTGCAATCTCGAATGTTCATTGCGCGCTTCCGGTAATCATGCCTGGAGTGATTCGAGGCGTTTTAAGTTGCAAAGGCGAACTATTTATGATATTTATTCCATACCCATGGTGAATGGAAAAATAAAATTTGGAACATCGGGATGGCGCGGCGTCATCGCAGACGATTTCACCTTCGGCAGGGTGAGGGTGGTCACCCAAGCCATTGCCGACCACATTACCTCACAGGGACTGAAGGATAAAGGTGTGGTTGTGGGATATGACACGCGCTTCCTTTCCGAACGGTTTGCAGCAGAATCGGTCAAAGTCCTCGCCGCAAACGGTATCCGCTCTTTTCTCTCGAACAGAGACGTTCCCACCCCGGCAGTGGCGTTCGACATCATCCGCAGGAAGGCCGCGGGAGGCATAAACTTCACCGCCAGCCACAACCCACCCGAATACAATGGCCTCAAGTTTTCTTCTGCATGGGGCGGACCGGCCTTGCCTAACATTACTGCAGACATAGAAGCACGGGCCAACACGCTCATCGAAAAAAACATGATCCCTGTCGTTCCTCTTGCTGAGGCGAAGCAGAAAGGTCTAGTGGAAGATGCCGACCTGCGCAAATCCTATCTCGACGACCTTAAGAAAAAGATTGATTTCGAACCTATAAAAAGGGCGAAATTGAAAGGCGCCGTCGACCTGCTCTTTGGTACGGGCAGGGATTATCTTGATAGCGTGCTCAGAGATGCAGGCTGTGCAGTTACGGTGATGCACGGCTATAGAGACGCTTTGTTCGGTGGCCGCCCGCCTGATCCGTCGGAGGAAAATCTCGCGGATCTATCCAGTATGATGAAAAAGGGCAGGTTCGACATCGGCCTGGGGATAGACGGCGATGCAGACCGTTTCGGCGTCATGGACGCGGATGGAACGTATATCAATCCCAACCAGGTCCTTGCTCTGGTCCTGGATTACCTCTGCCGTACCCGGGGATGGAAGGGAGGCGCCGCACGCTCCATCGCCACATCGCACCTGATCGATGCGGTCGCAAAAAAGCACGGAATCGAGGTATACGAGACAGGCGTCGGGTTCAAGTTCGTCGGTGACCTGCTCGTGCAAGGTAAGATCATCTTCGGCGGCGAGGAAAGCGCCGGCATGACCATTAAAGATCATGTTCCGGAAAAAGACGGCATTCTCGCATGCCTGCTCGTCGCAGAGATGGTTTCGAGCGAGAGGAAATCTCTCAAGGACATGCTCAAACGGTTGTATAAAGATGTTGGTACTATCCTGAGCGAGCGTATCAACATTAACCTCACGGAAGCAAACCGAAAGTTGGTCGGCGAGAGACTCAGCCAGCCCCTGAACGAACTTGGGGGCCTGCGGGTAAAAGGAAAGAAGACGACGGCAGACGGGACCAAGTATATGCTCGAAGACG
This sequence comes from Nitrospirota bacterium, assembly GCA_035623825.1. Taxonomy (GTDB): domain Bacteria; phylum Nitrospirota; class UBA9217; order UBA9217; family UBA9217; genus DASPSR01. The sequence goes on from DASPSR010000049.1 coordinate 87,969, forward strand.
ACAGCTGGGTGCTCATGCGCGCTTCGGGGACCGAACCGGTTGTGAGGGTTTACGTCGAAGCCGGGTCCGAGGAGAAGATCAAGGAACTCACCGAAGCAGGCAGGGAGTTCATTCTGCGACAATAGCAGCCCGATTCCGCGAATCAAAATAATATCTGGGAGGATTCCATGAGCGAGATCGTTGATATTTTTGCAAGGGAGGTACTGGATTCACGAGGAAACCCGACCGTCGAAGCGGACGTAATTCTGGAGAGCGGGGCAATGGGCCGTGCCATCGTGCCGAGCGGCGCATCGACGGGTGAACGCGAGGCTCTCGAACTTCGCGACGGCGGTGCACGATATATGGGCAAGGGTGTCCAGAAGGCAGTAAACACCGTCATCGAGGTGATAGGCCCGGCGCTCATGGGCATGGATGCGGCAGAGCAGGCCGTGATAGACCGCACCATGATAGAAATGGATGGGACCGAGAACAAGGGCAAGCTTGGAGCCAACGCGATCCTCGCGGTCTCATTATCAGTGGCCAAGGCAGCGGCCGAGGAAGCAGGCTTGCCGCTCTATCACTATCTCGGCGGACCGAACGCCAGGGAACTTCCCGTCCCCATGATGAACGTGCTGAACGGTGGAGCGCACGCGGACAATAATGTGGATATACAGGAGTTCATGATCATACCGGCTGGCGCGCCATCTTGTTCGGAAGCTATCCGCATTGGGGCTGAGATTTTTCACAATCTTAAATCGGTGCTCAAGAAGAGGGGTTACAATACCGCGGTCGGAGACGAAGGCGGGTTTGCTCCGAACCTCAAATCCAACGAGGAGGCGGTACAGCTTATTCTCGAGGCCATTGAAAAGGCCGGTTACAAGCCTGGGCTGGAAGTGTTCCTCGGTCTTGATGCCGCTGCGAGCGAGTTCTATGACAACGGTGTCTACGATCTCAAAGGCGAGGGGAAGAAGAAGTCATCGGAAGAGATGGTTGCTTTCTACGAAGAATGGATCAATCGGTACCCTATCATAGCGATTGAAGACGGTATGTCCGAGAAGGACTGGAACGGTTGGAAGTTCCTCACGGACCGCATTGGGGGGAAAGTCCAACTCGTAGGTGATGATATCTTCGTGACCAACACAGCGATATTCAAGAAGGGCATCGCCGAATGCATAGGCAACTCCATTTTGATCAAGCTGAACCAGATTGGCACGCTCACCGAGACTCTTGATGCCATCGAGATGGCGAAGCGGGCGCGTTACACGGCAGTAGTGTCCCATCGGTCGGGCGAGAGCGAGGATGCGACCATCGCCGATCTCGCTGTCGCCACGAACGCAGGACAGATCAAGACGGGCTCGCTCTCGCGCACAGACCGTATAGCAAAGTACAACCAGCTCATCCGGATCGAGGAGGAGTTGGGGGACGCGGCCGTATTCCGGGGCAAGGACGTGTTTTACAGCATAAAGCGGGGATGAACCGTCTTACTGCAGAGATCACGAAAAGCGCAAAGGGATCCGAACTTCGCGCTATTTTCGGCAAAAATTAGCTTTAATGGACAGACCTGCCTTTGAAAAACTGGTTCAAAATTGCCTCAAGCGTCTTCCGCGAAGGTTCAAGCAGAAACTCGACAATATCGCCATCGAGATAGAGGACCGTCCCTCTCCAGACCTTCTAAAAGACATGGGCATAGAGTCCGGTACGCTCTTCGGACTGTACCAAGGAGTGCCGCTTACTCATCGGGCATGGAACTACGGCAACGTGTTGCCAGACCGGATAGTGATCTATCAACAGCCGATTGAAGCCGCGGCTTCGTCATCAGAAGAGATGGAGGAGGTCGTCGCAAACACGGTGATGCACGAGATTGGTCATTATTTCGGATTTTCCGATCATGAGTTGGATGAGATGGAGGAGGAAAAAAGAAAGGGACAACGTGGCGTAAATAACGGCAATAGATGAATGCCCTAAGTCCGCCAGGTGAGCGCCTTCGCACCGGACCTTGCACGGATCATTATCTCAGCAGCAATCAGGAGGCGGCTGTTATGCGGATCCCTTGCGCAGCACGATAAAATCGTGCACTTCGGCGAAAACATCAAACCAGATTTCATCTGAGATAGTATCAATGGAAGCTCCCATAATATAAGAGCCATGGTCCTCGTAGCAGTATCTGACCTCAATGCCAAATGAGATATCCCGGGCAAGCAGCAAGGAAATCGATATGATGCACTCCGTATGCTCTCCCTGACCGAACGGCACCGGACACTCGAATAGAATTCCATTGCGGCTGAAGTTGCCTAGAATGGCCTGCACGAATTCGCCCCCGCTCTTAACCCGAAGCTTGATATACTTCTGGAAGTCATCGGGGACATCATAGCGTTTATCCCGCCTTTTTGGGGCGCTTTCTTCTCGAGATCCGACATCAGGTGAATCAGCCATAGACCCTTCGCTTTCGTATCCCTGCTCACAGAGACAATCTACTTATATGTGACAGACTGAGATTTAAAGACCATAGCACGTATTACGCGGTACTCTGCGCCTTTTGGATGAGTTGGAGGTTGATCGTATTCGTATGGCTTCCATGAAGTCTTAGCGAGTCACAGTTCCATGGCAGCGATACAGTATGCCAACCCCCTCATGCAGAAATTCGATATCGATTGGCATTGATGCCATTCAGACAATTATTGAGAAGTGTATTCGGGACGCCTGCTAAACTCGGAGCTTGAACGGAATTATTTCGATACCTCGACCGTGACATAAAAGCGAACCGGTCATTCATGAAAATTGTGTTAGCCGGCAGAAAACATCAGACGATGTGAAACAGACCCAATTCAGTTTTGCGGCAAAAATCCGTTTAGCCTTGTAATGATCCGATCTGGATCTCGGACTGGTTCGAATGGTCTAACTTGATCAATTTGATACCGAAGGTACTCTTCTTCAACCCGGGTAAGGGAAACGAATCGGATGCCGCACCGATACCGGCTTCCGATTTGATTGCACCATGTCAGCACGCCGCATTTTTGCCCGTTCACATGTTCCTTGAACCATACTACGCCAGGTCGTATCGGATGACCTGACTCGATACCGATACCTATTATGCTGCGATTCACTATTCTGGTAAGATAGTCAGTCCGCACAAGATTGTCAAACGATATGATACCGAGGTAACAGTTTAGATCACTTGAAACGGGGTGCCATATAATCTCTTTTCTTTGATTGCGTCTTTTCTCATCCATAGCTGTTACCGCCTTTCAGACCAAAGTTGTGCTATCGGCGAATGTACCTTTATCCACAAGCTCTTTATGTTCAATGATGATGGGCTTATCGATGACAACTTGACCGCAGAGGGGATATTTAAATCATCGAGCAAACGTTTCCAATTAAATGCTTGTGCGCAAATATTACTGATACTTATGTCAAGTTCTCACAGTCGTTATTAGGGTCACGTACCTGTTTAAAAATACGTTCAAATCTGCATGGTACGCGGTAAAGCCAATAATAAGCCTATACAGGAGAAGTTAGGAAAAGTAGTTATATTAAACATTATTTTTGTATTAAAGTCAATCCTATATGGATTTATGGATTGATTTTAGCGCGAATTAATGATGGTACGCATTTCTGAAACTGATAATATTGCGGTATTGTGTTCTTATCATATTGATTTTGAAAGGCAATTTAATGTTCAAGATTCGAAGCAACCACAGATGACCACGGTGGTCATATATGTGCGGAATGGATTGTTATGTATCTGGATGATGCTTTTGACTCGGGCGACTGGACGGTTTGAATCAGAAGGCAGGCTGTCAGCGTGAGCCTGTATGTGTCAGGATCCTGATGCAAAAAATGCACAAATGGGGCCGGGTCTAACGATAGTTTTTTAATATCTTCTCAATGATCCCTGACGTTGATACCCCTTCAATATAACCCACGCTAACTACTCTACCGCCCCGCGCTTCGACAATATCGCGGCCGATGATTTTATCGACAGGCCAGTCGCCCCCTTTTACAAGCACATCGGGCTGAAGCTCAGAGATGATCGAATACGGATCATGCTCTTCGAATAGAGTGACAAAATCCACAGATTGGAGCGCAGCGAGAGTTTCCATTCGAGCCGACTCGTCATTTATCGGCCGATTTTCGCCCTTTATCGTGCGCACGGATGAATCACTGTTTACTGCAACGACCAGGATATCGCCCAAGGACTTGGCCTTGGCAAGGTAGCGTGTGTGTCCAGTGTGGATCAGGTCAAAACAGCCGTTAGTAAAAACAATCTTCTTGCCAGTCGCCCGGAGGATTCCGAGGAGAGGACGGAGTTCCTTGACCGTTTTAATCTTATCGTGCATGCAAAAATATAATATAAAAAAGGGATGAAAGCAAGCAGTGTTTAGAGTCTGAACTGAACAAAATATCATAACCTTGGGTAGTAATGCGGTTAAAAGTGACGGAAATCACAGATTAAATTACAAGAATCGCGTAAGCTTTGATAGAAGCTGCGGTTTTCGCCCGATCATTTACAGGATTCGATCGATCAACGATTTATTGTTTCTACTCCGCTCGGAGCAAACTGGAAAACTCCGGGACGCAGGGCAAGGGGACTAATGGCCACCGAGTTCATAGTAAGCCGAGCCGTCAGAGAACATTCCTGGCGGCTTTGTAGGTCGTGACATCGCCGGAGCGAGCATCACGATTTCTGCATTTACTATTAGGAGGGCAATGCCGTGAAACTTACAAATTATTCTAAAAAAGCAGAAGTCTATGCTATTTCAGCAGTTCTCTTGACATTCCTTTACTTCTTCTTAAGGTTAGAGATCATGATATTTTCTTCTCCAGTGGAGATACTTTTTTCTTCGGCAACAACACCAAAAGTGGGATCAGACAATCAGTCGGCTATAAAATCAGAAATCATGCCAATTACGAAGTCATCTGTAAATAAGGCTGCTGTATTGGCAAATTCACTCAGAGGAAGGTCAAACGCCAAACCAGTGATAAATTCAGACACAAGGCCACAGGCAAAGTCAGCCTTTAAGCCATCGGCAGGACCGGACAACGCGCTGACGGCGGGATCAGGGAAGGCGCCATCGGCAGGACCGGACAACGCGCTGACGG
>DASPSR010000054.1:0-10630 GCA_035623825.1 Nitrospirota bacterium
CCGTGTGAGCTCAAAACCTCACCGAGAATGTTGGTAAGCTGCACCGGCGCAAAGGCAACCGGCAGGTCAAAGGTCTCATCATACGCGGTAAGACAAACAAACGAAGAGAGTTTCGGGAACATCTCACGCTTGAAGTCCCTGAATTTGGCGTCCGTAAGCGCCCGAGTGATTTCTCTCGCCCGGTCGGACCGAAAATTGCAGAAGATCACCACGTCCCCGTCCCGCATCGGAGCAAGGGGGCAGTTCTTTGTCGGTTCGAGTATGACCGCGGGAAGCATGAATTCATCGGTTCGGTTATGCTCGTAGCTCTGCTTCACCGCTTCTACCGCGGAATACTTCCTGATGCCCTCGCCCATAACCATGGCCTCATATGCTTTCTGTATACGTTCCCATCGCTTATCGCGGTCCATGGAGTAGTACCGGCCTGAGACGGTGGCTATAGAACCGATGCCAATCTTGGAGAAATGCTCTTCGAGGGCGGTGATGTACCTTATGGCACTTGAAGGCGGGGTGTCCCTGCCATCAAGGAAAGCGTGAAAGAAAACGTTTGTAATCCCCCGGGCTTTCGCCATGTCAAACAGTGCAAAGATATGGTCAAGGCGGCTGTGCACCCCTCCGTCCGAAAGAAGCCCCATGAGATGGAGCGCTCTCTCTGGCTGTTTTACAGATTCCATGGCGGAAAGCAGAACAGGGTTTTTGAAGAAATCTCCTTCTCTGATCGCCTTGCTGATACGGGTTGAATCCTGATAAACCACCCTTCCCGCTCCGAGATTCAGGTGTCCGACTTCGGAGTTTCCCATTTGTCCGTCAGGCAGACCGACGGCTTCGCCGGAAGCCTGGAGCTGGGTGTGCGGCCAGTCCCTGAGAATGCTTTCATATATGGGTGCATGCGCCGACGCGATCGCATTGCCTTCTTCCTTCATATTGATGCCCCACCCGTCCAGAACAACCAATACTACCGGTTTATCAGACATTCAAGCTCCTTACCTTGTGAGAAAACTTAAACCTCGAGCATCTGATCCCACATATCATCCTGTGTGAATGGATCGCCTGTGCGGCTCTGTTTTCAGGAGCGCATGGGTCTGCCATGTGGTCTTTGATGTTTGAGATGTACGACGCTAACAGGGTTTTTCGAGATTGACGCCGAGGGTGTTCCACTTGCCGCAATTCGGGCAGCGGCCGGACCAGTCCGTGGTCTGCAGTTCGCAGTTGGAGCATACGTAAGGAATGATAATCTGCTTGCGGAAACCAAGCGCTTTCTTGAACTCCGATGCGGCAAGCCCCAGAGATCCTCTGCGCAAATAGATGTTCCCAAGCAGCTTATGCACATCCGGGTATTCCTTGTCTCCCCAATCCACAGAAGAGAGGACGTCAAAGGCCTCATCGATCATCTCCAGGCGGTAGTAAAGCTTGCCGAGAAAGAACTTGAGAACGATGTCCTGAGGTTTCCAAGTGACCGCCTGTTTATAGATTTCGATGGCTTTACCCGGTTCCCCCTGCTTGAGATTGACATCCTCGAGACGGTGGAGCAGCAGGGTCGATGAGGTCATTTTATACGCCTTTTCCCAGAGAGCGGCCGCCTCCTTTGTCTTGTCTTCTTCAAGATACACTTCGCCGAGTCCCAGATAGGCCGGGATAAAATCCCTGTCGAGTTTGATCACGCCGCGGAACATTTTTCGAGCGCGTTCCAGGTCACCGGCTTCGAGAAGGGAGCGGCCGAACTCATATTTGAACCCGACGAGTCTCCGGTGTTCCACCTCCTGTTCCGCCGGCGAGAGAGGGTTGGCCAGCAGCTGGCGTTGTGTCTCGTACAGGTCCTCCCAATTGTTCAACCGCTGATAGAGATCGCGCATCCTGATGAGTGCGGTAAAGTTGGATGAATCTCTGGAGAGTATCTCTTTATACAGTTTAAGGGCGTCGTCGTAACGCTTAGCCTCTTCATAATCGGCAGCCAATGAAAACATGACTTCTTGGTTGTCGCTGTCCAATCCCCACGCCTTTTGATGAAGAAGGATCGCTTCCTGTGGATTCTTCTCGCGGAGCAAGCTGATACCCATGCGAAGGAGCGTATCGACGTGGTTCGGTTCAATGTCGAGAACCTTCTGAAAATGGCTTATAGCCTCGCGATTCCTCTTTGCGAGCAGCGAATTGAGCCCTTTGGTGTAAAGCTCCTGAATCTTGGACCGTTTCTTCTGCTCGCGCTGCACCCTGAGGCCCCGGAGGTACCGCCTTATATCGCGCAGCATGTACAGGAAGAAAATAACGCCGGCACCGATGCCGAGAGATATGAGCAAGAAGGCCGACTTGGATATCTCATAGGATTTCGATGGAAGGATATTGATAGTCACCGTGCCTTGGTTGAAAGCAACCAAGAGCACGACAAGCATCGACACAATGAGCAGGAGAATTGTAACAATGAACCTCATCCGCGATCCTTTCCCCAGAAAAAATCAATTCTTCAGCGCTTTGTTCGCCGCGCTGCATGGAACAGGCGCCAACTGATTAATAATGATACGGTTTCCCCTTCAGTATTGTAAAAGCGCGGTACAGCTGTTCAAGAAACACAAGTCTCGCCATCTCGTGCGTGAGCGTCCATCGCGACATCGCGATCACTTTCCTGGCACATCCCGTTACCCGGTCGTCCAGCCCCATTGCGCCGCCGATCACGAATACCGCCTCCCTGACGCCGGACTGCAGGACCCCGTCCAGGAATCCGGCAAACTCATGAGAGGTGAATTCCTCACCCCGCTCATCCAATGCCGCCAGGAACGTTCCTGCCGGGAGAGACTTGAGTATTTTCTCGGCTTCCTTCTTCCTGACGGTCGGGGCATCCTTCAGGCTCGTTATTTTCTCCTCGTTGAGCTCCTGCATTTCTATGGACGCATACGGCCTCAGGTATCGCAGATACTTCTGGATCCCTTCCTGGATAAACCGCTCCTTCGTTTTTCCCATGCAGAGAATGCGAAGCTTCATGGGGCGGCGCTCTGCATGGCCTTGGGCCGTCCAAGAAAAGGAACCCTGACGGCATCGCCCCAGAGCTTTTCCAGGGCAAAATAGGCCCTCGTCTGCTCATCGAAAATGTGCACTACGACATCGCCGTAATCCATGAGCACCCAGCTCGATTCGGTCTGTCCTTCTATATGTGAAGGATGAACGCCGGTTTTCGCGAGAGTCTGTACGATCCAGTCCGAAATAGCAGAAACCTGCGTGGTATTGCTCCCCGAGCAGATGACGAAATAATCGGCTATGTAGGTGAGCCTGCGGATATCGAGTATCAGTATATCGAATGCTTTCTTGGTATCCGCAGCCTCTGCGCAGAGCTGCGCCGCTTCCAAAGTGTCACGCATATAGCTTATTTTTTATTATATAGGTTTCAACATCCTCAGGCAAGTGATATTTAACAGTCCTGGAGTCACGGATCCTCTTGCGGATGTCTGTTGACGATATGTCGTAGAGAGGGATCATTTCCAGACAGATCTTGAAACCGTCCGGCTGGAACATCGCATGCATCAGATCTCCACTGTCCAATGCAGCAAGCATTTTCGAAGCGCCTTTCATGAAATCGATTTTCATGAGGTCGGCGAAGCGATAACCTGGCCTCGAAAGCACGACAAAACTGCACAGCTGGAGAAGCCTTTCCCAGCGACTCCACATCTGTATTTCAAGGAATGAATCAACGCCCGTAATGAAATAAAAATCCGTCGCCTGATGCATCGCGCGCAACGCAGTCACCGTCTCGATGGTATAGGACTTTCCTCCGCGCATCACCTCAATGTCTGATACCGAAAAAAGAGGGTTGCTGGCAATCGCGAGACGGACCATCTCGAGCCTTTGGACAGCGGGCGGCATGTCTTCTTCGTGCTTGTGCGGGGGAAGATAGGAAGGAATAAATACGACCCTGTCCAGCTTTAATCTGTCACGTACCTCTTCTGCCGCGGCAAGATGTCCATAGTGGATGGGATTGAATGTGCCGCCGAGGATGCCAAACTTCTGTGCCAATCGCTCTCCCGATGATCAGTCTAAAGAGTTATTGTTATGCGCCGTAAAACCTTTTTTTTCAGGCACTCCCTCAATGCCTGTGTTCCGATACGCCTGGCTCGCCGGGTCCAGGCTACTTCCTAATCTGTCCGCTCCCGAATACGATGAACTTGGTTGAGGTAAGCTCTTCCAAACCCATAGGCCCGCGAGCGTGGATCCTGGTCGTTGATATCCCGATCTCTGCGCCCAGCCCGAACTCAAAGCCGTCGTTCAATCGCGTGGAAGCGTTCACGAACACAGCAGAGGCGTCGACTTCGCGCTGGAACCGACGGGCATTACAGTAGTCGTCCGTGACAATGGCTTCCGAGTGCTGCGAACCATGCGCCGCGATATGCTGCATTGCATCTTCGATGCTTTCCACGATTCTCACGTTCAGGATCAGATCGTTATACTCCGTGTCCCAGTCCTTTTCCGTGGCCGCCTTGATATCAGGCACGATTGCCCTCGTCTTCTCGTCTCCACGGATTTCAACAGAGGCCTTCTTCATCCGGTCGATGATCGCCGGCAAAAATGTTTTGGCCACGTCTTTATGCACGAGCATGGTTTCCATGGCGTTGCAGGTGCCAGGCCGCTGGACCTTGGCGTTAAAGCATATGTCCTCCGCCATCTTGAAATCAGCCTTGCTGTCAACGTACACATGGCATATGCCTTTATCATGCTTGATGACCGGTATCGTTGAGTTCTCCGAAACCATTCGTATGAGCCCCTCCCCGCCGCGCGGGATGATGAGGTCGATGAACTGATTGAGCTTGAGCATCTCCGTGACGCAGGACCGGTCGGGATTATCGATGAAGGAAACCGCCCCTTCAGGGATGCCTGCTTCGGCCCCTGCCCGGGAGAGCACGACAACGATTGCCGTATTGGTATGCACGGCCTCGGAGCCTCCTCGGAGCAAGACCGCGTTGCCGGATTTCAGACAGAGCGCCGCCGAATCAGCTGTCACATTGGGCCGGGACTCATAAATGATGCCGATGAGCCCGATGGGGACACGCATCCTCCCCACCTCCATGCCGTTCGGCCTGCGCCACATCCTGAGCACCTCACCCACGGGATCCGGGAGCGCCGCTACCTCTCGGAGGCCATCTGCCATGCCTTTGACCCGATCGGGATTCAAGGTCAGCCGATCGATCATGGCCTTTGACAGCCCTTTCTGTTCTGCTGCCTTGAGGTCCTTCTTGTTCTCGACGATGAGCTTATCAGCTTCTTTCTCGAGTCCCGCCGCCATTTTGAAGAGTGCATTGTTTTTTATTTCGGTCGAGATGTTTGCCAGCACTCGCGATGCGCTCTTAGCCTTTTTTGCCTTATCTGAAACATACTGCCTGATTTCCATAAGTCCCTCTCTTCGTGGCTTCTCGGTTCAATCTTTCAATGTACAATATCCCGTTACAATATCACAAGGTCGTCCCGGTGGATCACCTCATCATAGTCCTTATGCCCGAGAATGGACTCTATCTGCGAGGTTTTGAGTCCCTTGATCCTGTCAAGATCCGACGAAGAATACTTGGTAAGTCCTCGAGCGAATACAGTGCCCTTGAGATCGGCACAGGCCACACAGTCTCCCAGCTTGAAATTTCCCTCTACCCTGACCACTCCGCCGGGCAGAAGGCTTTTCCCCCTGTTCACGAGCGCCTCGCGCGCTCCGTTGTCGACCACGAGCTTCCCTGCTGAGCAGACCGTATACGCGATCCAGTGCTTCCGGCTGTCCTGCTTCTCGGGCTTCGGTAAAAAAAGCGTGCCGACTTCCTCTCCATCGAACAGCGCCTGGAGAATGCCGGGTTTTTTCCCGTTCACGATCACCATGGGTGCGCCGTATGCGCCGACCTTCTTCGCCGTCATAATCTTGGAACGCATACCCCCCGTGCCGACGGCCGTCTGAGCATCCCCAGCTCCGCGTTCCAGTTCAGGCGTGATCTTCTCGACGACAGGGACGATCTCCGCCGAGGAATCGAGCTTAGGATCAGCAGTATAGAGGCCATCGATGTCAGAAAGGATGACGAGCAAATCTGCGTCGGCAAGGTGTACGACCATCCCTGAGAGGTTGTCGTTGTCGCCGAACTTGATCTCGTCCACGGACACCGTATCGTTTTCGTTGATGACCGGGACAACACCGTAATCGAGCAGCGTCCTGAGCGTGTTTCTCGCGTTCAAAAATCGGGTCCTGTTCGAGAGGTCTTCGCGCGTCAGGAGTACCTGGGCGACCTTTTTGCCGTATGCGCTGAAAGTCTTCTCATACATCCACATGAGGCTTGACTGGCCGATCGCGGCGGAGGCCTGTTTCACCGAAAGCGGCAGCCCCTTCTTCTTGGTGAGGCCCAATTTCGCGAAGCCAGCGGCGATCGCGCCTGACGAAACGAGGATTACCTCCCGGCCCTTGTCAAGGAGAGCAGATATTTCCGATGCGAGCCGCTCGATACGCGCTTGGTCAAGCCCCGATTCAGAAGAGGCGAGCACCGCGCTTCCGACCTTAATGACGATCCTGCGCTTGTTTGACAAGAGAGAACTTCGGTCAAGTGTGATGGCTTTTTTCATAGAGCGATATCAGTATCAATACCCGTCGTTCGTAATCACGCTGTTTATATATCCTCTGCGCCATGGCTGATGATCCAGTCCACGGCCTCCGTAATGCTGTGCGCCGTATAATCTGGCGCTACGACGTGTCCCGGCCTCTCATTTCCGGGATCATCCGGCGCAAAACCGCTTGTGACCAGTATAGCACGAACACCAGCCCGTTGAGCAAGCTCGATATCGCTCCATTTGTCCCCGACCATGAATGAGTGATTGATATCTATGTCGAAATCTCTCATCGCCTGGTCGATTAAACCGGTCCCCGGTTTCCTGCAGTCGCAAGACATGGTATATTTAGAGTTGCCCGCGGTCGGGTGATGCGGGCAATAATAGATGCCGTCAAGGACTGCCCCCTCCTCCCGCAGCATGCCGGTAAGATACGCATGTGCTTCGTGAACCAGAGACTCCGGGAAATATCCCCGTGCCACTCCTGACTGGTTCGTAACGAGGATCACCTTGTAACCGGCATGGTTCAATTTTTTGATCGCCGCGCCTGCTCCCGGAATGAGGCGGAGCCTGCTCAAGTCCGTCAGATACCCCACCTCCTCGTTCACCGTACCGTCTCTGTCGAGAAATACCGCCTTGCTCATATTCCTTGTAATAGTACCTCTTCCCACTCCCGGTTCTCAAGTACTTTCAGCTGGATCCTGAGAGCCCGGATGCCGTCGGGGTTCAGTTGTTTCAGCCTCACAGCGTCCTTCTCCGTAGTGATCATCATGCGTATGTTCTCAGCCGCAGCCTTCTGACGCAGCGCTGCAAGATCAGACCCATTATAGGCATAATGGTCGGGGTATGCAATCATGGCCCGGATTTCGGCGCCTAGCGCGCGAAGAAGCATCGCGAGGGATTCAGGCCGTGCAATTCCGGAGAACGCAAGTACGGTGGTCCCTCGCAGCGCGGAAAGCGGCATGACGTCGCCTGTAATAATGTCGATGATGTCCGTGGGTTCCTGTCGGGATGTGAATATTCGTGCCTCTGTCATGCGCCCGATGATGCCTTTTAGCTTGGCGAGATCTGTCGCCCTATCCTCGCCGGTGATGAGCACAACCTGCGCCCGCTTGAGAGCTGTAAGAGGCTCTCTCAATATTCCCGCAGGAAAGAGTTTTCCGTTCCCAAATGGGTCAGCGGCATCGACCAAGACGATATCAAGGTCCCTTTTTAGCCGGAGATGCTGAAAACCGTCGTCAAGAACGACCGTGTCTATGTCGAATCTCTGTTTTGCAAATACAGCGGCCTGACACTTGTCGCTGCCAACGACAACCGGCACCTCCGGCAGCACGGAGCCGATCAAAACCGGTTCATCCCCTCCGGTTTCCGTATCGACGAGCACTTTTTCTCCGTCTGACACGACCACGATGCCAGACCTGTCTTTCCTTCCGTACCCCCTGCTTATGACGGCAGGCCGTTTCCGGTTCCTCTGCAAGAGTCCCACTATCTGTATTACTGCCGGCGTTTTTCCCGTACCGCCGAGGGTAATATTGCCGACCGATATGACGTTCAACTCCAGGCTTCGCTGTCTCGCGACTCGAAGCCGATAAAGAGTATGGCGGAGGTGGACGGCGAGAGCGTAAAAGGCAGACAGCAGCTGGAGGCACATCCCGACAATAAGAGACTTTTTCCTTCCATACATCACGTCTTCGATATAAGAGCGGACGTTAGTTTTCACGTATAAGCCTGCCGATAGCGTCAATCGTCCTTTTCGTTGCCCCGGAATTGGATTCGATCACTGTGAATGCTTTGTCCCCTATTTGCTGAGCATAGTTTTTGTCTGACAATAATTTATCCGCCTGAACATAGAGCTCTTCCTTATCCCTTACAAGGATGCCGCCGCCGGCAGAGATCAGGGCCTCTGATATTTCTTTAAAGTTGAACATGTAACGGCTGAAAATAACAGGTTTTTTCATTGCTGCAGGTTCAAGGAGATTATGCCCGCCGACCCTTACAAGACTTCCGCCGACAAATGCGAGGTCACAGATACCATAGAATGTACGAAGTTCGCCGATGGTGTCAAGCAGGAGCACGTCTTTTATCGTCCCTTTCAGTCTTGTCCTCCTTTGACATTCGTACCCGGCCTTGTTGATGAGCCCAGAGACTTCATCGAACCTCTCGGGATGTCGGGGGGCGATAATGAGGATCAACTCGGGGAACTTTTCCCGCAGTCTCCTGAATATTTCGAGCAGGGCAGCCTCCTCCCCTCGATGCGTGCTTCCGGCGGTAATGACCTTGCTCCCTTTCGGCATCTGAACAGGGCTCGGTTGGCTTTCGGGGATTTTCTGATCGAATTTCAGGTTTCCCGTGATTATTACTTTTTCCTGGGGTGCTCCAATGTCCTTTATACGCGCCGCGTCATCGGCAGACTGCATGCAGAAGATGGTCACATGCGAAAAGACCTGTCTGAAGAACGTTTTAAATTTTATGTAATTTTTGAACGAGTGCGGGGATATTCGACCGTTTACGACGGCCGAAGGAATGCCCTCCCTCTTCAGTTCACGGAAGAAATTTGGCCAAAGCTCCGTTTCCGCCACAAGCACGACCGCAGGGTTGATCTCGCGTATAACCCGGCGCACAATCCACGGGAAATCAAAGGGGAAAAAAAATACCGCATCGGCCTCCGGCACCCGCTGATGGGCAGTATGGTTGCCGGTGACCGTGACCGTAGAGAGGATCAGTTTCCTGTCAGGGTATTTTTTCTTCAGTTCGCGGACAAGCGGGTGAGCTGCCATAACCTCGCCAACGGATACGGCATGAATCCAGATGGGACGTGTTCCCCGAATTGCCTTTTGGACCGACTTCCGGATGCGACCCAGTTTTTGGGATATGCCGCCGCGGTACTTCGGCACGGTGACAAGTTTGAACAGAATGAACGGCGACAGGAGCAGTGTCAGCAAAACAAGCAGTATATTGTATAGAATGTACATACTATCATGTCACCCGCTACGATGCTTCATGATGAAAGTACTGATCAGCCTGCTCCATCACCCGGTTCAGCGCCTCGGTCAGTTCCCTGCGCTTTGACTCAAGTTCTTCCTCTTTTGTTCCATGGACTATGATAGGCTCTCCGTACACAACCACAGCCTGCGTGAAGGGCACGGGGAGCATGTATTTATCCCATATTTTTCCGAGAATCCAGTATTGCTTCGCGCTTGACGATACGGGGACTATAGGCTTGTTCAGCTTGCCTGCCAGATAGGTTATCCCCTGCTTCACCTCATAGATAGGGCCGCGGGGCCCATCCACGGCGATGGCGATATTCTTGCCTTCTCGCAGACCTTCGACCATTCCGAGGAGCGCCCGGCCGCCCTTCCGTTTGCTCGACCCCCTCACCACATTGAACCCGAATCGTTTGAGAATCCCGGCCTGGATATCGCCGTCACGGCTTTCACTGGCGGGAATGACAATGCCCGAATTGCGCTGGTGATGGAACAGTAAAAATTGCCTTCCGTGCCAGAATGCATAGATCAGGTTTTTGCCTTCCGTTATCAGGCGGTCAGCGTCCTCCTTTTTCACGGTGTGCGTGCGTATTGTCATGCTCCAGATCGAAATCAGCGCCCAGCCGACGTATGAGATTAGTTTTTCCCTCATCATTCCTGCACCCGTATCAGAGGCTCGTCCCTGAACTGCTGGTCATAGAGGTTCTTGTATTCTCCGGCCAGTGCGAGGAGTTCCCTATGTCTGCCCTGCTCGACGATCCTCCCGTCCTTGAGGACGATGATGCGGTCCGCATTCATGATCGTGGAAAGCCTGTGGGCTATCACGAAGCTGGTTCTGCCCATCATGAGCGTATCGAGGGCTTTCTGCACCTCTCGTTCTGATTCCGTATCGAGGGAAGAGGTGGCTTCATCAAGAATGAGTATGGGGGCGTCTTTAAGAAGCGCCCGCGCTATGGCAATCCGCTGGCGCTGGCCGCCGGAAAGCTTCACCCCCGACTCACCGATGACCGTATCATACCCCTGGGGAAGTGTGCGGATAAAATCATCTGCATATGCAGCATGGGCCGCGCCAACCACCTTATCAAATGGCTTCTCGG
>DASPSR010000062.1:0-152022 GCA_035623825.1 Nitrospirota bacterium
CGATGCATTGCATAATTTATTGTCAATGGTGCGGGTCGCAAATGACTTTGGACAATGCTGAGTATTACTGCAAAGTAGACACGCACAAGATCATGTACCGTTGTGCCAACTGCAAATCGCAGTGGACAAACGGGTACAAAGGAAGGTAGTGAGACTTATGACGCATATTCTGAGAAAAAACATGATCATCGTTGCAGCAGCACTGAGTGTCCTCATGGTCTGCGGAGGCTGTGCGACCACACAGCCGATACGGCTGGCTGATATCGGTGCGGTGGGATGTCAGGCGGAGATTGAGACCTATTGCAAGGATGTAACACCGGGGGAAGCACGGATTATGGCCTGCCTGTATGCACACGATGACAAGCTATCGGAGCGGTGCAAGTGCGCGCTCTATGAAGCATCGTGCCAACTCGAACGGGCAGTACATGAATAGGGCATCTGACAGTTACATGCGGTAATTCGCAGAAAATTGGAATTGCTCGCCGATCCCCATTATGGCATATCTTTCTATGGTATATTGATATTACAGCTGTCGATCAATGTCATTAGATTATCGAGAAATGGCATTTACCGTTCTGGTTTTCGGTGAGCAGTAAACCTCGTATTCTCCATAAGATCTGAAACTAAAGACTGTTTTCTAGAGGAGGTATATTCATGAAAATAGCCGACATTATGACAAAGCAGGTCCATACCATCGGGCCGGACCAGACCCTAAAGGAGTGTGCCGAGATTCTCAGGAAATGCCACGTTAACGGTCTTGTGGTGGTGGACGGAGGAACGGTTACGGGAGTAATTACGAAGGCCGATATTTTCAAGGCCGTTCTGCCGGGCTATTCCGATATTATAGAAGACACGCACTATATGGTGAGCTTCGAGTACATCGAAGATCGGGCGCACAGATTGTACGACCTGAGGGTGCGGGACCTCATGGGAACGCCTCCAATCACCATAACGGGCGACACGCCCATAGTGAAGGCAGGTTCTCTCATGATCCTGAGAAGGGTAAAGCAGCTTCCGGTTGTTGACACCGGCAGGCTGTCGGGCATTGTCACCTTGACGGATATCATCAACTACATTACGGATAAGATCAAGTAGATGATGGAAAATTAATCAGACAAGAAGCTCAGAGAAGGGTTATCTCGATTTTATTTCTTTTGATCAATATACTCGGCCTAACAAGCCAGACTGACCTCCTATGAGAAAGGTGCGGAGAATCAAGCACTGGCATGCCTCCACCAAGTTTGAATACAAGGCGACGTTGGCCGGAGCGGTTATTGACGTGTTATTCCGATTTTCATTATAAAAAAAGATCGAAAGGGGGCAAGCCGTTTGGTCAGCAGAGCGGTGACTATAATTTCAAATTGTACAATAGGAGGGAGATTGTTATGAAACAGTTGATTAAGATTGTTATCTTGCTGGTTGTTGCATTGGGTATCACACCGGCGTTCGCCCAGAACGCGCCGGGTGACAAGTCAGGAGACAACACACAGATCCTGCTCGAAAAGATCAAAGCGGACAAGAAGTTTATCGTGGCGGCAAACATGGAGCTCACCGAATCCGAGGCTAAAGGTTTCTGGCCGGTGTATGAGGCCTATCAGAAGGACCTCGAGGAGATCAACAGGCGCACGGCCGCGATGATCAAGTCCTATGCCGATGCGTGGAATACGAATTCAATGGACAATGAAAAAGCGAAGAAGCTGGCGTCCGACTTCCTCGCGATTTTGGCGGACGAAGTGAAGCTCATGCAGTCCTACGTACCGAAGCTGGGCCAGGTGCTGCCGGCAACCAAGGTCGCACGTTATCTGCAGATAGAGTACAAGATCCGAACGATCGTCTGGTCCGATTTGAGCTCCCAAATACCGCTAATGCCGGGGAAATCAGAACAAGAAACTTGATGTTCTCGCTTGGGGGGCACAGGGAGTAAACGAAACCTGCGCGTCGGGCTTTGAGAAGGACTTTTTCTACAGACTCGTTACATATTTCATACGGTAACTTCTAAAATTAAACTGTCCGTCGATGTTGGTAGATACATACTATATCACCCTTGTCAAAAATCAACCATGAACAAGTTATCGGTTTGACAGTGGCCTTACTTCTGCTCATGAGGGTGAAAGATATTTCAGGAGGGATAGGTGAGCACCGAGGCTTATTAATCAGGCAACCCTCTACGAGGTTCTCGGAGGGAGGAGGATGGTTTCGGGGAAAGGTTTTATGAAAAATGTTCTTCTGATAGACGATGATGTCAGTCATCTGGCAGGTCTGGCAGTGGCATTGTGCGAGGCTGGCTATCAGGTCATTCCAAAGATCGATACAGAATCTGCAGTGGCAGTTCTTAGAGAGAACGTCAAGATTGACTTGATAATCATCGACTATGAAATGACGGGACTCGACGCATTTTCATTCCTGACCATGCTAAGAGAATTCATGCCGAAGGTGCCTGTTATCGTGCTTACCGAAAATTGCAATGTGGATATTTATCTCCAAGTCATGAGTCTTGGTGCGTTCGAATATATGAGCAAACCGGTCAGAGTCGCCGAGTTACGACGAGCCGTTGAGGCTGCACTTCTTGATTATGAGAAGAACGGCTCATCGTGAACATGGAGCTATTAAGATGGGGATAGGAAAATCGTAGGAGTGTTCTCATCAATCCGCCAAAGGATTCTGGGCCGGATAGCCTGGTTGTTCGTTGTTTTACGGAACTGTTCGGTGCGGGTTCGCTTCGCAAACAGTGAATCTCTGGATCGCCTCGCTTCAAGCGGGAGTAAAATTATCTGCGCTTTTTTCCATGGGGATATGGTGCCTCTGCTTCATATTTATCGAAATTCCGGTTTCTTGATCCCCGTGAGCGAAAGTAGGGACGGTGAAATTATGGCTCGACTTTTAAAAAAGCTTCGGTTTCGACGTCGTGTGCGGATCGAGCAAGCGCAAAGGCCACAAAGCTCTCCTTGAGCTTATCAGCGGCATGAAAAGGGAAAAAACGTGGCGATTTCCGTTGACGGTCCGCATGGGCCTTTACACAAAGTGAAGCTTGGTGTCGCTCTTCTTGCCGGGTTATCGAAAAGCTCCTATAATCCCAGTTGCGGTTTCGGCAAAACGGTTTCAAATATGAAAAAAGAGCTGGGATCGACTCCTGATTCCCGCTCCGTTCGGCGAGGTCATACTGCTATTTGGTGAGCCCATTTACGTGAAGGGTATATCATATGCAGAAATCTACTCCGCCCGAAGTAAGCTTGAGACATATGTGCAGGGGTTGAAGCGTGAAGCACAGATTGCAGTTTTGGGAGAAACCAGTAGCGGTGCAGTCCCTTGAGGAGCGGTATCGGTTGCTAGGTCGGTCACGGCAGCAGCACTGACATCTAAAGTCTTGCACTTTAATATAGATCAGACTCTAATGAACCGATTCACCATCTCTAAAAAGATTTCCATTAGAGACGCGCTGATAGCGACATTTTCGCTTTGATTTATGCGAAAAGATAGCTGGATTCGGTTCTCGCGTCTTGTCGCAGTACCGGCCCACAGAGGAGGCAGATGCGTAAAGTGAAGTTGCTGCAACCGCTGCTGGTGAAAGGAGGAAAAACATGCCGGATATACACGTGAGGGAAAGCATCACCATAAGCCGTAAGGTCTCTGACATTTACAAGTTCTGGCGTAATCTAGAGAACCTTCCCCGTTTCATCGACTATCTTGATACCGTAGATGACCTGGGGAACGGGCATAGCCGCTGGAGCATCAAGACACCGGTGGGGGAGTTGAGATGGGAGTCGGAAATCATCGAGGACAAGGAAAACGAAATCATACGATGGCGCTCCATGCCTGGCGCACGCGTGAGAAACAGCGGATTCCTGAGCCTGAAACAGGAGGGAAGCGATGCGACCGAGGCTACTGTGGAACTCCGCTATACACCCCCAAGGGAACATAACTCGTTCCTTGAGAACAAAGTGTTTCAAGCCATAGTCTACGTGGAGCTCAAAGACAACCTGAGGAACCTCCAGCGCATAATGGAATCGGAGACGTCTGGGTGATTTCTGAAGCATCAAAGAACGGATTGAGCTGTCACTGCTTGACTCAACAGATATAGTCCAGGATACCAGAGAAGCTGTGGAAAAAGAGATCAGGGAGCTATTCCGGCATTATAACTTTTACTGTATCCTGAGGACGCTCGAACTCGAACGCAAGAATAGAATGAGGAAATGGAAACATATTCGCCGAAATTCCGACTGTGGATTTCAGCACCGTACGGAGAGGAATTTATCGGCCTCATGCACCAGGCATCGACTTGCGCGGTTTCAGACGGAACGCAGGCAGGAGGATCACTACCCGATCACTTCTGCTTATCTAAGCCGGGTGTTAATAGTACCGCCGTTGCGGAGGATATGACAATTCCCATGGCTAAGATTACAACGATAAAAAGAATCCGCCTGCGCGACAGAACATCGCGAGGGGGAAAAGGAGCACAAAATGAAACGAATCCTTCCGTTATCCTTTTATAACCCGCTCACCCTAGCGGGTTCGGTCATTGCACTGTTCAACCTTGCTTTGATCGTCTTCCTGCTTATTTTCGATCTGCTTTCAAAGCGACCGAGGCCCTATTCGGACCTCGTCATCCTGCTGATCTTACCAGTGTTCATCCTCATCGGGGTGGCGTTTGTCGTCCTGGGAATCGTCCGGCAACGGAGAAGACAGAGAATTGGAGTCCCCCTTGAGGAACAACGCCTGCTCGTGCTTGACTTCAATGACCACAAACAGCGCAGGCTCGTAATACTTCTCTCGGCTGGTTTCGTCTTCTTGACCCTGCTGTATACTTTCGGAATGTTCCAAGGCTATGAATTCGTAGAATCTACCTCCTTCTGCTCTCAGACCTGTCATGCCGTCATGGGCCCGCAGTCTCGTGCTCACGCCTTTTCCCATCATGCGGAGGTTGAGTGTTCAGCGTGCCATGTGGGCTCGGGCACCCAGTATTTTGTCTTATCGAAGTTCAAGGGAACCGCCGAACTTTATGAACTCCTGTCGAATAAATTCCCGAGACCTATCCCTGCCCCCGTCAAAGACCTCAGGCCTTCAAAGGATATATGCCAGGGCTGTCACGGTCCCACGTACGCCTTCGAGGAAAATCTCCGGGGCCGAAAGTACTATCTCTCTGACACTAAGAACACTGAATGGACAATTGGTTTGTTACTTAAGATGGGTGCGGTGAGAGTCCAGACTGACAAGCCTCCCATGATGCACTGGCACTATGCAGTAGCCAGGCAGATCGAGTATGCAACTGCTGATCCGAAGCGTGAGGCCATTCCGTGGGTACGCGCGATCGGCTTCGACGGCAAGGCAAGAATTTACAGGGCTGAAGATGGAAATACTGCCGTCAAGGAACCTGCACCAGAGCAGAAGCGTGTTATGGACTGTATCGACTGCCACAACAGGGTGGGACACGAATTCTACCCGCCAGACAAGGTAGTGAATGCTCTTTTGAGTTTGAAGTTGATAGACCCCTCGCTCCCGGACATTAAGAGTACAGCAGTCCAGGCGCTGGAAGGCAAATACGCTTCAAGGGAAGCGGCCCGATCAGGCATCAAAGATGCCATCATGGAATCCTATAAAAAGAAGTATCCTGACATTGTCGCCTTGCGGGAGGTCGAGCTTAAGCAGGTTATTGCGAGATTGCAGGATCTCTACGATCGCATCTGTGATCCGTTCATGAAGGTAAGTTGGAAGAATTACCCGAACCAAAGCGGACACATGTACAGCCTGGGCTGCTTTCGCTGCCACGACGGGAAACATAAAAGCGACGACGGGACTGTTTTGTCGAAAGACTGTAGCCTGTGTCACCTGCTCATAAAAAGGCAGATGGCGGGGAAGAAAACGCTCGCCGTTCTGACCGAAGAGACATATCCCCATCCCGTCGATATCGGCGATTCTTACCGTACTATGAATTGCAGCGATTGTCATGGAGTTTCTTCGCCTTAGCGCTGCAAGGAACATGTTCAAGCCGCGCATTGTGGAATGGTCAAACAATGCTGCAGGCATTGAGGGAGAAAGGCATGACGGATGAGCAGATTACGGCAGCACAAGCCTGCGTTACGTTAGGATCAAAACCGCCATAGAATGAGAATGAGGAGCGTGACAAAAAAGCGAAAGAATTCTTATCGCGAAGACGCGAAGAACGCAGAGAACGAAAGAACAAAGATGCTTTGCTGAATTCGTTCATGGCTCACAGCATTTCCCGATCTTTGCTCGTTCCCGTTAGCCACTGGACGTGAAGTCGTCACAATGCTGAACGATCTGAGCCAGCATAAAAAAATTAAAATGCGCGAGGGAACCTAGGGGTGGCTGAGTGGACATTAATTGTGGTGTAACTCAAGCAATCCTCTTCGTCTTCTGCGGTGAGATGTTGTGAGATTTGATTCGTTCCCAAGATGGAGAATGTGCATGAAGCGCATCCTGTTCACGGTACTGGCATTTCTGGCATGCACGGTGCCGTTGCTTACCTATGCTGCAGAAGAGGTCAAAAGCACGCCGCCGAGCGGTGCGCGGTCTGAAAATGTCATCAGCGTTCCATACGGATTCTATAACTCCAGTTTCGGAGCTGCCGTGGCATACGTCTACAGCATCGTGGGCTCTCCCGAGCCGCAGTCCACGTTCACGGCCACGGCCATGGCCGGCTCCACAGGCACTGCCATGCTGTTCCTGATAGGTCACGACTTCCGTATGTTCGGGGTCGAACGGCTGTTCATTGATCCTATCGTGTCGACTGGATATTTTGTCGACTACAATGCTTACATCAACGGCAACCCCGGATTTCCGGGTCAGCGAGCAGGAAGCAACGAGTCGGACAAGAACAATTTCGTCACCTCGAGCGGTTGGGACAATTATTTTCGCATCACCTTCAAATACCTTCTGCCGATTGGCAACGGCAAAGACCAGATCGTCAATGCCTATCGGTTGAAAGGTGGGCTGCTGGAATCAGGCGCCAGTGGAGGAACGTCCTGGAACCCGTTGGAGAGCGGTCGGACTTTCCTAGAGGTGCGACCGTTCTACCGCTCACAGGAGATCAACAGTGACTTTGTCTATGTGGTACAGAGGACCAATGGCCTCGATTTTACCCTTTATTGGGACAACCGGGATTTTTCTGACAACCCCTCCCAGGGAAATTCCCTGCAGTTGAGGGTGTCTCGCGATTTCGGCTTGGCGAACAGCTCAAATCCCTGGACAGCTTATATAGCTGAATTTGACAAGTATTTCTCGCTTGGCCCGTCAGACACGTTCCGGCAGCGTGTCCTCGCTTTCGATATCTGGACGGCTTATTCTCCCTCATGGGAAGTCAAACCTGACGGCACCATTGCCAACCGGCCCCCAACCTATGCCGGCGCTACGCTGGGCGGTTTGTGGAGGATGCGCGGCTTTCCGGACCAGCGCTTCAGCGACAAAGCCGGCATTTACTACGGAGCGGAATATCGCATGATCCCCGAATGGAACCCATTCAACAACTGGCCCTGGCTTCAACAATACATTGGAGTCCGATGGGTTCAGTTGGTTCCCTTTGTTGAAGCTGGACGTGTTGCCCCTTCGTGGAATTTTAACGAACTGAACTCGGCCATGAAATGGGACGCTGGTTTCGGGTTCCGGGCCATGTGCAAAGGGCTGGTCGTACGGATCGATTTGGCCGGCTCCAGCGAAGGCGCAAGCGTCGTGATGATGATCAATCAGCCCTTCCAGTTCTGACAGGAGGTGATGACCATCATATCTTTTCGAAAGGCGACGGCAGATAAAGCGATAGACACTTCAGTTTAATGAGCTATATGATCGGATAAGTTCAGAATGGTCTTAGGAAGACGGTGGCCGACGCCAACTCATATGAAAAGCAAGATTATCGTAATCATCGGCGCTAGCGAAGGCGTCGGCCGCTTTCCGCCAACATTTCTGGTAAATTTTAATTAAATCTTTTTCGTTTGTTAGTTCCGGCAGAAAATGTTTCAAGATACAAAGGCGGTCACAGTAGAAGGAAATAGTATGCTGATAAAAACACAATTTCCCAGATTATTAGTTATGAGTAGCCTCCTTTTTCTGTCAATAGGATGTGTGTCTGAAGTCTCAGATGAAGAATTTGAGAGGATAAAATATAGTCCTATTGTAACACTTGATCACATAAGCAAAGAATTACCAATTATGTGCAATAGAGAGGAATATAAAATAATTTTTACAAAATCTGGCTGTAGGCCTGATGACATAACCCTTGAACAACTTGCTGATAACGCGATGATTTCTGAAGTTGAGAAAGCTGCTTTTTCTAAATATAGCTTGGAAGTTGAAGGCATATACAAGAGATTTATCGAATCATTAAAAAATTATGGGACGCCTGAAGATAAAGAATTTGGTTCAGCGCTGGAGAGAATCAACTCGCGAAGAGAAAAAAACGCGGTTGATCTACTTGATGGTAAAATAACTTGGGGTGATTACAATAAAAATCAAAAAGATATGGAGCAATCTATTAAAGATGCAGTGCGCCGGATTTATAGTACAAAATAGATTTTTGAAGAGTCGGAAGAGACTTGTAGGGTACCTTTTAGAGAACAAAAACACGCGATGGATCGCGGTATTGCTGGGGCCCGCCGGGATTCCCCCAGAAAAAGATCAGCAGGCGTCTATCAAGGTAGTCGATCCGGTGACTGTAGAATAAGCCGGAGAAGAACGGTAAGCGAAAATAGAATAAATGGAAAACTGCCACCGCAGGAAAAGCACACAGAAAAGGCGGAAGTTTTGAACAAGAATCTTTTTATTATTTGCGAAAAACAGTAGAGCGCGGGTGGATTAATGAGCAACCCGGTCAGGACCGACGACTTGAACCGTGTCGTGAAGGTCGTGCTGCAACAGTCCGAGGAGGTGCAATTTTGAAAGACCGGGGGAAACAAATGTCAACTCGTTTGCACTTATTGCAATTAGATAAGATTTGAACGGGGAGAACATTAAAGATGACTAATCGAGAAAAAATAGGTGAAAAAATAGATGAAGCCGTGTCGTGGGTATTGATGATAACAGCATTCATCAGTTTTATGTTTTGGGAGTTATTAAAGTGGGGCCGCCAGTGGTGAACATACATCATACAGTCGATTATGACGCGTATGTCGGATATTTTTAAAAGAGGAAAAAACTCATATTAAGATGTCTGGCTGAGGAAATCATTAAATCAGTTACAATTCTTGTAAACATACTTTAACGCTAATACTGTTCAGAGCATGTTAGTGTTGTTCGCTCTTGAATACATCCCGAACTCTTTCACGCGGCTTTTCATCGTGGTCTATATTACCATTGTGAAGATGCCACCCTTCATGCCTCTCTATGGATCCCAGCAAAGATAGTTATAAAGTGCCGGTTTGCAAGGTTATTAGAGGATAGGAATCAGGTGAATAAATAAAATCCGACTTTTTTATCCATGGCGGGACCTTGGCGGTGGAAAAGTGCACTTTATGGCATTTTAATGCAAATTATGCGTGGTTTTTTGTTAAATTAACCATAATAATCAGTACATTGCATATAAGATTTAAATGCCACAGTAGTTTTGGGTGCGAGTGGTCGGCCGTTCAAATCGGCTCGCCCCGACCATTTTAAGCCCATAAACATTAACGTTTATGGGCTTTTTCATTTTTTAGAGGATAACCCATTCTAGTAATGGGGGCGAATCTCGTTATCCAGTGAGACAGGATAGTTAGAGACACATACTGTTAGGTAACGTCCGTATGTACATATTTTATCGATGTAAAGTTTGAATTTTACATTGACAGCAAGGGGCAATTAGAGAAATATATGAACAGGTGAATTCGTAAGAAATCAGATGCCGGTGCCTCTTGCCGATCTTTACAAAGAATACCGGCCATTGGATAATAAGAAGCACGATTGATCTCCTAATGTCCTTCCTGTCCGTGGGATCGAGCATCGGCATTGCTCACGGTCTTGTGCGGACAATTGACCGGTTAGTTGTATGAATCACGCAGAGAATTTAGCGCCACCGGCGATGAATTGACACAGGCCTACGATCATCTCAAGAACATACTGGAGGAATTGCTGGTATTGAACGGCAAACAGTGCAGCTGGTTCAACATGAGATCGTAACCTTAAAAGGGGCAGAGACGATTAGCCCGCCCATGATTACGAGGTTGTCCGGCGGGAGGTAATATGAATGTCCGGTTAAAAGAAATGAAAGCACAAAAGAAAGAATCTATCAGCAATCACCTGTATGAAAGCATCATGGATGGCATCACGTCCGGTGTCTGGGCAGCTGATAAAAACGACAATATCTATTATGCTAACAAAGCAATGGAGATGATCGCAGGAGTGACGCAGCAGAAGCTTCTCGGGTCGAACGTTTTTGCGACTGACGCAAAAACGGTGACAGAGTTGTTTAGGCCCCACTATCTGGAGGCAAAGGAGTCGCTGCGGCCCGTATATTATTCAGAAGTTCCGATAGCCACGCCCGCCGGGAAACAGACTTATCAGTCAGGGTGGCTCATCCCGATAGTGACCAATGGAAAAATCGACGGCATGATTTGCACGGTCGAGGATATAACAAACGAAAAACAGACGATGAAGGCGCTGAAGGATAGTGAAACCAAGTACAAACAACTGGTAGAGAACGCCAACAGCATAATCATACGCATGGATAGAGAGGGGACCATTACTTTTATCAACCCGTTCGCGCAAAAATTGTTCGAATACCAGGAAAGAGAAATCCTCGGCAGAAATATCGTGGGTACCATCGTACCGGACAGCGGCCGGCAAATGGTAGAGACCATGTTGAGAACAATCGAAGAAGAGCCAGGTCGGTATGCGAACATAGAATACGAAAATATCCGGTCAAACGGCGAAAAAGTTTGGATTTCATGGGCAAACAAGGCACTCTTTGATGAAGACGGCAATATAAACGAGATACTCTGTATCGGTCATGATATTACCATCCAGAAACAGCACGAACACCTCTTGCAAGAGTCGAGCCGTGAACTAGAACGACGGGTCAATCAAGGGACGGTAAAGCTGACAGCGGCGAATGAAGATCTCCAGATGGAAATACTCGAACGCAAATGGATAGAGCAGAGTCTGCGCAAATCCGAAGAGAAATACCGCCTTGTAGTCGAGTATGCAAATGAAGGCGTCTTGATCACGCAGGACAACTTCTTCCGGTTTGTTAATCCCAAGGCGGCGAAGATATTTGGCTACACCAAGGAAGAATTAACCTCAAAGCCATTCACCGATTTCATCCATCCCGACGACCGCGAGATGGTCGTGGAACGCCACCTGAAGAGAATAAAAGGGGTCAGCATCCCTCATTTCTATTCATGCAGAATCGTGGATAGCGAAGGGAACGTCAAATGGTTGGAGGTTAACTCGGTCCTGATTACTTGGATGGGCAGACCCGCAACGCTGGCCTTCTTCAACAATATAACTGAGCGTTGGAAGGCCGAAGAGAAGCTACGCCTGACGGAATCTGCCATTCAGCAGTCAGGAGATGCTGTAGTGATAACAACGGCAAACCCGGGGCGTGCTTCGTCACGCGTCGTTTTCGTCAATGCCGCATTCACAAAGATGACGGGCTATGCGGCCGAAGAGGTGACAGAAAAGCTCTCACTCCTCCAGGGGCCGCTCTCAGACAGCACGGAGTGGAAAAAAATGGAGGCTGGCACATCGCAGAACAAGGTCTTTTATCTTGAAACAGTTGCGACCCGGAAGGACGGAACGCAGTTTAATATGGAGTGGCAGATCACGCCCTTGCGGGATGAAAGGGGGAAAGTCACACATTTCGTCTCGGTCCAGCGAGACATCACGGAACGGAAGAAGAAGGAAGAGCAGCTGCGGCTCCTTGCATCAGAACTGCTGCTCGCAGAGGAAGGAGAGCGAAGACGTATCGCGATGGACCTTCATGATAATATCGGACAGATGCTCGCGTTGACGAGGATCAAACTGGGTGTGCTCAGAAACTCGTTATCCGGCGGTACCCCTGGTAATACCGTTGGCGATATTATGGATCTCATTGACCAAGCGATCGTATACACAAAATCGCTGTCTTTCGAACTGAGTCCCCCGCATTTGTATGACCTTGGTATCGAATCGACCATTGAGTGGCTGGCCGAACAGATGCAGAAGCAGCACTACATACTGTTCTACTGCGAGAAAGATAGCAGCCCCAAGCCGCTGAAGAAGGATGTTAGTATCCTGCTGTTTCAAACGGTACGGGAACTATTTATGAATATTGTGAAGCATTCTCAGGCGCATCAGGTGAATGTCAGCATCAACCGCGAAGGCGATGCAATCAAGATTGTGGTTGCAGACGACGGCATCGGTTTCGATGAGACCCAGATAGACACTAATCGGACATTCGGATTCTTCAGCATACGCGAGCGGTTAAAGTACTTTGGCGGCACGATCACGATCGATACAGGACCCGGCCGGGGCACCCGGGTGACCTTGACGTCACCGCTTGACCAAAATGAAAACAGAAAGGATGCAGGGGCGTGAAAATCAAAGTCCTTCTCGCCGACGATCACATTATGATGCGCGGCGGATTACGCATGGTACTTGAACAGAATACGGAGCTTTCGGTGGTCGGCGAAGCCGAGAACGGCAGGGAAACAGTCCGTTTGGCAAAGAAACTTGAACCAGATGTGATTATTATGGATATCGCGATGTCCGACATGAACGGAATAGAAGCAACGCGCAGGATCCGTGCGGACCACCCAAACATCAAGGTGATTGCGCTCTCCATGCATTCCGACCGCCATTTTGTATCGGAAATGTTGAAGGCAGGGGCAGCAGCATATCTCGTCAAACAGTGCGCGCTTGAGGAACTGATCGTCGCTATCAAGGCGGTGATGCAGGGTCAGACCTATCTCAGCCCCTGCATTTCTGGCGTTGTCGTGGAATATTTCGTACGAGACAAATCAAAAACGGAGGCAACTGCCTTCTCCAAGCTCACGGACCGGGAGCGGGAAGTGCTTCAGCTCATGGCAGAGGGAAAGACCTCCAAAGAGATCGCTAGCCAGTTGAACCTCAGTGTCAAGACCATCGAGTCCCATCGCATGAATATCATGGAAAAGCTCAATATTCGTACTGTTGCCGAGCTGACGAAATATGCGATTCGCGAAGGAATTACCTCGCTCTAGGATCTCAGAACTGCTGCCTTTTGCCGCTTCCGCATGTTAATTTTACTCATGCTTTAGGATTCAACCCCGATTTTCCTTCTGAATAATAGTCTCCCCGAGAAGGAAAATAGGCCCTATCGTTATTCAGTAATTGTCCCCCCCAAAAATCAGGGAAACCCCTATTCACTTTAGAGTGGCAGAATGCCAATATTAATCATACAAAAAATTGAACTTTGTCAGTCATGGTCGGTCAGACAGCTGTAACTCTGAAATCCTCACAGAATGAAAAACGGAAAGGAGATCATATGACGGAACATTTGACATCGAAGGAGCGGGTCCTCAAATTTCTGAAAGGGGAAAAGGTCGACCGCCCACCCATTTTCAGTGGAATGGGGAATGTTGTCAAACCGGTGCTGGATAAATTGGGAATAAACTTTTCGAAGGTGCATCGTGATCCGGAACTGATGGCGAAAGCTGCAGCAGGCATGTACCGACAATTCGGTTTTGAGTGCGCGGTGGTTCCCTTTGACCTCGGTGTAGAGGCTGAGGCGCTCGGCTCGAGGATGAACTTCTATGATGAGGTGGAAGGGATTCTATATCCAACGGTAAAGGAAAAAGTTGTGACAAGTGCAGACGACCTCAAGATCCCGCACGATATCAGGAACGCCGGGCGGATCCCAGTCGTGGTTAAAGCAATCAAGGCACTCAAACGTGAGCTCGGCAACGATGTCGCAATCGGAACATATGTTCTCGGCCCATTCACCCTTGCAGGTCAGATTAAGGAACTCGATCAACTATTCGAAGAGTCCTTTCTCGAGCCGGAAAAGACCGGAAGGTTGCTGGAAAAACTCTCAAGCTTCATTGTCGAGGTCTTCAAAATCTATCAGGAAGCAGGGGCTGACTACTTTACGCTCAGGGAGATGGGAGGGACCTCGGATGTAATGAGTCCGCGAAGTTTCAAGAGCCTGATCAAACCCCATCTCACGAAGATTTTGGCAGCGATGCCGAGACCAAACATCCTGCATATCTGCGGCGATACGAACGCCATTATCACTGACATGGCCGAATGCGGCGCGGATGCGGTCAGTGTGGATCACAAGAATTGCATGGCAGAGACGCGCCAGAAACTCGGTGCAAAGGCTCTCATTCTCGGAAATTTCGACCCAATCAAGGTTCTCCATAAAGGATCAGCAGCGGAAATAGGGCCAGCGGTGCTGAATTCCCTGAAAGGCGGGGCGAGTGCGGTATGGCCAGGTTGTGATATCTGGCCTGAAGTATCTCGTGAGAATATGGAGGCCCTGGTAAAGGCTTTATCCAAAGTATAGGAGTCGTTCCACCAAAATGAAGATCGTACAAATTGCGGGTTACCTTGGCTCGGGAAAGACGACACTCATTATAGCGCTCAGCAAAAAGCTTGCGGGATTGGGGATGAAGATCGCTATCCTCGTGAACGACGTAGGAGCAGTACCTGTGGATGGTACGGTCATGCAGGAGTATGGCCTTACGGTCAAGGACATTGGAGGAGGATGCATCTGCTGTCAAGTGGCAGGAAGCCTTATGAAAACATTGGAGACTCTTGCTACAACTATAGGACCCGACCTGGTTATTATCGAGCCCACGGGCATTGCGGTCCCTGATGCGATCAGTCAGACTGTGCGTTTGATGGCGCGGAAACTTCCCGTTGAAATGGGCCACACGATTGTACTTTTCGATACATCGCGGGCGGCGAAGCTCCTCACGTACGACACACTGAAGCGTTTGGTGTCTCTTCAAATCCGTGACGCAACCATTATCGGGTTAAGTAAATCCGATCTGGTGACCGTGAAGGAGGTTGAAGAGGCATCAAAGTCTGTTCGAGAGATCAATCAGAAGGCGGAAATCGTGCGGATCTCGACTGTCACAGGAGAAGGATTGTCCTCCCTTGTCGGTAGGATTCAAGGCGTCCATGCGATGTCATGAAAATACCAGTTATTTTCCCCGGGCAGGAAAACCCGGCCCATCAGGACATTCACAGTTACAGCGCGGAACGGTTCTTTTCTTCTGCCGGAGACCTTATGCCTGCTGAACTAAGGACCCTCGCTGGCGATACCGTCCGTGCAGTAGCGATGGGATGCGAGACTGCCGGTGCCAAGGATGTCAGCCACGTGAAGGCGTACATCGAGTATGCATCGGGGTTTCTCCATGCCGACACGGTGGGCGGAAGCGGCGGCGTTACAGTCGCGGGCCGCGATGGGAAAAAAGCAAAGCGTTTTCGATTGGTCATTAATGCTGTCATTTACGGCCTTCCTGAAGCATCTGTCAGAATGGCCACGGAAGAGGCACTCGAAACGGTCAAGGTTCAGTACGGCCTGATCCAGGAACTGCCTTCCGGGAAATAACATTAATGTTACTTTAGAGGGAAAGTTTATGGAGACATCGGTATCAATGGCAAGGAATGCTATAGAAAAAAACATCCAGGAATTTAAAGTCACCCAGGAGCCTTTTTACCTGCCGATTCAGGACGAGGTGGAACTCTTCAAGATAGCGTATAATAATCGGCTGCCGCTGATGTTGAAAGGTCCGACGGGCTGCGGCAAGACGCGGTTCCTTTCATACATGGCCTACAAAACGGGTCAACCGCTTATCACTATTGCCTGCCACGAGGACCTTACAGCAAGCGACTTGGTGGGTAGATACCTGCTTGATGGCGGCACGACGCGCTGGCAGGACGGCCCGCTCACGCTTGCTGTCCGCCATGGCGGAATCTGTTATCTTGATGAAATCGTCGAGGCGCGGAAGGACACAACGGTCGTTATCCATCCTCTAACCGACGACCGGCGGATGCTGCCCTTGGAAAAACGGGGACAGATTCTCGAGGCATCGGACACATTCATGCTTGTCATATCCTACAACCCTGGCTACCAGACTGCTCTCAAGGACTTAAAGCAGAGCACTAAACAGCGCTTCGTCACCCTTGACTTCGATTATCCTCCTGCCAATCTTGAGCAAGAGATAATCGTGCATGAGAGCGGTGTAGACCAAAAGACAGCGGCGAATCTCAGGAAAATCGCCGAAAAAATCCGGGGTCTGAAAGACCGCGGCCTCGACGAAGGGGTGAGCACACGATTATTGATCTATGCGGGCATGCTGGTGACCCAGGGTGTTGAACCGAGGCGCGCCTGCGAGGTTGCAATGATCAAGCCCATCACCGATGACCTGGAAATGCAGAAGACATTGAAGGAGATCGTTTCTGCGGTCCTATGATCAATCACGACTCACAACAGAAACTAATTGAGAATCTCTCTGTGTCCATAGCGGAGAGGCTTGGCCTGAACGGGAAGGCTGGCGTGACCCTCGGCGGACTGAATTCTCTGCTTGACGGCGAGACGCATCTTCGCTTCCTCGCCATGCTGGAATCATTCCTGTCCATTGACAAATCACTCTCGCAATCGCTCCTCACAAATGCTGTAACAACGTTGTCCACCGTAGAAGGGCAGCAGGCAAGGGCGGCATTCATCTCATTTGCGGCTGCCATGGGCCGCTCCAAATGGAGCGTTGTGGAAGCGCTTTTTCGCACCCTGCCCGGGCTCAAAGGACGGCCTGACTCGGTCATCATCGATTGGGCCGCATCTGCAAGCAAGCTGGCTGAGAGAGATCAAGATGTTGCCCTCGCGTATTTGAACGCCAGCATCCCGCTGCTGACGGACCTGCATGACGAAGCATTCGTACGATGGGCGGAGCGCGGCGTGGAGATTACCGCAAAATCGTGGAAGGCCGGCCGTGAATATTTCCGCTCCAGCGTCGACGTGGTCAAGAAGATCGATGTCTGCGACCTCGACCGTTGGGCTCAGCTAGGCCTCATGCTCATCGAAAAGGCGCCGAGCATCAGAGCCTCCTATTCACCCCACAGCATGCTTGCTGCAGGTGCTTCTGCCGGCAAGGCGAAAAAAGCGGATCTTGCATTACAGTACTTCCGTTCTGCTCCGCAGATCCTCGGCAGGCTTACTGTGCAGGACTTGGAGGAGTGGGTTGCGAGGGGGCTGCAAAACGTGGAGGAGCAGGCGGACAAGGGGCAATCCTTTTTTTCACTCCAGACCGGGTCAAGTCGCACGACCATCAAAAGCCTTATCAAGGGACTGGAGCTCAACGATATCCACACTGTGCTGCGCGATTATGCTGAAGCCCTTGTCGGCGTGAAGCTCATGCTTCGCTCATCATCGCTCTTTTACAAGAACCTTCCCGGCCTGAGCCAGTTCTTCTCGGTTACTGACGGGATGCGCATCTTCCTGCCCAGCAGGATTGAAACGTTCAGCGTTGAAGACATGAACTTTAAGACCTACAAGTGGTGCTTGACCCATGAGATGGCTCACCTCCTCCACGGCACCTTCGAATTGACGCCGGCTCTGGTTCGTGCCCAACTCGGCACGCTTCCCAATTCTCGTCAGGCATTTCGGATTTTCGAGTTTCTTGAGGATGAGCGCGTTGACCACTTGATGATGAACGACTATCCCGGTCTGAAAAAGGACCGCGACCTTATCATGAGTGCGTTTCTATCAAAGAAGCTGGAAACAGGTGTGACCGAGGTCCCCGTGCTGGAACAATTGGGTCTACGGGAGATTCTTCCCGTTCCTGCTTCGAGCAGTTCCTCTGTCCTCGCAAACCTTCTTGGACAAGCCCTGGGCAAAGTGCTTAAGCCGGAAACGACGGCCCGTGATGTTCTTGCTCTTACGGTCGAACTTGCGCGTTCGCTGGACGAGAACGCCTTCTGCGGGATATCTGACGGCCGGGACGCCGGTAACCGTCTTTTCTACCGGGGTGTGATTGACTATGACCTTGTAGAGAATGCAAGATCAGGAATGCAGCGGCTCGTGGTCGACCTTGTGGATCGATTTGCGGACCGGAAGGAGACCGTTGATCCACGACTTGTGGAGACGGCGCTTAACCGAATCGAAGAGGGAGCCATCGTCGACTCGGACGAACTGCTCTGGCAGGTACAGGATCCTGACAGGCTCACAGAACTGTATGAGCAGGTCAAAGGCGAGATGGAAGAGATGGAGGCGGAAAAACGATTTCGCCGAAGCGCGTACTATGATGAATGGGACGCGAAGATGGACGATTATCGGAAGGATTGGGTCCGCGTACGGGAAATGGACACCCCGGAGAGCTCGACCCAGTTCTACGACCGCGTTGTGGCGGAGCAATACGGCCTGGTGAGTACTCTGCGGCGGTACTTCGGGTTGTTACGACCTGACCGGATTCAGCGATTCTTTCGTGAGGAACGAGGGGACGAAATCGACTTCGACGCCATGATCGAAGCCGTCGTAGAGCGGCACGCCGGCGTCACCCCGTCTGATCGCGTTTATATCAGGCGGGAGAAGAACCTTCGCGACGTGTCTGTTGCCTTTCTCGCGGACATGAGCTATTCAACGGGCGATGAGCTCCCGTCTGGAAAGAGAATCATTGATGTCGAACGGGAGGGGCTTGTACTGATGGCCGAAGCCCTGGAAAGCATCGGCGATCGGTGGGCTGTGTACGGTTTCTCCTCGAACTATCGCGACAAGGTCGATTTTTATGTGGTGCGTGATTTTGACGAGACATCATTCACACGGTTCCGGCAGAGGTTTGACTTCATCAAACCTATGGCGCAGACGCGGCTCGGCGCAGCTATTCGCCACGCGGCAAGTTTGCTCGGCCGGCAGGGGTCGCGCATCAGGCTCCTGATCCTCCTATCCGATGGCAGGCCCTATGATGTTGACTACGGAGATGCAGACTACGCGGTGGAGGATACGCGTCGCGCGCTGTGGGAGATCAGGAAAAAAGGCATCTTCTCATTCTGTATTACCGTGGACAAGAAGAGCCGGGAGTACCTCCCTTACATGTATGGGGAGACTAATTATACGCTTATCGATAACGTGGAAACGCTACCCCAGCGTCTGCCGCTGATTTATAAAAGATTGACAACGTGATGATCATGCGTCAATCGTTTTGGAAAACTCGACTAAACCAGGGCTAAACAAAACTTGTGAGAAGATGCAAATCGGGGGAAAACCTCTCGTTCGGCGTAACGAATGAGGCGGTGCAATCCACGTTTAAACAGTCTACCGGCAAAGCCGGTGAAAGGAGGTAAAAATATGGAATCCTGTTACAAATGCGGTAGAGCGGCTGATTTCATATGTCCTGATTGTGGGACCAAAGCATGCAAGAGCCACATGGAGCTTCGCTACACCGGTCCGGACCGGGGCTTCAAGTCGCGGTTCATGTGCCCGTCATGCTGGAAGAGCAAACGGGTCAAACTGAACCAGGATATGGTACGTGCCGATGCGTATAGACCCAAGACATATGTTGCTTTCGGCAGAAGGGAATAGCGATGACGGCGGTAAGAAAGGCGGTTCACAGGTCATCTGTGGAGCATCACGGAGAACAGGGCAGGCTGGCATCCCTCGTTGAGTTTGCACTGGCTAAGGGTGCCTACCGTGCAAAGGCGTTTTCCGCCCGGAAAGTCGTGATTGACGAACGGGTTCGGCTTAAATGCCAGATTCCCTTATGTCCCCATTATAACACTACACTGACCTGTCCGCCCAACGTACCAACCGTAGACGAGTTCAGAAGGGCGCTTCAATTGTACAAAAAAGCAGTGCTGGTTCAGACCAGAGCGCCGCTCAGTCTCTCCATGGATGATTTTGACAAGAAGGAAGTGCTCACGTTCCTGGATTCCCATGGCACAGCTCCTGTTCCAAACGCGGCCGTAGAGAGCGAAGCCCGCAGGAACCTCGAGGACGTAAAACTCCAGTCAGTCAGGCTTCACAAGCTGGTAAACGAGGTGGAGTCGGAGGCATTGTCACTGGGTTTTCATTACGCTCTGGGGCTTATTGGCGGTGACTGTATGCTGTGCCCGAAATGCGCGGGTCCAGGCGCGTCCTGCCGGCGGCCTTTTCAGGCTCGTCCGTCCATGGAGGGTATCGGTATCGATGTGGTCAGAACAAGCAGGAACGCGGGGCTGTCGTTCGATATCCCGCCCAAGCATGAGGTCGTATGGACTGGGCTCGTTCTTGTGGAGTAGTTTCGGCCGACGAACTGCGGCCGATGGTGTCAATTCAAATAGGAGGTGGTTTCAATGGCGGATCAGATGACAAGTCTGGAAAGAGTTGCAACAGCCATGCAGTTTAAAGAGGCGGACCGGGTACCCGCCGCACCGCTCGTATGCGGCGCGAGCCATCGGTTCTCGGGGCTGACCTATGCGGACTGGTCGCGAGGCACTGACATAGACGCAATGGTCAAAGGACATGTAGATGCCCTCGATATGATCGGGCATGACGGTGTCGTTCTGCTGATCGACCTTTCCGTCGAGGCGCATGCGTTCGGATGCGAGATCAACTTCCCGGAAATGGGGACTGCGCATCCCAACTATGACAAACCATTTATCGGCAGCCATAAGGAGTACACGAAGGTCAAGCGTATCGATCCCCGCAAGACGCTGCGCACCAAGTCGGTTATTGAGCTTGCGGCGGGGCTTTCCAAGGAGATTGGCAAGACTCACGCCATCGTCGGCTTTGTCTACGGTTCTATCGGCGTCCTCAGCATGCTGCGCGGACCCGAAGCATTTTTTATGGATCTCATGGAGCATCCCAATGAGGTCATGGCAGCTGTCGAAGTGGTAGACGAGGTTCTGATGGATTACACCAAGGCGCAACTTGAAGCAGGTGTGCATGCCATCTGCTACGATCACCTGTATGGGTCGCAAAGCATCTTGAGCAAACCGTTGTGGGAAAAATTCGAGGGGCAGTCCGTGAAGAAGATTGCAGATTACGTGCATAAGGCGGGAGCACTCTTTGGATTCCACAACTGCGGCAATGGCATCTACTTCGATATGAGCATGAAATACGGAAAGCCGCATTTCATTTCTCATGCTTATGTGGCCGACGATGTGGATAGCTGGGAAGAGAACAAGAAAAAATGGGGTAAATCCACGACAACAATTGGCTGGATCCCTCCCGGGCCGGTGGCAATGCTTGGCACGCCCGAAGAAATCGAGGAGGAGTGCAAGGCCGAGATCGAGATTTATGCAAAAGGCGGTGGGTTTATCCTTGCGACCGGCTGCGAGTACGGCCCCAATGCTCCGCTCAGGAATGCGAAGCGGATCGTCGAAGCGGCGAAAAAATACGGTGTTTATAAATAAATAGAGCACCGGGAGGACATTACAGCTACTAACTCAAGGAGGATAACCCGATATGGTAACCAAGGAAAAGGAACAGGAACTAATCAAGAGACTTCAAGATGCGGTAATCAACTACCGGGTTGATGACGCCAGAAAGACAGCTGAAGAAGCGATCAAGGCAGGTGCTGATGCGTACACGATGACCATGTCCGGATTGGCAGGCGGGATGGAGGTCGTGAGCCAGAAGTTCGACAGCCATGAATACTTCGTCCCCGAGACATTGCTGTGTGCCAAAGCGCTCTATGCAGCCCTGGATTTGCTGAAGCCGCATATTAAGGCACGGGACGAAGGCGCGCGCGGTCAAGTAGTGCTGGGTGTGATGCAAGGTGACGTGCACGACCTCGGGAAAAATCTCATCAAGGCCATTTTCGAATCAGCTGGGTGGACCGTGCACGATCTGGGAAGAGATGTTCCGCTCCAGAAGTTCGTGGACGAACAGCTCAAAACCGACTCCGACATCGTTATGCTTTCCGCGATGATGACGACTTCGATGGTGGGGATCAAGAAGCTCATTCCGATGATAAAAGAGAAGAACCCGAAGGTAAAGATCATGATCGGAGGAGCGCCAATCACCGAGAAGACCGTCGAGGAATACGGCGCTGACGTAACGGCTGATAATGCTCCCAATGCCTTGCGCGAAGCAATGAGGATGCTCGAAGCTCTGCGAAAAGGCAGGGCAGCTTAGGCGGCAGTTACAGGGAGCCCTGAACGGACCGAGACTCGAGGCTATTCTGCGCTCCCTGGTTACCGCCGTCCGAAGCTAAATCTACAAACAGCAAGGAGAAAAATACCTACAATGGAACATACGATCATCTTTCAGCCGTCAGGCCGTCGTGGCCGGGTACCTGAAGGCACCACGATCCTTGATGCTGCCAGAAGGCTAGGAGTAGGAATTGAGGCGGTCTGCGGTGAGAAGCTTGTCTGTGGAAAGTGCCGGATCAAGATCATGGAGGGACTGTTTCCGAAGGAGGGGATCACGTCCTCTATGAAGCACCTGAGCGATCTCGACGAGAAGGAGATCAAGGTGCTTAAGCGGAAGGATTCTGACGAACATATCCGGCTGGCTTGCTCTACGCGCATACACGGTGATGTGCTGGTATTCGTCCCGGAGGCCAGCCGCACAGGAAAACAAGTCGTCAGCAAGGCGGCCGGCGTCATAAAGGTGAAACTTAAACCGGCCGTCAAGAAGTACTATGTCGAACTTCCCCCTCCCAAGCTGGACGATCCACTCGGAGATTTAGAGCGGCTTGAAAAGGCTCTTGCTAAACACCATCGATTCAAGCCGCTCGCTATCGATTACCGGGTTCTTCAAAGCCTTCCCGACGCAGTCCGCAAAGGGGACTGGAAGGTGACCGTTACCATCTGGAACAAAAGCGAGATCATCCGGATCGAACCGGGCAAGGTGACAACCAACATCGGCCTCGCGGTTGACATCGGAACTACAACGGTTGCCGGATATCTAACCGACCTTAACACAGGCAAGGTCCTGGTGACCGAATCAATGATGAATCCTCAGGTGCGGTACGGTGAGGACGTTATGTCGCGCATAACCTACTGCATGATGAACGAGCAGACCGGCCTCAAGGAGTTGCAGGCAACGATTATCGAGGGTTTGAACTCGATAGCGAAGCAGGCGGCCCATAAAGCCGGATTCTCACCCGATGATATCAGCGAGATGACCCTGGTCGGTAATACTGCCATGCACCACATCCTGCTCGGGATCAATCCGGAGTACATGGGAGTCGCTCCCTTTACACCCGCCCTTCATCGTTCAGTGGATCTCAAGGCTGAGCGATTCGGAATTGAGATTCTTCCCAGCGGTAACATTCATATCATGCCAATCGAAGCCGGTTTTGTGGGGGCCGACAACGTCGGATGTCTGATTGCCGATACACCGCACAGGAAGGAAGCCATGACGCTCCTAATCGATATCGGCACGAACGGCGAACTCGTGTTGGGGAATCGCAAGAAGCTCATTTCCTGCTCGTGCGCTACAGGTCCAGCGCTCGAAGGGGCACAGATCGAATTTGGCATGCGCGCAGCACCTGGAGCAATCGAGCGGGTCAAGATTGATCCGCAGACCTACGAACCCACCTACAAGGTGATCGGCAACAACGAGTGGAGCGATGGAGTGAGAAACATGCAAGCCCGGGGCATCTGCGGTTCTGCCATCATCGACGTTATAGCCGAGATGTTCAAGGCAGGGATTATCATGAAGAACGGTCGGCTCAACGCAGAGATCAAGTCATCCCGCATCAGACAGGGAGCAAAGAATGTGGTCGAGTACGTCCTCGCCTGGAAGCACGAGACGGCGATCGACCAAGACGTTGTCGTCAACCAGAAGGACGTTCGGGCCATACAGCTCGCTAAGGGAGCCCTCTATTCCGGCTGCCTGATCATGATGCGGAAGCTCGGCGTCGACTCGTTCGACCGACTTGCGGTTGCAGGCGCCTTTGGAAGCCACATCGACAAGGTTGCAGCGATGGCAATCGGGATGTACCCGGACTGTGATTTAAAGAAAGTCGAGTATATCGGCAACGCTGCTGGGGATGGAGCACGGATTGCGCTCTTGAACACTGATAAGCGAAGGGAAGCAAATCAGATAGCTCGACAGGTGGAATATGTGGAGTTGGCTCTCGAGGAGGATTTTAACGACCGCTTTGGAGAGGCTATGCAGTTTCCTCACATGTTCGATAAGTTTCCTCACCTGAAAGGCATTTTGTCCGAGGAGTATGTTTAACGTACTTAACCGGTGGCAAGCGGGATGCCTGCCGCAGAAAGGATGTGCATAATGAAGGTGAAATATATAGGCGACACAAAGAATGTGCAGACAATAAGCGGAAAACAGGTCTCAATTGCGAGGAACGCTCAGTACGAATGCATGGAAAAGGAATATCATTCAGCAACGACCGTTCGGGTGTTGCTTCCCGATGGCGAACACGTCAAGATCAAACGTTCGGAACTCCAGAAAGTGGCATAAGGGGTGTTTTGTGAGAATCTCCATCGAATACTGCGGTACATGCAACTATCGGCCACAAGCCGCTGCCCTTGCGAATGCCATCGAAGAAGCTGTCGGGGTTAAGCCAAGATTGGTGCATTCTACCGTAATCGGCACGTAAAAGGTTTTCGTGGATGGAGATACCATTTTCCCCAAACCGAGAGGGGCATTGAGTGTGCTGAGCAAAAGATAGCTGCAGACGCCCTTCCGAAACATGTTGACTTTTTCATTTACAGTGGCTTAATATAACGCCACATTTGCTTAAATAACAGCTTCTACAATTAGGTGAAGGGAATCCCGTGCGAATCGGGAGCGGAGCCGCCGCTGTAATCCCAGCCTTGCAAAAGCAGGGCTAAACACTGTCAAGGAAGAAGCCACTGGCCAAACAGCCGGGAAGGCCGACAGTGGGGAAGAGCCAGAAGACCTGCCTAATTGTTCTCGCACAATATCTTCGGAGCTAAGATTCTGTGTGGGTTAATAGTCGACATCATTAATCCCCAATCTTCTACGAAGGCTGGGGATTTTTTTTTGCCAGTGTGAAAGCGACATTCAAAAACGTTAAACCGTTAGAATGGGGAACCGACAAGATGGAGAACATGAAGAACAAAGTTGTGGCTGTTAAAGACTCACTGGCCGGCGAGGCCCAGAGGCACTTGGATAATCTCACCAAGCCACCAGGCAGTCTGGGCAGACTTGAGGAATTTGCGAAAAGGATCGTAGCAATCACCGGCGAACGGATGCCCGTCCTTGACAAAAAAGTCATCTTCACGTTCGCGGGAGACCACGGAATCACCGAAGAAGGCGTGTCCGCCTATCCGAAAGAGGTAACTCCGCAAATGGTCTTCAACTTCCTCCGCGGTGGAGCAGGCATCAACGTGCTGGCACGCCAGGCGGGCGCGGATGTGGTTGTCATCGACATCGGCGTTGATTATGACTTTGCAAATGCTGCAAGCCTTGTATCGCGAAAAGTCGTGCATGGGACCGCGAACATGGCGAAAGGCCCGGCCATGACGAGGCAGCAGGCGGAGCAGTGCATACAGGTGGGAATCGATCTTGCCAGAGAGTACGCAAATAAGGGATACCGCATTTTCGGCACTGGAGACATGGGCATCGGCAATACGACGCCGTCCAGCGCCATCGCGTCGGTGCTCACGAAAACGCCGGTCGCGGATGTGACCGGCAGGGGCACGGGGATAAGCGAACAGTCGCTTCGAAATAAGATAACGGTGATCGAGAAAAGCATCGCCCTGAACCGGCCCGATCCTAAGGACCCTATCGACGTCTTGGCAAAGGTGGGAGGGGCAGAAATCGGCGGCATTGCCGGACTGATCCTGGGGGCATCCTC
The DNA here is from genome assembly GCA_035623825.1 of Nitrospirota bacterium. Taxonomy (GTDB): domain Bacteria; phylum Nitrospirota; class UBA9217; order UBA9217; family UBA9217; genus DASPSR01. The sequence continues at coordinate 25,659 of DASPSR010000062.1, forward strand.
CGAACGAGTCCCAGTGGTAGTGGATGGTCTTATTTCGACTGCGGGCGCAATGATCGCCTACGAGATCGAGCCGAAGACTGCGGACTATATGTTTGCCGGTCATTCCTCGGTCGAGATTGGCCAGAAGGCCATGTTGCGAAGAATGGGCCTTGCGCCGATCCTCGATCTTAATTTAAGGCTCGGCGAAGGTACAGGAGCCGCGCTCGCCATGATGATGATCGAGGCTGGCACCAGGATCTACAGGGAAATGGCAACCTTCGGCGAGGCCGGAGTTTCGGATGAAATAATCAACCAATGACACCTGAGCGGATGAAGCGCCAACAGTTCATCAAATTTGGTCGTTTTCGTCGAATCGGTACTCGATAATGTTATGAAGCAATTCCTGCCTCATCAGCGCTATGATGCGCAGACTGCCGGTCCGCAGTATCTCGAAGACCTTGCCACGGGATATTGGTATTCGGAGGTGCTCTTTACGGCTGTTGAAATGGACCTCTTTTCCTGCCTCGGAGAAGAAGGCGCGACCGTGGAGGAACTCGCCGGCAAACTTGAAGCAACTTTCGAGGGCGTGAGACGGCTTATCCGGACACTCGTCCACCTGGGGCTTGTAACCGAGGGTGATGGAAAGTGTTTCAATACAAAACTTTCGAGCACCTATCTGCTGAAGGGGAGGGACCAGTATCAAGGGCATTCCATTCTCTGGCGCAGGCATTTGCGTCCTGGCTGGCAGGCTCTCACGGCATGCATCAGAAAAGGCGGAAGGGTGGAGTACCCCGACGACAAACCTTCCGAACGAGTCGAACGCATACGCAAATATATCCTCGCCATGGACGCTGTCGCAAAAGCAAAGACAGACGAAATTGTTCGTTTTTTCGAGGGGCGTTCTCAAAAGGGCGAAATACTCGATGTGGGGACAGGATCTGGCGCTATTGCAGCCGCCTTTCTTGAACGTTTTCCCGAAACGAGGGCGACGGTCATGGATCTAGCGGATGTGCTCGAGCAGAGCCGTGAGCTGATGTCCCGAAGTGGCCTTGAAAGGAGAATTCAGTACTGCCCGGCGAACATCCTCTTGTCCTGGCCGCTCGAGGAACGAGATTTCGAGATCATCATCCTTTCGAACATTCTTCACGCCTATTCCGAGCGCGAGCTGGATCATATTCTTCGCTCTGCAGCGAATCGTCTGGGGAAGAACGGCATTCTTCTCGTCCATGATTTTTTCTTCGAGCACTGTCCGCAAAAGGCCTCGCTCTCCGATCTGAACATGTTCATCAACACCTTTAACGGCAGGGTTTTTCAAGCAGCCAACGCCCGTGAACAGCTTTCCCGTCTCGGGCTTCTGTGCTCAGAGCTCGTGCCGCTTACGAGCGATACTGCCGTTTTCTTCGCATCAAAGGAGAAAGCCGCACTCAATAGCCTTTGTCTTAGACCCGAAGACATATTGGTTTCCCGCATGCGGGCTTTGGGTTTTGAGGAAGTGTATCCGATAAAGTCAGAAGACATTCATATCTCGGAATGGACAAGCCTCAAGTGCCGCTTCGGGTGCGGCCACTATGGCAGCCTCCGTTGTCCTCCGAACAGCCCGTCAGCCGGAAAGACCAGAAAGATAGTCAAGGACTACAGGCGTGCGCTCCTCCTCCAGGGAGAACCGCCGACACGGGACTTTCAGCTCAGAGTGCTGAAAGCCGAGATCGAGGCACTCAAGAGCGGTTTTCATAAGGCTCTTTCCTTTTGGGCCGGCCCGTGTTCACTGTGTGAATCCTGCAACACGGAGAAATGCAGAAACACGGCGTGGGCGAGGCCTTCCATGGAAGGTGCGGGCATCGACGTGTACGAAACCGTACGGAGCGCTGGTGCATCTCTCAGAACCTTGAACAGTAAAGATGAGTTCGTGAAATACTTCGCGTTAATCCTTCTGGAGTGAAGTTATGCGGGTCCTGTTCATTCAGTCCCCTTCCGTTGAAGGATCGTCGGCAGAGAAAGTATATCCTCTCGGGATTGTGATCCTGGCCGGACTGCTTCGGGATCGCGGCGATGCCGTCGAGCTTGTCGACACGAACATCGAACCTGACCCTTTCGGGGCGATTAAGAACAAGATCCTTGATTTCAAACCGGACGTCGTTGGGATTTCACTCCGGAACATAGATCCGCTCGGAAATAAAACGAGTTCTCTGGTTCCGCCGTTCCTCGTGATCGCCCGGCTTGTAAGGGCGGTCGCGCCGGAAGCATGGATCATCGCCGGCGGTACGGCATTTTCCCTTTTCCCGGCACGGTTGATGCTGGAGGCGCCTGAAATTGACTACGGCCTGATCGGAGAAGCGGAAGCTTCCCTGCCGATCCTCTTGGATTCCCTCGAGAACCCCACGAGAGTTCCCGGACTCTGCTGGCGCGCCCGGGACCGGATAACGATCGAAGCGCCGCCAGCATGTTTCAATGTGGCAGAGTACGCGCCGCCCGCGAGGGACGTGCTTGACCCGACTCGGTATGCAGGAATAAACGCCTACGTTCCCGCTGTGGGCATTGAGTTAAAGCGGGGCTGTCCTTTTCACTGCGCCTACTGCGTCTACCCTGCGCTCCAGGGGCGGAAGCTTCGTATGAGGACGCCGCAGGAAGTCGTTGACGAGATGGAGACGCTCCAAAAGGAATATGGCATCGATCGTTTTCATTTCACGGATCCGGTCGTAAATTATCCTGAAGACCCAATTCAGATCGTCTGCCGTGAAATACTACGAAGGAAGTTGAAGGTGAGGTGGGACGGCTTCATGAGAGAGGATCATTTTAGCGAAAAGCAGGCGACACTCTTCGAGCGGGCAGGCTGCGAATGCTTTTCCTTTTCTCCAGACGGCCTCTGTCAAGAGTCCCTGGATGTTCTTGACAAGCGGCTCACGGAAGGAGACATTCTGAAAGCCGTAAAGGCCGCGGCAAAAACCGAGGTTATGAGCGTTTACCACTTCTTGGTCAATGTCCCGGGCGAAACCGATGAAACCTCTGCCAAGGGAGTTCGCATGCTCGAGCGGATCTACGATTTTCATGGGAACAAAAAGAATCTCGGAACCATCGTGCTGAACAATGTCAGGATTCTGCCGGGCACGGGCATCGAGCGGTTGGCCAGGGTGCGCGGAGTCATCGGGCCCGATACGGACCTGCTTTATCCCACCTACTACAATCCTAGACCGTTCGATACCTTCCGGTATCGTCTCGAAGCACTTCATCTTACCCGGAACGTGTTCATGTGGCAGAATGTGGAGGAATCTTTATGAAGATCCTGCTCTTGGAGCATCCACGAAGCATCGCTCCCGAACGATGCAACGATATCGCGAACACTCCGCTTTCCTCGTGCCTTCTGAGCGGTTATGCCGCGGGTATGCTCAAAGATAAGGGTCATCATGTCGAGATCGTTGAAGGGTATCTGGACGGACTTACGTACGAAGCCATCGCGGAACGGGTCATCGCCATGAAGCCGGATATCCTGGGTGTCCACCTTGTTTACCACTGGCGGAACGATCACGCACTATTTGATTTCCTCGCAAGGATGAAAAAAAATGGGCATGCGTCGTCAGTGACCGCTTACGGTTTCTACGCGACGCTATCTTATAGGAACATTCTAAAAGACCATGAAGCGGTTGATACGGTCATCGTCGGCGAGCCGGAGCTGCCGTTTGCCGGACTCGCGGAAGCTGCAGCTCTTAAAAACTACACTCCCGTCATCCCCGGCCTGGCGCTTCGAGACGGCACGGGCAGTATTAAACTCATGACCCCAGATCCTGTTGTTGACCTCGACAGCCTCCCCGTTCCCGTCCGGACCGAAGCACTTGCCAGGATTTCAGAGGTGAATCTGCTTGGCAGCCGCGGGTGCTACGGGAAGTGTACGTTCTGCTACATCAATTCGTTTTTCGAATCCGGGACGCCCTGGCGCGGACGGAGCCCCGAGAACATCGTTAAGGAAATCGACGCTATCATCGCCGGAAGCGGAGCACGGGATTTCTATTTTACAGATCCCAACTTTTTCGGCCCAGGCCAGATGGGTCAGGACCGAGCGGTGCGGCTTGCCGCACTTCTCAAGCCCAGAAAGATCCGGTTCGGCATCGAGGGACGGGTCAACGATATCCGGGATGAAACCATTGCCCTTCTGGCGGACGCCGGGCTGTGCCATATCCTGATCGGGCTCGAAAGCGGCAAAGACGAATCTCTCAGGCGGATGAACAAGATGACGACCGTAGAGCAGAACGAGAACGCACTTCGCATTCTGCGCAAAAACGGGATTGAGCCGAATGTTGGATTTATCATGTTCGAACCCGATTCTTCCCTGTCAGACCTGCGCGTTAATTTTGCGTTCTTGAAGAGAAACGACCTGCTCAAGCGGCTTTCGGTTACCGCGAACGTTCTGTACCACCACCAGATCGTGCTCGAGGGAACAAAAGCATATCATGACCTGAAAAGAGAAAACCGGCTCGTCCTTGAACGGTCTTCGTCGTACGAGGGAACCGCTTATTTTCAAAACCCGGAAGTTGCGAGCCTGGCCGATATCATGAGGCAGACGACGAACTTTCTCTTTAGCCGAATGGACGGCATCTGGAGCGGAAAGGCGGTCGGGCCGCCCCGCATGGAGGAGGCATATGCCCAGGTCAACGAGCTGCTCGTCGAGACCTTCGAGGACTGCCTTGCCTCGCTCGAGCTCGGAATGCGACTCGACCGGGAGCTGATAGCATCGGTTGTTGGCATTGTGGAGAAAAAGATCAACCAACTTCTGAGGGAAGTCCCTCTGGGGCTCGGTTGTCAATAAGATACGGCTTTATCGAGAATGAGAAAGCGGAAAGAGGTGTGATTCCTCTGCTGTCGCGCAACTGTGATGGAAACGAAAGCCAAGAGAGCCACGGGGCTGACTTAAAACAGCTTGAATGTTCGAAGCGTTTGATGCGTTTGAGTTCTGTAATGTCGCAAAGTGCAAACGCTGAAACGTTCGAAACGTTTTAGTCTTCCGGAAGGCCGGCGAGTAGGGTGTCCTAAGCCAGGAGACGTCTCATTCAATTCCGCGTGGAAGGAGATTATATGACATGGAGATTGTTACAGATGCTGTCGATGGATTGACCGCCAGGGACACGGTAACCTGATTGTCGAGTGGCTGTTCAAACACAAAATCAAATTAAAAGGAGTCATTCCATGACAACGCAAATAGAGAACGCCCGCAAAGGGCTTGTTACCGATCAGATGAAGGCTGTTGCAGCAGCAGAGAACGTGTCGATCGATTACATCAAGACCACGATTGCGGAAGGGAAAATCGTGATCCCCTGGAACACGGTCAAGCGTCCCAAGGCCGTCGGCATCGGGAAGGGTCTCTGGACCAAGGTCAATGCCTCGATCGGAACATCGTCGGACATAATCGATTACGCCGGGGAAGTGCGGAAGGCAAAAACAGCCGTGGCAGCAGGCGCCGACACGCTCATGGAGCTTTCCGTGGGCGGCGATCTCGACCGGGTGCGGCGAGACGTGGTCGATGCGGTCGATATTCCCGTCGGCAATGTCCCTTTATACCAGGCTTTCTGCGAGGCAGGCAGGAAGTACGGCAATCCGAACAAACTGGACGAAGAAATGCTTTTCGACCTGATCGAGCGGCAGTGCGCTGACGGAATCGCGTTCATGGCCATCCACTGCGGCATCAATCTCTACACCATCGAGCGGCTGAGAAAGCAGGGCTACCGGTACGGGGGGCTGGTGAGCAAGGGCGGCGTCAGCATGGTCGCCTGGATGATCGCGAACAACAGGGAAAATCCGCTCTATGAAAAATTCGACCGTGTGGTCTCGATCCTGAGAAAATACGACGTAGTCCTTTCACTCGGCAACGGCCTTCGCGCAGGCGCGATCCACGATTCGTCCGATCGTGCGCAGATCCAGGAGCTGATCATTAATTGCGAACTTGCCGAAATAGGGAGGGACATGGGCTGTCAGATGCTGGTCGAAGGGCCCGGACACGTGCCGCTCGACGAGGTTGAGGGAAATATCCAGCTTCAGAAACGGATGAGCGGCGGGGCTCCATATTACATGCTAGGTCCCATCTCCACCGACGTCGCCCCCGGATTCGATCATATTACAGCCGCTATCGGAGCGGCCCAATCCAGCCGCTTTGGAGCTGATCTCATCTGCTACATCACTCCTGCAGAACACTTGGCACTCCCGAATGAGGATGATGTCCGAATAGGAGTGCAGGCAGCCAAGATCGCCGCATACATCGGGGACATGAACAAATACCCCGAGAAGGGAAGAGCTCGCGACATGGAAATGAGCAAGGCGCGAAGGGACCTCCTGTGGGAAAAGCAATTCCAGCTTGCGCTCTACCCCGAGGAGGCACGTGCGATCCGAAAGAGCCGCATGCCGGAGGAGGAAGATTCCTGCACCATGTGTGGGAGCTTCTGCGCCGCCAAAGGCGCGGGCAAACTTTTTGCCGAGGACTTGAAACAGAGCGTGAAGCTGTAACATCCGGTTCAAAACCATTTTTCACGCAAAGGTGCAAAAACCCGGGACGTCACCGTGTTCTTAGCGCCTTTTGCGTGAAATGTTTTTTTAGGGAATACGGGTCGCTTCTATCAAAGCAAAATTAAGGGCGCAAAAATAAAAGCAAGATGTGAATAATCAGTAAAAAGTATGCTTGGTTTTTATATTTAAAATCAGATATTTAATTATCGTCCACTCGTTTGGAGTGCGAGTGGTCGGCTGTCCAAATCGGCTCGCCACGACCATTTTTTAATCCATAACGCATCATGCGTTATGGATTTTTTTATCTCTCTTGCGACTGCTGCATATGGCGGAGAGGGTCTCCCGGCAATCGTCACGTTCTTCCAGCATGATTGACAGCAGTGCCGCAATTATGTTATAAGACCGCACGGTAAGCTTTTGCCTTTTCTCGAGATATCATGATACTCGTTACCAATGATGACGGGGTATTTTCACCCGGGATCCAGATCCTCGCCAAAAGACTGCGCGAGCTCGACAGCGTCGTTATCGTCGCGCCCGACCGCGAGCGCAGTGCGGTAGGACACTCCATGACCCTCCACAGGCCGCTTCTGATCGAAGAGATCAAGGAATCGGTCTACAGCGTCAACGGCACCCCTACGGACTGCGTGAACATAGCGGTAAAAGGCCTCCTGAAGGAGACGCCGCGGCTGGTGGTTTCAGGGATCAACAAGGGGCCGAACCTCGGCGACGATATCACGTATTCCGGCACGGTGGCGGGAGCGATAGAGGCTCGACTGCTCGGTGTGCCTTCCATCGCCGTTTCCCTCGCAGCACGGAACGATTTCCGTTTCGCCGAGGCAGCGGAAGTAGCTGCCCGCGCCGCCACCATGATATTCGAACACGGCCTGATCGAGGGGACCCTCCTGAACATCAATGTCCCGAACCTCCCCATCCGGCAGATTCGCGGGACGGCCATCACCCGTCTGGGCAAACGCATCTACCACCAGATGACCGTTGAGCGAGTAGATCCAAGAGGCAAGCGGTATTACTGGATCGGCGGAGGAGAGCCTGACTGGGAACGGGAGCCGGGCACTGACTTCGATGCCATCGGCCGTGATATGGTCTCCATCACACCCCTCCACCTCGACCTCACGGATTATTCCTCCTTCGAGAAAATAAAAGCCATGGAAAGGATGGCGTACGCGGAGACGACCGTACGCAGGAGCGGTGATTGATCAATTACGAGAGCGAACGTAAGCGCATGGTGGACGAGCAGATCGTAGCCCGCGGCGTCAAGGACCAGCGGGTGCTCGCGGCCTTGCGCAAGGTCCCGCGTCACGAGTTTCTGCCCGAGGCCATTCGCGACATGGCGTACGGCGACCATGCGCTTCCTCTCGGCGAAGGGCAGACCATCTCCCAGCCGTATATGGTTGCGGTCATGACCGAGCTCCTCAATCTCAAAGGCACGGAACGGGTCCTTGAGATCGGAACCGGCTCCGGTTACCAGTCTGCGGTGCTCGCTGAGCTGTGTGAAAAGGTCTATACGGTGGAGCGGATCAAGACGATCGCGGAAAAGGCCAGGACCACGCTGAACCGGCTCGGATATACAAGGGTGGCGATCAAGATCTATGACGGTACCTATGGGTGGAAGGAGATGGCCCCCTTCGATGCGATTATGGTCACGGCGGGCGCACCCGATATACCGATGCCGCTCGTGGAACAGCTCCGCGATGACGGCCGGATGGTGATCCCGGTGGGAGAGAGGTATGGTCAGCTGCTCGTGAAGGCGGTCAAGACCGCAAAGGGAATGGTCATGGAGAAGAGCATTCCATGCATGTTTGTACCGCTCATCGGCAATCACGGATGGGACGAATAGACCTTGTCCTATCCCCCGTCTCGCTTTACGATCTCTTCGGTCCCCATTAACTGATACAGGAATGAGAGAGCCAGTCCTGTGACAGACCCCAGCAGGGCCCCCGCAAGAACATCAGACGGATAATGAACCCCCAGATATATTCTTGAAAAGGATATGAGCGACGCGAGCAGCAGAGGATAGAGGCGCCATATGACCGCGATAAATTCCCTCGTCCGGTAAAAGAGGGGCAGCGCAACGGCGAAAGAACTCACCGCGTGACCGGATGGCATGGAGTACGAGTCCGGACACAAAACGATGAGCCGGAGTCCTTCGATTGCCTGGCATGGCCTTACCCGAGCGAATGTCTGTTTTATCCAGTAGTCGGCCAGCTCGGCAAAGAGTAAAGCGCAACAGGAAATCACAAGGGCCGAGACCGCCGCTGCCAGGAACGTTTTCCCCTTATCGTTCCGAAGGTTCACTCCCTTCAGGAACATGGCGAGCACAAAGGGGATGACCAGGAGGTACCCGCGCTGGGAGAGAGCAGGCATCAGGATATCGAAAAAGGAATTCGCGGTACCGTGATTGACGAGGAGCAGGAGGTCAATGTCCAGGGATTGAACATTCATAGGCAGTCACGTCTGAAGACGACCGTGGTGAGCGATCTCTTAAGTTGCGGGCCGGATATTGCCGCTACCCGCTTCTCACGCAGCACTTAATGACGTTTGTGTCGCTCACTTCGATGAGCCCTTTCTCCACGATTGAGGTCACGTCCGGCAGGACATCGTTGACCATCTCTTCCGAGTCGACAACTTCTATCTTGACCGGAAGCGTGGTCGAGAGTTCGAGTATTTTAGCAGTATGGAATACGCCATCGCTTCCATAGCCTGCAATGCCCCGAAACACGCTGACGCCGGCTATCTTCCTTTTGTAAAAGACGTCCATCAGGACCTCATAGACCGGCTTGCCGTGGAATTTGTCCGCCTCGTCGATATAGATGGTAAGCTTTTTAGCTGGCCCGCTTTTGACCATAATAGCTCCTTAATATGTAACGATAGACTGCAGGTCAGAGAAACAAGGAGGAAGGACCAAATTTCAAGATCCGAAGGCCAATCTCGTTCACGTGATCTCATGCCGACTTGGCTAATGCAAGTGGGCCTCGTTTTTGACCTGGACTTGATTCTGGAGCTCGTATCCCTGGCTCTCCGTTACCCTCCGTGTTGGAATCATACGATCTTCGCAATGACCTCGCCGAGCTTTAAGGCAATGAAGCCAACAAGCACGCTCAAGAAAACGTTTAACCCTGCGTACAGCCACTCACCGTCGTTCAGGAGGGCGCCGGTCTCGTACTCAAAGGTGGAAAACGTCGTATAGGCGCCGAGAAAGCCCACGACCAGGAGCAGCCGCCACTGCGGGTTTTCCGTGAACCGCTCAGCCATCAAGGTCATGAGCAGACCGATGAGAAAACTGCCGCTGACGTTGATGATAAAAGTGCCGAGGGGAAAGCTCCTGCCCCATCGCTGACCGATCCAGACAGCCAAAACATAGCGGCTGATTGCGCCGACAAAGCCGCCGACGCCGATAATCAGATAATTCATCGTTCCGATAACCTCGCGGATACGTTGCCAGATGCCGACCCACATGAACAAGCCGGAGGCGATTATAGCTGCGATGTGCTGATAAGTCAATGTCCCGGATCCTTGAGAACACATTTTAGCCATATCCACCGGGGACACTATAGAGAGTTCCCGTAAGGGCTCAACCAGCGGGTTATATATAGCAAACAAGAGGCTAAAGAGCAAATAGAAAATCAACGCCTTGTATCCGGGACAGGGTTGCTAGAGGGTGTCCGGGTATGACGCATATCATAGAAATAATCTGTTATAAAGGAGTAAAAAGGTGTATAATTGAACTGGAATCATCAGAAAAGGAGACAATCATGAAAGAAAAAGTCGAAGAGGCTATCAAAAAGGTACGTCCGGCGCTCCAGAGGGACGGCGGTGATATCGAGCTTGTGAGTGTCGATGAGAGCGGCGTTGTGAAGGTGCGGCTGAAAGGAGCCTGCGGTTCCTGCCCCATGTCTACGATGACGCTCAAGATGGGTGTTGAGAAGTTTCTGAAGCAGGAAATTCCGGCTGTGAAAGAAGTGGTTCAGGTAGCTTGAGCCGGCCAACTTGTATTTGAGAAACAAAAGGCTTTTCCCTGCAATCCGAACGCAATATCTTTCCGGCAAATGGGGGAGAGAATTGAAGAAATGACCATTCTCTCCCCCATCCTGTACCAAACAGCAAACGAAGAATGCATTGACCATCCCGAGGCGCAGAAAACAGCCCTGACCGTTTCGTTTTGGAACAGAAAGGGCAATATAGCGCAGCTTGAAAACAAAATATTGCTTGACACATCTCTCGCGTTCTGCTATAAATTTTGCGGCTTTTTAGACATTCTCAAGTTGTCATTTCATTGTTGAAACATAACGGCAGGTGAAATAGAATGGAAGCCACGACAATCAAGGCGCATGACACGTTCAGCGGGGGTGTGCATCCCGCCGGTAACAAGCAGCTTACAGCTCACAAGCCAACCGTCGCCGCAGCAATCCCCAAAAGAGCAGTCATCCCACTCAGCCAGCACATAGGAGCCCCCACCAAACCACTCGTTGTCATCGGCCAGGAAGTGAAAAAGGGAGAGAAGGTAGGCGAGACCACCGGTTTTGTGTCCGCTCCTGTTCATGCCTCGATCTCCGGCAAAGTGGTCGCCATCGGCAGCTTCCCCCATACCCTCGGCGTAGACATGCCGTCGGTCGTGATCGAAAACGACGGGAAGGACGAGTGGATCGCCGGGCTGAAAGAAAATCCGGATTTCAGCCTTCTCAGCCCCGATGAGCTCAAAAAGCTTGTACAGGAAGCTGGCATCGTTGGCATGGGAGGGGCGACGTTCCCCACGCATGTGAAGCTCTCTCCTCCCAAGGAGAAGCCTATTGATGTCGTCATTCTGAACGGTGCCGAATGTGAGCCCTACCTGACGTCCGATCACCGGCTTATGCTTGAAAAGCCGAAGGAGATCGTTGAAGGCCTCAGGATCCTCATGAGGATCCTGAACGTCAGCAAAGGCTACATAGGCATTGAAGCCAACAAACCCGACGCGATCGAAACCATGACCAAAGCAGTCGCGGGCTCGCCGGAAATCAAGGTATGGCCCGTCAAGGTAAAGTATCCTCAGGGCGCCGAAAAGATGCTCATTAAGGCCATCACAAACAGGACGGTTCCGGCGGGCGGTCTGCCCATGGATGTTGGCGTTGTCGTGCAGAACGTGGGCACTGCCGATGCCATCTATGACGCTGTTCGCCACGGCAAACCGCTCATTGAACGGTATGTTACCGTGACCGGCAGGGGGGTGAAGGACCCCAAGAACTTCCTCGTGCGGATCGGGACCCCGTTCTCTCAGCTCATCGAGGAGGCAGGAGGCCTTACCGATACTGCGGCCAAGGTCATCGCCGGGGGGCCCATGATGGGCATGAGCCAGTATACCCTCGACGTTCCTGTGATCAAGGGAACCTCGGGCATTCTGGTTCTCCCGAAGTCCGAGGTCAGCACAAAATCATACGGCCCCTGCATCCGCTGCGCCCGGTGCATCGACGCATGCCCCATGAAGCTCCAGCCCTCTTTGATCGGTATTTATATTGAGAAGGGGCATTACGCAGACGCAAAAGATTATAATTTGATGGACTGCTTCGAGTGCGGTTCCTGCACCTTCGTCTGTCCGGCGAACCGGCCGATGGTCCAGTGGGTGAAGAAGGCCAAGAAGGAACTGGCAAAGAAGAAGAATTAAGTGACGCAGTCATCGGATTCCGCCTCAACCCCGAATATCCAGGATTTTCTGATTATCGGCATTCCGAAGTGCAACATCATTCGGGATGAAGATACCAGGGAACTTATCAAATAGGAGTTTACGCGATGGATGCAGCAGTGACCCCAAAGGAACCACAGAAAAGCCAGCCCCAGCTGATCGTTTCCATCGGGCCTCACATGCGGGCTGAGGAGGACACGGCCAAGATCATGTGGACCGTGAGCGGGGCACTCCTTCCCGCGACGCTCATGTCCGTGTATTATTTCGGCTTGCCGGCGATCATGGTCATACTCGTCTGTCTTGCAACGTCCCTCCTGGCGGAAGCAGGCATGCAACGGTTGCTGAAGAAGCCCATTACCCTTTCAGACGGGAGCGCGTTCCTGACAGGCCTGCTGCTTGCCTTGAACCTTCCCGCAAATACTCCGCTCTACATCCCGTTCATCGCATCCATCGTGGCCATCATCATCGCGAAGCAACTTTTCGGCGGCCTCGGCTACAATATCTTCAACCCCGCGCTTGTCGGACGAGCCTTCGTCCTGATCAGCTTTGCCAAGACCATGACCACCTTTATTGCTCCAGCCAAGACCTTCATGGCCATAGACGCCAAGACCACCGCTACTCCATTGGTCGTTCTCAAAGAAGAAGGGATGTCGAAGCTCCTTGAGATCTACCACACGAAAGCTGCCCTGTACCAGGATCTCTTCCTCGGAAACCGGGCCGGGTCTCTCGGAGAAACCTCGGTGATCGCGATCCTGCTTGGCGCTGCGTTTCTGCTCATGAAGCGGTATATCACCTGGCACATACCCATTCCCTTTATCGCCACGGTCGGCGTTCTTACCTGGATCTTCGGCGGCAAGGAAGGTCTTATGACCGGTGATCCAATCCTGCACATGATGTCCGGAGGCCTGATCCTCGGAGCGTTCTTCATGGCAACCGACTATGTGACCGGTCCGTCGATCCGAAGCGCCCAGGTGGTTTTCGGCATATGCTGCGGGATCCTCACGACGCTCATACGCCTTAAAGGCGGCTACCCCGAGGGCGTGATGTTCGCCATCCTTCTCATGAACTGCTTTGCGCCCCTCCTTGACCGAGGCATGAGGAGCCCTGTCTTCGGCAAGGTCGAGGCCAAGGGGGTGAAGAAATGAAGGACATAATCAAGATAACCATGCCTCTTGTCCTGATTTTCGTCGCCGCCGGTGTTATCATGGCAGTGACCTACAAGTATACCTACCCCGTCCGGTTTCAGGCGGAGAAACAGGAGAAGGAAGAGGCCCTGAAGGAGATGGCGCCTGCCGCGACCGATCCCATAAAGCCGGCAGGCACGTGGACCGTCAACAACAAACCCTACGAGTACTATCAGGCGACCGCCGGCGGACATCCGGTAGCCTACATCGCGAGCACTGCAGGCAAGGGGTATTCGAGCTTCATTCAGATGCTCGTGTCTCTGACCCCCGATATGAAGATCAGCGAAGTCAAGGTCCTCGATATGAATGAGACCCCGGGCCTCGGGGACCAGGTCCTGGAAAAGAGTTTTCTCGACCAGTTTAAGGGCAAAGGTCTTTCACAGATCGTCCTGATCAAGGGTGAGACCAAGGAAAACATCCAGGCAATATCCGGTGCCACCTATTCGAGCCGCGGCGTTACAAACGGCGTCAAAGACGCCGTTCAGACGCTCGTTGAAAAGTACGGCGCAGGCGTCAGAGCTGCTGTCGCACAGGGGGTGACGAAGTGAGCAATGAATTAAGCTTGGGGAAACTTTTTAAAAACGGCATTTTTGGCGAGAATCCGGTGTTCAGGCTCGCGCTTTCCCTTTGCCCGGCCGTGGCCGTCACGAGCGGCGTGAAAAACGGGTTTCTCATGGGTGTCGCTGTGCTGTTCGTCATGACCATGACGAACGTGACGGTTTCCCTCTTGAGGAACTTCATCAATCCCAAAATCCGCATTCCTGCCTACGTGTTTATCACCGCGACCTGGGTCACGGTGATCGATCAGGTGATGTCCGCTTACCAAAGGGCGGTGTACAAAGAAATGGGCCTCTATATCATGCTCATCGTCGCCTTCGCCATCATCCTGTCGCGCGCTGAGATGTTCGCAAGCAAGAACAAGCTCTTGCCGTCGTTCGTCGACGGGGTAGGGATGGGAGTGGGGTTTCTCCTTGCCTTAGTGATGCTCGGTATATTCAGGGAGTTTCTGGGCAAGGGGTCGCTCTGGAACGTTCACATCCTGCCCGCTAAACCTCTGCTCATCATGATCATGCCGACGGGCGGTTTTTTCGCCATGGGCCTCATGATGGGCTGGCTCAACTGGATCGACCGCAAGTTCTTCGGCGGCACGGGGGGTGGCGGAGGGGGGCATCATTAAACGATCAAATCCTGATTTCGAATTTCAAGGTTCCCATTATGCCCGGCTTCGATAACGGATTTCAGGATTTTTCCCGGAGGATATCATGTGGCAGCACGTCCTGACAATATTCATCGCTTCGGCACTCATTAACAATTTCGTATTCTCCCGCTACCTCGGTCTCTGCATCTTCTTCGGCGTAACGAAAAGGATGGAGACGGCGATAGGCATGAGCTTTACGTTCACCGCCGTCATGCTTGTCGAGGCGGTCCTCAACTGGGCCATCTACAACTATGTCATGACCCCCTATCACCTGGGATTCCTGAAGATCGTGATCTTCATAGGAACGGTCGCCGCTTTCGTCCAGGCGGCGGACACCATCATGAAGAAGGTCGCTCCGGCACTGTACTATAAGCTCGGCATTTACCTCGCTTTGATTGTTACGAACTGCATAATCCTAGCTGTCCCTCTCATCAACGCGGATGAAAATTACACTCTGTTCGAAAGCATGGGGCTGGCAGTGGGATCCGGTCTCGGTTTCAGCCTGGCACTCACGATCATGGCGAGCATTCGGGAAAAACTCGAGCTGGCCGATGTGCCCAAGTCGTTCCGGGGGTTGCCGATATCCTTCGTCCTGACCGGGCTGATCGCCCTGGCATTTCTGGGGTTCTCGGGGATGATCACGCTGTAGAAATAAACTCCGCCACAAAGTAACCGGGTCAGGGAGCCGATGCCCGGTATCCTAGTGGCGAAAATGAAGGTAAAGACAAATGTATGAACAAATGACAAACCTTCTCATTCAAATTTTCTCCCAGGCGCTGCACCTGGTCGCGAACAGGCTGGTCCCGCTTGTCGAGGCCGGCGCACCGGTAGAGGCGAGCGGAAATGTCCCCACGTCCACCGTGTATACGACGCTTATTGTGCTGGGCGCGCTGGGCATCGTTTTTGGCGTGGCTCTTGCCCTCGTCGCCGCGCGTTTCGTCGTAAAAATGGACCCGAAGGTTGAGCAGGTGCGCGAGGCGCTCCCCGGCGCAAACTGCGGTGCCTGCGGCTTCGCGGGCTGCATGGGATATGCCGAGGCAGTCGTTGGGAACCCGGACGTAGCGGTCAGTCTGTGCGCACCGGGCAAATCTGCCGTTGCGGAAAAGATTGCCGTGATCACCGGTAAGAGAGCGGAAAAAATGGAGCCGAAGATCGCCCGGGTTTTCTGCCAGGGCGGGACAAGTCTCAGCCAGAAGAAGTTCATTTACACGGGAGTCCAGGACTGTACGGCTGCGGTACTCGCTGCCGGCGGCGACAAGTCCTGCGAGTACGGTTGTCTGGGGTATGCTACCTGCATGAGGGCTTGTCCTTTTGATGCGATTACGATGAGCGCGGACAATCTGCCGATCATCAGTCCCGAGAAGTGCACGGCATGCGGAAAGTGCGTGGCCGCCTGTCCCAAGCAGGTCATCGAGCTTGCACAGTCTTCCAAGGCCGTGGTGATCAGCTGCCACAGCAGGGACAAGGGTGTGGATACCAAAAAGAAGTGCCAGGTAGGCTGCATCGCCTGCGGCATATGCGTCAGGACCTGCCCGGTGGATGCCATAAGGATCGATAACAATCTCGCGAGGATCGACCACGCCAAGTGCATCGTCTGCGGGCTGTGTGTAAGGAAGTGCCCGACGAGCGCAATCTTCGATTACATACCCGAACGGACCAGGGCATACATCGATCCGGCGAAATGCGACGGCCTGGATGTGTGCGCGAAGGTCTGCCCCGTCAATGCGATCTCGGGCGACCTCCGAAAAGTGCATGTCGTCAACCAGCAGAAGTGCATCGGGTGCGGGATGTGCGCGCCCCGGTGCCCCAAGAAGGCCATTACGATGGTGGAAGCTCCACCTGCGTTTGCGGCCGAGGAGAAGACAAAGGCTGAGGAGCCCGTCGCCGTCTAACGCGACCACGAACAATCATTTTCTGAGAGAAGGGGATGCGAAAAAACGCTTCCCCTTTTTACTTTCCGAATGCACGAAATGCGTGCTCCCATTTTTTGCTTGACAAAATTCCGTGCTTAGGCTAAAAACAAATTCGTCCTTGCTCGGTCATAATTGCGGAGGTGGCTCATGAACCCTGATGATATAAAATACCATCGAGAACATGCCTGGGTGCGGGTCGAGGGAAAGCGTGCGACAATCGGGATCACCGACTACGCGCAGCAGCAGATGGGCGATATCGTTTATGTCGACCTGCCCGAGGCTGATACAGAGATCGATGCCGACTCCGAGCTCTCCGAAATAGAGTCCACGAAGGCGACCTCGCCGGTCGTCAGCCCCGTTTCGGGTACGGTGGTGGAAGTGAACGAGGACCTGGCCGATTCTCCTGAGATCATAAATGAAGACCCGTACGGAAATGGATGGCTTGTGGTGCTCGAAATGAACGATTCCTCCGAATTAAACGACCTTATGAGCAAGGCAGAATACGAAAAGTTTTTGAAAGAAGAAGAGGGGAAATAGGGAACGGTCCCGGAAACGATGGGATCAGCAGCATGAGAACTTGTTAAAGGGGGAGAGTATATACTCTCCCTTTTTTTTCACAAGAAACGAGGAGTTCGATATGTCTGTCAAACTGACGATCATAGGTGCTGGTCCCGGCGGTTATGTGGCGGCGATCAGTGCAGCACAGAAGGGCGCACAAGTGACGGTGATCGAGGATGCGGAGGTCGGAGGCGTCTGCCTGAACTGGGGCTGTATACCCACAAAGACGCTTATCGCTTCAGCTTCAGCTCTTGAGCTCGTACGAAATGCCGCTGAATTCGGCGTTCTGCTGTCCGGTGAGGTCGGTTACAGCCTGGCAAAGATACGAGAACGAAAGGACAAGGTCGTTGGAACCCAGGTAAGAGGGGTCAAGGGGCTGTTCAAGAGCTGGGGAGTTGCCCTGATAGAGGGCCGGGGTTCATTACTGTCACCTGACGTGGTACGGGTCGTCCAAAAGGACGGCACCACCATGGACGTTAAATCGGACAAAATCATCATTGCCACGGGATCAAGGCCCGCGGCGATGCCGGGCTTGCCATTTGACGGGGAAAGCGTCATCACGAGTGACGACGCTGTTCGACTCGCCAGTATTCCCGGGAGCCTCCTTATCGTCGGCGCGGGCGTGATCGGCTCGGAATTCGCCTTCATCTACCGGTCATTCGGGGCGGATGTCACGATGGTCGAGATGCTGCCGCATGCCGTGTCCACGGAGGACGAAGAGATATCCGAGATACTCGAGAGGGAATTGAAAAAGGCGAGGATCAAGCTCATCACAAGCGTCAAAGTCGAGAATGTGGAAAAAGGCGGCGATGGGATGATGGTTGCGAAGCTCTCGAACGGCCAGGAAGTCAAAACGGAGCGGATCCTCGTGTGCATCGGCCGCAGCATGAATTCCGAGGATATCGGGCTGGAAGCTGTCGGCGTGAACACGGGGAAGCGCGGGAATATCATCGTGAACGAAAGGATGGAGACGAACGTTCCCGGCGTCTACGCTGTCGGCGATGTGACCGGGAACATCCTGCTCGCCCATGTGGCATCACGCCAGGGGCTGGTCGCCGCGCAGAATTCGTTGGGCGGGAGCGTTCGCATGGATTATTCCACCGTCCCGTCAGGTATCTTCACGGTGCCTGAGATCGGGAGCGTCGGCCTCCGTGAAAAACAGGCGGTTGAGAAGGGCATCAAGTACCGGGTAGGCAGGTTCCAGTTCCGGGGCCTCGGCAAAGCACATACCACGGGGGAGCTCGCCGGCATGGTAAAGGTGATCGCGGAGGAGGAGACCGACAAGGTGCTCGGCGTTCATATCTGCGGAGCTCATGCGACCGAACTCATCCATGAGGGTGTGCTGGCAATGACGATGGGAGCTACGGCAAAAGACCTCGGGCAGATGATCCATGCCCATCCCACGCTGTCAGAAGCGATAATGGAGGCAGCGGAGGACGTTCATGGGATGTCTGTTCATCAGCCAAAAAAAAGCAAAGAACGATCATCTTGATCATGGAGACCAAGGGACGGCCGGGGAAAGAATCGCGCTGCTTCTCGATGAATCAGATGATTAACGTTTCTTTACGGAGGGGAAACCATTTCTCCGAAGACCTCCCGCGTGACATTTTACTGTTGCAATTCTGATCCCTCTCTGGATATAATTACGCGCACATGAACAAAAGACTAGTTGCATATTGCCTGTTGTTTGCAATCGGCATTTCGATCTATTCCAACGAATGCGCGGCCGGTACTTCCGGAAAGCCGCTCCCCCCGCTACGGATCAGAATAGCGCCCGTCCAGCAGGACATCATTCAGGCTCAGATAAAGCCGGGAGACATCATTGATTTCAATGTATCAGCCACGTCCTCCATCGACGTTCGGCAGATGCGCATTGAAGTGGAGCTTACCGGAGGAGCAAAGCTCGTTTCAGGCGATACGTCATGGAGCGGGCCAGCCGGAAAGAACGAAGAGAAGACCATTGTCCTGACCGTCCGCGCTCCTAAGAGCGGGCTAGGAAGGATCAAAGCCCGGGCGATCATATCCCCTTCAGATGGCACACGATTCTCTGCTGCAGCGCACTATGGCCTGGGCAAGGAAGTCAAATCGAAACCGGAGCAGGAACATCCCGTGAAGAAAGACAGCAAGGGCCGGGATATCATAGAGTATCGATAGCGTACGCCAAATGACGCAAAAAAAGAACCTTCACACGTTCGTTCTCTTCAGTCTCCTCCTAACGGCATCGATTCTTTTCAGTTGCAGCGGCGGCAGCAGCGAGTCTCCGCCGCCGGTCATCCCCCTTGCGCCGATGGCTGTCAGCGCGGTTGCGGGTGATGCGGCCGTGACCTTAGGCTGGAGCGCCGCCGGTTCTGCCACCGCATACAATGTTTACAGGTCGGTTGCCCCGGGAGGCTCGAGGACGAAAATAGCATCAGGCGTATCTTCAACGTCGTATCGCGATACGGGCCTTAACAACGGAACGCCGTACTACTATGTCGTGACAGCGGTGAGCGCAGCAGGAGAAAGCGCCCTTTCGATCGAGGTTTCAGCGACGCCGGACGCGGTGTCCAACCCCATCACGATCAGCGGGAAGGTGCAATATCAGGACAAAGAATACGGCTTGAACGGGTTTACAGGCAATCAGCCCCTCAAGGGGGTGCGATATGCCAGCATAGAGATCGTGGATGCGCTCGGCTCCACGGTAACCGCGACAACGCAGACAGACGCAAACGGTTTATACAGTATTTCGACGACTACGACGTCAACGAGCGTGTACGTCAGGGTCAAGGCGGAAGCGACCCTGTCCGGCAGCACTCCTCAGATAGCTGTCAAGAGCCTTTCCGGATCCATTTACGCTGTCGGAAGCGACGATTTCATCCCTCTGGGCCCGGCGAATGTAAATATGTCCGTTCCGACGGCATCTATCGGCGGCGCATTTAATATACTGGATGTCTTTACGAATGGATTCCAGTTCGTGTATAGCCTGGCGAAATCCTATCCACCCCCCCTGTCCGGATTCTGGCAGCCGGGAAACACAAACGGAACTTATTATTGCCCGGCTTGCCCGCAAGGAGAGGGGATTTTCATATTGAACGACACGTCAACGGGAGACACGGATGAGTATGACGATGACGTGCTCTACCACGAGTTCGGCCACTTCATGGCGGCCCATTTTTCTCAAGATGATTCTCCAGGGGGGTCGCACGACATCACGGATAACGACCTTGATATGCGACTTGCCTGGAGCGAGGGATGGGGCGATTCAATGCCGGGAAACATAAAGATGTGGCTCAACGCCAACGCACCACAGCTCTTGTCCTCTGCGGCGAACGTCCCTCTCACCGTATACGTTGATACCGTCGGAAACAACGCCGGAGTCGCGATCGACATGGATAGTCCCGATGGAACGTATGGGGGCTCTTATTATTATGCATGTGGTGAGGTGGCCATTGCGAAGATACTGCTGGATATAAATAAAACTTTCGGGATGCAGGATGTATGGGCTGTCATTACGAATTTTCAAGCAAATCATCCCACGCCAGCAAACCTTGAATTGTTCTGGGACCAGTGGCACTCATTACTTGTTACATCTGCATTGTCAATAGACTCAATTTTCCTAGATAGGCTCGTGCAATATACGCTAGATAATTATGAGCCTGACAATACTTGGCAATCCGCAAGCGTGTATGCTTTCGGCCAACCGCAAGAGCACACTTTGTACACGTCGCCCGGCGCTAGTGACATTGATTATATCGCCTTTAATGGGCAGAAGGGTAATCAGTATACAATCACAACAACCAACCTGCTGAACGGCGCGGATACCGTTATCACTTTGCTGAATTCCGATGGAACAACGACGACGTCTGGAACTACGCCCCCAAATCCAAATGACAACGCGAACGGAACTATCTATGCAGGCACGACCGTCCCAAGTTCAGTCTATCGCGGGACGCTGTGCGACGCCTACGGGATATGTCACGACAACGGGTTTGACATCCTCGGTTCAAGGCTGACATTTACGGCCGCATCAACCGGCACTTACTACGTAAGAGTCCAGTCATCGTCCGCAAGGCCTGTATCGGCGGGCAGGTACGGAACCTACACTCTCACAATAACCACCCCGTAGTCATGAGTTTAAGTCAAGCCCATTACTCTTCCTGCTAAGCTCTTTCAGTCATCAGCATTTATGATAGTGATTTGCTATCAAGGAGGGCGCGATCTGTTAATGGAATGTTCATGGAGCCTGTAAGCTTACTGTCTCGGGGATGTGCCTACGCTGTCCTCTTGGCGGCATGCTCGGGGATCTGCGGAAAACATCTTTGTGACATGATATCAGGCGGATCCTGTGCTTCTCTCCTTTTATTTGCTCTTTGCCTCCTGCCACAGCTTTTCCATCTCATCGAGCGTCATTTCGCTCAAAGGCTTGCCCAGGTCGGCGGCATTCTCTTCGATGTACCTGAAGCGGCGGATGAACTTGCTGATGGTTTTCCGGAGGGCATCCTCGGGATTTATGCCGAGAAAGCGCGAGATGTTGACGAGCATGAAGAAGACGTCCCCAAGCTCTTCCTCGATGCTTGAGGCGTCTTGCTTTTTGAGCGACTCCTTGAACTCCGCAATCTCTTCATCGAGCTTGGGCAGGGCCTCATCGATCCTGCTCCAGTCGAACCCCACGCGCGCTGCCCGTTCCTGAAGGCTGTGGGCACGAAGGAGCGAGGGGAGGTGCCGGGGCACGCCCTCGAGGATGGATTTTCGCTGCTCGTATCCTTTTTCTCCCTTTTTGATCTCTTCCCAATTGGCGATTACTTCCTTGTCCGTCGAGACCCGTACGTCCCCGAACACGTGCGGATGGCGCCGGATCATCTTTTCCAGATTGGCATCGATCACATCCCTGATCGTGAACTGCCCGTTTTCTTCCGCGATCCTGGCGTGAAATACGATCTGGAACAAGAGGTCCCCAAGCTCTTCCTTCACCTTTTGCGGGTCGCCTTCGTCAAGGGCGTCAATCACCTCGTAGCATTCCTCTATCAGGAAGGGCTTGAGCGACTCCGGGGTCTGCTTGTGGTCCCAGGGGCATCCATCGGGCCCGCGCAACCGTGCCATGAGCTCAACGAGTTTTGTAAAATTGTCGGCCACCGCCGTCCTCCTACATTATTCCCCTCTGGTTACCTTACAGAAAGAACACCCTGTTTGCAAGCTTTTTTCTTGAAAGGCATGTATTGTTGTGGTAATTTAATAATATAACTTATTGAACAATAAGCCCTTAACCCGTTGCTTCTGAAAGGAGTCCATCATGCACAAGAGACTGGCATCCATCGCTTTCATGGCATCAGTATTTATATTCCTCAGTGCCATGGGAGGCAAAGGCGGGGGGTTCGAGAAAGCACCTCGGGTTGATAAAAATTTCATGGTTGTGGTGATGGATGTTACCGGCAACAAGATTGAAGGCGAAAAGTTCAGCTGGGAAGGGAGGATCCACTTCGCAGGATACATGGGCATGGCACAGGTCAACTTGCCGTTCGAACGGGTGAAAGAGCTGACGGTTGGAGAAAAAAAGGACCGGAGGGTGAGGGTCACCGCGCACCTGAGGGACGGGGGCGAAGCTGTTTTTGATGTCGACTCCGATGCCCGCGTGTTCGGCGAGTCCAGTTTTGGAAGCTTCATGCTCACGATGGACGAGATAAAATCCATCAGTTTCAAAGGCGTCAAATAAGTGAACCGCAAAGACAACGGGATGCAGCGACCGCGGGATATATGAGGGCCTCTTTTCTGCGTCTCTGTGTCTCCATGGTTTGCCATTACCCGTTGGTCTTCTTATCGTGAACATCTTGGATCATACACTGACCTCCAGACATTCCTGCACCATCAAAGCGCTGCTCGACGAAGAAGACGCTCGTATCCGGGAAAGACACTTTGCCGGCGCAGGCGGCAATGAGGTAGTGCAACTGCGTACGAGCCTCATCGACCGCACGCTTCGCGAGGCATATTCCCGCCTGGCGGCCGAGTCCCCCATGCCAGCGCTCCTCGCCATCGGGGGCTATGGAAGGGGTGAACTGAACCCGCATTCGGATATCGACATCATGTTCCTCTGCCGCGATGAGAAGGACAGAAAGCGTTCGCCCGAGCTGCTCTATCAGCTCTGGGACGCAGGCCTGGACATCGGTTACAGCGTGCGGAGTATCGATGAATGCGTATCGCTGGCGCGCCGGGATACCAAGATACGAACGTCCCTGATCGAATCCCGCCTCATCGCGGGGGACCACTCCCTCTACGCATCGTTCCTCAGGTCCATGCACAGCGAGGTCTTTTACTGGAAGGCCGCCGCTTTTATCACTGAAAAAATAGCGGAAAGGAACGCGACGCGCCGGAAGTACGGGGGCTCTGTTTATCTGCGGGAGCCGAACATAAAGGAGGGGGCAGGGGGGCTCAGGGATTTTCACACGTCACTGTGGATCTCCTTCGTGCACTTCCGCGTTGCTTCACTCGCCGATCTTGTTTCTGCCGGTGTTATTACTGAAGGGCAGTACGCGGTTTTTTTACGGTCCCGCAATTTCCTCTGGCGCGTGAGAAACGAGATCCATTACCTCTCCGGCCGCAAGAACGACCATCTTACCTTCGACCTGCAGGAACGGGTGGCAAAAGACTTCCGCTATCGCGATTCGGCGCATCTCCTCGCCGTTGAGCGGTTCATGAAGACGTATTTTCTTTTTGCGAGAAATGTCCTCGATTTTTCGAATATCGTGTCCGATGCCGTGCTTCGAAAGCCCGCGCGGCGGTGGTACACGCGGACCCTGAAGCTCGGTTCATTCTCTCTCATCGGCAGGACCCTCGTTCCCGCCGCGGAAGGGGTCTGCCGCGAAGATCCTGCACAGATCATGGCGGCATTCGCGATCGCGCAATCGCGCCATGCCGCGTTCTCGGACAAGCTCAAAGCCCTGGTTCGAGGATGCAGGATGGGCGACGAAGTGAGAACGTCGCCGGCTGCGGCATCGGCGTTCATCTCCGTGTTGGACAATCCCGACAACCTTTTCGAGACCCTCACGCTCATGAAGGACCTGGGCACTCTCGGGAGGTATTTGCCGGAGTTCCGCTCCATTCAAGCGCTTGCCAAGCACGATTACTATCATATGTACACCGTGGACGAGCACAGCCTGATCGCGATCCGCAACCTCCAGAGCCTGTGGGCTGGCCTCTTTCCCGGACTGGCCACGCTGTTCGATGCGTTCAAAGCACTGAAAAAGCGCTGGGTCCTGATCCTCGCCGTTCTGCTTCACGATTTGGGAAAGGCGTACCGATCCGGGCATGAGTACAAAGGTGTAGGGCTTGCGGAGGCGATACTTGTACGGCTCGGTATAGCCGATGAAGACCGGGAACGGGTGCTCTTCTTGATCAGGAATCATCTGCTCATGTCGAGCATTTCCCAGCGCCGCGAACTTACCGATCAGAAGGTGATTGCCGATTTTTCCCGGCGTGTACGCGACCGGGAGACCCTTGCCATGCTATACCTGCTCACCTATGCCGATATATCGGCAGTGAATCCCACGGCGTGGACACAGTGGAAGGCGGCGCTTCTCCAAGATCTCTACATTCGGACGCTCAATTATCTTGACCGGAGCGTCCAGATCGTCGAAGAGGAGCATGCAAGGCTGATCGCAGCATCCGTCAAGATCAAAAAGAATGCCGCGGGCCGGTTCTCCGACATGGACATCGACACCTTCCTTGTCGCCATGCCCGAGCAGTACATTCTCCAGACCCCGGTCCACAAGGTGATCGAGCACATGAAGATGATGCATCGTCTTCCTGACGAGAAGCTTGTGATCCAATATCGTCATAATACGGAGAGAGGGTACACGGAACTCACGGTCTGCGCATACGACGCCTACGGAATGTTCTACCGGACAGCCGGCACAATCGCTTCCAAAAACCTCAACATACTTCGTGCACAAGTCTATACCTCGAAAAGCGGCGTGATGATCGACATGTTCCAGATAACCGATCCCGAGGGGAAGCTCTATCCCTATGACGACGCATGGGAAAGCGTACGGTCGGAACTTCGCACCGCGCTCACGAGCGCGTATAAACCGCCGGAGCCCCGCTCCTCGTACGTTTCCTCTCGTCCCTTGCCCGGGGCCATTACGCCGACCGTAGATTATGACAACGACACGTCGAATTCCTTCACTATTATCGATATCAGCGCGCGGGACCGGGTCGGTATTCTGTACCAGATAACCAAAACACTCTATGATCTCAATCTCGACATCGGTTCGGCAAAGATCGTGACCGAGGGTGCAAGAGCCATGGATTCGTTCTATGTTACGGATTTGCTGCGCAAGAAGATCACTGACGGGGTTAGGCTCGAACGGATCAAAGATGCGCTGCTCAAGGTGCTGGAGACAAACGCGGACAGTCAGCATTAGGATCTTTTTTCATGAAAAAAATACTCTTCATTCTTTCGATTTTTTCCGTGGTCCTTCTCGGGGCACTGGAATTGTACGTTCAAAGCGATGCGTTTGCCGTCAGAATAAGGCCGTATGTGATCGGGCCCCTGCAGGATGTATTGGGTCCCCAAGCGCAGATTGGCTGGATCCGGGCCAACTTCATCCCCATGTATCTTGAGGTGCGGGATATATCAGTTCCTGATGCGCGCGGGGAGCAGGCGGTTGCCGTCCGTAAGATAAAAGTGCATATAGACCCGCTGCCCCTGCTTCTCAAGAAGGTCAAGCTGCCGGCAATCGACATCATTGAGCCACGCATACAGGCTGAACGCTCACGGGAAGGAGAGGTAAATGTTCTGACGCTGATCGACCACATTCGGTCGAACATCGCTCGCATGCAGACGGAAGGCCCGTCGCGATTTGAGATGGTCTTACGTACCATCAGGATCAGTCAGGCCCGGATTTCATTCACCGACCTGAACTCGTCCGCACAATTGTCGGTCTCCGATGTCAATATAATCGCCAGGATCAACATTGTCGGCGAGAGCGCAAAGGTCGCGTTCAACAACTCCGCTGTCCGGCTCATCACGCCCGCTTATCCCGAGGTGTCTGGCAGAGTCCGGGCCGCGCTGGTGTACGACCGTGGAAGCCTCCACGTTGACTCGTTCGAACTCTCGACGGCGGATGCCGCGATCACGGCTTCAGGCTCCGCCGGACCGTTCCCTAACGCGAAGCTGGACATGAAGCTCAGGGTCAGATCCGGTCCCCAGACCATAGGAAAATTCGCAAATTTCATGAAGCCGCTTCGTAGACAGAAACAGCCGGAGCCCCGCATAGATGCATCGGCGACCATACGAGGGAAACTGTCTGATCCCGAAATTAGCGGGACCTGCAGATTCAGCGCCATTCCGTTCCGCGATCTTCTGCTCCAGAACGCGTCATTTTCGTTTGACTATCGGAACAAAAACATGGCAATCTCCGGTGCGAACTGGAAAATCTCGCGGGGAGACAAAACCGTTCTGATTGAAAGCATCAACGCGACTATGGGGTATGGGAACCAAGGATTGAACATCAGTCATTTCGATATCCACGCGGGGGACCTCGTGGTGCAGCTCACGGGGAGGGCAGACACCTCAAGGGGTTTTGATGCCGTGCTTAACGCCAAATCGTCGGGTAAAAATAAGACACTCTCCTTTCTGACTGCTTTGCCGCTGGAGGGAGAGGTAGGGATTACCGGGAATCTGACAGGGCCGTTCACCGATCCTCTGTTTGACGGAACGTTCACTGCCGGCCCGGTGACCATCCGGGGCGTTACGATCACCAGCGTTGAAGGCAGACTCCAATACCGTAAGAAAAAGGTCAGCCTCGCCTCCGCGGATATCCATCAGCAGACTTCCCGCTATCTGTTCGACGGAAGCGTTGATCTGACCGGGAAGGAGCCTGTTTATGACGCGCGACTCAAAGTCTTGCGTTCAGACGTCGTAAGCATTGTTGCGATGTTCTCCGGGCCCTTGCCGCTCCATATGAACATCACCGGTGAGCTCTCTTTTAATGGCACGGTGCACGAATATACGGGAAGCGGCCGTCTCGCGCTTGACGCTGGAAGCGCCTATGGAGAGTCGTTCAAGAAGGGGACCATATCAGCCTCCCTCGTGACGAACAAGATTTCCTTCCCCCAGGTCTTTTTGCAAAAAGGGAGCGGCACAGTAAAAGCATCCGGCTGGATCGGTTTTGATGGCACATATGCCGCGAACCTCGAAAGCCAGAATGTCAGGCTTTCCGAGATCGATCATATGGCATCCCTGCCGATAGATGGTCAATTCGACCTCACTGTCAGTTCGTCGGGAAGCTTTGCTCACCCCCGGGTTATGGCATCGATGGAGATTGACCACCTGTTGTATCGTCAGACGGACATAGGCAAGGTGACGACGGGAGCACAGATCAGCAATGGTGTCCTCCTGTTCACGTCGTGGTTTGCCGGAGACCGGGCAGGCGTAACCGGCCGTTTGGCCCTTCGGCAGCCATATGCGTGGAGCGCTGAAGCAAAAATTCACTCAGACGATATCGATCCTTTCCTCGTTGCGGGAAACAAAGAATACTCAGGACGGCTCAAAGTGATCGCAGAAGGCCGCATGTCCGTGCACGGAACCGGCAGCAGCATGTCTGAGATGTATGGCACGGCGTCGTTCGAGCATCTCGGCCTTGTGGTCGGTGACTATCGTATCGACAACGAAGCGCCGGCCAGTTTTGCTTTTAATGGAGGGGTTCTGGACATCAAATCCCTCGATTTCAGCGGCCCCGGGACGAAGATCTCCATCACCGGCGGCGCCGAGCTTATGAAGGACATGGATTTTAAATTTACGGGAACTGCGAACCTCTCCCTCCTCAGACTGCTGTTCCGTGAAGTGGAATACGTTAACGGCACCGCAGAGGTGAAGTTGACGGTACAGGATGAGTGGAAGAACCCCGACGTGATTGGTAGTCTGCTTCTCAAGAACGGAGACATCAAGATCAAGGATGTCCCTCAGAGGTTCTCCTCGCTGAACGGCAAGATCAACTTCTCTAAAGACCGCATTGTGGCTGATTCTCTGTCCGGCTCGATGGGAGGGGGGACTTTTCATATATCGGGCTATGCGGAACTGACGTCATTTGCGCTTCAAAATTTTTCAGTGAAGGCTTCGTTCGAGAACGTTACGGTCCATTATCCTGAAGGGCTCACATCCACATTGTCGGGGGCCCTCAATTACGACGGCGATGCCGCAACGCAGTCCCTTACCGGCGATGTGGCTATCAAGCACGCCCTCTATGACCAGAGGGCGGATTGGAAAAGCATGCTCGTGCCTATCGGCAAAGGACTGTCCCAGAAGAAGAAAGCGGATATCGGTTGGATCGGCGAGACGCAGATCAATATCCGGTTTCACGGCAAGGACACCATCATGCTGCAGAACAACCTCGCCAAAATGCCGCTCGACGTGGATATGTTCCTGCGGGGCACGGTGAACCAGCCGCAGCTGCTTGGCAGGGTCGAGGCCAGGAAAGGGACTGTGTATTTCCGCCAGAACGATTTTAAGATTGTCCATGCGTCCGCGGACTTCGTCGACCCAAACCGATTGAACCCCATCCTCGATATTCAGGCCGAGATCGTGGTGCGGCAGTACCGTGTGACGCTTGCGGTCACCGGAACGGCAGACCGGGCCGTTGTCGTGCTCCTATCCGACCCGTCGCTTCCCGATCAGGATATCGTAGCTCTTCTGGCACTCGGGAAGACCAGTACCGAGATCAAGGGCAGGGAGAACGAAGTGGGCATGAGCGAGGCCTACTACTTTGCGACCGGACAGCTCCAGGACGTCGTCGAGAGCCGGGCGAAGACTCTGACGGGCCTCGACAGATTCCAGGTGGATCCCTATGTGAACAAGGGCGACGTAACGGTGCCGCGCGTGACAGTCGGCAAGGAGATCGTTCAGGAGAAGGTCTATGCCACTTATTCATCAAATGTAGGCGCCACCACGCCGGAACAGATCTTCAGGATAGAGTATATTCTGAACAAGCATTACGCTTTGTCAGCTGAGCGGAATGAACTGGGCGACACCGGCGTGGACATCAAGTATCGGTTCGAGTTCAAATGAAATACGGAGAAGGTGCGCAGGCTGTGTGAATTTCTCTTTTTAAACTTCGAATCTCCCTAGTGCGCCTCGTCCCAGTTCTTTCCCACCCCCATGTCAACCTTGATGGGCACCGCAAGATCGAGCACACCCTCCATTTCCTCCCTGACCAGCTTTCTCATCCGGTCGATTTCGCTGTCAGCCACTTCAAATACCAGCTCATCATGAACCTGGAGGATCATCTTTGAATGCAGGCGCTCCATCCGAAGCCGCCGGTGGATGTGTATCATCGCAAGCTTGATCAGGTCGGCGGCGGTTCCTTGAATCGGCGTGTTGACCGCCGTTCGCTCGCCGAAATTCCGTACCGATGCCGTGGATGATGAGAGCTCAGGTATGAAACGGCGCCTTCCGAGGAGCGTGGTCACGTATCCATCCGCCTTTGCATCCTGGATGGTCCTGTCGAGAAACTCCCGCACTTTGGGGTACCGGGCAAAGTAGCTGTCGATGTAACGCTTGGCCTCGATGCTTGATACGCCGATGTTCTGCGCCAGGCCGAAAGCAGAGATTCCGTAGATAATGCCGAAGTTCACTGCCTTTGCCTTGCGTCGCATCTCGGGCGTGATCTCTTCCGGCGGCAAGCCGAAGATCTCCGATGCCGTGCGTGTGTGGATGTCCTGGTCCTCCTGAAAGGTCTGGATCAGAACGGGGTCCAGGCTCATGTGCGCGAGCACCCTGAGTTCTATCTGCGAATAATCGGCCGAGAGGATGCTCGCTCCCTGCTCGGCGATGAACGCTCGCCTGATCTCCCGTCCGAGGTCGGTCCGGATGGGGATGTTCTGAAGGTTGGGCTCACTGCTCGAAAGCCTGCCGGTGGTCGCCACGGTCTGGTTCAAGGACGTGTGAAGCCGTCCGGTCTTTGGGTTGATCATGGCCGGCAAGGCATCGATATACGTTGATTTCAGCTTAGAGAGCGTTCGGTACTTGAGTATTTCGGCGGGCAGCGCATGGACGTGAGCAAGCTCTTCAAGCACATCGACGTCCGTGGAAAATCCCGTTTTCGTCTTTTTTATCGGCGTGAGTACGAGCTTCCCGAAAAGAATGTCCGCCAGCTGCTTGGGCGAATTGATGTTGAACTCAGTGCCGGCGAGCTCATAGATGGTCCTGGTGATTTTCGCGGTTTCTTTTTCGAGCTTTTTCGACATGTGCCTCAAAAACTCGGCATCGATCTTTACTCCGATGCGTTCCATGTCAGCGAGGACTTCCATGAGCGGCATCTCCAGTTCCCGAAACAGCTTCTCGAGATTCTGCTCCCTGAGCCGGGGTTCCAGCAGCTGCTTGAGCTGTAGTGAAATATCGGCGTCTTCCCCAGAGTATCGTGTCGCGGTCTGCAGGTCTACCTCCTGAAATCCGATCTGCTTCTTGCCCGTGCCCGTGACTTCCTTGTACGTGATGGTTTTGTAGTTCAGGAATTCCAGGGCAATCGCATCGAGGCTGTGAGATGACCTGCCGGGATTGAGCAGATAGGAGGCGATCATCGTGTCGAACGATATCCCCGAGACCGCTATTCCGTAATGGCCCAGCACGAGCACGTCGTACTTGATATTCTGGCCGACTTTCTTGATGGACGGATTTTCCAGGACCGGTTTGAGAGCTCCCAGCGCATGTTCACGGTCGATCTGTTTCGGCGTGCCGGGATACACGTGCCCAAGCGGGAGATAGTATGCTTCGAAAGGCTGGATGGAAAAGGACATCCCGACCAGTTCCGCCTGCATGGGGTCGAACGATGTTGTTTCGGTGTCAAAACAGAATTCATCAGCCGATGATAAAATGCTGACCAGGTGCTGAAATTCAGGTTCCGCAAGAACGGTGTGATATCGCGCTTTTTTTTCCGGCTCCTGAGTGACGTATTTGAGCAAGGAAGTGAGCTCGAGTTCCCGCAGGATGGAGAGCAGCGCCGTGTTGTCCGGCTCTTTCGTCTTGAGAGCATCGTAATCGACGGTGAGGGGGACATCGGCATGGAGCTGGGCAAGCTCCCGGCTGAATCTCGCCCGGTCTGCAGACTCGATGAGCGACTGCCTGAGCTTGGGTTTGGCGATTTCATGAGAATGCGAAAGCAGATTTTCTATCGTGCCATACTGTCGTATGAGCGTTTGCGCTGTTTTCTCCCCGATACCATCGACCCCGGGAATGTTGTCCGACGAGTCGCCCATAAGCCCCATGATCTCTACCATCCGGTCCGGCAAAACGCCGTAACGCTCTTCCACGTCCTTCGGTTCATAAATCTTGTCTTTGAGCGTATCATAGACCTTGATATTCGGTCCTACGAGCTGAAGGATGTCTTTATCCCCCGTGATGATCGTGACGTCAAGACCATCAGCCTCGGCTTTCCGGGCAAGGGTTGCGATGACATCGTCGGCTTCCTGCCCTTCCTGGATGAAGACAGGTATGCGGAACGCCGCCACCAGCTTGTGTATATAAGGTATTTGCGGAACCAGGTCCCTGGGCATCGGAGGACGGTGAGCTTTGTATTCCTTGAACTCGAGGTGCCTGCGCGTCGGCCCTTTGGGGTCGAAGGCAATCGCAATCATATCCGGCGATCTCTCTTTGATAACCTTGAGGAACATGTTCGCGAAGCCGAAAACGGCGTTTGTCGGCAGGCCGTAGGAAGTGGACAGGTTCTTTATTGCATAAAAGGCGCGGTAAATGTACGAGTTGCCGTCTATGATATAAAAAGATGGCTTTTGTCCTGTCGATTGGTCAGTTGTCATGATTTTGAAGTATAACCTAATTTTTCATGAAAAACAATCTGATACGCATGATCATCGAATCATACCGGTACGGTTGTGGTTTCAGTCTCCACTGGCCGCGCCTCACAAAACTGAATGAGCATCCCCATCCCCGGGCATCGCCTTTCTTGCCAGAAGGCCGACGGACAACGGATCATTTTATGAGCGCGGAGTCGTAACGGATATCACGAGATGGCCTCTCCCTTCGGACAGGGGAGGCCAAGGAAATTTCTCTCGTTGAGAAAAAAAGCAAGAACTGGTGTGCCAACACACGGTGTAGAGAATCAATTATTATTATAAAGATTTTCTTGACAGCAAGCGCAGGAATGATGTATAAAAAACCGTCCTATAGCCCATCTATCGAGTGTTCCGCCGGCGTAGCTCAGTGGTAGAGCAGCTGATTCGTAATCAGCAGGTCGTCCGTTCAACCCGGATCGCCGGCTCCATTTTTTCAAACATTTCTGCAAGTTGTCCGGTCTCATTTCTTCCTCTTACTCCGCAAAATACAGTATTTTAGCCCCGATCTAAGATCAAAATGCACCCACTATTTTTACTCTCTGTTGAAGTCTAAGAAGGTTAATTGTTTTATCCAGACGCTCGCCCGAGATGTCCCATTGAATCACTGGTCATCAGGAAGAGGGTCGTATCCTTGGGTTCGTAGAAATCCTCAGTCAACAATATCAAACTGAACTCTTTGAGTTGCCACATGTCTAAACAATCAACAGTACATCAACAATGTCGTGCGCGCAGCAATCGAAAAGAATGTGCATTTCTAGAGTAATGTTGAAGTTTACGGTTATTGAAACTGTAATTGTGCCATCATGAAAGTGATGGCTGGTACACTTTTTTGGATCTTCAACTTTCACTTTGAAATAATTAGTGTGAACTAAAGTCCAATTTGCTCCCTTCATAACATTTTTCCCCCAGGTCATTTTTGCGAATATCTTGCACATCTGTACGTTGAAATTATGAAACTATGTACTCAAAGTTACTAATTCGGAAAACTTTACAGTTTTCTCTAATACTTAATTATTGTGACAACTCACAAGCAAATAGAAATATGATGTTTTTAAAAAATAAATACCAAAGACAGCTTATCTATTGGATCGAAAAATATTACACAATTATTTTATTCACGCATTGATCATTTATAGTCTTTAATAATTAGCGGATTAATAATAGTTTTTTTGTGGTATAAAAAATGCTTTATTATTTTCGGATTGATGTGTTCTGAATATCGGCCGAGAAAGGCAAGTGAAGATCGATAGTAAGAATACCGTCAATCGGCAGACTGCGACTGGCTTTCAACGGTCATAGCATTTTCATCGTGCACCGTCTGGCAATGGAGGCCCGGCAACTGTGATCGTATGTAAAGGTGGGATGCGTATAGAGTCGAGGGTTAATAGCTAGTAATGAACGATTAAATCTTATTCAGGAGGTGAACCATCATGAAGAAGCTTGTTACGAGCAATAAAGTGAATGTACTGGTAATGATACTGCTTATGCTGTCAATATTCTTATTCGCCTCCGCTGCGTCTGCCCAGCCATCTTACATCGTGATCGACCTCGGCACTCTTGGAGGCACCTATAGCTATGCCGCAGGCATCAACGACTCCGGCCAGGTTGTGGGGTTGTCGTCTCTTACCGGCGATACGGCCAACCACGCCTTCCTGTACAGTGGCGGCACCATGACCGATCTCGGCACCTTAAGCGGCAGCAGCGGCAGCTCGAGCAGTGCCGCAGGCATCAACGACTCCGGCCAGGTTGTGGGGTCGTCGACTATTACCGGCGAAGATACGGTCAACCACGCCTTCCTGTACAGTGGCGGCATCATGGCCGATCTCGGCACCTTGGGCGGCACCTATAGCAATGCCGCCGGCATCAACGACTCGGGCCAGGTTGCGGGGGAGTCGCATACTACCGGCGATACGGCCTATCACGCCTTCCTGTACAGTGGCGGCATCATGGCCGATCTCGGCACCCTTGGCGGCACCAACAGTACGGCGTACGGCATCAACGACTCGGGCCAGGTTGTGGGGCAGTCGAATCTTACCGGCGATGCGGTCTACCATGCCTTCATGTACAGTGGCGGGACGATGATAGACCTCGGCACTCTTGGAGGCACCTATAGCTATGCCTTGGGCATCAACGACTCGGGCCAGGTTGTGGGGCAGTCGTTTCTTGCCGGCGATACCGCCTATCACGCATTCCTGTACAGTGGCGGCACGATGACAGACCTCGGCACCCTTGGCGGCAACTATAGCTTTGCCAACGGCATCAACGGCTCAAGCCAGGTTGTGGGGGTGGCGTACACTACCAGTGATACAGCCCAGCACGCCTTCCTGTACAGTGGCGGCACGATGTTTGCCCTCGATAACCTGATTCCTTCATCTTCTGGGTGGACTCTTAGTGACGCAACTGGAATAAATGACAATGGTCAAATTGTCGGCTTTGGGAGAATCAATGGTGCTACTCATGCATTTCTTCTGACTCCCGGGGCAGCGGCGCCCGTGACGACGGGCACGAATGTCGCAGTTGACCTTGGCCCACAAGTAGACCTCACCTTCAGCAGCGTTTCCTCAAGCGGAACCGCAACGGCCGTCCTGATCTTGCCGGGAAGTGTGCCCCCGCCTCCAACGAATTTCGCGATCCTGGGCGGCACATCATATGACATCACGACGGATGCGACCTTCAGTGGCAATGTTGAGGTCTGCATCAGCTATGACCCGACCAAGATCACCGTTCCCGAGCAGCAGCTGCGGCTCTACCATTATAGTGGTGGCGCCTGGACAGATATTACACTATTGCCGGTCGACACAGTTGACAAGAAGGTCTGCGGTTTGACAAGTTCGTTCTCCATCTTCGCAGTGGCTGAACCTATATACACCCCGGAGGTCCTTTCGATCCGCTATGCCGCTGTACAGTTCTTGAACAAACAGGACACCACGGGCAGTGTGCTGCTCTGGGCTGACTTTAAAGTGCCCATGCCCGCAGCCACCGACGTGATCACAGGCACTTTTGACAGTGTCACCCTGTTCTCCGCACCCTTCTCAACGTTCAAGCGTGTGTTGCCGAACGTATACTGGGATGTGAAGAATGGCTATGACATTACGATCGACTTTAAACTTGGCCAGATCATCGTGATCACACCCAAGATCGCACTTACTGGACTTGACAACTCTAACGGTGTCGATGTGCAGTTCACTATAAATGGCAGTAATGGGATGGAAATCGGATTCCAGAACATCACGATGAAGCCAGAGCCTGGGAACCGGCTGGTGTACCGCCGAAACGACATATTCGGTAACCCGCTGTAGAAAGAATATGGCCAATTATGGAAGGAAGGGACAGTCCGTGAGGGTAAACGTTGCCGGGAAACGGATCGTAGTGGTATCGTCGATGATGAATCTATCGGCATCGGCCATTCTAACGGTGTGGATGTGAGGATCTCGTGAGAAAGGAGGACATATGAGAAAGATAGCTGCGGTATCAACAATCGGTATCTGCCTTACCGTTTTAATCATTGCAGGATTACCACGATCAGGTGAGGCGGCAACAATTTACGGCTGCGTAGAGCGCCTGACTGGATTTGTTAGAATAGTTAGCGGTCCCGGTCAATGTAGAGCGTTGGAAACCCCCATATCGTGGGATTCAGTAGGGTCTCAGGGTCCAGTGGGGCCTGCAGGCCCAGCAGGGCCAGAGGGTCCACAGGGGCCACAGGGTACTCAGGGCCCGACAGGGGCCACCGGAGCAACAGGGCCTCAGGGAACACAAGGGCCAGCCGGTGTCGCCAACGGGATATCCACGGCAGTCCATGGCGTAATCGATAAAGACGGGACTATTATTGAAAGTGTAGGCAACAATTTCACTGTCGTGCACAGTAGTGATACAGGGATCTATGAGATAAATTGGGATACGACGGTGCCTTTCCCCTTTGTTGTCCTCCCCAGTTGCACTGTCACCCCGTACTCGGTGGGCATCACGGCTGTTTCATGTTCAGCAGGTGTGGGCGGTCTTGGACTCGCGGTCCAGTGCAGCCAACCCTCCAGCGTCACCATCACCGACGCTACTGGCCTGACACAAGTAGTCGATGGAAACAACTTGATCGGCAGCGACACACGTTTCGCGTTCATCTGTGTACTGTGACAAATCCGGCTCTGTTTTCCGGGCAATGGTTCAAAGAGGCGGTTCCTCTTGCCCAACTCACTCACCGCCGCACATAGGTTCCAAGCAAGGGGGAGCCGGAAGGCTCCTCCTCCTTTTGCTCACTTGATAGGAATGAGAATCTCTGGTAATAGCAAAATTTATTGCTGGCCCGATGTGTTTCGCAGAAGGAGAAAGGAAGACATATGAAAAAGATGGCTATGATATCAACAATTGGTCTTTGCCTCGCGGTTTTAATCATTGCAGGATTTCCACTGGTAGGTGATGCAGCAACAATTTATGGCTGCCAAGAGCGACTTACTGGATTTGTCAGAATAGTGAGCAGTCCTAGTCAATGCAACCGATTTGAAACTCCAATCTCATGGGATTCAGTAGGACCTCAGGGTCCGGCAGGGCCTCCGGGACCGGCTGGAGTCGCAAATGGCATTACCACCGGAGTACACGGAGTAGTAAATTATGACGGCACGGTCTTTGAGGGAGTTGGATTTAGCTCATCTTTCGCATCCGGCGTCTATTATATCACCTTCGACCAGGCATTCTCCTATCCAGGCCCCCATTGCGTTGTAACGCCGTTCCAGTCGCCACCCACGACAATGTGCGCCATATTCGGATACGGCCCGACCACCCTTTATGTCAATTGTACTGCACAAGTATCATTCTTTTTCATATGCGTGCAGTGACTACTAGGAGTCGGCCGCGCACGGGAGACGCGACCTTCTTACCCAACTTACCCACCGCAGCACATACGACCCAGGCAAGGGGGAGCCGGAAGACTTCCCCTGCTCTTTATCACAAAGCCAGACGCACGTACAACGGATTGCTAAATGGTCTTTGTTGATACTCCGGGCGCTTCAGGGCTGAAGTAATATCCCAATAAATCAAATCCCTTTTCTATTCGCCTAATATATGTTCAAGCTACAACCAGTATTTGATGATAGTTTCGTCTGTCTGCAATTGCAGAATCGTAGGTGCAACAGTTGCTGATACGAATGCTATTTAATAACAATTTTCTGGAGAAATATTGATTGTTGCCAAGATTTGAAATTCGTGACTTTCAGGAAATAATTTTTATTGTACCAGATTAAAATAGCAAAATTGCTTCAACATGTAATTCGTAATCAGCAGGTCGTCCGTTCAACCCGGATCGCCGGCTCCATTTTTTCAAACACATAGCTTTTTTCCCCACATCACAAATCATTTTAAAATAACCACCCAATGACCACTTTCCTAACCATCCTTTTCTTGTTGTAGGCCCCCAAATTGTAGCGCTGTGAGTTACATACAGGCATTGTCGGCTTCTAAGATTTTTCTTTTTCTTGTAACTGATACTGGTTGTCATTTCGAATGTTTATACGACAGAGGAGGTAACCAATCTTATGTGAGGAAAATAAGAACTATCGATTGAAGTAAACGATGCGAACTCCCATCCTGTAATGCAAAGCAGTTGCGTCATTTCTTAAAAGCTTATTTCATCCCGTAATTGATACTGATAAGTATCTTATCTCTTATTGCATTATCATTCAGACTAATCGATATTCCCCTTGCTCCTTTCGTTAAAATATAGTACGCTCGTTTCATTAATAGAACGGTGGGTGATCGCAGGCTCCTGGAAAAACACCATAACTTGTTTTTGGGGGGTAAATAAATGGAGACGCTCACAAAAAAAACAGCGATGATTCGCCAATTTCATCTGTCCGACTGGTTCACCCTTGCAAACGCTGTGTGTGGCACTGGCGCCCTCTTCTCTTCAATGACGTACCTTACCACGGGTGATGTCCTACACATTTATTTGAGCTGCAGTCTGATAGTTGCCGCTTTAGCATTTGACATACTTGATGGCCGTATCGCTCGGTGGCGCCAAAAAACGTCTGCGATGGGCCGCGAGCTTGATTCTCTTGCCGATGTCATTTCCTTCGGTGTTGCACCAGCAATGCTCGCATATGTTTGCGGCATGCAGGGCCTCTACGACCGCATCATTTTATCCTATTTTGTCGCTTGCGGAGTATCCCGGCTAGCCCGTTACAATGTAACAGCCGAGGCACTGTCCGAGGGCGGAGATAAAGTGCGGTACTTCGAAGGCACACCAATACCAAGTTCCCTCTTACTAGTCTTCCTTATCTGGATAGCAGCTTCAAACGGTGCTTTGCGCGAACGGCTTTGGCTGGGTGAAGTCAAGCTCCTTGGCTTTCGGCTCCATCCGTTCACCCTTCTATTTGCACTTTCTGGATCATTAATGATCAGTAGATTGCGTATTCCAAAGCTATGAAAAATATCGGGCTCAAATTAGCATCAAGTCCACAAACTAAAGAGCGGGCACAATAAAATCTTAATAATGGATACATAGCCTGATCCAATTAAGCAAGGACGACGCGTGTTGCGCTGGATCTACCCCGCGTTGCGTGTGCTGTTCCCCAATCAGGTGATACGGGCTGACAACTTGGCCCGCGCCATGGTGGATATTGCTGTCCGGCAAACAGCGGAGCGCCGAGGCCAAGTTTTCGAGAATCGTGAGATTCGCGCCATGGTCGATTCGCTTCACTCCCCACGCGAATTTTCCCAGATCACAGATCATTTAAAAATAACAACCCAATAACCACTTTCCTAACCATCCTTTTCTTGTTGTGGGCCCCCAAATTGTGGCACTGTGAGTTGCATCCAGACATTGTCGGCTTATAGCGCTGATTTTTTTTCTTGTAACTGATACTGGTTGTCATTTCGAATGCCTATACATCCATGGCCTCTCGTTACCACCCTAGAACAGGCAAGCAGAAAAAAACGGTTTCTGAAAAAGCATCTGTGTATATCTGCCTGGTCTGGCAACGAGTTCATCAATTTCATTATAACTGAAGCGCAAACCTGCTCGTTCCCAATACTGCTCTGGTCAATGCACATCTTCAAAATATCTCATTTTTCAAGCGGGGGGACGTCCTACGAAAAAAGGGGTATGTTAAAAAAGTAGTCGGAGCAATTTACACACGTTGTTGATATAACGATGCAGCAAAATGTGAGATTGTTTACGGTATCCACGTGATTTATTGTATTTGTTTTAGTTATTGTTGAGATTTAGGCAATGGCGGCTGCTCATTGTAACACAATGGGCACAGTCGCATTTTTTAACACGCTATTGCAATCACAAAAACCCACATAATAATTAAATTATATTTCAACGTCTTTGTATAAGCTTTCATAACGGCATACTTTATGCTTGATAGTATATTTTCTACTATATACCTTAATAATAAAAAATAAAAGCCAAGCCAAGATTTTTCAAATGAGGAAATTCTATGATGATCCATGTCATTTTCGAAAACCAGCGCCACGGTTATATAGAGGCTTCCCGCTTTGATGATCTTATTACGACTTTTCCGATTGCGTCCTTTCGACGTCGTGGCAGATGGATACGTGTAGGTATTGACCCCATGCGATCATTGAATGCAGATTCTCTCGCTAGACCAAACGGGAAAGAGCGAAGACATTCATACAGTGCATTAGAAAAGAAGCATAAAGCGACCGTCGAAGCCGCGGATATCCTTGCTCCCAATCTCAGACAGTCATTATAATTAAAAAAAGATAGCACCATTAGTGCTGTCCTCATGTACCATTTATCCTATCGAGAAAATTAATTTTCTTTTTGCGCAAGCTTTATTCACGATTTTTTCCCATATATCCTCCTTTTATTCAGTCATAGAAGGGTGGAGCTATTAAAATTCATGAACATTCTTGTTTTTAGACCAACTGGAGATGAAAAGATTGAATGGGCAATAGGGTAACTTTCCGTGCGCATAAAATCCTGAGCGACAGATGTCCTTTCGTAAATCTTGTAGTACATGTTGTGGTCGGCCTAAAGAATCGTTCCTGATTTTCCAGTAGATCATATGTGCGGTATAAGATATGAGACTAAGTTTGAGGAGGTGCATTATGAATAAAATAATGAAGTGCAAGGAAACCCGCGATATCGGGCATTACAGACAGGATAAGGGCCTTTACAGGCTGCCGGCCTACGTCTTTGATCTGGACGTGGACTACTGCGACAAGGATCGCGAAGAGTGGATCTGGAGCATCGGCCAGAACCACGAGACCGGAGAAATATGGGCAGCCGCCGACATGCGGTACCACGGGAACCCACTGTTCGCGTGCCTATATCGGCGTGAAAAATCGTTATAGGATATTGAAAGTCTTGGAAAGGACCTCTAGATGGAGATAGCAGGTTAGCCATAATATAATGCATCCAGGGTGGAATAGGCTTCGCAAGCCGAACGGTCTGCACTCTACTGTCCTCGCGCGAAGAGATGCGCAGGCAGATGAATGCAGACGTTATAGAAATATAGGTTCTACCCATTGCCCTGATACATCGTACTTGGGGAACCAAGACAGGTTCGAACTTATGCCTAGTACAACAGGTATTTCATACGCTTCCTAATCGAGTACGGCTCTTGAGTCTTAGGTTGCATTAGCAAATGCCATGAAGCAGAAGTAGGCAATTCAAATCTTACGGGGGCTCATTTTATCTTCCTTGAGTTATTGTGGTTGAAGTTCTCCAAAACTCCAAAACTGCTTCTGAGCTATTGTTCTTGACTGACACACCGGCATGTTTTTGTTTCGAAATGAGCAAAACAGTGAAATGCTGTAGCTGGATTTACCCACGAAATCGCAAGCGAAAGGGATGCAGGTATGTTTAACCCAAATTTTGTTTTCGACAGCTTCGTATCAACAATGGGCAACAAATTTGCTCGAGCCGCATGCATGACTTTTGCCAGATCATTCAATCCTCCATATAATCCTCTTCTTCTGTACGGCCCGACCAGCGTCGGGAAAACCCACCTTCTTCATGCCATAGGAAACCAATTTAGGAATTTGAGGCCTTTTGATAAAGTAATCATTGTGACAGCCGAGGTTATGATGAATGAATTATTAGGGGCTATTAGCAATATTCAGATCGAGCTATTTCGAATAAAATACACAAGCATGGACTTATTGCTTGTGGATGATATTCATACCCTGGTTGGGAGAAAATGCACTCAAGAGGAATTGTTCAATATCTTCCAAACGCTCGTCGCAAAAGGAGGACGATTGGCGATGACTAGCTCAAAATCGCTAAGCGACGTACTAATCTTGTCAGATGAAATGAAATCAAGGATGAAACATAGTCTTATAATCCGGGTTAAACCACCATCTCGGAATGAGGTGGAGCTGATTCTTTCAAGCAGATTTGCTGCGTCCGTACCGATGGTATCTAAGAATATTATCAAGATGGCAGCGAGCATAGGCTCGGATATTCGCCGCGCTGAAGGAATGATTAAGCAGATGGTTTTTGTGGATAATCTGGCTGGGTTCATGAAGTCAAAATAGATCTGTATTAGTGCAATCTGCTGGCTCCCTCGTATTTCGACAAAATGTAATTATAAACCTCAATCTTACATCATACCTGTTGTTCGTTTATGCAGAGTCGCGGTAAATTGATAGTTAATTTCTATTCGAAAATTAAGGCCTGTCGATTAGCAACACAAATGAACGCTCCATCCTGCAAGACGCAAAGGTTACAGATATTGTGGATTATAAGTTTCTTGTCGAATTCGTTAATGCCTTCTATAATAAATCCAATTCAGCATATTCCGTTCACACCATTGACATCCCTCCGAATTCAGAATATATTTTCAATATATAGCAATAACGTAGCTTAATGTAGGCCAAATACCAATGCCTGATGGAGACGTAAAAACCGTACGTGATTTGATCTACTACCAATACGCAAAGATCATTGCGAGGCGAGCGTTTTCTGCCCAGGATGGGAAAGCCGCTAAAGCACAGTCATACGGATTCATCAAGAAGACATTCAGGGAGCTACAAGCAGGCACGAAGAAGTGGTCTGAGACAATGCGGGAAGACTGGCAGTTCGTGGAATCAGACAAGAAATGCAGCTATTGCGGCACACAAGAGGATCTGCATAGAGAGCATATCGTCCCGAAATCTCTCAAAATCAAACCTGAGTGCGGGACCTGCGATACAATACAGAGTATCCACAATCAGGTGTGGGCCTGCAAGAAATGTAACTCGCTCAAGCACACGAAGGGGCTCTATGAGTTCTTCAAACTGTTATATCCTTCTGAAAAGAAGTTTTACGATCTGATCCCTCCAATCCTGGAGAAAAAATATCTTAAGACAATCTATTGCTGTCATGTATGCGCTGACACGCTAGACAAAGTTGGTATTGACGGTGATGCTGAAATAACCGTCCTCGATATCGATTATATTCTTAAGAGGGGTTAGTAGCGTGGAGGGTGCCGTAACATGAAGATATTTGAATCAAAGCGCGAGATTGCCGCATCTCCGAACACCGTATTTGATACATTTGAGCAGCCAGAAATTCTGGCCAAATGGTGGGGGCCATCTGGTTTCACCAATACCTTTGAGATATTCGATTTCCGTCCAAAGGGGTTGTGGAAATTTGTAATGCACGGTCCTGATGGCAAGAACTATCCCAATGAGTGCCTATTTGCTGAAATATCTCGTCCAGGCAAGGTCGTGATCCGTCATGAGTCGGAACCAAAGTTTACGCTCACAGTTACTATCGTTGAGTCAGGGTCGGGATCTTCTGTGTTCTGGGTACAAGAGTTTGACAGTGAGGAAGTAGCAGAGGCCGTTGCTCATATTGTTCGACCAGCAAATGAGCAGAATCTGGATAGGTTAGTGGCCATTTTGGTCAGCAGCTAACCCATTGAGCCGACGTTCCTATCGGGCCGCTGTAGAATATGGCTGTTCATGTGCAGTAAACACCTAGAAGGTTTCAGCGCCGTTGACAAATTCCTCACTGCGGAATACCAGGTGTTGTCGATGAGGATGAGGATCTTAGAAATTATTATTTTTCGGCTATAACTTTCGCTGAGATGTTCTTCCTATAGCCTTCGTCTTTTATACCTGCAAATGCAACAAAGTGAAAAGTTGCCAATTATGGAAATTGACAACGCTTCTTATCAATGATTAAATATAATTGATCCACGATAAAACCAAACCCTCCGTGAGGAAGGCACGGAAAGCAACGGGTCTCGGAAGACAAGACAGCCGAGCTGCCGAAGGATAATGCCCCTTTGGTATGCTCGGCTTTTTTATTTATCCTCTAACAAGAAAAAAAGCGGAGGCTCTGGTCTCGGCACCAAATTATGAGCGATGATATCACACAAGGGGAATATGTTGACGAAGCAATATACAGAAAAGCAGTGGCCTTTTACAGATTCACCCAAGACGGCAGTTTATACAACCCGGGACATCATCGAAAAAGGCAAGCCTATCCTGACCGTCACACACGATCAAGATGACGGCGCGTGGCAGTTTCACACGTCGATTACCACGTGGGCAACCGATGCAACAATCGTTGCGTTGGAGGAAATCGTATTCCATGATCCCAGCGTGGTCGGGTTGTCTGACCTTCCCATCGGATGGATGGCAATTCGAGATTCGCGCGGAGAGCCTTGGGTACGGCAGCCGATCCCATCGAACGTCACAGCGGGGGTAACGGACGAGGAATGATGACGGCTAGGCGCTGAGAACTTGCCTGTGGTCGCGAGAGGAGGTTCGATCAACGTGCACCTGAATTTAAGAAACAGCGTAGGGCTAAAAAAGGTCTTTGTGCGAGTGGGGCAACCTGTCCGGTCGCCTGAAGCACAAGAAGGAGACCCATGGTGGTGCCGGATTGAAATCGACGGACTCGGGCATAAAAGACTTATGCCAATCGCGGGCGTAGACTCGCTTCGATCTCTTCTTTTAGCCCTACAGTTCGCAAAAAAATGCTGCCAGAATTTGCCAAAGAAAAAAATGGTCTCATTTACTGGTTATCAAAGTGGAGCGGGGGAGATTATTCAAGTACTACGGCAGTGGCCCCT
Organism: Nitrospirota bacterium; assembly: GCA_035623825.1. Taxonomy (GTDB): domain Bacteria; phylum Nitrospirota; class UBA9217; order UBA9217; family UBA9217; genus DASPSR01. Next base: position 69,491 of record DASPSR010000062.1, read on the forward strand.
GCGCTTCATAAAACAGCGTTGCTTCGATTGCTCGAGAAACAGAGGCAGAACGGGACCCGGTAGTGTAATATCAGGTTCGCAGTCTGAGATAACCTGAGCTAAATATATACCACTTGTCACTCAACCTGAACTCCTTCGTCCAATCCAGACACTTTTTTTCAATCCTCGCGAGTTCTAAAAATCATCTGTTTAACCATGCCTTCAACGCTGAAGAAAATTATTTTACAGTGAACTGGATGCAATACTGATCCATGCGGTAGGCCGGCACTGCTCGCCAATCCGCGAATCGAACGAACTATTGCATCATCGACCACCTGAAGTGCATCGAATAACAACTATTTCATGCATTGTTGAGGGTGAATTGGTCAAATTAAAATTCTCAATTCTTGCATAATTGCGCCACATTTGCTCGATATAGTATCAGCATGAAAAGGTGGTCAGCCAGAGATCCTGTCGAGGCGAGAATGGAGGTGAAGATGTCGAAATACACCGGCGGACGGCCTTCATGAGTGACGAACAAGTCAACCTTATTGCAAAGGAGATATTCAGATGAAAAAGATGATGATCGTTGTAGTTACGGGTTTAATGTTCCTGGGCTTAGCATCTCAACGCTCGTACGCGGATCCGTGCGGATGCGGTGGGATGGGCATGCCTGGGGGAAGTCAGATGATGCATCACGGCCCGGGTTTCAGGAATGGCTCGCACGGAGGCGGCCACTTCCTCTGGAAAAAACTCATGGGACTCGGTCTGAGTGATCAGCAGATAGACACTCTGAAGGAGATCAAGACCAGGGTAACAAAGGACACTATCAAAAAGAGAGCAGACCTCCAATTGGCGAGAGTGGATTTGAGAGAGCTTCTTCGCAAGGATCCTGTCGATATGAAGGCGGTCGAAGCAAGCTTGAAGAAAATCGAATCCGCGAGTACCGATCTCAAGCTCAGCCATATCAAGGCACGGGAGGAGATGAAGGCCGTCCTCACGCCCGAGCAGAGGAAAAAGCTTAAAGAGGAGATCAAGGCCGGTTTCAAGATGCATCAAGGAAGGTATGGCCACGCGGAAGACTCCTCGCCAGTTGTTGCAAAAGATGAGGCGCAGTCCGGGACGGATGCAGAGTAATTACGACTTTGCCGGCCCATCTGCGAAGAAGCCATGAGAAAAGCAATATACCTACTTATTGTAATCATGCTCCTGCTTGCTGCTAGCGCACTGCCCGCTTCTGCATACTGGCGGGGCGGCATCTGGATTGGCCCCGTATGGGGTCCGTGGTGGGGCCCCCCGGCGTATCCATATCCATACTATGGGTCGCCGCCCGTCGTGGTTCAGCAGCAGCCTCCAGCATACGAGGGGCAGGCGCCGCAGCAAGAGCAACAGCAATATTACTGGTATTATTGCCCGGAATCCAAGACCTACTACCCGTACGTGAAACAATGTCCTGGCGGCTGGCTCAAGGTTGTTCCTGCCCCGTCCCAGCCAGAGTAGAGGGTGGTAGGGGATTGGCCACGATGAGGACGTATTCGCCGCAGCATCCTCTTACCGCTTGCACTGCCGCTGGCAGAAACCTGAGGAGGTGTTATTTATGAGAAAATCGATCTTTTCTAGAATCAATCTTGCTGCACTGGCAGCGTTTCTTCTCTTTGCACCCGTAATAGGTTACGCAGAAGTCAATGTCGGCGTTACAATCGCCCTGCCACCATTAGTGATACCAGCGCCCCCTGCCATGGTCGTGATACCTGGATCCTACGTATATTATCCACCTGACTTAAGAGAAGACATTTTCTTTTATCACAATTACTGGTATAGAGCGTATCGAGGACAGTGGTTCAGATCCAGAGACTATAATGGCCCATGGCATAACGTTGCAATCGAAAGGGTACCCCGTGCGGTTGTCGGGATACCGCCTGACTTCCGACGCGGCCCCGTCGTTTATGAGCGCGTTCCCTATGCAGATGTCAGGAGAAACTGGAAGTCATGGGAGAACGAACGCCACTGGGACAGGGAGCGATACGAGAAAAAGGAGTACCATCATGAGGGTGAAGGGAGAGGAGAGCGAAGCGAACACGAACATGAATATGAACGATATTGAAAGATAAGTTGTATCCGATCAGTGCGGGTGGTGAAGACATTTGACGAGGCTGCTGTTGATGTACTCCATCGAGTGCTGGGTTCGCCCCATGAATTCCCAGGAAGGAATCAAGAAGCTGCACAATTAGTCCGTCTTCAGCGGGAGGAGTCTCACACCCGCCATGATTCGTTTCGAAATGCATGCCTCATGTTCGTGACTTGTGATCAGTAATATAGAATGGCGAAGTGCATGGCACGGCAAGAGATTGTTTGCAGTATCGACTTCCCAAGATCCAAAGAATCTTGCAAGGAGCGAATATGAAAACAGGTTCGGAGGCTGAGACCATTCTCGTGGTGGATGATGACCCTGAAAGCCTCATGGTGTACAGCGAGATCCTCAGCGATTCGGGATACAGAGTGATTGCGCAGACAGACGGGGCGTCGGCTCTTGCAGCGGTCCAGGAGGTTTCAAGTATCGACCTCGTCATTACCGGCTACAGGATGCCCGATATGAGCGGCTTTGTCCTCATCGAGGAACTGCGAAAAGTTATGCCCGCTGTGCAGACGATCATGCTTACCGAGCATGGGAACATAGAGATGTATTTCCGTTCCAGGGACCTCGGGGTGTTTGAGTTTGTGAATAAACCCGTAAGGAAGACGGAGTTCGAGCGGATCGTCCGTGCAGCCATCGAGAAATCGCGGACCACTGCATCATGCTGAGAGTGTGGGAATGTCGTAACGAACGGGTCTTTTTTATTGTAAAGCAAAAAACGATCGCAAATTGAAGAATAAAGGAAGGTGATCAGTATACGTAAACAAAAGCGCCCGAGACGGAGCCGCTCGCCGGCAGGCCCCGCATAGGCTCTCATCAAAGTCCTGTTGCCGCACCTTCTTTTGCCTTGCGTCGTTCATACACTTCTTGTTGCTTCACCATTTCCTTCGAGCGCAACCATCCAACTCCTTTGTCATTTTTTGTGTGATCTAAGGAGATAACGGTTTTATTGCTTGACCAATAAAAACTATCGAGATAGGGGTCAGACTGGGCCCCAAATTTCTCAAACGCGGCGGATTTTAAACCTTCCCAATTATAGTTTCCAACCACAAAAACTCCAACACTGAAGAGTTTATCACGCCAGAATCCGTATACTATTTTTTCCGCTGTTGCGCTCCCTATATGCAGATCTTCATCCTTTCTCGTGTAGAACGTGATGCCCCCGTGACTGGGGTCGGTAGAGTCATAAACTAAGTCAGAAAAGGTGCTAATGTCCTGGCCCCATACCATATTGCGAAAACCGCCTGGTGTTGACGTGGCACATGCGCTAAACAATATGGCGCATAGAATCACATTCAGTATCATCGTCTCATGCTTATGCATCTATATTGAACCTCCGCAGGTGAAATTAACTTCGGCGCTCCGTCATATGCAAAATAAGTCTACAATAAAGCCCTCGAAAAGTAAAGCCCCACGTTAACCCAGACGCTTCAGTACCGCAGTGTCCATCTCATGGCGTTTTGACCGTCCAAGCGCAGCTGCCTCGTGTCGTTCCATGCTTTACGGTACAGCCGAGTCGTGCATGATTGCGGCCATCCGCCCCTCTGGTCTCAATGAGCATCGTTTGAGACTATCACGGCCCGTTATCGCTCAGTGAAAACTGCTGCCCTTCGCTGCGGTAATTTCCTGTGGGAATGAATTTGGCGAAGGGATCGAATAGGCACTCTTTGTGCGGGTCGAAGGAATTGCGAGATCCGGCCGGTCCTTTCGGTCAAGCCCTGCAGGCCCCTATTCCTTTTTTCATGCTTTTCCCAAAAAAACAAAAAGAAAAAGGTTGACAACACAAATAATTATGTTTATTATAAATATAAAAGTGCCTTGTTTATCTGCGAGTTTGCTATGGGGTGCCGATGAACCTTCCGAACTATATCACTCTCTTCAGGGTGATCCTGATCCCATTCTTCATAAACCTGATGATTTACGGTTACTACCGGACGGCGCTTGCGGTCTTCGTGGCTGCGTGCGTGACTGATGCGCTCGACGGGATGATAGCGAGGCTCACAAAGACGCAAACCGAGTTGGGCGCTTTTCTTGACCCGATGGCGGATAAATTGCTTATCCTCTCCGCGTTTGTGACCCTTGTGTTGCTCGGAAGACTGCCAGTATGGCTGGTTATCATTGTTGTGAGCAGGGATGCCATCCTTACGATGGGAAGTCTCGTTATTTATTTTACTACCCGCGATCTCAGGATTGAGCCTTCCATCATTGGTAAGGCCACGACGGTTTTGCAGCTGATCGTTGTGACGCTTTCCCTTGTGCTGATGAGCTACGAGGCTGAAATAGGGTTTATGGCCGTATTGCAGTGGGCCACGGCCGTGGTAACCATCGCATCGGGAGCCCAGTACGCTGTGCGGGGAATAAAAATGGTAGGGTAGGGTCATCGAGGATTTGCGATGGTCAGGAATTAAATTAAAAGGGCGGGTTCGATATGTCAAGCGGCGAGATTATCATAGATACCGATGGAGGCGAGGTCCATGAAAATATCCGACATGATCAGGCAGGCTCTCGAAAAGAAGGGGTTTAAAAATCTGAAGGATGCATCGAAAGTGCTCGGGATAAGCCCGGAACTGCTGCGGGTTACGATTAATAAGGGTCATATACCCAAGGACAAAACCCTCATCATGATCGCGACCAAACTGAACCTGGACAAATCCGTCCTGATTCTTGCCGCTCATCAGGAAAAGGTACCTGCCGAAGTGAAGGGATTCTTCCTTTCGCCTTCGCAGGCAAAATTCCGTCGTGGAAAACGCAGGTATCCGCTGTCCGAGGAACAGATCAATTACCTCGAGAAGATCATGAGCGCCGATGAAATCCTGATGCTGAGAAAATTCCGGCAAGTCACGGACGAGGCAAGAACGCAGATACAGGGGTATGTGGATTATATGTTTGCCTCAAAGAGGAGTATCTGATTGCTTGAAATCATGAACGTCCTGCCAGGAAGCACGGCCGCCCTGCTGGGACTGCAAACCGGCGACGCCATCGTCTCAATCAACGGGGAGGAGATACATGATATCATCGATTTTCAATTTTCTGCGGCCGATGAAAGCCTCAGTCTGGTGGTTCGGAAACAGGATGGCACAACGAAGCGGCTGAGCGTGGATAAAGAGCCGGATGACACTCTCGGTCTTGAGCTGTCTCCGCTCCGCATCAAGCGATGCCGTAACAAATGCATATTCTGTTTCGTCGATCAGATGCCCCCCGGGTGCCGGAAGAGCCTGTATATCAAGGACGATGATTTTCGAGCGTCATTTTTATACGGGAACTATATAACGCTCGGCGCGCTTTCAGAGGTTGACTGGGCAAGGATATTCAAACAACGGCTGAGCCCGCTTTACATATCAGTTCATGCCACCGAGCCGGATCTGCGCGCATTCATTCTGAATAAGAGAAAATCACCCGATCTCATCTCGAGCTTGAAGCGACTCGCTGCAGGCGGCATACGGATGCACACCCAGGTCGTGTTGTCGCCCGGGATCAATGACGGGCCTCACCTGCTCAGGACGGTAACGGACCTGGCAGGTCTTTTCCCGGCGGTTTCTTCAATAGCGGTGGTCCCCGTGGGGCTGACCACCTTCAGAAAAGGACTGTTTCCGCTCAGGCAGTTTACCAGGAGCGAGGCACGTTCCGTGATCGAGGAAATGAAACGTCTCGGAGCGCGTTACAAAAAACAGTTTGGCACACGGCTCGTATTTGCTTCGGATGAATTCTATATAAAAGCCGGGGAACCGGTTCCTCCGGCAAGTTTTTATGAAGACTTCCCGCAGAAGGAGAACGGCGTTGGCATGGTTGCCGAATTTTTGCACGAGTTCTCTCATACAAAGGTGCCTGCGAGACTCCATGCGGTCAGGGCGACGCTGGTTACGGGGGTGTCCTTCAGCAGCGTCTTGAAAACGATAGCTGACCGGCTAACCAGAATTGAAGGTGTGTCGCTCAGGCAGGTAACGGTGAAAAACCGCTTCTTCGGCCCGACCGTCACCGTAGCGGGATTGCTGACCGGCGGTGATATCCTTCATGCGCTCAAGGGCAAACGGCTCGGGGACATGGTGCTGATACCGGAGTCCGCGCTGAAAGAGGATGACGATGTCTTCCTCGACGGGATGCGCCTCGATCACCTGAGAGAAATGCTGATGGTCAATATCCACAAGGCGGGGACTTTCGGCGAGATACTCGCGCGGCTGGGCGCTTATCACGGGGAGGCGCTGACATGATTTCCGGCAGGACCGAGATATACGGGATCTTCGGCTATCCCGTGGAGCACACCTTTTCACCGGGAATGCATAACGCTGCATTCAAGAGGCTCGGCATGGATGCCTGCTATGTGCCGTTCGCGGTGCACCCCGATCGATTAGGCGAGGCGGCAAGGGCCATCCTCCCGCTCGGTCTTCGCGGTCTCAATATTACGGTGCCGCACAAGGAAAAAATAATTCAATATCTTGACGAACTCTCGGAAGAAGCGCGGTTGATCGGCGCAGTGAATACCGTCGAGATACGGCAGGGTAGGCTTGTCGGACACAACACCGATGGACGGGGCTTTCTTCGGTCTTTAAAAGAGAACTCAGGATTCAATCCGAAGGGCAAAAAAATTCTGTTCATCGGCTCTGGCGGAGCCGCACGCGCCGTGGGGTTCTGTCTCGCGCTCGCAGGCGCCGCCAAGATCTACGTTCGTGATCTTGATACCCGCAAAGCCGATCTTCTCGTGAGCGACATCCGTGCGAAAACAGGCGCCGACACGGCGTCAATCCATGATGACGAATCTCTCGCCGCATACGCTGCTGAAGCTGATTGCCTGATCAACGCCACGCCGCTTGGCTTGAAGCGGTCCGATCCGTTGCCTATCCCTCGCGATCTTGTCATGAAAAAGCATCTTGTCTGCGACCTGGTCTATAATCCGCCCGAGACCGCGTTCCTCCGGACCGCGAAGTCGCGTGGAGCGAAGCGTCTCGCCGGCCTCGGCATGCTGTTGTATCAGGGAGTAATCGCCTTTGAAATCTGGACAGGGAAAGAGGCTCCTGTCAAGATCATGAAGAACGCTCTTTCCCGTCAGATCGTTGGTGCCAAATAACGTTTAAGAAACAAACACATACCGCCTTGACAGGCGAAGTTCGTTCCTGTAATATCCTTATTTAATGATTAAAGGTTTTCTCTCTCTCAACCGATATGATGGTAGTGAAATCTATGGCTTGAATGCGATTTTTTGCGAGGAGTTCTTATGGCAATGGCGGGAAGGCTCGGCGCTATGCTCGTTTCGTCGGGCTTGATCACTGATGAGCAATTGAAGAAGGCACTTGCTGCGCAGAAGTCCGAGGGCGGCAGGCTGGGTTCCGTCCTTGTGAAGCTCGGCTTCGTCCAGGAAGACAAGCTTATGACGTTTCTGAGCAAGCAATACGGCGTCCCGTACGTCGACCTGAGCAAGTTCGAGATCAACCCCCTCGTCATTAAACATATTCCCACCGATGTCGCACAGAAATACCGGATCATGCCGATAAACCGTGCCGGGTCCACGATTACGATAGCCATGGTTGACCCGTCGAACATTTTCGCTATCGATGATATCAAGTTCATGACGGGATACAACGTTGAAGCAGTCGTGGCCGCCGAGGGTGCTATTGTAGAGTCTATCAAGAAGTATTACGGAGGCGGATCCAAATCGATGGTTGCGTCCAAGGGCGGTGGGATCGCGACAACCACGCAAGACGATAAAAAACTTTCTGTGGACATCAAGGATTATTCGCTCGAAGACGCCGAAAAGGAAGACTCCTTTGTCGATGATATTGATACGGGTGGCGTCGTTGACGTCGAGGACTTCGACAACCTAGTGCACGGCGCGGTGGAGGATCTCGAGGTTGTTGAAGAGGAGAGCCTTGACCAGCTCTCCGCCGAGGTTGAAGCGCCGATCGTCAAACTGGTGAACGGCATCCTGCTGAGAGCGGCGAAGATGGGAGTGAGCGATATCCATATCGAACCGTACGAAAGGAAGTTCAGAGTGCGGTACCGGCTTGACGGTGTGCTCACCACGGTCATGGGTCTTCCACTGAAAATCAAGAACGCCATCATATCCAGGGTTAAGATCATGTCGCAGCTTGACATCGCCGAGCGAAGGCTTCCCCAGGACGGCAGGATCAAGCTGAAGATGGGGAAGAGCAAGACGATGGATTACCGCGTTTCGGTGCTCCCGACCCTCTTTGGCGAGAAGATCGTCCTGCGGCTCCTGGACAAGTCTAACCTGCAGCTCGATATGACCAAACTCGGCTTCGATGAGGATCAGCTCGTGGACTTTCAAGACGCGCTTGCCAAACCGTTCGGCATGGTCCTGGTTACGGGGCCCACGGGAAGCGGAAAGACGACCACCCTCTACTCTGCGCTGAGCGAACTCAACAAGGATGATGTAAACCTCATGACCGCAGAAGATCCAGTGGAATTTAACCTGATGGGAATCAACCAGGTGCAGATGAAGGACGAGATCGGGCTGAACTTTGCCGCAGCTCTCCGATCGTTCCTCCGTCAGGACCCGGACATCATCATGGTGGGAGAGATCCGCGATTATGAGACGGCCGAAATAGGCGTCAAGGCCGCGCTCACCGGCCATCTTGTGCTCTCCACGCTGCATACAAACGATGCGCCGAGTACCATCAACCGTCTGCTCAACATGGGCGTCGAACCGTTCCTCGTTTCATCATCGGTGATCTGCATCATGGCCCAGAGGCTTGTGCGCAAAACCTGCCAGAAATGCAAGACGCCCGAGAAAATTCCTGCTCAGACATTCATCGATGCGGGCTTTACCCCTGAGGAAGCCGCCACGGTCGTCAGTCATAAGGGCGAGGGGTGCGAAGTCTGCAATCGTACCGGGTACAAGGGCAGGGTTGCGCTGTATGAGGTGTTGCCGGTGAAAGACGAGATCAAGGAGTTGATCCTCCAGGGGGCCTCGGTGATGGATATTAAAAAGCAGGCCGTAAGTCTCGGAATGAAGACCCTCCGGAGGAGCGGCCTGCTGAAAGTAAAGTCGGGCCTCACCTCATTGGAAGAAGTGCTGGAAAATACGTTCCCCGACTCATAAACGCTCTTACGGGCAACGATAGAATGCAATAATTATTTTGAAAGGGCTCTCTACATGGCTAACCTACATGATCTGCTCAAATACATGATTGAGAAGGGGGCATCGGATCTCCATATAACGACGGGGATTTCACCATCGATCCGCATTGACGGTAAGATCAAGGCGATTCCGGGACTGGAAGCTCTCACGGCGATGCAAACCAAGGATCTCTGTTACAGCATCCTGACAGATGCGCAAAAGCACAAGTTCGAGGAGAACAGCGAACTCGACCTGTCATTCGGGGTAAAGAACCTTTCCCGCTTCCGCGCAAACATTTTCGTGCAGCGGGGAGCCGTGGCCGCGGCGATCAGAACCATTCCCTTCAAGATAAAAACCTTCCAGGAACTTGGCCTTCCTGAAGTGGTGTCCGACCTGTGCAAAAAACCGAGAGGACTCGTACTGGTTACCGGCCCAACCGGGAGCGGGAAGTCCACGACGCTGGCATCAATGATCAACAAGATCAACGACGAACGTCAGGAGCATATCATCACGATCGAGGACCCCATCGAATACCTGCACCCGCACAGAAAATGCATTGTCAACCAGCGCGAGGTGAACGCTGACACCAGGTCTTTCAAGGACGCACTCAAATATATTCTCCGCCAGGACCCTGACGTCGTGCTCGTGGGAGAAATGAGGGACCTTGAGACGATCGAAGCAGCTCTCACCATCGCGGAAACTGGGCACCTTACCTTTGCCACGCTCCACACGAACTCCGCCGCACAGACGATGAACCGTATCATCGACGTTTTCCCGCCTCACCAGCAGTCCCAGGTGAGAGCGCAGCTCTCCTTCGTCCTCGAAGGTGTCATGTCTCAGCAGCTTATCCCCAAGATTGGCGGAGGCAGGGTGCTTGCGCTTGAGGTCATGATACCGAATTCCGCTATCCGCAATCTCATACGCGAAGATAAAATTCATCAGATTTATTCGATCATGCAGACCGGCCAGTCCAAGTTCGGCATGCAGACCTTGAACCAGTGCCTGTACGACCTCTACGTTAAAAAACAGATAACGTACGAGGACTGCGTCGGGAGGTCGTCAAACGTCGATGAACTCATCCAGATGCTCGGCAGATCTGGCCTGGCCACTGCGCAAGCGGCCCAGAAAGAGTATCGATGAGATGTGCTCATTTTATAGCTTTCTTGTGAGGTGAACATGGCAACGGTTTTTACATGGGAAGGCAAAACGCGCCAGGGGATGATCCAGAAGGGCGAGTTGGCCGCCGGCAGCAGGGAGGAAGTTTTTGCACTGCTTCGCAAGCAGAATATCCTTCCGGTCAACGTATCTGCCAAGCCCAGGGAAATCAAACTGAAATTCGGCGCGCCGAAGGTCCAGGACAAGGACAGGGTGATCCTTACCCGTCAGCTGGCTACGATGATCGATGCGGGCCTGCCGCTCGTCCAGTGTCTTGACATCCTTGGGAGTCAGACGGAGAACCAGACCCTTGCGAAGGTCGTCACGCAGGTAAGAAGTGACGTTGAGAGCGGATCCACGTTCGCCGACGCGCTGAAAAAGCATCCGAAGGTATTCGACAACCTCTATGTAAACATGGTAGCGGCCGGTGAGGCGGGCGGCATTCTGGATACCATCCTCCAGCGTCTCGCTGCATATATGGAAAAGTTCGCAAAGATAAAAAAGCAGATAAAGTCGGCCATGATCTACCCCTCGGTCATTCTTTTCGTTGCGGTGACCGTGGTGGCGATCCTTATGGTCGTCGTGGTGCCCATGCTTGGAGCCATGTTTGCAGAATCGGGTCAGGCTCTGCCTTTGCCTACGCGCATTGTGATCGCGATCAGTAATTTTCTCAAAGGAGCGGGCGGGCTGATCCTTCTTCTGAGCATCATCGGTTTGTCCGTCGCGTTCGTGCAATGGAGGAGAACGGAAAAGGGGGTACGAACGACCGACGCTGTCATGCTCAAGATACCGGTGATGGGCAATTTGATACGAAAGGTTTCTGTCGCGAAATTCACCCGTACGCTCGGTACGCTGCTTTCAAGCGGGGTGCCCATCCTTGAAGGATTAGTGATCGTTGCGCGCACGGCCGGCAACAAGGTCGTGGAAGAAGCCATTATGTCAACCAGGCAGAGCGTGAGCGAAGGAAAGACGCTTGCCGAGCCGCTCGGCAAATTCGCCGTGTTCCCCCCCATGGTCAACCAGATGATAGCGGTCGGCGAGGCAACGGGCGCTCTTGATAATATGCTATCCAAGATCGCGGATTTTTACGATGATGAAGTCGACAGTGCCGTGGGGACCCTGACCTCGATGCTGGAACCCATGCTCATGATTTTCCTTGGCACGACAGTCGGCTTTGTGATCGTTGCCATGTACATGCCCATATTCCAGATGGGCTCTGTCGTGGGCGGGCACTAATAAACCCGTGGCTCAGGAATTCTCAAGAGAGGAGTATTATGGCCGCTTAAAGTGGCTGATGGTGAGCAGGGTCATCCTGCTCACCTTTCTGCTCGGGACACTCCTGTTCTTTCAATATGGGTACAGGATTTATTCTTTTCCGACCGTTCATCTCGGCTATATCTTGCTATCGATCTATGCGTTGACGTGTATCTATTGGTACCTGCTCAAGAAGTCTCGTAATCTTTCTTTTCTCGCCTACCTTCAAGTTTCCGGAGATATTCTCCTCATCACGTTACTTGTCTATATTACCGGAGGGATCGACAGCGGGTTCTCGCTCCTGTATCATTTGACGATAATTTCGGCAAGCATCATACTCTACCGTCGAGGCGGGTACCTTTCGGCCTCCCTATCGAGTATCCTGTACGGCTGCCTGCTCGATATGCAGTATTACGATGCCCTTGGCCTTGTCCGGAGCCCGAACTTTACCGCAATGCAGGTCCTGTATCAGGTTTTCATCAATATCCTTTCTTTTTATACGGTTGCCTTCTTGAGCGGTTACCTGTCCGATCGGCTCAGGAAAACCAGCCAGGAGCTCCGGGCAAAAAGCATGGATTATGAGGATCTGAGGACCATGCAGGATCATATCTTGAAAAGCGTGAGGAGCGGAATCCTCACGACGGACCTCGAGGGGCAAATGACGTCCTGCAACCCGGCAGCGGAGAGTATAACCGGATTCAGCTACATGGAGCTCAAGTCAATCTGGCATGATATCTTTGGCGACAGCATCAAGGGGCTTTTCGGCCATACCGACGATTTAAAGGAGCGTCCATACCGCTTTGACGGACGGATAGTGAAAAAAAACGGGGACATGGCTATACTTGGTATCTCCGCTTCCCTGCTCAGGGACGACAAGAACGACATTCGCGGTATCATCCTGGTCTTTCAGGACATTACCAAGCTGGTCGAAATGGAGGAAAAGATAAGGAGACAGGAACAGCTTGCCATGGTCGGCAGTCTCGCAGCTGGCATAGCTCATGAAATACGGAACCCTCTCGCCTCGTTGAGCGGTTCGATCCAGGTACTTCAAGGTGAACTTCACCTCGAAGGGGATGATAAGCATCTCATGGATATTGTTGTCCGCGAAACGGACCGTCTCAACACGATTATCACGGAGTTCCTCGACTACGCGAGACCCCAAACAATTCAGGCAGAACGGATCATTGTTTCATCCATTCTTGATGAGACCATCCTGCTTTTGAAAAACAGCCGTGATTTCAGGGAGGGGATCACGATACGGGTCGATGCGGATCCGCATGTTGCCATCAGGGGTGATGCCCAGCGAATGCGCCAGGTGTTCTGGAACCTCCTGATAAATTCATGCCAGGCGATACCGGACAGAGGTGAGATAACGGTGAGTACGCTGCCATTGTCGTACGGCGGTGGCGACGCCGCATGGTGTGAAATCATCATACAGGACACGGGTTGCGGGATATCCCCTGAATACCTTGATAAGATATTCGACCCCTTTTTCACGACCAAAACAAGCGGCACGGGGCTTGGACTGGCGATCGTAAACCGGATCATCGAGGATCATGGAGGCGTCATTGATGTGGAGAGCGGAACCGGAAGAGGAACGAAATTCCGCATCAGACTACCTGTGCTGGAAGAAGCTGTTTCTTCGGTAGCGAGGAACGATCATATCATGACCCAGGATAGTTGACGGGACAAAGGGACATGAGCAGAATACTTGTTGTTGATGATGAGCTGAGCATGCGGGATTTCCTCTCGATCATGCTGAAAAAGGAAGGCCATGAAGTGGTCGCGGCCGAAAACGGCGGCAGTGCGCTCAAAGTGATCCAGAGCGAGATCTTCGACCTCCTGATCACCGATATCAAGATGCCCGGCGTGGACGGGATGGAAGTCCTAAAAACGGTCAAGGAGGTGTCTCCTGAAACGGTGGTCATCATGATCACTGCCTTTGCGACTACCGGAACGGCAGTCGAGGCCATGAAGCTCGGGGCCTATGACTATATCACCAAGCCCTTCAAGGTTGATGAAATCAGGCTGGTCATACAGAAAGCCCTCGAAAAACGCCATCTGAGAAAGGAAAACATTCTTCTTCGAAGAGAGATCGCGTCCCGCGCAGGTTTCTCAAACTTTATCGGAACGAGCGCCGCGATGCAGAGGGTCTTCTCGCTCATACGGCAGGTCGCGGACACCAAGAGCACCGTGCTCATAACGGGAGAGAGTGGAACTGGCAAAGAGCTCGTAGCCAAGGCAATTCACTTCAACAGTTCACGTAACGGCGGCCCCTTCGTGACCGTCAATTGCGGAGCCCTGCCCGAGACACTTCTTGAGAGCGAGCTCTTCGGCTACATGAAGGGTGCGTTTACCGGCGCGACCTCGAACAAACAGGGGCTGTTCGAAGCGGCAAACGGAGGAACCATTTTCCTCGACGAAATCAGTGCTACGACACCCGCGCTGCAGATCAAGTTGCTGAGAGTGCTGCAGGAGCGCGAGTTCATGAGAGTTGGGGGAACTGTCGACATCAAGATGGATGCCCGCGTGCTGGCAGCGAGTAATAGGGATCTCCTGACCGAGGTTTCAAAAGGCACGTTCCGTGAGGACCTCTACTATCGTCTGAATGTCATCCCGATCAGTCTCCCGGCCCTCCGGGACAGAAGGGAGGATATACCGCTCCTCGTCGAATTTTTCTTGAAGAAGTTCTCAGGCGGAAAGGAGCCTAAGAAGATCACCCCTGAGGCGATAAACTTGCTGATGAACCATCGGTGGCCGGGAAATGTGCGGGAGCTGGAAAATACCATCGAACGATTGGTGATCCTGGCGGACGGGGACAGAATCGGCCACGAGCATATACCGGAGAATTTTAAAGGCGTACGGTCGTATCCGGAACTCGTAACGACGGATATTCCGGATGAAGGCCTTGAGCTGGAAAAACTCCTCGAAAACATTGAAAAAAACCTGCTGTTCAAAGCGCTTGAAAAGACCGGGGGAGTGAAGACCGAAGCGGCAAAACTCCTCGGCCTTTCATTCAGATCATTCAGGCACAGAATGCAAAAATACGAATCCTCCACGTAGCAATGCCCTAGTTTTCGATTGCAAATCTTGTGTAATTCCGCTACAATTTATCCCTTATGGCGTACGAAAATTTGAGAGATTTTTTGGCGCTCTTGGAGAAAGAAGGGGAACTGGTAAGGATCAGAGCTGAAGTTGATGCTGATCTCGAGATTGCCGAGATCACGGACCGGGTTTCGAAGCAGAAGGGTGCGGAGAATAAAGCTCTTCTGTTCGAGCGAGTGAAGGATTCACGATTTCCCGTTCTCACCAATGCATTCGGTTCCGCCAAAAGGATCTGCCGGGCCCTCGAGGTAGAAGATCTCGATGAAATAGGCCGACGCATCAAGGATATCATTGATCCGACGAATCTGTTCCCCGGGCCTGGCGCAGGGATCATGGACAAGATCCAGATGTTGCCGAAACTGACGGAGCTTGCGAAGTTCTTCCCGAAAACAGTCAAAAAAGCGCCCTGCCAGGAAGTAGTCCTTGCGGGCGAGCAGGTCGACCTTTCTCGCCTCCCCGTGCTCAAATGCTGGCCCGCCGATGGCGGTCGATTTATCACGCTTCCCATGGTCTGCACCGTCGATCCGGTTACGAAGATCACGAACGTCGGCATGTACCGGATGCAGGTCTTTGACCATCAGACCACCGGTATGCACTGGCATAAGCACAAGGACGGGGCCCGTCACTACCAGCATTACGAGGCGGCGGGGAGGCGCATGGAGTTGGCGGTTGCCATAGGTGGCGACCCTTCCATTATCTATTCTTCTACGGCGCCGCTCCCGCCTGCAATTGGAGAGTTTCTCTTTGCAGGTTTTCTCCGGGAAAAGCCGCTTGAAGTCGTCCCATGCAAAACCGTGGATGTGAGGGTCCCTGCGGAGGCGGAGTTCGTCCTTGAGGGGTTTGTTGATCCGAACGAACGAAGGATTGAAGGACCGTTTGGAGATCATACCGGTTATTATTCCGAGGCGGACGAATATCCCGTGTTCCATATCACGGCCATCACCCACCGGAAGGACGCGATCTACCCTGCTACACTCGTCGGCCGCCCGCCGCAGGAAGACGCATACCTCGGCAAGGCCACGGAGAGGATATTCCTGCCGCTCCTCCAGATGGTTGCACCAGATATCTTGGATATGGATATGCCCATTGAAGGCGTTTTTCACAACAACGTGATCGTAAAGGTCAGGAAACGGTACCCGGGACAGGGCAAGAAGGTCATCAACACCATCTGGGGTACCGGGATGCTCATGCTCTCAAAGTTCGTCATTGTCTGCGACGAGGACGTTAATATTCATGATTATTCCGAGGTGACCTGGAAAATCATGAACCATGTCGACCCCCAGCGCGATGTGGTGATTACGGACGGCCCTCTCGATATCCTCGACCACTCGTGTCCGCAGATCGGGTTCGGCGGCAAAATGGGCATTGACGCTACCCGCAAGGGTCCTGGAGAAGGATTTATGCGACCCTGGCCCGATGAAATCAAGATGGATCCGCAGATTCAGCGTAAGGTGGACGAGCGGTGGAAGGAGTACGGTTTCCGGTCATGAGATCAGGATTTTCTCATCCCGTCGCTTATGTGGCTGATCGACATTTTCCTTATTTTTTCGCTGATCATAGTAAACGGCTTTTTCGCAACCTCCGAGATCGCTCTCATCTCCCTGCGTAAAAGCCGCGTAAGACATCTCGTCAAGACCGGGAATCCCACGGCCAAACGAGTGCAGAAACTGCAGGAGGAGCCGGAGAGGTTCCTGGCCGCCGTGCAGATCGGCGTGACTCTGGTAGGGACCCTGGCCTCTACCCTCGGCGGCGTGATCGCTGTCGAACGCATCAAGCCGTTCTTGAGCGAAGCCCCCCTAGAGTTCATCCGAAAGGGCGCAGAGCCTATCGCCGTGGGGATCGTCGTGACTATAATCACGTACTTTACCCTCGTGGCCGGCGAGCTGGTACCGAAGTCCCTCGCGCTCCGCTATTCCGAGAGGATCGCGTTCATGGCCGCGGCTCCCATCGATTTCATCTCGAAGGTCTTCAGGGTCGTCCTGCGCCTGCTCCTGACGTCGAGCAACATCGTATTACGCTTCTTCAAGCCCGCCGAATCGCAGGAATCGCTTCAGATCTCCGAAGATGAGGTCAAGTACCTCATCCGCGAGGGGCGCAAGAGCGGGGTTTTCGAGCCGTCCGAGGAGGATCTGATCCACAGCGTGTTCAAGTTTACTGACACGGTGGTGAAGGAAGTGATGGTCCCCCGGACCGACATCGTAGCGGTCCCATCAGGAACGGGCGTGGAAGAGATCCTTCGTATCATGAATGAAAGGGGGTTCTCGCGCCTGCCGGTATATTCCGGGACCGTCGACAATGTCATCGGCCTGGTATATCTTAAAGACGTCCTGCAGCTCCATATGGCGGACAAGCCCTTTCAGCTCGACCGCGTGCTGCGTAAGCCCTATATCGTCCCTCCCAACAAGAACGTGAGCGTGCTGCTCAAGGAAATGCGTGAAAAACGGATTCATCTTGCGCTCGTAATGGATGAGTATGGCGGCACCGACGGGCTCGTCACGATGGAGGACCTCATCGAAGAGATCGTCGGCGACATCAGGGACGAGCAGGAAAAAGAGCTCCGCGAGATCGACGAGATCGCAGCGAACCGCTATATTGTCGACGGGAAGACGGACATTGGCAAGGTAAACGAGCGTGTCGGGGTGATACTTCCGGAAGAAGAGTTCGAGACCGTCGGCGGTTTCGTGCTGGGGCTCTTCGGAAGGCTGCCGGCCGAGGGAGACCAGGTCAGGTACGATAATCTGATGTTTACGGTGCTCCGCCTGCGGAAAAACCGTATCGCCCGGATCAGGATACTTAAGCTGTTGCCTGAAAACCACGCGCAGGAGGAAGAAGAAAGAGGAGAAGATGAAGACACCGTTAGTTCTTGAAACGAACCTTGCGGGGCTGAAGCCGCCGAAACGCGGTAAAGTGAGGGATATCTATGACCTCGGCGATACTCTCTTGATCGTGGCAACGGACCGTATTTCAGCGTTCGATGTCGTGCTGCCGAATGCGGTCCCGGAAAAGGGCAGGGTCCTTACCGCCATATCCAGATACTGGTTCTCGCACACCGAAAAAATAGTGCCGAACCACCTGATATCCGCAGATGTGAAGGATTACCCCGCCGTGTGCAGGCCCCACGCGAAGATCCTCGAAGGCAGAAGCATGCTGGTGAAAAAGGCGGAACCCCTTCCTGTGGAATGTATCGTACGCGGTTATCTGACCGGTTCCGGCCTCAAGGAGTACAAAGCGACCGGCGCGGTAAGCGGGAACAAACTCCCTCCCGGTCTGACCGAAGCATCCCGTCTGCCTGAGCCGATATTCGCCCCCTCGACCAAGGCAGAGGCGGGGCAGCATGATGTGAACATCGATTTTGGTACGGTCGTGAAGCTCGTCGGGGAAGAGACCGCCGGCAAAATCAAGAGATATACGCTTGCCGTCTATAAAAGGGCGTGTGAACTTGCGGAACCAAAAGGGATCATCATTGCCGATACAAAACTGGAATTCGGGATGTACGACGGTGAAATCATGCTCATTGACGAGGTCCTGACGCCCGATTCGTCCAGATTCTGGCCGAAGGACGATTATCGAGAAGGAGTTGTGCAGAAAAGTTTTGATAAGCAGTTTGTCCGCGATTATCTTCTCACTCTGTCATGGAACCAGCGCCCGCCGGCGCCCGCGCTCCCCGACGATGTGGTGCGAAAGACGAGCGAGAAATATCTCGATGTGCTCAGAATGCTGACCAGATGATGTTTGCCCTTGACACGTCTTGTGATGCGCCAGTATAATCCGCAGTCAATCAACGTTTTCGAAAGGGATCTCATGGACGATTATAACGAGCTTATCCAGCAGCGATTCAAGAAGCTCGCTGAAATCAGCGCAATGGGGGAAAAGCCATATGCCGGCAGGTTCGCCGTATCGGCGTCAGCGCATGAGCTTTTGAACAGGTATGAGCAGACGGGGAAGGAAGACCTCGACAAGGGACGCGTCCACGTAACCATAGCCGGAAGGATCATCGCCATGCGGAGCTTCGGCAAGGCGTGCTTCAGCCATATCCAGGACGGCTCCGGGAAGATCCAGCTCTATTTTCAGAAGAATACCCTTGGCGAGGAGCGTTTTGATTTTTTCAAAAAGATCGACATCGGCGATTTCATCGGCGTGAAGGGATTTTTGTTCCGCACCAGAACGAATGAGCTGACGGTGGATGTGGAGGACTTCACGCTCCTCTCAAAATCCCTCCGCCCGCTGCCGGAGAAGTGGCACGGTCTGACGGACGTAGAACTCCGCTACCGCCAGCGGTATGTTGACCTCATCGTCAACCCGGAGGTAAAGCAGGTTTTCCTTCTCCGGACAAAGATCATACAGTCCATCCGCGCGTTCCTGAATGCGAGGGGGTATATCGAGGTAGAAACCCCCATGATGCAGACCATCCCCGGCGGGGCCGCGGCCAAACCGTTCAAGACGCACCACAATGCCCTGGACATGGACCTTTACCTCCGGATCGCCCCGGAATTGTATCTTAAACGCCTGCTGGTAGGCGGTTTTGAACGTGTCTACGAAATCAACCGTAATTTCCGGAATGAAGGCATTTCAACTCGCCATAACCCCGAATTTACCATGCTCGAGTTCTACACAGCCTATGCGGATTACCGCGATCTGCTCGATATGACCGAAGAGATGATCAGCACGGTCGCCAGGGATGTCCTCGGGACGACGGAGGTGGAATACGAGGGGCACAGGATCAATCTTACACCTCCGTGGAAACGCATTGCGTTCGTCGATTCCCTGCGAGAGGCAGGCGTGCCGGATGATGTCGTTGTTGATGAAGGGAAGGCGCGCGACTACGCAAAGAAGCTCGGCGCGAACCTGCAGGGGGGGGAACCGCTCGGGAAGCTTCTGAACGAGATATTCGAGGCGCTGGTCGAGCCGAAGCTGATCCAGCCGACCTTTGTCACGGATTATCCCACGGACATATCTCCTCTCTCCAAGAAACGGGATGATAATCCAGATTACGTGGAGCGCTTCGAACTGTTTGTCGTCGGCAGAGAGATCGCGAACGCGTTCTCCGAGCTGAGCGACCCCGTTGACCAGAAGGAACGTTTTCTGAGGCAGGTCTCCGAGCGCGAAGCGGGCGATGAAGAAGCGCATCAGATGGACGAGGACTTCATCCGGGCGCTGGAATACGGCATGCCGCCTGCGGCAGGCGAGGGCATCGGCATCGACCGCCTGGTGATGCTGCTTACCGGATCCAGCTCCATAAGGGACGTGATCCTGTTTCCGCAGATGAAGAAGGAAAAACAGTGAAAACTCCCTACGAGATATTCGTCAGTCTCCGGTATCTGAAGACCAAAAAGCGCTACGGAACCGTTTCGCTCAACACGTTCATCTCGATTGCGGGCGTGGTGATCGGCGTCGCAACGTCCATCATCACGCTTTCAGTGATGACCGGCTTTCAGGGATATTTCAGGGACAAGATTCTATCAGCCATATCACATATCGTGGTCATGGAATATTCGGGTATCGGAGTGAAAGACGAGAAGGCCTTGCAGGAAAAAATCGCCAGAGTCCCTCACGTCGTGGCCACAACGCCGTTCATCATCAGCCAGGCAATGCTTGCCAGCAAGGACCGCGTGCAGGGTGTCGTGGTCAGGGGGATCAATCCGAAGACCGAGGGCACTGTAACAAGCCTGGCAAAGAATATCACCGCAGGCTCTCTGACGGACCTCGATGCACCCGGGAAAAAATTGCCCGGAATCGTAATCGGCGAGGACCTTGCCCGCAAGTTCGGGGCGGACATCGGCGATACAATCACCATGGTAAACCCCATCGGCGAGGAAACGGCCATGGGCATGGTGCCCAAAATGAGGAAGTTCGAACTTGTCGGCATTTTCGACGCAGGGATGTATGACTATAATACCGGATTTGCCTATCTATCCATGCAGGAAGCGCAAAAGTTCTTCGATATGCAGGGCCGCGTAAGCGGCATTCAAGTGCGCGTGGACGAGATCTACAGCGCTGACAAGATATCCGGCGCCATCCGCTCGGCCATCGGATATCCTTATTACACCCGCGACTGGATAGAGATGAACAAGAATTTCTTTTCAGCGCTTAAACTTGAAAAGATCGGCATGTCGCTTATTCTCGTCGTCATCATCATCGTAGCTTCATTCAACATCGTTGGCACGCTCACGATGATTGTAATGGAAAAGAATCGCGAGATCGCGATCCTGAAGTCCATGGGCGCGCCATCCGGAAGCATTATGCGGATTTTCATGTTCGCCGGACTGGTTATCGGGCTCCTAGGCACGATCATAGGATCTCTCATCGGTTACGGGGCCGTGGTTCTCATCACTAAAACCGGGGTGATATCGCTGCCAAAAGATGTTTACCAGGTCAGCCACCTGCCGCTTTCCATCACCGGCCTGGATATCCTGTCCATAGCGGCCACGGCGCTCGGGATCAGTTTTCTCGCTACGCTGTATCCTTCATGGCAGGCCGCAAAACAGGATCCGGTGGAAGTGCTGAGGTACGAATGACGAGGCGACTTGAAATCATACGCTTGAAATCAAGCGTGAGGAGGATCTCATGGCTCAAAGGGGCGGTAAAGTGAAAAGATTTTTATTGACCCTGATTTTGCTAGCACTGATCATCATCGTATTCATTCTTTTGGGCGGGGGCGGCCTGCTGAAGTCCGCAGGCAAGTGGATCGGCGGCATGGGAAAGAAAGCTGAGGATATCAAGGGGACGCTCGAGCACAAGGCCACTACCATCGAGAAAACGGTCGAGAAGTTGAAAGAGAGCGATAAGCCGGGAGAGAAGAAATAACACGGCCACTTATCCATATAGAGCAGCTTCGTAAGACTTTCATGAGCGGATCTGTAGATCTCCATGTGCTCGAAGGCATCGACCTCGACATCCGGAAGGGTGAAATGCTCGCCATCGTGGGCGCTTCCGGCGTGGGCAAAAGCACCTTTCTTCACATCATCGGAGGCCTTGACAGGCCATCCGCAGGAAAGGTATGGTACGGAGACCTTGATGTCTTCGGGCTGGACAACGACCGGATAGCACGGTTCCGGAACGAACGGGTGGGGTTCGTTTTCCAGTTCCATCATCTGCTTCCTGAGTTTTCCGCACTTGAGAATGTCATGATGCCCGCGTTCATCCGGCGAATAGGCAGGGAAGAGGCCGCCGAGACAGCTGCCGGTTTGTTGAGGGACGTAGGGCTCGGAGCACGCCTGCACCACCGTCCAGGAGAACTATCCGGCGGCGAGCAACAGCGCGTGGCCGTTGCAAGGGCGCTCGTTCTCAACCCGGATGTGGTGCTTGCCGACGAACCTACGGGAAACCTCGATTCGCATACGGGCGAGGCGATTCATGAGCTTCTGCAGGACATCAACAGGCAGAAAGGCATAACCTTTGTGATCGTGACGCACAACGATAAGCTTGCCATCCGGGCGGACCGGGTGCTCAGAATGAGAGAGGGCAAGCTTACGCAGGAGAATTGACGGGTCATCTTCGCTAGCCCGGCCGCAAGCTCTGCGCCGCGGCATCCTCTTCCATCCAGAGCTTTGCCCTATCTTTTCCCTTGACTTTACACGGGGTTAAAAAGTATTATAAAAAGTCCTATTCATCAAACCATTACATCTACATCGGGGAACGGGCCTATGAATCTTCTTTTTTTTCAAGCAGCCATGGGGGTTTACCTGTGCGCGGCTGCGGGGTATCTAGCCTACATCATCAAGCCGCAACGCACCTGGATCGCAGTGGCATCGCTCTGGGCCACGGTTGCCGGATACATTCTTCATGTTTCCTATTTTGCGTCACGATGGGCTGAGTCCGGACGTATCCCGATGACGAACTTCTTCGAGGCCGCCAATTTCCTCGGGATGGGGCTTGTGCTCGTGTACCTGGTCATGGAATTCAGGTTCAAGATCGCCGCTCTGGGTTCATTCATGCTCCCGCTCGTGCTCATCCTCATGATCCCCACATTGGTGCTTTCCGGCAGGATCGAGGAAATGAAGCCTGTGCTCAAGAGCGGCTGGCTCGGGGTGCATACGAGCTTCGCGGTCCTAGGCGATGCCTCGTTCGCCTTTGCCTTTATCGTTTCGATCATGTACCTGATCCAGGAGCGCCAGCTCAAGACCAAACACCTGGGCGCGATATTCCACCGTCTGCCATCGCTCGATATCATGGATACGCTCGGCTACAAGGCGCTGACGTTCGGCTGGCCCCTTTTCACCCTGGGCATGATTAGCGGATCGATCTGGGCAAACAGCGCATGGGGCACGTACTGGAGCTGGGACCCGAAGGAGACCTGGTCGCTCATCACCTGGGTCATCTACCTGGTGCTGCTGCACCTCAGGACGATCGGCTGGCGCGGCAGGAAGATGGCCTTCCTCTCGATTGTCGGCTTCATGTTTGTTCTGGTCAGTTTCTTCGTCGTAAGCCGCGTGAATATTGGGAAGCATACGTTTTAAGGTGTTAAAAAATGGGCATTATTGTCGTAGGGCTTAGTCACAAAACAGCGGCTATCGAAGTGCGAGAGAAACTCAACTTTCCGGAAAGCACGCTTCCCGATGCGCTGAGAAAACTCATGGCATATGAAGGGGTCCGGGAAAGTCTCATCGTGTCCACGTGCAACCGCGTGGAGATTTACGCTTCGGTACAAGAAAGCGCCAAGGGCATCGACCGCATCAAACAGTTCATTTCGGATTACCACGGTCTCTCGCGGGAAGCCTTGGAGCAGTCGCTTTACGTCTATCCCGATGCCCAGGGAGTGCGCCACACCTTCCGAGTCGCATCAAGTCTCGACTCCATGGTGCTTGGAGAAGCCCAGATCCTGGGGCAGCTCAAGGATGCCTTCGATATCGCCCTCAAGACCAAGACCACGAGCACCATCCTGAACAAACTGATCAAGAAGGCCATCTCCGTTGCGAAAAGGGTCCGCACTGAGACCAAGCTCGCAGAAGGGGCGGTTTCCATCAGTTCGGCCGCGGTCGAATTGGCTAAGAAGATATTCGGCGAACTGGAAGGCAAGAACGTCATGCTCTTGGGCGCCGGCGAGATGGCCGAACTCGCGGCTCAGCACCTCCTTGGCAATGGTGTGAAGAACATCATGGTGGCGAACCGCACGTTCGAGCGCGCGGAAGAACTGGCCAAGGATTTCAAGGGTGACGCGATCCGGTTCGAACATTTCCCCGACGCACTCATGATGGTGGATATCCTGATCTGTGCGACCGGCGCCCCGAACTATGTCGTCAATCGCGACATGGCGGGCCGGGCCCTCAAGGAGCGGCGCCACAAGCCTATATTCATGATCGATATCTCGAATCCGAGGAATATCGATCCCGAGGTCGACAAGGTGGACAATGTCTATCTTTATGACATTGACGATCTTCAGAGCAAGGTCGACGTCAATACCGAAGGCAGGGCAAGGGAAGCGGGGAAGGCCGAAGAGATCGTGATGCAGGAGGTCGAGACCTACCTCGCGTGGGAGCGCGCCCTTGATGCGGTGCCGACCATTGTTGACCTTCGCGAGAAGGTAGAGGATGTCCGCAAGCGCGAATTGGAGAAGACCCTTGGCTTCTTGAACGGGATCACCGAAGACCAGAAACGGGCCGTAGAAGCCATGTCACAGGCCATTGTGAACAAGCTTCTTCACGCGCCCCTCGTGGTCCTGAAGCAGGCAGCCTCTGCCCCGGACGCCGGTGACAATACGATTGCCGTCGCACGAAAGCTGTTTAATCTCGACAGGGAGCTGAAACGGCCCACGCGCGAGAAGGTTGAGGAGTTGCCCGATCGAGAATTGCCAGAACAGGGATCAGGTTCAAAGAGTCCTTGCCGCTGATCCGGCCGGGAGTGATTGAAATAAGGTCAAGGTGCTGTCAGGGAGGAAACCGCGCGAATATGCCGACCCTGCGCACTGTCGATGATCAAATCCGAACGGCGTAGATCCGCGGTTAATCGCGATATTCGAGGAGCATTTCATTGAAAAGACAAAAGATCAAGATCGGCACACGCGGGAGTGCCCTTGCACTCTGGCAAGCAGAGTGGGTGAAGTCTGAGCTTGAGAAGAGATATCAGGGCATGACCGTAACGCTCACCAAGATCAAGACCACAGGGGACAAGATCCTGGATGTTCCGTTGGCGAAAGTGGGCGGCAAGGGCCTGTTCGTGAAGGAAATCGAAGAGGCCATGCTGGAGAATGAGATCGACATAGCGGTGCACAGCATGAAGGACGTCCCGACCTTTTTCCCTGACGGGCTTCATCTGTCATGCATCACGAAGCGCGAGGACCCGAGAGATGCTCTTCTTTCGCGCAACGGGGTCAGCTTCAAAGATCTGCCCAAGGGAGCGAATGTGGGAACGAGCAGCCTTCGGCGCCAGGCCCAGATCATGAACATCAGGCCCGACTTCGTGATCCATCAGCTTCGCGGGAACGTCGACACACGGCTCCGTAAGCTCAAGGAAGGGCAGTTCGATGCAATCATCCTTGCCGCGGCAGGGATCAAGCGGCTCGGACTTGCCGAGAATGTGACGGAATACATCGATCCGGAGATCAGCCTGCCCGCCATCGGCCAGGGGGCGCTCGGCATCGAGTGCCGGGTCGACGACCGGGAGCTGAACGACCTGATCGCGTTCTTTAACCATGCTGACAGCCGGACCTGCGTCACGGGAGAACGCGCCCTCCTCAGGAGGCTCGAAGGCGGATGCCAGGTCCCCATAGCCTGCTACGGCCGGATGGAAGAGGGAAAACTCCACCTCACAGGTCTTGTAGGCAGCGTTGACGGGAAGAGGATCGTAAAAGATACCATCGAAGGCGCACCCGACAAGGCGGAGAAGCTTGGCGTTACCCTGGCTGAGAAGCTCCTGCTGCAGGGCGCCGATGTGATCCTTCGGGAAGTCTACGGACATAATACGGACTTCAGCGGCAACAACCTGCTGGACAATTAGCTTGAATGGAGGCGGAAAGCATTGGGTCGAAGGCGGAGCATGAGCGCGCACGCAATGCTCCATGCCCCCTGCCTTCTGCCGGGAGAGTTTTCCAGCCATCACGCCCCGCACGTATAGCAGTAACGGAAAAATGACAATACCAGGAAAAGTCTATCTCATCGGCGCTGGGCCGGGCGATCCGGGCTTGATCACGGTCAAGGGGCTGGACTGCGTAAAAAAGGCGGACGTGATCATCTACGATTATCTCGCCAATGAGAGGATTCTCGATCACCGGCGGCCCGACGCCGAGCTCATCTACGTTGGCAAGCAGGGGAGCAGGCACACCCTTCCGCAGAATGAAATCAACAGCCTCATCGTTAAAAAGGCGAAAGAAGGGAAGACCGTCGCCCGTTTGAAGGGCGGCGATCCTTTCATCTTCGGCAGAGGAGGAGAAGAGGCCGAGGAACTCGTCGATACCGGCATCCCCTTCGAGATCGTGCCGGGCGTGACCGCGGCAACGGCCGTGCCGACCTACGCGGGCATCCCGCTCACTCACCGCGAACATACTGCGAGCGTGGCCTTCGTGACCGGCCATGAAGATCCGACCAAGGCAGAGTCCAAGGTGCACTGGGATCGGATCGCGACCGGCATCGGGACCCTGGTGTTCTTCATGGGAATGAAGAACCTCCAGAACATCGTTGACAACCTTGTTTCGAACGGCAGAAATCCCGAAACGCCAGTGGCTCTCATCCAGTGGGGTACGCGAACGGACCAGCGGGTAGTGACCGGCACTCTCAGCGATATCGTCGTAAGGGTCAAGGAAGCTAAGCTTGGCCCCCCAGCCATAATCGTGGTGGGCGAGGTTGTGCGGCTCAGGCAGAAACTCAACTGGTACGAATCCAAGCCGCTGTTCGGAAAACGGGTGGTCGTGACCCGCTCACGGGGGCAGGCAAGCGCATTCGCTGAGATGCTCACCGACCGCGGGGCCACGACCGTCGAATTCCCGACGATAGACGTTGTTCCGCCCGCGAGCTGGGCCGAGCTGGATAATGCCCTTGATGTGATCGAGTCGTACCAGTGGGTGATCTTCACGAGCGCAAACGCCGTCCGGTTCTTTTTTGACCGGCTCAGGAGCCGCGGCAAGGATATCAGGACCCTTAAGGGCGTGAACATATGTGCCGTGGGCCCAAAAACCGCCGAATCGATCGAACAGTACGGCCTGAGGGCCGATCTGATACCGTCCGAATTCAAGGCAGAGGGAGTGCTTGCCGCCCTCGGCGGCGCGAACGTGAAGGGGCGGAAATTCCTGATCCCCCGGGCCAAGGTCGCCCGGGAGATCATTCCGGACAAACTGAGAGATCTCGGCGCAGAGGTCACGGTAGCAACGGCGTACGAAAACGTCAAACCGACGAGCGATGTGGAGCGAGTGAGAAAGCTTTTTCAGGAGAAGAAAATCGCCGCGGTGACCTTTACCAGCTCTTCAACGGTGCATAATTTTGTTGAAATACTTGGCCGAAAAGAGTATAAATCACTCTTAGACGGCGTGACCATCGCCTGCATCGGGCCGGTGACCGCCAAGACCGCAGAAGAGTATGGCATAAAGACGGACATCATGCCAAAAGAATATACCATTCCCGCATTCGTTGATGCGATGGTGGATTTTTTTGGGAAACGATAGCAAGATGACAACAATGAAGTGACGGAATAAGGAGAAACCATGATTACCATTTCAGATATAGCAGCTGACAAGATCAAAGAGATCCTCAAGGCGGAAGGGGTGCCGAACCACGGCCTACGCGTAGCGGCGGCAGGCGGCGGATGTTGCGGCACCTCGTACGAGATCATGATCGATGACAAGGCTGGTGATGACGATACCGTGATCGAAAAGAACGGTGCCAAGCTCTTCATCGATATGGCGACCGCCAGGAACATCGCCGGTGCCGAGCTCGGATTCATTAGCGATGAGCGGGGAGAGGGGTTTGTCATCGGTTTCCCGAACGGCGCTCCGGAAGGCGGAAGCTGCGGGTGCGGCGAGCAGGAAACCAGGCCGGGCGGCGGCGGGTGCGGCTCCGGAGGCTGCGGCTGCAGCTAAGTTCATACAAAGAGAGCAGGGGGTATACGGTGGAACCCATCCGCCGCGCTCCAACCCTCTGCTGGCTTCGTTGTGCATCCTTGTTCAACCGTGGCAATGCTGACATGCCAGCTTGCAATAGGGTCAACCCTGTTTAGGAGATTCTATGTACCAGCCCTTATACCGGCCGAGGAGGCTGAGGTCCAACGAGAGTTTACGGCGTATGGTGAGAGAGACGAAGCTCTCTCCCGACGACTTCATCTTCCCGCTCTTTGTTACCCACGGCAAGGGTGTGAAGAAAGAGATCGGGTCCATGCCCGGGAATTTTCAGCAGTCCATCGACAATATCGTGAAGGACTGTGAAGAGGTGAGGAACCTCGGCATCCCCGCTGTCCTTCTCTTCGGGATTCCCGAGCACAAGGACGAGGTTGGCAGCGAGGCGTACTCGGATGAAGGCATTGTCCAGCACGCGATCAAGGCAATCAAGAACAAGACCCCGGAACTCATCGTGATCACCGATGTTTGTCTCTGCGAGTACACGAGCCATGGCCACTGCGGCGTGATCAAGAACGGCGTCGTCCAGAATGACGCCACGCTCGAACTGCTCGCTCGAGAAGGGCTCTCCCATGCGAAAGCAGGTGCCGACATGGTTGCGCCGTCGGACATGATGGACGGGCGGGTCGGCGCCATTCGCCGAACACTCGACAGCGAAGGCTATCATGACGTGCCGATCATGTCCTACGCCGCGAAGTACGCTTCGAGTTTCTACGGCCCGTTCCGAGAGGCGGCCGAATCGACGCCGCAGTTCGGTGATCGCCGCTCTTACCAGATGGACGCTCCGAACAGCCGTGAGGCTCTGCGCGAAGTGGCGCTGGACATCGATGAAGGCGCGGACATCGTGATGGTCAAGCCTGCCCTTGCCTACCTCGACATCATCTATCAGGTCAAGCAGCAGTTCAATCTGCCTGTTGCCGCCTACAACGTAAGCGGCGAGTTCTCGATGATCAAGGCCGCGGCCAAGCTCGGTTGGCTCGACGGTGAACGTGCCATGATGGAGTCGCTCATCGCGATCAAGCGCGCGGGGGCAGACATGATCCTCACCTACTTCGCCAAAGAAGCCGCGACGCTTTTGAACGGATAGGCAAGCTGCGGCTTCAGGCTTTCCCCTTACCCCGCGATTTATTTCAATTTTCCGTGCATTTTCATACAGTTTGAGAATTATGCTATACTATAGTGGGCAGTTTCATTGCGGAACGACCGGAGCGATGCTCTGGTGATTTTATCGACGCGAATAAAAGGAGGAAAGCGGACCATGAGTATGAAGAAGGCGTATGCGTTGGTTGCAGTGCTCTGTCTGGTGCTGTCCGTCGGCACGGCTCTCGGCGATGTTGGCGGTGGTGATCTGACCTACAATCCCCCGAACGCCAAGCCGGTATTATTCAGCCACGCTATACATGTGGACAACAAGACGTACAAGTGCAGTGCTTGTCACAACCATACGTTCCAGATGTCCAAGGATTCATACAAGATGGACATGAGCAAGATCAACAAAGGTCAATTCTGCGGGATCTGCCACAACGGTGAGCGGTCCTTCGATGTGAAAGACAAGGCGAGCTGCGTAAGATGCCATAAGTAGCAGCCGCAGGCAATTGTTCGGATCAGAAGCCTTTCCCTGACGCATGATCGGTTCATTTCAGGGACAGGTGTCCGTGGCATTTTTTATTGTAGCGCATGCGTGGCGCGTAAGATGCGGCATCATCAACTATCGCGGATGCCGGCGTTATCATCGCAAGTTCGTTCAGCACCGCGATCAAGGACTTGCACTGAGAAGGAGGATTGTTCTCGCTTTTTTCGTAAAGCCGCATTTTCAATCAGCACGGCGGGAACGGGGAGATCTGACTTTTAGAAAGAAAAGAAGAGAGAGAAACGTGCCAAATTGTCAGCCGTATATATGTCCCCGTATCCGCCAGTGAAGGAACTGGTGAATTTCGTCAGCGGCGGACTTGGCTAATGTCTTCACATATTCATTCTTGTCATTGAGCGCTGATTCAAGAAGCGGCCTAACTTTCTCTTCATCCAGCGTGCGGAAACGACGGGCGAGATGGCCCAGGCTCATCACAGCATTCCCCCTCACCTTAAAATGTTCATGAAGGCAGAGCTTGAGGCACAATTCCTGGGCCAGGGCAAGTTCTTGGGATGCAAGAGCAACCGTGATCGGGACGAGCTGAAGCTCATCGGGGTCGTTCCTCATGATCGCAGCATCCACATCGTCGTGCGTAAAGTGTGCAAGATCCTGGAATCGAACTGTCATAAGGCGGCACCCTGCTCTCCTGATCTCTTCTCCTTGCTTAAATGATATAGGGAACCGAACGACTCGTCAAGTGCTGTCCTCACCACGGCACATGCTTTCCGGGGAAGGGAAGGCAGTAGAGCCGGACGTGGTGTGGAGAAGATGCAAGTGTCGGCACAGGAAAAAGGTCCGAGGCTCAATTCAGGACCCCGTATTTCATGCACGCGGTCGAAATAAGGTGGCGCTATGAGCGTTCTGGATACCATTAGAAACAGGCGGAGCATACGGGATTTCAGGGAGCAGGAGATTCCCGATGAAGCGGTTGGCTCTTTGATCGAAGCGATCCGCTGGGCGCCGAGCGCGGGTAATATGCAAAGCAGAAAATTCTATTTTGTATTTGACAAGAACACCAAGAAAAAACTTGCAAAAGCCGCCCTAAACCAGCAGTTCATCTCCGAAGCGCCTCTCGTTGTCGTCGCTTGTCTGGACAGGAGGATAGGATCGCGTTACGGCGATCGGGGGGTAAACCTTTACAGCATCCAAGACGTCGCGGCAAGCGTGATGAATATGATGCTCACGGCTCATGAGCTTGGGCTCGGCAGCGTCTGGGTGGGAGCATTTAATGAATTCGAGGTCTTTGAACACCTCAAGCTCCCTGATAACCTTCGGCCCATAGCCATTATCCCGATTGGTTATCCCTCGAAAACACCAAGGCCGACCCCGAGGGTCTCAACGGATGAAATCGTTGAATTTGTCAGATAAGTCCTGATCCTCTGTAAAGTGCCATTTTGATGCAGGACCGCCTGCCGGCGTTCAACCCGGTCCTGTTAACAGGTCCATGGAATGATAAAGGCGGAGGGAAGGGCGCCGGGGGATTGAGGTAGCGGGTGTCCGCATCCCGCTAATGGGTCTTGTGAGGTGCTTTGGAAACAAGCTCGACTCGCCCGAATGGCTTATTGAAAATTTTTTCGTATGCCCGGTGGAACTCAAAGGTCTTTCGTAATTCTTTGAACAACGGCCACTCCCTGTAAGAGAGGTCCTGCTCCTCGCTCGGCCCGATTTTTTCCATGAGTTTGATGGCGAGATTGAAATTGTCGGACAGCACGGCGACGGCGAGCTGGAACTCACCACGGCTGCCGGTCCAATCATCTTTAGTGAGAATTAATGAACAGATATTTTCCTGCTTGTTCATCTTATAAGCCAATGCTCTGTTCAGTACGAAGGTTCTCCTTGTCTCATCGCTAAAGTGCTTATCCAGGGTCAGTGTGGCGAAATCGAGGAGGGCTATCGCCAGATCGTATCTGCTTATGGTAATGAGATTACGTGTCGTTGAAATGAGGCTGTTATCGGCTTTTTCCAGTTCTTCGGGTTTCAGCTTCCTCCAGATACGATGAGCGAGCTTCACCCCAATCTCGTAGATGCAGGCATGCGCCGTATCAAAGTAGTCATGATCAACCGGCAGAGCATCTCCTTCCTTGACCGCTTTATCAACCGGGATCCCGTGTTCCTTACAGACCGTAAAATAGTGACTTGAGACAAGGCCGTTCCTGTGAATGATATGATTTCTCCGCTCCGTGACCTCGATGAAATCACGCCAGATCTGCGAAAACTCTTTTCTGAATTGAACGCCGAAAGCGTTCTCCAGCCACGCGAACTGTTCAGCATAGCTCGTACGAAGCAAACGCCCTATTTCCCGATCGAGCACGTATTCTTTGGCCTCGTCGACGGAACCGAAATCAACGAGCTGGGCAAAAGTCAGATTGCTGTCCGCTCCGCTCAGCAGTTCGGGTTTTGCGTAATATAATGCACGTATCAGACGAGCGAGGTATCCATCGAACTGGGTGACCAACGAGACAACGAAGCTGCCGGGCAGGAGCGACAGCGTCAATTCGGCATGCTCACGCTGTCGTTTGAGGTTTTCGTACTTGTAGGTGTGCTCCCATTCTATCGAATATGATGCATGGCTCTCCGTTTCCGCGAGCAGCTTCGCATACTTTTCGAAAAATCTGGAAAGAGTCTCTGATATTTTTTCGTGAACTGTCGTCGTGACCTTCATCGCCAGGTCAAGTGAGGTGGACAGGCTGTCGATCTGATTGATGAAGCTTGCGATCTCTTCACCGATGGAGACCGGGGGGCAGGGCTGTTTGCCGTTACCGGAAAGCGATTTCGACGGGATTCTTTCTTCAGGCATAGGCTTCTCCGCAATGCCGGCTGCCTTACCGCTATAGCAGCATGTCACAAGAATTCTGTTCTAACCGGCTATTTTCCCGCAACGAACCTGTATAACTATACAATAAATAAGATAATCTTGCAAGGAAGTTTCAAAAAAAAGGAAAAACCGAGGCTTTCTTAACCAAGTGACACGGCACCGGCACCGAGGACTGACTCGATCTCGTTGATGAGTTGGTCTGTAAGATTGACGCGTATGTCCCTGCCTACGGAGATGAGGGATTCCGGGCGCGTGGGGTTCTGCAGGCGAAGATAGACAGGGATGTCTCCTTTGTAGCGCAGGAGGATGTCCTTGACTTTGAGGAGGTCATCCTGGGTCAGACCCATGGCGGTGAACCTGATATCCATCCTGGTCGTACCCCTTTTCTTCACGTCCTGCAGGAGGTGAAGACGCACGGCCTTGATCTTGTTCCCTTGTTCGCTTTTGTCAAGTTGGCCAGCCACAAGGAGCGGAGTGTCCGTCAGGAGCAGGTTATGTGCTGACTTGTACAGATCGGGGAAAACAATCACCTCCACAGTCCCGCTGAGGTCTTCCAGGTTCATGATGGCCATCTTTTCACCCTTTTTGGTGATCTTCTGCTTCAGGCCGGCAATGATGCCGCAGATGGTCAATTCCTTACCGTCAGGGATCTGTTCCAGCCGCTCGGTCGTGGCTGTGGCGTACCGCGCGATATCTGCCTGGAACGCGGCGAGGGGATGTCCGGAAATATAGAACCCCATGCTTTCCTTTTCATAGGCCAGGAGCTGGTTTTCCTTCCACTCCGGCACGTCTGGGAGTTCGGGATCCTTCTGCACGCCAAGGGAATCGAAGATGCTGAACTGGCCAGTGGCCTCCTGCTCCTGGAGCTTGGATGCCTGTTCCATCACCATGTCGATGGCTTCCGTCATCTGGGCCCGGCGGCCGCCTGTAAAGTCAAAGGCGCCGCATTTAATGAGCGCCTCTGTCACGCGCCGGTTCACCTTCCGCTGATCGACCTTTCTACAGAAATCTGCCAGGGATGTGAAGGCGCCCTTTTCCTCCCGCGCATCGATGATGGCTTCGATGGCGGACATGCCCACGTTTTTTACCGCTGCGAGGCCGAAGCGGATGGACCCGATAGTGCTGCCCTGCTCTACTGCGTCCCTGTCGTGCGCTTCGACCACGGTGAAGTCCCACATGCTCTTGTTCACGTCGGGCGGCAGAATGTCGATGGCCATCTGGCGCACTTCGTAGATGTACTTCACGACCTTGTCCGTGTCCTGAACTTCGCTCGTGAGAAGAGCCGCCATGTACTCGACGGGGTAGTGGGTCTTGAGATAAGCGGTCTGGTACGAGATCAAAGCATACGCCGCGCTGTGCGATTTGTTGAATCCGTATTCAGCGAACTTTTCCATGAGGTCGAATATCTTTTCGGCTTTGACGGCGGGAAGCTTTTTCTCGACCGCCCCCCGCAAGAACCGCTCTTTCTGCTTGGCCATTTCCTCTGGCAGTTTTTTCCCCATCGCGCGACGCAGAAGATCGGCTTCTCCGAGCGAATAGCCGGCCAGAGCGCTCGCGATCTGCATGACCTGCTCTTGGTACACGATGACGCCGTACGTGTCCTTAAGGATGGGTTCGAGCTGGTTCAGTTCGTAGGCGATCTTGGTCGCGCCTTTCTTGCGTTTGATGAAATCGTCTACCATGCCGCTCCCGAGCGGTCCTGGTCTGTAGAGAGCCACAAGTGCGATCAAGTCCTCGAAGCACTGGGGCTTCATCTTGATGACGATGTCCCGCATGCCCGAGGATTCCAGCTGGAAAATGCCCGCGGTCTCTCCCCGCGAGAGCAGCTCGTAGCTCCTCGCTTCGTCCATGGGGATGCGGGAGATGTCGAATTGTTCGGTCGCGGCGAGGGGGGCCGTTGCAAGACGCTGATTGATGAGTTCGACGGCCTTGTGGATCACCGTGAGCGTCCGGAGCCCCAGGAAATCGAACTTGACGAGGCCGATCTTTTCCACGCCTTTCATGTCGAATTGGGTTATGATCTCGTCCTTCGGCGTCTTGAAGAGCGGAAGGTATTCTATGAGAGGCTCCTGGGAAATGACAACGCCCGCTGCGTGCTTGGAGGCGTGCCGAACCTGGCCTTCGAGATGAAGGGCGATCTCCATGAGGTCCGTCATTCGGGGGTCTTTTGTAATCTCCTTCAGCCGCGGTTCCTGCTTCATGGCATCGTTGAGCGTTATATTGAGCGTATTCGGAACGAGCTTGGCGACCTTATCCACTTCGGAGTAGGGAATGTCGAGCACCCGGCCGACGTCGCGAATCACGCCCTTTGCCATCATGGTGCCGTACGTGATGATCTGGGTAACATGATCCTGTCCGTACTTCTCCGTAACATACCTGAGAACTTCGTCCCGCCTGTCCATACAGAAGTCCACGTCGATGTCCGGCATGCTGACGCGTTCGGGATTCAGGAAGCGCTCGAAGAGGAGGTGGTAGGGAAGGGGGTCGATATCAGTGATCCGTAGACAGTATGCCACAAGGCTGCCGGCTGCAGATCCGCGTCCCGGTCCGACCGGAATGTTGTGCTCCCTGGCGTACCGGATGAAGTCCCAGACTATGAGAAAATAACCGGCGAAACCCATCTTGCCGATCATCGCGATCTCGAACTCAAGCCGTTTCTTATACGTCTCGGGGTCGAAGTTCTCCTTGCCGAGCACGGCCTCGATCTCCCTGAAGCGCTCGTCGAGCCCTTTCCGGGCGAGTTCGGCCATGTATGATTCCCTCGTATACCCCTCGGGCACCGGGAAATGAGGCAGGTGATACTTGCCGAGATCGAGCTCCATATTGCAGCGCTCGGCTATCGCGATGGTGTTCGTGATAGCCTCAGGGATATGGACGAAGGCCTTTTTCATCTCATCCGGAGACCTCATGTAGAAGGTCTCTGACGAGAAGGTCATTCTGTTCGAGTCCTTCATGGTCTTGCCTGTCTGGATGCAGAGCAGGGCGTCGTGGGACTTGTGGTCGCCCTTATCCAGGTAGTGGCAGTCGTTCGTAGCGATAACGGGGATGCCCGTGTCCTTTGATAATCGGATGAGCTCCTCGTTTGCTTTTGTCTGTTCCGGGATGCCGTTTTCCTGCAATTCGAGGAAGAAGTTCTCTTTGCCCAGGATGTTCTGATATTGCGCTGCCGCCACCTTGGCGTCCTCATACCTGCCTTGGAGAAGCAGGGAGGGAATCTCGCCGCCGAGACATGCTGTTGAGGCGATCAGCCCTTCGCTGTGTTCGGCCAGGAGCTGTTTGTCGATGCGCGGCCGGTAGTAAAATCCCTCGAGGTACCCGGCGGTCACGAGCTTCACGAGATTCTTGTACCCTGTCTTATTCCTTGCGAGCAGGATTAGGTGGTACGACGCCTCCTCGTTTTTGCCTGCCGGGCTGGACTTGTCGAATCGCGACCCGGGGGCAACATACATTTCACAGCCGATGATCGGCTTGATGCCTGCTTTCGTGGCTTTCTGATAGAAATCGAGTGCGCCGAAGAGGTTCCCGTGATCGGTGATCGCGACTGCCGGCATGCGGTATTCAGCCGCTTTTTTAATGAGGCTGTCGATACTGATGGCGCCGTCGAGCAGGCTGTACTCGGTATGGAGGTGAAGGTGGACGAAATCGGCGTGATGCATAGTGGTAAGGCAAACTCCAGATTCCAATCGCCAAA
This sequence comes from Nitrospirota bacterium, assembly GCA_035623825.1. Taxonomy (GTDB): domain Bacteria; phylum Nitrospirota; class UBA9217; order UBA9217; family UBA9217; genus DASPSR01. The sequence continues at coordinate 105,362 of DASPSR010000062.1, forward strand.
TCCCGCGTCAATCGAAAAAATTTTCGCGTCCAACGTGATTGGATTCCTGGCTTTTGGATCCGGCTATTATTTAGGATTAAGGGCTTCGCGTTTCGGATTTCTCTCCCGCATGGCGGGAAAATTGGAGGCGGCGATCGGATTTGAACCGATGAATGAAGGTTTTGCAGACCTCTGCCTTAGCCACTTGGCTACGCCGCCCTGAAAAATAAAAAAGTTAAAAGTTAAAAGTTACGATCACGGCAGCAGCATACTTTTAACTTTTAACTTTCTCGCGAAGCCGTTTGTTCACGATATGCAGAATATTAATAGAAAAGAGGTGCGGTGTCAAGTCAATTGACATACTCCCCAGCCTGAAGGATGAGGATTCCAAAGAACGATGTAATTACTATAACAAACAAGCAGCATAAGGGCAAATGCAAAATAAATGATTTATATTCCGCCTCGAAGTGACAGAGTTCGACGGTGCAATTCGATAATGTCCACAATGTGAGCTCAATAGGGCCATGCGAAATCATGATGAATCGTTATGAGTTCATGCACCGCTCCGGGGGAATTGTCGTGAAATATTTCTGCCTAAATTGGTGATATGACCGACTCTTTTCCCGTGAACTGACCATCTCGTCTTATAACATATTGATAATTAAAATGTTTTTTATTGGCATTTGCTGGTACATTACTTGCTAATATAAAAGTAGTACATTCCTTCTGGCATCAAAATGAAACATGATCAAGCAGGCATTTGAGCAAATCGGTCGAAAGAAGGTATGCATCGGCCGGGCTGTACCATAAAAAAATTTAAGACGACGTATATCTGTTCAATGAAGTCTTAGTTATTTGCATTAAAGTAGAAACAAGGGACGTATCATCACCGTAAGACTTTAACGCCCGGTAAAAAAAACGATGAAAAGCAGAATAGCCCTCTTCACAGTCGCAATCGTTTTATTCTTTTTTTCGCTTCGGGATTACGAAGCGACTCCCATTGAAGAACTGAAGGATAGCACGACGTGCGGAGTCTATGGAGAGAAGCTAGAACCCTATGTCGTCCGTCCTTTTGATGATAAGGGCGGGACACTTGAGGGTTTTGCAAACGGAAATAAGGTTTTCGTCCTGATAAAGCGCGTATATACCCATATGTGCAGGGACAAAGGCACGTTCCCTCGGTATCGGGTAGAAGTCAAGTTTAATGACAGTGTAGTATTTGCACTAAGTCATACGGATGTGCCATTTGCCATAAACACGTTCCATGACAACGTAAAGTATAGAGTCATATGCGTTAATAATTATTACTGACCGGCGGTGATTGCCAGGGTCACTTCTCGTTTCTCTTTTTGCGTTGCGCGCGATACACGCATGAGAATGCTTTTCGAAGCTTCCCGTCTTGAGAGCCTGAAATAGATGTCAAGTCCCCGCCTCGCCCCTGTACTACGCCAATCCCGCTCACGTCCCGCACGGAGCATACAGCCTGCCAGTCGATACATCCAGCACCGTTGGCCTCTGTGGAAACAGAAAGGAGCCAAGCGGTGTAGCGAAACCCCGGATGATTTTTTGTGAGCCTTGTGGGATTGGGAAATCCCATCCGCCGCATAGGTTCTTGTTCCGGCAAGATGATGAACTGGATAAAGTGTCCTCTTCTCAATCCCCGTCATGCAACTGCTCACGTTTCGTAAGGCGGTTGCGAACAAAAGCGATGTGCCCGCGGAGAAAGTAGAATTGGTCGGCGAAGAATGCGGGCATTTTCATTTTATTGACCTCTTCCTCGATATGATCGAGCCGCCCGATCAATTCTTTCCGCTCCTCGCGCGCCAAGCGAGTGATCAGATCACGCTCAAGCATCAGCAAGGCCCGGTACCATCGGTAAAGCCGCAGCTTGATGCGCCATCGATAGAGCGCAGGGATGAGCCGCAGCCCTGGGAGCAATACCACTGCCAGCGGCACGGCTACGACGAGGATACGGTTCATAAGGCTTGCAAGATGGAAGGGAAGATAGCGATAGAGAAAGCTCTTCCCTGATTTGTAGTAGCGGCTCGCATCAGCGCTTAAGTGAAATTCATGCTCCAGCGGTGCTGGGAACTCGCCCTTGCGCTTGAACAGACTGGCGCTCCCGTGTACTTCGCCGGCCGCCTCAAGCAGCAAATCCGACATCGCGGGATGCAGCTTGGCTCTCGCGATGAGCTCGACCGTAGGACCGATTAGAGAGACGTTGTGCGCAGGTATATCCTTGCCGAAATCGATGGAGCCCTTCGGCAGTTCCAGCTTGTTCAAATAGCCGAAGCGGCGCGTGTAGCCATCGGCCTGCATGAAATCAAAAAGCCGGATCCCCGGCATTTGCAGCAGTTTGCGCATGATCTGCGGGGAAGCGGCATCTCCCATCAAGAACGCGGCGTCTACCCTGTTCTCGAGAAGAGCCTTTGCCGCTTCTTCCGCGTCCAGATCCACCAGCGTAGTCGCGCCGCCCGGCTCGATGCCGTTGGCGGAGAGCAGGACCAGGGCCAGGGACCGTGTTCCGCTGCCCTCCGGACCGATGGCGAGCCGCTTGCCGTGGAGCTGGGAAAGCAGGTCGAGAGGCTGCGCACTTCTATAAAAAACCATGAGCGGTTCATAGGATACGCTCCCGAGCGAATTCAGGTTGTCGATATCCAGCGAACCTGACACACCGCTCTGGACAAAACCGATGTCAACCTTGAAAGCAGGGTCCGCTAGCCTCCTGATATTTTCGAGCGAGCCTTGGGATGGCAGGATCTTCAGCTTAACGCCGCTGCGCGCCAATATCTTTGCGTATTTTTCGGCATTCCTCCGGAAGATGCTGCCCTCGGGGCCGCTCGTGATAATTATGGTTCGCGGCGGGGCCGCATGGAAGAACCAGTAAACAGCAAAGACAGTAAACAGGCCGATCAGAATAACGGAACTGAGTGCCGCTGCGCGGCTGAGTCCGAAAATCTCCATGAAGAGCGTCTGGACCCGAGTAAAGAAAGTTTTGCGACCTTTTCCCATGGATCTTACCTCATCATTCCTGGCACTGACTGCAGAATGGGAAAGCAGCATCCCTTCTCGAGAGACAGCATAGATTAAAGATGGACAACTGTCAATAGCAGCACAGAGCTCTGTCTGTGACCGTTACGGGATCGCGAATGAGGCTGGTCTGTGGGATTTCTCAAGAATCCTACGATCAAAACATCGCGCGAACTCTTAGGCATGGCATAAGGGCATCTTGAAGGGCATAAAAACTCGATTAAGCTCTCAGCACGAAATCTATGTTATAAAGATTTGATGATCAAACACAAAAGGGATTAGCGTTAATTGCTAATCCCTTGTAAGGTTTGTGGAGCTGAGGGGGATCGAACCCCTGACCCCAAGACTGCCAGACGGTCTTGGGGCTTTTTTTTCTGTGGTGTTTCGTCATAACTGGCTATCTTTGTTCAGCACGAGAAGTCAATTGGACAAGGGGAGATAGTCCCTTTTGCCGTTTGTTAATTACTGTATACTTGACAATCACTTGACAGTCCGCATTATCAACAAATGCTCGTTTCAGAAACTTGATAGTATACGAAGATAGTTTTACCTGTAACTCTTGGCATCCGTAATTACCTTCCTTTTGTCTTTATGCCACACTAGGTAGGGTTAAGGGTCATTTTTTCCGTATCTGCATGAGGCCTAAGATAGTGCACGCAGCCCCGGCAATGAAATAGAACAATACCATATTCGATACGCCCGCACCGACCATCCTGCCAGCACGGGAGCCGAATGATCCACTTTCATTGAAACCAAGAATTAGCAATACAATTCCCGCAACAAGTATAATGGCACCGATGATCTTACTGTTCATAGAGTATCCTCCATGCAGCACGTAACGCTGGATCGGGGGCAGCGCATTGTCCCATACCCCATATTCCTTCTCAAGTTATTACTTCTTGCCAATAAGAAAATAAAGCACCATGCCAACAATAGGTAAAACCAGTATCAGAATAATCCATAATATTTTTTTCCCTGTCGCCATTGAGCTTTTTAGAACATCAATAATGGCAATAATATCTAAAACCAGAACTACAAGCCCTAATATTGTGCTCATCGATCCTCCTTTGTCTGACAAGTGATTGGCTTTATCGGGGAATGTTTATAGTAAAACACCATTATGACGAATCGTCAATTTCCACCATTTGCAACTTTTCACTTTGTTGCATTTACGGACGTATTGTTAAGGAAGAGAGCTTTCTGCGATATTATTTGGTGCAACATCGATAGTAAAAGACACTGTTATTTAGGTTGGAAAAATCTTAAAAAATAAATTCCACATTGTTGAACGAACTTTGCAATATCTAAGTTGTATACTGCTTCGCAGTACAGGAAGGAGCTTATTTCATCTCTTGCTTATTTTTGTTCATGACTTGTGTAATGAGTATTCTGCGAACCGTTCATTTCACTGAACTTTTCCAGATGGGCATTGTCGCTCATCTAGATTTTCTTCTTTCGATCAAGCATTTTATACAACCTGCAAACTGATTCAACAACAAGACAATACCATTCGCTCAGAGTGATAACAGGTTCATATCCAAGCGCAAAGATTTTCACTTCCACGATCTCCGCCACACATTTGCATCATATCTCGTCATGGCTGGAGTGGATTTGACTACCGTGAAGGCATTGCTCGGATACAAAGCGATTATGATGCCCCTCCGTTACACCCATCTACCACACTCACACAAATAAATGCTGTTCAAATCCTCGATTCCCCACTCATCGCAAAGTCTACTATGCAAAAACTGGACACTCAAACAAAAAAAGGGATTAGCGCTTATCGCTAACCCCTGAATATTTTTGGTGGAGCTGAGGGGGATCGAACCCCTGACCCCAAGACTGCCAGAGGCAAAAGGCAGAAAAAACACAATCCTTGATTAATCGCCTGGTTTCCCGTTTTTTAAAGACGAATCAAAGAATTGTCGGTTTTACGATGATTCTGTCTGTTGCGATAATTTTGCCCTTTCGGTTATGTTTTATCACATTTTTATCACAGTCACATAATTGGTGAGCAGACTCTCTGAAGGAATTATTGAGACTTACGATCAGCTATTATGAAACGCGAAGTATATTGGTAAGCACCTTGTTAGCCGCTGTGTTTAATAAAATCACCGGAAAATCCTTAAGGCACATCCTATAGGTTGTGGACGACTGAAGTATTTATCGACATTTAGTATTTTCTCGACTGCGGGTTGTAAAGATGCAATAAGAGACCTTATTTCATCGTCGCTTTTATGATGTTGATATGCATGGTACCCAAAGCCATCAAAAGTGTTAAGAACTGTTGCCTTATATCTACGTTTTAATCTGCTGATAACAGTTTCGTCCTGGATTTTAGGAACATCACCCTGAACACAGAAGCCAACTTTCTCTACGATCACGCCTATGCCTGGAAACAATCTCACTATGCCCATAAACCTAGCGTAACTGAGAATTGCCCAAAAGGGCATGTGGCTAAGCACTCCCCTTAACGAACGATATATCAAGTGAAACCGAATCCATCGAATGATTCCTTGATCGTTTAATCCGTAGCAGTTAAATACGAATTCGCCGCCTGGAGAAACTAATGCGAATAGAGCCTTGGCAGTCTTCTCGACTGATTGTGTGTGCTGTATTACGTTATGACAAATTACTATTCCGGGTATTGACTGCTCTTTGATTGGCGGCATATCAATTGAGCACTGAATTACGTCGTAGTTAGTGAAGCCACTTAGTTTAAGGTTTCTCTGAACTACATCATCAACGGAACTAGACAGATCCATCATGATAACATGTCGCGCACCGCTTTCTAACATCCATAGTGTTTGAGCACCACTTCCTCCTCCGGCATCAACTATGACTTTATCTTTAAATGCCTCCGTTGAACCAAATGTATTAGCAACTGTGTGATTGAGTCAATTGACTTTGAAGTCAGTAAAGTTAAAGTAATTCCATTCGTCTCCAAACGATTCAACTGTTTTCTTTAGCTTTAGGTTAGAAACAAAACGAGGGATTCCGCTCTCAATGCGATATATGACACCATTTGGACTTATAAGTTTACCTGAAGTAATTCCGCCTACTTGGTCATACACTGCGTCCTTCAAAGATAGCGGCTTTTTCGACATTGGGTCGCATAGATAATTGAGAAGCTCAGGGGTCATGCTTATCTCCTTTCAACAATTGCTTGAGGGCAGTTTTACGCTAACATATATTACCAGCTCGTACAAGGCGCTACATTCAGTGATTCATTCCAAGGCAGAGCGTCTCTGAGTTTCAACTCAGTGATGGCATCTGCCAGAGTAACAAACTCTCCCTCATGAGGGCGTTTTACCTTGCACGGGATCGCGCGAAGATCGAGAATTTCACCTTTCATGACCTTCGGCACACGTTCGCTACGAGATTAGCACAAGCGGGGATAGACCTTCACAAGATTGCGAAGCTACTTGGTCATAAGGACATTAAGATGACTCAGCGGTATTCGCATCATTGTCCTGACAGTTTGCGTGATGGTTTTGAAGTCCTCGAAAGAAATTATCACACCCAAATGAAAAAGGGCTAGCCGTTATAAGCTAACCCTTTGTATTCTTGGTGGAGCTGAGGGGGATCGAACCCCTGACCCCAAGACTGCCAGCCTTGTGCTCTCCCAGCTGAGCTACAGCCCCATAGTACGCAAGCCATCTCCCGTGAATCGAAAATTAATGTAACATCATGCACCGGTGTTGTCAAGGGAAAAGACTGGAAGTCATGCGGCATTTGGTGCGTTGGAGCATTGATAAACCCTCTCCAGATGGCAGCATGCAAGAGCGGATTGGAGCAGCGTTGAACAGGGAGGAATTGCACGGATTTCTTCTCCGGCCGCAGTTTGATACAGACCGTGACCCCGTAAACCGTTTCCTAATGAACGTGACCTGGTTCCCAGTCTTGTTCGCGGATCCGGCGCATTTCGTAGAATTCCCGTAGCGAAATCCGGATACATAAATTAATTTTTCCTGCAAAATTATCTTGGAAAAAATAAGAAAATTGTATATAATGCGGTTATGGCAGAAGGTAAGGACAGTGATAAAAAAGGTCCTCAAACCTCACCTCAAGCGTCTGCCGAGCGGGACCTTCCTATTGACACGAAGCTCCTGTCAGAAGCCGTCATCGAGCTCAATATCTCCCGTAAGAACGTCGGCATTTACCCCCCTGGTCACGTCCAGATCACCCGAAGCATAGACCGTGCATACGAGATCCTGCAGCGATTGTTCGAGATACGGCAGGAGATGACGCTCGGTGTGGCAAAGGACACTCTGCTTGTCGGGCAGGATTATCTCGATCAAAAGAACCCGGTCTTCCGCGACTTCGCCCTTTCCATGCACCAGCAAGGCATAGCAGCGGTCACCTTTGTCCATGGCCTGGACAAGGACGAGCTCGTGCGGTTCCACCGCGTTCTCACCACCAAACCGGACGATATCAGGGCGTTGGGTGGTATTGAAAAAGTCATGTTCAATCTTGCCACCCCGCATATCAGGATTCTGCCTATCGACTACGGAAGTTTCCATCTTACAGAGGAGCAGGAGATAGTTCGCCCGGCGGCAAAGGTGGAGGGAGGAGAACGTACGGGCTCATCAGGAGGAGGCGGAGACAAGGCGGGGGTCGGCGTTTGGCAGGATTTTGTTTCCCACCTTACGGACGGCAAGCTGGCCGGTCCCGAGGAGCAGGGTGTCTCCGTGAAGGACATGGGGCAGATAGATCCTGCTGAACTCGCGCGACTTCTTAACGAGCGCAAGCTGGATGCGAATTCAGCAATCGAGAGCTATGACCGCATCATCACAACGCACATACGCGGAGCCGCCGAAAAAAAGCAACTTACTCAAGAACAGTCCCTGAGCCTTGCAAACCTCAATACTCTCTTAAAGGACCTGAACCCCGAGCTCAGGAAACAGTTCCTATCCATTGCCGTTCAGCGCATCGCGTCGAGCGCGCCGTCAGCCGCGGAGGAGATCATCGGCGGTTTTACCGATGACATGGTCATCGAGATGATCGGGCAGGCGAACATGGAGGGAAGAGAAATATCACCGACCCTGGCGGGGCTCGTAGGCAAGCTGAGCAAAGCCCAATCGCAGGCAAAGAGCGCCGTACCGGCGCGACCGAAGAGCGAGGATCCGAAAAAGGCGGATACCGGCTCGCAAGGGCCAGTCATTCTTCCCGAGCACATGCAGAAGCTCTTTGAACGTGAAAAATACGAAGAATATGTATCGAAAGAGTATGATGCAATGCTCAGACAGATGTCAACGGGCGCTGCCGTTGCAAGGAGCCACTTCCCCCTTATGGAACATGAGGAGTCACTGGAGGATGCACTCCTCGACTTCCAGATAGGCCGCGCACTCCTCGCCTTCATGGAGGAAGACATTGAAGAGGAGGACTACAGGGAATTTGCCAAGAAGCTCATTGCCATTCTGCCCGGGTTTCTCGAAACCGGCAACTTCAAGCTTCTCTGGGACATTTCAGAAACGCTCAGGCGCCATTCCATTGAAAAGCCGGTGAAGGGCATCCGTGCCCAAGCCGAGGAATCTCGGAAGATATTCGCTGATGGGGAATTCATCTTCAAGGTGCTGAAAGCGTTCGACAGATGGATGAAAGACAAAGGCCAGGAGGCGGCAGGTTTGATCCAGGCCATGGGTGCGGACACCGTGCCCGGGCTCCTGGAGCTGTACAGCGTGGACGCATCGGTGGGAGGAAGGCGGCTGATATTCAATCTGCTCTGCGCTTTCAGTGACAGGTCCGTGCCTGAGGCGTACAAGAGGCTGCATGATTCGCGGGCATACTATGTTAGGAATCTCCTCATCCTCATCAGACGGGCGGGTGATCAGAAATCGATCCCCCATGTAAGACCATTGGTCAAGCACCAAGATGAGAAGGTCAGGATGGAGGCATTGAGCACGCTCCTGCATTTCAAGGATCCCGAATCGGTGAAACTGCTGCGAGGCCGGATTCATTCAAAAGACCCAGATGTTGCCTCGCAGGCGATTGCCCTGGCAGGACAATACCGCGTGCACGATGTTACCGAGGATGTCCTGTCCCGCCTCAAACGGATTATCCTCTTCGAGACGGACTACGTCGTAAATGAGGAGATCATCTCGGCGCTTGGCGAGATTGGGGATGCCCGAGCGATGCCCGACCTGGAAAAGCTAGCACGTGCGGCCTGGTCACTCTATCCTCAACGGCTTATGCACATGAAGGAGCTCCTGTTCGAGTCGCTCGGCCGGTATCCGCGGGAGAGTATCGCCAGCATTCTCACGATAGGGGAGCGATTGAACAGCGAAAAGATCAGGAATTCATGCAGGAAACTGATGGAGAGGACGTGACGGAAGATCCAACGTCGCGCATGCGGCTTTAACCGCATTGCATCGCGGCAGGACGACGTATGGCTGATTATGATTTCCACGAAGGACTGACCCGTGTGATCGCACAGCTCACGGCTGCTATCACGAACACGAGTCTGTATGCACCGACCCATCCCCAGGTGGCGCAGTATGTCGCGAAAGCGCATGCCGTGCTTGCCGATATGCTCCAGCTCAAGCCGGAGGTGACGGTCTTTCTTGTCGGCAACGACCTCGTGGCGGACAACAGGCAGATTTCGGAAACGGGGGCTTCATCCTATGTCGGTAATTTCACCCGAATCCTGAAGAAAAAGGCCGTTGAACGATTGACATTCGTCGCAGGGTTGCCGAAGGCCGAGCTCCAGACGCTGATACAGGACCTTGCGTCCCCTGACTCCACATCGGTCCGCTCCACTTCTTTTATAAAGCTCGGTAAGGTGGAACTGAGGGTCAAAAAAGGCGATGACCATGCGGACGGCAATGGCGGTAGTTCCTTCGAGGGGGTTTCGCAGGAGATTCTTCAGGAACTGCTCTCTCTCACACAGACAGAGCTCGACGAGCTGAAAGAGCTCTACCTGCGCATCAAGAAACACAAGAAGATCGATGTCCGCGGCGTGGACGAAATGGTCAAGGCGTTCATTCAGGCGTTTCGTCAGGAGATCAACCCGATAAGTCTTCTCGCCTCGCTCAAGTCCGCCCATGAATATACCTTCACCCATGTCACGAATGTCTGTATCCTTACCATGAGCCAAGCGGAGACGCTCGGGTTCACTGGCGAGCACCTGCATCAGATCGGCGTCGCCTCCCTGCTTCATGATGTCGGAAAGATATTTATACCCGAAGAGATCCTGAGCAAGCCCGGCAAGCTCACCCAGGACGAGCGCAAAATAATAGAGACGCACACCGTCAAGGGCGCCCGGTATCTCATGGGGATTGACGGGATCCCCAAGCTCGCCGTGCTTTGCGCCTTGGAGCACCACTTGAAGTATAACGGGAGCGGATACCCATCGATCAGGGGCGGGTGGCGACCGAACATCGCGAGCCAGCTTATCACCGTCGCCGATGTGTTCGATGCCTTGCGCAGCAGGCGTTCATACCATGATGACATCCCGATCGAGAAGATCGTCGGGATCCTGAACAGCGAAAAGGGAACCACTTTCAATCCCCAGCTCGTAGAGCATTTCCTGAGGCTCATACGGTACCAGCCAAAATGAAAATACTGGTCATAGATGATAGCGAAGCCGTACGAGCAACGCTCCGGGACATCCTCGTCTCCGCAGGATACGACGTGGAGGTCGCGGAGGACGGAGAAGACGGGCTCGCAAAGGCGAAAGCCCAGCGCCCGTCGCTCGTGATCACGGATGTACTCATGCCCGGCTTGGACGGATTTCAGTTCCTGAGGAAGGTCAAGGGAGATGCTGCCCTGAGGGATGTCCCCGTGATATTCTATACCGGCAGCTATCTCGACCAGAAGGATCAGGAGCTTGCGCGCAGGATCGGCGTGTCGAGATATATGATCAAGCCTGTCAAAGCCCCTGAAATCATCCGGACCGTGAAGGAAGTGCTGTCGGAAGGACAGCAAGGCCATCTGTCCGGCACATCCCCCTTGCCCTTGGAGGAGCCCGTATTCCTGAAGGTCTATAACGAGCGGCTTGTGGGCAAACTGAAGAGCACGATCCAGGAAAATGAGCGAGCGCGGCTGTTCCTTGAGTGCATCATGGAAGGGATGGGGGACGGCGTTATTGTCATTGCCCGGGATTATACGATCCTCGATACAAATGTGGCGGCCGCCGCCTCGCTCGGCGTGGAAAAGTCGGACATGCTTGGGCGAAAATGCTTCGAGGTGACACACCGGAGGCAGGCACACTGTGAGGGCATGGAGATCGTTTGCCCTCACACCCAGATATTCGAGCGCGACGAGAAGATCGTGAAAGTGCTTCATACCCATTACGACGCAAACGGAGACGAACGTCAGGTCGAGATCACCGCATCTCCGGTCAAGAACCGTTATGGCGAGATATTTGCCATGGTAGAGACCCACCGTGATATCATGGAAAAGAAATCAGACGATGAGCTCGTGAAGCTCATCAAGCGGCTCAACGAGACGCGGACGCATCTGAAACAGGCGGCTATCACCGACGATCTGACGGGCCTCCGTAACCGGCGGTACATCGTGGAGCGCCTCGAAGAGGAATTTCTGCGCGCAAAACGCACCGGCAGGCCACTCAGTCTCATCATGCTCGACATCGATAACTTCAAGAAGATTAACGATCTCAACGGTCACCCCTTTGGTGATCTCGTCCTCCAGATCGTTTCCGTGCGGATGAAAGAGGCCCTCCGGAAGCACGACCTTATCGGCAGGGTAGGCGGTGAGGAATTCCTCGTCGTCTGCCCTGAATCGACCCTTGATGACGCCGCCGTGGTTGCGGAGAGGATCCGGAAGATCATCCATCGCGAAGTCATCAGCGATGGGGTGAGGAAGGCTGTAGTCGCCTTGAGCGCAGGGGTGACAATGCTCAGAGATGACGATAAGAGTTCGGACAAGTTCTTTTCCCGGGCCGACACCGCGCTTTACAAGGCGAAAGAACAGGGGAGGAACCAGGTTGCCGTGCTACCATGAATACGTGACCTCCGCCTCGAGCTGATCGTTTCGGGAGTACTTTCCAAAGAGGGACTGCGGCGGTCCGGTGAAAGCCACTGCAGTGATCCCCGCTTTCCAGAAATCCGAAAGAACATAGAAAACATTCTCTTTTGCCATATGGTCCCCGTGCTCCGGATTGTAGCCGATGTTTATGTTCGTCTCGATTTTCTGGTTCATCAAGCCCACCCTGAGGTTCGCCCAAATGAGGGTTTCAACGCTCCTCTCGTACAGTTTATCGACATTTCCGAAGATCACCGTCTGCTGGACCTGCAAGGTCAAAAGACCGTCCTCGAAAAGCCGGTAATCCGCTCCGATGCCGTAGTCCACTGTATCGTGCTTCTCCTCGATGGGATTCAGGGGATAGATGCCCGGCGCGGGAACTGTCGGATACCCCCAGAGCTCTTGGCTTATGTTGAGATATCTATTGAAGGTGTACGCTGCTTCCGCACGCAGGCTCCAGTCACCAGTAACCGCAGCCGCGTCGAATCCGGCTGCCGTTATCCTGTGAAAGTCGGGGACATATCCCGGGTTGATGATTATTTGCCCCCCTGAGGGGATAATACTGAACGACGTGGTCTTGAACACCGGCCGCGGATCGTAGCCGTGAAAAAGGTCAAGCGCCCACTCGATGTCGCCTGCATGCCGGATACGCAGGCCGACATTACTATTCTCGATTGTACGTCCTGGCAGAACAGGTTCCTGAGGCACGATTTCCGAGTTTGGTATCATGCTGGCGAGTGTTGCAACCATCGAGATACCCGCCCATCGTTCGTCCGGCATGGGAAGCCGGTAGGGTACGAGGACTGGCACCCAGACAGCCTCATAGGTCCAGTCACCATGGTTCAGAGTTGCGGACAACGAAGGGACGCCGATCTTCCGGTCCTCGAGGGGTTTGCCGAGGAACTGTGTGTAATCCCATGGATTCAAGAGGTCGTTCGGCGGAAATTCATCCAGCCTCCCCCAGGCAAAACGTTGGAAACCAGCCCTGAGAATAAGGTTGCCTGATGTGCGAGTTGCGAAAAGTTCCTTAAGCTCAAGATAAGGCGTGTTGCTCTGGTACACTTGGTAGTAGTTCTTGAACAGCTTCTCGTCACGCGGGGGCCGCTTTACGCTTCCGTCCCACCCGCCCTCGAGCCATGAATGAAAGCTCCAGGCATCTGGCGGTGTGTCGATCTTGATACGTCCCGTCAGGCTCGGGTCTTCCTTCACACTGTCATCATCGAAAGCATACACACCGCGCAAATCCATCTTGCCAGTGACGGAGACAGGCCCGTCTGCGGAGGAATGGGGGGGTGAGGACAGATAACACGCAAGCGCCGGGACAATGAAGATCAGCTTGAGGTTCCAGCGTTTCCCCTTTCTTGAAGGGGGAAAAAGGGGGATTCGGCTTGGAAGTTTTTCGATGATTTCTCTGCCCTTATTCATCCGTACCTGACTATGGCCGAACCTCTATCATTTGCCCGCCCGCTCAAGCGATTGCTGTGAGAAGAGGTCGTCTGGAAAATGCGTATGGTACTGGATGCTCTCGATCGTGAGCTCGGTTCGATGTGCCGTCTTTTTGTTCTCCATGTAGAGTTTGAACGGCGTGGGGATCCCGTCGATGATGCGGATATCCGTGAACACCCCGGTACGGTAAAGCTCTTTTTCCTGATAATAATCGATCTTGAGATGGATCCAGAGATCTTTCGCCACCCAGGCGATGTAGTGCGTGTATTTCCTGTGCATCTTGGGAGTCACCTCGACCACATAGCATGGCTTGCCGTCGACTTCATCTTCTCTGATGATGCTGAACCGGTAATCATCGAGGTTGGGGGGGCCGCCGAAGTCATCGTACGAGAAATCAGAGCCGAAGAAGGAGTCATCCTGTGAGCCCGTAGGGATGCGCCTGACGCGCTTGTACTCGGGGAAATAAGCCCAGAGATCCCGGCTGGCAAAGGTATGAGCATGGATCAGGAACCCGACGTTCTTTAGGTCGGGCGGGCTTTTGAACACAACGAGCACCTTGTACGCCTCGGGATCGGCCTTCTTGCTGTATTCTGTAAGGGTCCTTGTCCGCTTACCGCCCCCCTTGTCAAACAGGATCATCGTGGCTTCGGTCCTCCGGTCGAGAGCCTTGGAACGCACCTCGTGGACCTTCTCGTAAACGTCACGACCGCTCATTGCATGTGCATCGGGAAGAAACATGAATGACAGGATTATAACGGGAAACAAGAATCCAAGGCGGGAGAACATGATTGAGCCTCCAGCGCTCAAAGGAAGCGGAGATTTTTGGAGAGCATTAATAAATGAGCTCAGTATTTTCACGGCGATCTTCGCGCTTTCGCGGCAACGCGGTGCGCTTCTCATGACTGTCAATCCCTGATTATTCATATGCAAGGGCTTCCACCATATTGGTCTTTGCCGCGCGCCGGGCAGGGTAGATCCCAGCCAGGGCGGCGAGCAGCGCCGCGAGCCCCACGGCCCAGAAGATCGAAGCGTAATTGACGTGGTACTGCATGCTCGCCCCGTAGTCAACCTTCAGGAATCCCTCGAGGCTCATCCATCCGATGATGATCCCCGCGCATGCGCCGAGAGCTCCGCCTATGATGCCGAGGAGAATTGACTCGATCACGACCACGTGCGAGACCTGGCGCCGGAGCATGCCGATGGACCGGAGGATCCCGATCTCGCGCGTCCGCTCGAGCACCGACGCGAGCAGTGTCACGATGATGCCGAGGCAGGCGATCAGCAGGGTGATGATGTTGACCGCATTGTTGACGGCAAATCCCTGGTCGATGACCTTGCGGATCTCGTTCTTGAAATCCCTGGCCGGGAGCACGAACAACTTGCGATCGGCTCCAAACCTCCTGGCGATCTCATCGCGCACGGTATCGACATTTTCCTTCGATTTCACCCGAACAGAGAAGGAATCGGCGAGAAATTCCTTCCAATACCTCCGGTAGGTATTGACATCCATGAGGATGGAGCCTGAGTCGGAGCTGTAGTCTACGTTGATGACCGCTATCTTGAATTCAACGGGTCCCTCCGGTGTCGGGAGAAGGATCGAGTCACCCGGCTTGACGTGCTCCTGAGCGGCGAGCGCTTCGTTCATGGCGACATAGTTCTGGTTCGGAAGCATTCGTAAAAGGTCCCCGCGGGTCCCCTGAGCCACCATGAAGGGGCTGTACTGCATCCTGCGCGGGATGTCCAGGACCAGGAGAAGAATGCGGCGGCCGTGGTAATCCACATATATCTTCCGGAATGGGTCTGCCGAGAGGACGCCCGGGACCTTTTCGATCTCTTTCCACATGTCGGCGGGCATTGGGATGTTCTGCGCACCGGTGGTTGCGATGGGATGACCGGATGTCACGATGATGTCCCCGCGGACGTACGAGTTTATCCAGTCGAGCACCGACTGCTTCGTGCTGTATATTATCCCGGCAGAGCTCACAAAGACCGAGATGCCGAAGAATATGGCTGCCGCCGCCACGGCGTTGCGCCCGATGTTTTTCTGGAGGTTGAGGCCTGCCAGTCTACCGGCCGCGCCTACGCGCGGTGCGACCATGCGTCGGAACAGCGCGAGAAATCCCTGGAGAACGGACGGCGTTGCGAGCGATATGCCGAGGAGCAAAGATATTGTCGCTGCGAACATGCTCGTCGTGGAATGCAGATAGGGAGACGATTCTGCAATTTTATACAGGCCCAGAACCGTCGCCGAGAGGGATATCAGGGCCAAGGACGCCGCCTTGAGCGTGCCTCCCGAGAGGAACCCCTCTTCGGAATAGGGTACGGAACGGATGGCCGATACCGGCGTTATCCGCGTGCTCGTGATAGCCGGGAAGAGAGCGGCTACCAGACTCGCTGCGATGCCCGTGACAAACCCGACCACGATGTTCATCCCGGAGATGGCGACCTCAGTGACCGTTGTCCTCAGGTACAGTTCGGATACGGCTTGTCCCACCACGCCTATTGCCGACCGGGCAAAGAAAATGCCTACTCCGACACCGAACGCCGAGCCCAGTATCGCGGTCACGAAGGTCTCTCCGAGGAAGAGGGTGAGGATCTGGCTTCGCTTGGCGCCGAGGGCGCGCAAGATGCCGATCTCTCTTCTTCGCTGCACCACGGATATGGAGACGGCATTATAGATGAGGTACATGCCTACGAACACGGCGATGAAGCTAATGAGGTTGATGTTCTTCTGGAAACGGGAGATGAGCATCTCGACCTGCTTGGTCCTTCCTGCGGGCGTTTCGACGCTGTACCCTTCGGGGATCGACGTCTTGATGCGGCCCCGGACCGTCTCGAGATCGGTACCATGGATGATACTGACGTCTATGCGGTCAATGCGCCCTTCCTTGCCGAAGGCCATCTGTGCCGCGGGTAAGTCCATGATGGCGATATTTCCGCCCATGGCTTTGGCCGGGCCTTCCGGGTTCAGTAGGCCGCGCACCCGGAAGGTCTGAATACCCTGCACAGTCTGGACCTTGATCTTCTGGTCGATTGTTATGCCTTCGCGTTCAGCAAGGGCGCGGGTAACGAGAATGGAGTCCGGCCGTGCGAGGAACAGGAGCGGATCGGGGATATCGGCGCTCTCCTCGGAGAGCTTGTACTCCCGGATGTTGCTGTCCTGGAGCACGTCGACGCCGAGGATCATGAGCGAAGGCTCTTTCGCTCCGGTGAGGATGCCCTGCGTGTCTATCACCGGGACCGCGTATTCCACGCCTGGCACGGCCTGAACGCGTTCGATGATGCCTTCGGGAAACCCTGAAGCCGGACCGGTGATCTGGAGCGCGGCCCTGCCGGTCACGCGATTGATCGAATCTTCAAAGGACCGCGTGACGCTCTTGTTCACGATGCCGATGGAAATGATGGCCGCCACGCCGAGGCAGATGCCGACAACCGTCATGATCGCATGGACTTTCTGCAGTTTTACGCGCCTGAGGCTGATATAACGGAGCAGATTCCTGATGTTCATGATGCTTCACCCCGTAAAGCAGTGTCTTCGGATATGCTCCCGTCCCTGAGCGTGATGATCCTCGTGCCGTAAGCAGCGGCTTTCGAATCGTGGGTCACCATCACGATCGTTTGGCCCTCGGCGTGCAGGCCCTTGAGCAGGAGCAATATATCCGAGCTCGTTCTTGAGTCGAGGTTGCCGGTCGGTTCATCCGCAAGCAGCACGGCCGGGCCTGCGATGAGCGCACGCGCGATCGCCACCCGCTGCATCTCTCCGCCCGAGAGCTGATCGGGACGGTGCTCGGTCCTCTCTCCCAATCCCACCTTGTGCAGGAGCGCTTCTGCCTTCGCTTTCACTTTTGGATAGGGGGTGCCTTCGAGCAGGAGAGGGAGACTCACGTTCTCGGCTGCGGTGAGGATGGGCAGGAGGTTGAAGAACTGGAAAATGAACCCCACATGTCTGCGCCGTATGAGCGTGAGCTCGTCATCGGAGATTCCATGGAGCGGCCGGTCGTCGATGAATATTTCTCCCGAAGTCGGCTGGTCCAGGCCGCCCATGATGTTGAGGAGCGTGCTCTTGCCTGAGCCGCTCGGCCCCATCACGCAGAGGAACTCACCGGTCTTGATGCTGAGCGTAATGCAACGCAGGGCCTGGATCCCTTTTGTCCCCCGCGTATACATCCTGCTGACGTTCCTCAGCTCTATCATGTGTCGCCTCAATCTTATTTTAGTCGCACGGCTGATTGTTGTAAAGTCATTTATATGCCATAATGACAATGTAGGCCTCAAATCTGTTTTTACAAAAAACCGATTTTATGCTATAACACCTGTGCCCGGTTGTATTGTCATTTACGGCAGACAGCCCCTCTCTATGCAGGGGTGATCCGTTTAACAGGAGGAACCACATGAAAGTCATAGCATTCAACGGCAGCGCCCGAAAGGAAGGGAACACGTCCATTCTCCTGAACATGGTTTGCGATGAATTGAAAGCGGAGGGGATCGAGACCGAGATATACGCGCTGGCGGGAAAGCCGATCCAGGGATGCATCGCATGCTACAAATGTTTTGAGAACAAGAACAAGAGGTGTGCCGTTGAAAAGGACATCCTCAACGAGTGCATCCAGAAGATGATCGAAGCTGACGGCATCCTTCTCGGTTCTCCCACCTATTTCGCGGATGTATCCGCCGGCATGAAGGCATTGATCGAGCGGTGCGGCATGGTGTCGAGGGCGAACGGGGATATGCTCAAGCGCAAGGTGGGGGCGGGCGTTGTCGCGGTGCGGCGTGCCGGAGCCATGCACGTATTTAGTTCCCTCAACTCGTTCTTTCTCATCAGCCAGATGATCATCCCGGGATCAAGTTATTGGAATCTTGCAATCGGGAGGCAGCCAGGTGAGGTGAACAATGACGTCGAGGGCGTGCAGACCATGAAGAACCTGGGGAAGAACATAGCGTGGCTGCTGAAAAAGATCAATGGCTGACGAGAAAAGACCATGCAACGAACCCGGACGGAACCGTCCGGGCGTGCGGATCGAACGCGTGCCGCCAGCTCGGGGATGGTACCATGGTTACCACCTGCCTCACAGGTAATGCCCGTGAATGGCCTCTTTTCGGCACCCTCGTGCAATCAGGGAGGCTGGAGACCGGCGTAGTCACAAAAAAAGGTTAGCATACAATGCTAACCCTTTTTCGTTTTCTCCATTTGCCATGCGGCAAGTGAGAGGCATCGGGTGAAAATGAATCACAACAAAACGTCCTTATCCATGCTGCTCGATGCTTCCCACCTCAAATGCATCAGTCCGAACAATGCGGGCAACCTCCGTTGCACCGTATACAGAATGAACGACTGCAGGGAAGGTATGCTCCACCTTCGTTCTCTCGATTAAGCAAGTGATCACGTGATTGATCATACGCATAGAGTATCCGGTCTCCCCAAATTTGCCAACCTGGTATTGTCCTCATCGTTACCTCCTCCTAATTGGTAATGGTGAAGCTCATGCCTGATATTCGTCCATTCCGTGACTCCCTACATTTATGTTAGTCACAGCCTTGACATATGTCCAATATATTGATAATATCGTGTCAATATTTATCAAATATGGAACTACGACATCTCAAATACTTTGTTGCAGTGGCTGAGGAACTTCATTATGGGAGGGCTGCCAGAAAGCTTAATATCGCACAGCCGCCACTGAGCCAGCAGATCATGAATCTGGAAGAGGAGCTCGGGATAAAGCTTTTTGACAGGTCCAAGCGAAACATTCAGATGACCGCTGCCGGCAGTCATTTTCTTAAAGAGGCCAAGCAGGTCCTTTTGCAGGTCGAACAGGCCGCTGAAACAGCCAGAATGATTTACGGCGGGAAGGCCGGGCGTCTGGTAGTAGGGTTTGTGGGCTCAGTGATCCATACTTTTTTGCCCGAAGGGCTGCGATTGTTCCGTGAACGCTTCCCGAAGGTAGAAATGGTACTGCATGAGATGAATACCGCGGAACAGATAGCGTCGCTTCATGCAAAACGCATTGATGTCGGATTCCTCTATATCGGTGCTCAAGACCGCGCGCTCGCGTTCAAGACGCTCACGATGGCGCCTTTGCTGGCGGTATTGCATAACAATCACCCTCTTTCGGGCCGCAAGTCGGTTCATATCAGACAACTGGCCCACGAACCTTTCATTGCAAACACACGCTCCTCTGAGCCCGTTGTCCGTGATGCATTTATCAGCCTGTGTCATTCTGCCGGATTCAGCCCGACAATATCTCAGGAAGCGGGGCAGGTGCAAACAGTGTTGGGTCTCGTAGCTTCCGGAATGGGAGCCTGCCTCCTCCCTGATTTTATAAAAAATATCAGACGGCCGGGAGTGCAGTATGTCCCCTTGTCAGGATCACCTCCGGAGGTGGAACTTGCCGTTGTCTGGCGCAGAGATAATGCTTCCGTCCTTGTAGATTCGTTTGTAAATGTGATTGAGTCTTATTCGTATTTCGACTGGGAGCGTTGAAAGCTCTTTTTCCGATGACCCTGCGCGCCAGATGTCACCTTTCACCGCCTCATGTGCTGTCGATTTTCGTATCGATCGTAATAGCGTAACGTGAAAGCTCCGCACCATTGCGGGACATATCTGTTTCTACGGAACGGCCTCCGTATCGTTGGACTTCTTTGAATGACGCAAGAGGGTCGTGCCGGGTTGGCCGAATAAAGAAAGTTCTTGACAGAAACGCACTGGTTGGGGTATTGTTGAACCGTCACAGCAATCCTCTTTAAGTCTGGTCCGGAGAGGCCAGGAAGGGCAAGAAATGAAAAAGCATAACAGCGGGATAACGCTCCGTATACAAAAGCGAACCTTCTCCCCAGACAGGGGAGAAGGTTTTTTTGTGTCTTTTTTCAATGCATTTCGGGTTCGGGAGCAGAGATGACGGGCCTTAAAGAAAAAGCACTGATCCTTGATAACGCCGGCATTGACCGGGCGATGACGAGAATCGCACACGAGATCCTGGAAAAGAACAAGGGCGCAAAGGACATCGTCCTCGTCGGCATCCAGCGCGGTGGCGTACACCTTGCCAAACGGCTTGCCATCAAGATTAGGGAAATCGAAGGATTGGAACCGCCGGTCGGAAGTCTGGATATCACCATGTACCGGGATGATCTGACAACCCGCAAGTCCCAGCCGGTGCCTCAGGTAACGGACATCACCTTTGATATCCAGGGCAAGATCATGGTTCTGGTGGACGACGTTATCTATACCGGCAGAACCATCCGGGCGGCGCTTAACAGTGTCATGGACTATGGCAGGCCGCAGCGCATTCAACTCGCGGTACTCGTAGACCGCGGGCATCGGGAACTCCCGATCCGCGCCGACTATGTGGGAAAGAATCTCCCAACGTCGGCTAAGGAGAAGGTGGAAGTGATGCTCGCTGAAGACGGTATGGAAGAGAAGGTAGTGATCCTGGGAGAATGACGACAGGGGGGCAAGGGTTCGGCAGCCAGGTCCCGGGTGAGCGTGGCCCGGAACACCGGAACCCGCCCCCTGGCCATCAATGGTTTGACTATGGCGCTCAGTTCAAAAGACCTGCTCGGTATACAAGGCATGCCCAAAGACGAGATTGAGCTCATCCTCGATACGGCAGCGACGTTCAAGGATGTGTCCGAGCGCGACATCAAGAAGGTACCGACGCTCCGCGGGAAGACGGTCATCAATCTGTTCTACGAGGCGAGCACGCGGACCCGGACATCCTTTGAACTGGCTGGCAAGCGGCTCTCGGCCGATGTGATCAATATCTCTACATCGACATCCAGCGTAGTCA
The DNA here is from genome assembly GCA_035623825.1 of Nitrospirota bacterium. Classification (GTDB taxonomy): domain Bacteria; phylum Nitrospirota; class UBA9217; order UBA9217; family UBA9217; genus DASPSR01. Next base: position 126,586 of record DASPSR010000062.1, read on the forward strand.
AAGGCGAGACGCTTCTTGACACGGCCCTGAACATCGAAGCCATGAAGTGCGACATCATCATTGTTCGCCATTCCTGCTCGGGCGCCCCGGCGTATCTGTCCACCCGTCTCAAGAGCTCAGTGATCAATGCCGGAGACGGATCCCACGAACATCCGACGCAGGCCCTGCTCGACATGTTCACGATTCGTGAAAAGCTCGGAAGGCTCGAAGGACTGACGGTCGCAATCGTGGGCGACATAGAACACAGCCGCGTCGCACGATCGAACATTTACGGGCTCTCCACCATGGGGGCTAAGGTTAAGGTCTGCGGCCCTCCGACCATGATCCCGCCCGGGATAGAGCGAATGAGCGCAACAGCCTGCTATGACATGGACGAAGCTGTCGAAGGAGCGGACGTGATCATGATGCTCCGGCTCCAGCTTGAGCGCCAGGCCGCGGGCCTCTTCCCCGGGGTGCGCGAGTATGCGAGACTTTACGGACTGAATCAGGCGCGGGTCGCGCGGGCGGCAAGAAACGCGATGGTGATGCATCCTGGCCCCATGAACCGCGGGGTGGAGATCTCGTCGGAGGTGGCCGACCATACGCCGGTTATTCTCCATCAGGTCACGAACGGGGTAGCGGTCCGGATGGCGGTGATGTTCCTGCTGGCCGGGGCGAGCAAGGCCGAGGCTTAAATGAAAGGGCCAGGGACAAAGGTCCGGAAATCGCCCTGGATACGGACTCCTGGCTATAATACATGAACATTCTGATCAAAAACGGTCATATCATCGACCCGGCGGATAAGATCGACGATAACCTCGATATCCTTATCGCCGAGGGGAAGATCGCAAAGCTCGGCAAGCAGGGTACCCTATCTCAAAGCGGTGCGAAAATTGTCGATGCCGCGGGCAAAATCGTCGTCCCCGGACTTATCGACATGCACGTGCATCTGCGCGAGCCAGGTTACGAATATAAAGAAACGATCGCGACGGGCACTGCCGCGGCAAAGGCAGGCGGGTTCACCTCGGTCTGCTGCATGCCGAATACGAATCCGGTAAACGATAACCGCGCGGTCACCGAATTCATGCTTGTCCAGGCCGGCAGCGCGTCGGCCCGGGTTTTCCCCATCGGCGCCATTACGAAGGGATCCAAAGGCGAGGAGCTGGCAGAGATGGGTGAGCTCTTTGCTGCCGGATGCCGTGCGATCTCTGATGACGGCAAGCCCGTGATGAACGCATCGGTCATGCGCCGGGCAATGGAGTACTCGAAGATCTTCGACATGCTCGTCATCGCGCACTGTGAGGACAGCGCCCTGTCCGGCAAGGGTGTGATGAACGAAGGCGATGTTTCGACGGAACTGGGGCTTCGGGGCATTCCCCGGGCGGCCGAGGATGTGATGACGGCTCGCGATATTTCGCTGGCCGAACTTACAGGCTGCAGGCTCCACATCGCGCATGTGAGCACTGCCGGTTCGGTGCGCCTGATACGCGATGCCAAGGCCCGTGGAGTGAAGGTCTCGGCAGAGACCTGTCCGCACTATTTTACTTTGACCGAGGAGGCAGTTCGGGGGTACAATACCATGGCGAAAATGAACCCGCCGCTCCGGACGGCAGATGATGTCGCTGCGATCAAGCAGGGCCTGAAGGACGGCACCATTGATGTGATCGCGACGGACCATGCTCCGCATGCCCTGGACGAGAAGTCCGGAGAGTTCGACTATGCGCCCTTCGGCGTCATCGGACTCGAGACCGCGGTCGGTTTGACGTTCAGTCTTGTTGATGAAGGAATACTCTCACTGACCGACGTGATCCGCAAGCTCAGCACCAATCCCGCCTTGATCTTCAAACTGAACAAGGGCAAGCTGGCTGTCGGCGCCGATGCGGACGTAACGATTATCGACCCGAACGTCAAGTGGATTGTTGATGCGTCCCAATTCAGTTCAAAGGCAAGGAACACGCCCTTCAACGGATGGAAGCTCAAGGGAAGGGCTGAGCTGACGATCGTGGGCGGCAAGATCTAGAGTCACGGGACGTGCTGCAGCAAAGGCCATGGGGAAGTTTTATCACTTCGTCCTTGTGACGTTTGACGGCGACCGCCTGAGCGGGGAGGTCGTGGATATAAACGGGAAGGTGCGGGACAGCTTTTAATATCGGATTTTTGATCGCAGAATGCTTGCTGAAGGAAGGAACGGAGAATGAAAAGGGCTATTCTTGCATTGGCTGACGGGATGGTGTTCGAAGGGCACTCTTTCGGGGCGGAAGGCGAGACCTCGGGTGAAGTGGTCTTCAACACGAGCATGACCGGGTATCAGGAGATCCTGACGGATCCGTCGTACAAAGGCCAGATCGTCACCATGACCTACACGCAGATCGGGAACTACGGCGTGAATGCTGAAGACGTCGAGTCCGGCAGGCCTTATGTTGAAGGTTTCATCGTGAAGGAATACATCGATTTCCCCAGCAATTGGCGAGCGAAGAAATCTCTCCATCAGTATCTGAACGAGAACGGCATCGTAGGCATCCAGGGAATCGATACGCGGGCGCTGACCCGCCATCTCCGTGATTACGGGGCGCAGTCGGGCGTTATCTCGACGCTGGACCTGAATCCCGAGAGCCTGGTGACCAAGGCCGAGGTCCTTCCAAAAATGAGCGGCCTTGACCTCGTCAAGGATGTCACGTGTAAAACACCGTATGGCTGGGATGAAGGAGACTGGAATCTGGGCAAGGGATACGCGCAGATGCCGGCAGCGAGATATAAAGTCGTTGCGTACGATTACGGCATCAAGCGGAATATCCTCCGCCTGCTCGCCAGCGCGGGCTGCGATGTCACGGTCGTGCCGGCAACGATGCCCGCCGAAGAGGTTCTCAGCATGAACCCTGACGGCGTCTTTCTGTCGAACGGACCAGGCGACCCGGAGCCGGTCACCTACGCGATAGAGAACATAAAAAAGCTCCTGGGAAAGAAGCCGATCTTCGGAATCTGCCTTGGCCAGCAGCTTCTGGGGCTCGCGCTCGGGGGAAGGACATACAAGCTCAAGTTCGGCCATCACGGGGGGAATCAGCCGATCATGGATTTGACCACGCGCAAGGTCGAAATCGCGGCGGAAAATCACGGCTTTGCGGTGGACATGGAAACCGTCAAGGAGAAGGTCGTGATGACCCACATGAATCTGAACGACAATACCTGCGAGGGCATGCAGCACAAGACCCTGCCTGCCTTTTCGGTTCAATATCATCCGGAGGCTTCTCCCGGGCCGCACGACAGCAGGTATCTTTTCCAGCGATTCGTGGAGATGATGCAGAAGCACAAAACAACAAGACTTGACAAGGTCGGCAAGAAGTCGCCGAGTCAGGAAGTGAAATACCAACGGAGCGTTTCTTAGCGTCCGTGTGGCGCAGTTTTAACGGTATACATGGTTTCGACGATTTCAGGAACGGAATTGCAAAAACGGGTCGAAGCGGCCTATAACCTGCTCGAGAGCTGCCGTGCCTGTCCCCGCCAGTGCGGGGTGAACCGCTTGAAGAATGATAAGCTTGGTTTCTGCAGGTCGGGATTACATCCCGTCGTATCGAGCATCAATGTGCATCACGGTGAAGAACCTCCGCTCTCGGGTTCGAGGGGCTCGGGCACGATCTTCCTGACCAACTGCAACCTTCGCTGCGTCTACTGCCAGAACTACCCCATCAGCCAGCTGGGCACCGGCGCGGAACGCACGCCTGGCGAGCTTGCCTGTCAGATGGTATGGCTTCAGGAACAGGGGTGCCATAACCTGAACCTGGTGACGCCCACGCACTTCATGCCGCAGATCCTGAAGGCACTCGGCATCGCGAGGGAGCGGGGCTTCAACCTGCCGATCGTGTACAACACGAGCGGGTACGAGTCGCTGGAAGCGCTCCGGCTGCTCGACGGAATCGTGGACATCTACCTGCCGGACATGCGGTATTCGGACGATGACGCAGCGCGCACGTATTCTGTTGCTCCTCACTACCAGGAGATCAACTGCGCGGCGATCAAAGAGATGTACCGTCAGGTCGGGAACCTGGTGCTCGACGAGGCGGGGATCGCGACGCGGGGGCTCATCATACGCCACCTGATACTGCCCGCCGGGCTGTCAGGCACCGGGCGGATCATGAAGTTCCTCGCAGAAGAAATTTCGAAGGATGTGCACATCAGTCTCATGTCACAGTATTTTCCCGCGTTTAAAGCGCGTGAATTCAAGGAATTGTCCCGCAGGATCACGGTCGACGAGTACGAAACGGCCTATCAGGCGATGCTGAAGTACGGTTTAGAGAACGGGTGGGTGCAGGAGTTCGAATAATAATTCAAGGTTCAGAATACAAAGTGCCAAGTTGAGGAAGGGATAAATGCCGAAACGGACAGACATAAAAAAGATTCTTATCATCGGATCGGGGCCGATCGTGATCGGCCAGGCGTGCGAGTTCGACTACTCGGGCGTGCAGGCGTGCAAGGCGCTCCGGGAAGAGGGGTATGAGATCGTGCTCATCAACTCGAACCCGGCCACGATCATGACCGATCCCGAGATGGCGCACCACACATACATTGAACCGATCACTCCGACGGTAGTCGAGAAGATCATCGAGCGGGAAAGGCCCGATGCACTGATTCCGACCATGGGGGGGCAAACCGCGCTCAACACGGCCGTGGCGCTCGCCGAGTCCGGCGCGCTTCGAAAATATGACGTCGAGCTGATCGGCGCAAAGCTCCCGGCGATCAAGAAGGCGGAGGATCGTGAGCTTTTTAAAGAGGCGATGGAAAACATCGGCCTTTCAGTTCCGAAGAGCGGGTTCGCCACAAGCAGGGAAGAGGCATACGAGATTCTCGAAAGGGTAGGCTTCCCCGTTATCCTGCGTCCCGCGTTCACCCTTGGCGGCACCGGCGGCGGCATCGCCTATAACAAGGAGGAGTTCACCGATCTGATCACGCGCGGCCTGGACGCCAGCCCGGTGCACCAGGTGCTGATCGAAGAGTCGGTCGTGGGATGGAAGGAGTTCGAGCTTGAGGTGATGCGTGATACGAAGGACAACGTCGTGATCGTTTGCTCCATCGAGAACCTTGATCCCATGGGCATCCACACCGGCGACAGCATCACTGTGGCGCCGGCGCAGACCCTGACTGACAAAGAGTACCAGATCATGCGGGACGCGTCGCTCCGGATCATCCGCGAGATCGGTGTGGACACTGGCGGGTCGAACATACAGTTCGCGGTGAACCCCGTGGACGGAAGGATGGTCGTGATCGAGATGAACCCTCGCGTGTCCCGCAGCTCGGCCCTCGCATCCAAGGCGACGGGCTTTGCCATCGCGAAGATTGCTGCCAAGCTCGCCGTTGGTTATACTCTCGATGAGATCACGAACGACATCACGAAGGCAACGCCCGCGTCCTTCGAGCCGACCATCGATTATGTTGTCGTGAAGTACCCGCGTTTTGCCTTTGAAAAGTTCCCTCAGGCCGACGCCACCCTGACCACGCAGATGAAGTCCGTTGGCGAGGCCATGTCCATCGGCAGGACCTTCAAGGAAGCGCTCCAGAAGGCGCTCCGCTCGCTCGAGATCGACCGCTACGGGTTCGAGTCCCGCCGCGACCGGGATGCGGACCCTGAGCACGGTATCGCCGACATCCGCCAGAAGATCAGCGTGGCCAACTGGGAGCGGCTCTGGTATATCGCTGACGGTTTCCGCATCGGTATGAGCGTCGAAGAGGCGTTCAGCCTTTCGAAGATCGATCCCTGGTTCCTGCATCAGATCCGCCAGATCACGGACCGGGAGAAGGAGATCAGGGAACAAGGCCCCCGCGTCCTGTTCGATAAAACCGCGTCGCCGGACCATCCTCTCCGGCGCGCAAAAGAGTTCGGCTTCTCGGACCGAAGGCTCGCCAAACTGCTCACGACAACCGAAGAAGCGATACGGAAGACCCGCATGGAACTCGGCATCACGCCAGTGTTCAAGACAGTGGACACCTGCGCAGCCGAGTTCGAGGCGCATACGCCGTACTTGTATTCGACGTACGAGAAGCCGTTCTACAAACTTCAAGATTCAAAATTCAAGTTTCAAGATGCCTTGCATGTCGAATCCGGAACGTCCCAATTCGCCGGAGGAAGAGCCGAATGCGAGGCGAACCCCACTGACCGCAAGAAGGTCGTGATCCTCGGCGGAGGGCCGAACCGGATCGGCCAAGGGATCGAGTTCGATTACTGCTGCGTGCACGCCGCCTTCTCGCTCAAAGAGGACGGATACGAGACCATCATGGTGAACTGCAATCCCGAGACGGTGAGCACGGACTACGACACGTCGGACCGACTGTACTTCGAACCCTTGACACTCGAAGACGTTTTACATATTATACACCGGGAAAAGCCCATCGGCGTGATCGTGCAGTTCGGCGGCCAGACGCCCCTCAAGCTCGCGGTGCCGCTCGAGCAGTCGGGTGTGCGCATCCTCGGCACTTCTCCCGACAGCATCGACAGGGCCGAGGACCGGAAGCGGTTCAAGGAGCTCCTCGACAGGCTCGGACTTCTGCAGGCCGAGAGCGGTACCGCCATATCCTGCGACGAAGCGGTGGACGCCGCCAACCGTATCGGATATCCTGTGATGGTTCGTCCGTCTTACGTGCTCGGCGGCCGTGCCATGGAGATCGTGTACGACGAGGAGAGCGTCAGGAACTACATGTCCCGTGCGGTCAAGGCCTCTCCCGAACGGCCCGTGCTCGTCGATAGGTATCTCGAAGACGCCGTCGAGATCGACGTGGACGCGATATCGGACGGCAGTACGGTGGTTGTCGCGGGCATCATGGAGCACATCGAAGAGGCCGGCGTGCATTCCGGGGATTCGGCGTGCTCGCTCCCTCCGTTTTCGCTCTCGCAGAACATCATCAAGGAGATAGACCGGCAGACGCGGGCGCTTGCTCTTGAGCTCGGCGTGGTCGGGCTCATGAACGTGCAGTTCGCCGTGAAGGATGGGCGCGTCTACGTGCTGGAGGTGAACCCCCGGGCGTCGCGTACCATCCCGTTCGTGAGTAAAGCAATCGGCGTGCCGCTTGCCAAACTCGCCGCACGGGTGATGGCGGGCAAGACGCTTGCCGAACTCGGCTTTACGAAAGAGGTGAAGATCAAGCACATCGCCGTCAAGGAAGCGGTGTTCCCCTTCGCCAAGTTTCCCGGCGTGGACACGCTCCTTGGGCCGGAAATGAAGTCCACGGGCGAGGTAATGGGAATCGATACGGACTTCGGCATGTCCTTTGCCAAATCCCAGATGGCCGCGGGGAACCCCATGCCGGTTTCAGGCCGTGTGTTTCTGAGCGTAAAGGACAAGGACAAGGCCGGGCTGCTTGAGGTCGCACAGGGTCTGGAGAAGGCGGGATTCTCGATCGTGGCAACGAGAGGAACCGCTGAGTATCTGAGGAAGCGGGGGATCACGGTCGAGACGGTGAACAAGGTGACCGAGGGCCGGCCGCATATCGTGGACCAGATCAAGGACAGGCAGGTGGATTTCGTGATCAATACGGTTCATGGGGCCGAGGCGCAGAAGGATTCCTACTCCATCAGACGAACGACGCTGATGAAGGGGGTCCCCTATTTCACAACGTTGTCGGCGGCAAAGGCCGCGGTGCGGGGCATTGCTGCTATCATGAAAAACCATCTACAGGTGAAGTCTATTCAGGAGTATCATAGAACATGACGCAGAAGATCCCTATGACCAAAGAAGGCTATGAAAAGCTCAAGCAGGAGCTGGACCGGATCGTCAAGGTGGAGCGGCCCAAGAACATCAGGGAGATTGAGGAAGCGCGGGCGCACGGCGACCTGTCGGAGAACGCGGAATATCACGCGGCCAAAGAACGCCAGGGACATCTCGACGCCAAGAAGCGCGAACTGGAATCCAAGCTTGCCCATGCCCAGATAATCGACGTTTCGAAGCTCTCGAACGAAAAAGTTGTTTTCGGCGCCACCGTGACGCTCGCGGATTCCGATTCCGGAGACATAAAAAAATATACGCTAGTGGGCCAGGAGGAGGCGGACCTTAAAAAAGGGAAGATATCGGTTCAGTCACCTGTAGGCAAAGCGCTCATCGGCCACAAGGTTGGTGACGTCGTTACAATCAAGACACCGGCCAAAACCGTGGAATATGAGATACAGGAGATCGAGATTGCCTTCGAGTAGGTTTCACAAGGCAACAATACTTGCCCATGAATCAGCGGGCAGGGGATACTACCGCCTCGTACTCAGGGCACCGGAAGCAGCCGCAACGGCACTGCCGGGCCAGTTTGTCATGCTCAGGGTATCGGAGAACATGGACCCGCTCCTCGCCCGTCCCTTCGGAATCTCTTCTGTTCCTTCAAGATCATCCATCGAAATAGTTTACCGCGTTGTGGGCAGGGGAACCGCACTGCTCACCGGCATGGGGATCGGGCGCGCCCTGAACCTGCTTGGACCGCTCGGCCGGGGCTTCCCGGTGCCGGACAAGGATACAATGCCCGCTCTTGTGTCAGGCGGAAGCGGCTTTCCTCCCCTGCATTTTCTGTCACAGCGAGCGGGGTCTCGCGCACACCTCTTCGTTGGAGCGAAGAACAAAGAATGTCTTCCTCCGGCGGGCATCATAAAGAGTTTTAAAGAGGTTACCGCGAAGGTGCATATAGCCACTGAGGATGGGAGTGTCGGCGTCAGGGGGATGACGACCGATCTCCTCAACGCGTTCCTGACACGGATGGAGCAGAAGACCCATCTCGTGATCTATGCCTGTGGCCCTCATGCCATGCTCGCGGCCGTGGGCAGGATCGCTGCCGAACATTCGATCACCTGTTACGTATCGATCGAGGAGCGAATGGCATGCGGTCTCGGCGCATGTATGGGCTGCTCGGTCCCGATGCGGGCAGGCGGCTACAAGCGGGCATGCAAAGACGGGCCCGTGTTCGACTCGCGGGAAATCGACTGGAGCGAACAGGTGGTGTTGCCCATCCCGCACGTGAAGAAGAAGCTTTAGGCACGAAGGGCCAGGAGCCGGCGCTTCTTGGCGGTAATGATCGGCTTATCCGCGCCTTCAATTTGAATGAGTTGATATTATGAAACGAATAATACCTGCATCAAAGCCGACGCTCTCCATCGACTTCGCGGGGATCAAGCTTAAGAATCCCGTGCTGACCGCGTCCGGTACGTTCGGATACGGAGAAGAGTTCGCGGAATTCATCGATCTGAGCAGACTTGGCGGGGTGATCGTCAAGGGCATTTCATTGAAACCGATCAAGGGCAATCCTCCTCCGCGCATATGGGAAACGCCGTCGGGAATGCTGAACGCTATCGGGCTCGAAAATCCCGGCGTCGATGTTTTCCTGAGCGAAAAGCTCCCCTATCTCAGGAAATGTGACACCGCTGTGATCGTAAACATGTTCGGCTATAGTCTTGAAGAGTACGTGGGAGTGGCCGAGCGGCTTGATGGCGCGCCGGGCATCTCGGGTATCGAGGTCAACATTTCATGCCCGAACGTGAAGGCCGGCGGCATGGCCTTCGGCACGGACCTTACGGCGACCTTCGATCTCCTGTCGGCGGTCCGCAAGGCAACGCGGCTACCGCTCATCGCCAAGCTCTCGCCGAACGTGACGGACGTGACTGATTTCGCAAAGGCCGCGCGTGATGCGGGATGCGACGGACTTTCACTCATCAATACGCTCCTCGGTATGGCTATCGATGTGCGGTGCAGACGGCCACGTCTCGCGAACTGTACCGGCGGCCTGTCAGGTCCTGCAATAAGACCCGTGGCCGTTCGCATGGTGTGGCAGGTGGCCAGGGCGGTACCGCTGCCGATCATCGGCATGGGTGGGATTGTAACCGGCGAAGATGCAATGGAGTTCATTCTTGCCGGCGCTTCGGCGGTGGCCGTCGGAACCGCGAATTTCATAAATCCACGGGCAACGCTCGAAGTGCTGTCGGGCATCGAACGCGTGATGGCTGAACAAGGTGTCGGTGATATAAAGAGTCTCATTGGAAAAGTCAGCGTCGGATGAGGATCGATCCGCCCCCAAGGACAGCCGTTACAACGACCTCGGACTTGTTCACGCAATTTTTGACGGGTCCATACATCACGCGTAGTGCGGAGCGGTTATCACGTATAGAGGACGCTGGCGACGGCTGGCGAGACATCACGGAGCTCCTTAAAATGCCGCGTGATATGTTCCGGAGAAGATTGATCCGGTTGGGGATCATTTGAGTCACGAGGCTCAGGATTCCGGTCTGCATCGTCAACGCCCTATTCCCGCTGCCAGCTTTCCCTCATTTCCTTCCTGACAAGCACATGCCGTACTTGCTTTTTCCGCCGCGATAACATAGAATCAAATCAAGGCCGATTTGGCATTGTCTTTATGAAAGACGACATTCTCAAGAGGTTTCTCGATTTTCTTTCCGTGGAAAAAGGGCTTGCCCGAAATTCGTTGGAATCGTACAAGAGGGATCTGCGCAGGTACCTGCTTTATATGAAGGACAAAAGTCACGATGAGATAACGCAGAACGATGTGGTCTCTTATCTTTCGCATCTCTCGTCTTCCGGGCTTTCAATGCCGTCAATTGCGCGGGGTTTGGCGGCGGTACGCGGCCTTCACAAATACCTTATCATCGACGGCTTGGCGCGGACGGACCCGACCGTGAACCTCGAGACGCCCCGGGGCTGGAAGCGGCTGCCGAAGACGCTATCAACAGCAGAAGTCGATGCGCTTCTTGCCCAGCCTGACACGACAACACCGATCGGCCTCCGGGACAAGGCCATGCTCGAGCTTCTCTACGCCACTGGGCTCCGGGTGAGCGAGCTTGTCGGGCTCGGTCTGCAGGATATCAATCTTGAACGAGGTTTCCTCATGGTAATGGGAAAGGGATCAAAAGAGCGAGCCGTGCCCATGGGAGAGGTCGCGGCGGCCGCGGTTGGGCGATATCTCGAGAGTGGCCGCGCAGACCTGCTTGACGGCGCTGAGTCAGATCGTCTCTTCATCAGCTTGAGGCGGAGGGGCATAACGAGACAAATGTTCTGGGAGCGGATAAAGTTCTATGCCCTGAAGGCCGGCATCCGGATGACCATATCGCCGCATACGCTTCGCCACTCGTTTGCCACGCACCTCCTCGACAATGGCGCCGATCTTCGGGCGGTCCAGGCCATGCTCGGTCATTCCGATATTTCGACCACGCAGATATATACGCACGTCTCGCGCGAGAGGCTTAGGAAGATACACCAGAGGTACCATCCGAGAGGATGATGACAGGCGCATGACAAATCCCCGATAGATTCGGAATTCAAGGTCTCAAGATCCAAAACGTTTCACATCTCGAGTTTGCTTGCCCGGGATTTGTAAAGTACTCACTATGGAAGTCATCACCAGCCATACGAACGCCGATTTTGATGCCCTTGCGTCCATGGTCGCGGCAAAGAAGCTCTACCCTGGGGCAACGCTCGTCTTTCCCGGATCCCAGGAGAAGAGCATGAGGGACTTTTTCCTCGAGTCAACATTTTACGCCGTAGAGGCCGAACGGCTCAGGAACGTCGACATCGACAGCGTCACGAGGCTCATCATCGTCGATAACCGGAATCCTGCCCGGTTGGGCAAGCTTGCGGGCGCGCTCGGCCGTCCAGGCGTCTCTGTGCATATCTATGACCATCATCCACCCACGGAGGGAGACGTCCGGGGAGAACTCGAGATCGTGGAGGAGATCGGCGCCACGACCACCATTATGGTCGAGCTGCTGAGGCAGAAAGGGATCCCGATTACGCCGCTCGAAGCCACGATCTTTGCCCTCGGCATCTACGAAGAGACCGGCTCGCTTACCTATGTGTCTACCACGGATCGCGACGCGCAGGCCGTAGGGTACCTCATCTCCCAGGGCGCACAGCTGAACATCGTTTCCGATTTCATTTCCCGCGAGCTGACAGCGGAGCAAATCGCGATCCTGAACGACCTCATCAAGGCCGCCACGATCTATGATATCAACGGGGTCCGAGTGGTGATCGCGGCCATGGCCACACATCATTATGTCCCGGACCTTGCGAACCTGGCTCACAAGATCAGGGACATGGAAAGCCTCGACGTGGTCTTCCTTGTGGTGCAGATGGGAGACAAGACGCACGTAATCGGGCGCTGCAGGATACCCCAGGTGAACGCTGGCGAGGTGCTGGAAGGACTGGGTGGCGGCGGCCATGCCACGGCGGCATCGGCAGTGGCAAGGGACATGACGTACCTGCAGGCCAAGGAGCGTCTGATCGATGTCCTGAAGCATCACATAAAACCCGGGCCGATCGCGAGCGAGATCATGACCTCTCCGGTCAAGACCATACCGTTTGGCAGCACCATCCAGGAGGCGAACGAGGCCATGACCCGGTTCAGCGTGAACGTGCTGCCTGTCCTGAGCAACGAACGGTTCCGAGGGACCATCACGCGCGAGGTAGTGCAGAAGGCGCTCTTCCACGGGCTGGCTGAGCAGAAGGTTGAAGAGTTCATGACCACCGGGGGGCCGGTTGCGTCTCCCGACATGCCTATGGCCCAGGTTGAACGGGTAATGATCGAAGAGCATCAGCGTTTTATCCCGGTACTCGACAAGAGCGGCCTGCTCGTGGGGGCCATCACCCGCACAGATCTCCTGCGTTCCCTGCACGAAGAACGTCTGGCAGAGTTTCCTGAACAGGAAGGTCTCGACCTGCGTTCCACCCGGAACATCAAGGGCCTGATCGATGAACGGCTGCCGCCGGAGGTGTGCGATGCGCTCAGGGCGGTCGGCGAGGTCGCCGACGAGGCGGGGTTCTCGGCATATCTCGTCGGGGGCATTGTGCGGGACCTGTTCCTTCGCGTTGCCAACCTCGACGTCGACATCGTAGTGGAGGGGGACGGGATAACGTTCGCGGGCTTGCTCGTAAAAAAGGTGGGCGGCCGCATGAAGACCCACCTGAAGTTTGGCACTGCTGTCATCGTGCTCCCGAATGGGCTTAAGCTCGACATCGCCACTGCCCGGCTCGAGTATTATGAGTCCCCGGCGGCTCTGCCCACAGTCGAGCTCTCTTCCATTAAAAAGGACCTCTATCGCCGTGATTTCACGATCAACACCCTTGCAGTGCGGTTGAACCGCAAGCGCTATGGGGAGCTCATCGATTTTTTCGGCGGTCTGCGCGATGTCAAGGAAAAGACTATCCGCGTCCTCCATAGTCTTTCATTCGTGGAGGACCCGACGCGCGTGCTCCGGGCGATCAGGTTCGAGCAGCGCTTTGCTTTCCGCCTCAGCAAGCACACCCAGAACCTGATCAAGACCGCCGTGAATATGAAACTGTTCCATAAGCTCACGGGTGAACGGATATACACCGAGTTGGTGCTCATGTTCTCGGAGGCAGAGCCCTTCAAGGTGCTGAAGCGCATGAAAGACTTCGACCTTCTCAAGTTCCTCCATCCGGACCTCAAAAGCACGCCCGAGACAGATCGGCTCTTTGACTCTATTGCAGAGACGCTTACCTGGTTCCGTCTCCTCTATCTGGACATCAGGATCGAGAAGTGGTTCGTGTATTTTCTCGGCCTTTTGGACCGCTTGAAGGATACGGCCGTGGAAGAGACTTTGGAACGACTTGCGGTCCCTTCCAGGATCCGGGAGCGGGTGCAGCATGCGCGGGAGCGGTACCGCGGGGTGCTCTATGTCTTCTACAAGGAGACCGACCTCCCCCCGAGCCGCGTGTACGACCTCCTCGCGCCTTTGGATGTCGAGGCGATCCTCGTGGTGATGGCGAAGGCAAGGCAGGACGTGGCCAAAAAATACATCTCCCTCTATCTCACCCACCTGCGCAATGTCAAGGTGATGCTTACAGGTGACGATCTCAAGGCCCTGGGCATACCGCCCGGGCCACTTTACCGGAAACTCCTCACAGAGTTGCTGGATGCGAAGCTGGATGGCTTGGTCAGGAACCGGGAAGAAGAAATCGATTTTGCAAAGAACAAGAGCGCATCATGGTGAAGTTTCCCGTTGACGAATGAGGAAATTTTAGGCATAGTTACTCCATGATCTATGCGAGCCTTTTCGGAGGGGTGCTTCTTCTCCTCTATGGCATCAGGCTGCTGAACGACGGCCTGCAGAACGCGGCGGGCAGCCGGATCCGCTCGCTTCTCCGTTCGCTCACGAGCAACAGGTTTTCTGCAGTAGGTGCCGGGGCCCTCATCACCGGGCTCATCCAGTCGAGCAGCGCGACATCGGTCATGCTTGTAGGGTTCGTGAGCGCAGGGTTGATGAGCTTCCGCCAGACGCTGGCCGTTATCCTGGGCGCGGACATCGGCGCAACGCTCACAGTCCAGCTCATCGCCTTCCATGTCTACGATTACGCTATCCTTCTTATCGGCGTAGGCCTTCTCTTCGACCTGTTCTCCAAGAAGGATCTGTACAAATATGTCGGGCAGGGCCTGCTGGGGTTCGGCTTCGTCTTTCTTTCCATCAAGATCATGTCGGATGCGATGGCGCCCCTTGAGCAGAACCAGCTATTCCGTGAGGTCCTGCTCGTCATGTTCAGGACCCCGCTCTCGGGGATCGTGCTCTCCGCCGTTTTTACGGGGCTCATCCATAGCAGCGCAGCCACGATCGGCATCGCACTCGCCTTTGCCAGTCACGGCCTCATCTCCCTAGACTCTGCTATCCATGTCGTTCTCGGCGCGAACATCGGGACCTGCTCCACCGCACTGATGGCGAGCTTGCGAGCGCCTGCCGAGGCACGGCGGGTGGCTTGGGCGCACGTCCTCTTCAAGGTGCTCGGCGTGGCCCTGTTCCTTCCCTTCCTGTCCCCATTCCAGAACCTCGTCATGAACACGGCCCCGGATCTCCTCAGGCAGATCGCCAACGCTCACACTCTGTTCAACGCGATCATGGCGATAATCTTCCTCCCTTTTACGAGTCTGTTTTCGAAACTGATCATAAAGCTTGTGCCGGAGAAGGCCGAGGAAAAGAAGTTCGGACCCCTGTACCTCGATGACCACGTGCTCAAAACTCCCTCACTGGCGCTCGGCCAGGCCGCACGCGAGGCGCTCCGGGCGTCCGACATCGTCCGGGAGATGCTCATCGAATCAGTCAGGGTATTTGCGAGCGATGACCAATCGACCGTAGCGTCCATAAAAAACAAGGATAACCTGATAGACCTCCTCGATCGCCATATCCGCCTCTATATTGCCCGACTGTCATCCTCTCACCTTACGGAATCCCAGTCCCGTCGCTCCATGGTCGTCCTGGAAATCTCCCGCAATCTTGAGAGCATCGGAGACATCGTAGATCGGAACATCATGCCTCTCGCCATGAAGCGGATCAACAAAGGACTGACTTTTTCGCAAGAAGGGATGAACGAGATCATTTCATTCCACAAAAAGATCATTGAAAACTTCGACACAGCCATATCGGCTTTCGCAAGCAACGATCGGGACCTTGCGGACCGAGTGCTCAGGAACAAGGAAGAGCTTGGTATCATGGAGAGGGAGCTCGTTCAGGCCCATCTCGACCGGCTCAGCAAGGGGTTCCAGGAATCCATCGACACAAGCCATATCCATCTTGATCTTCTTGGAAATCTCGCGCGTATCAACTCTCTCATTACCCACATCATCTATCCGATCTCCGACGATAAGCGCGGCAGGGGACGGGAGGACGTGGGGATTGAAGGATGATCGACGGGCTCAGGGGGAAGGGTCATGGGATCTGGTCAACAGAATATACCTTGACCCATGACGTTGTCATCCAGGCCGATATTTTTGGAGGAGTATTATGATCAGGCAACTAAGGGTCAAAACGAATTCCAGGACAGAACTCGTTGATATCACGCAGGGAGTACAGAGGCTGGTGGCCGAGAGCGGCATCCGCTCCGGCGTTTGTTACATATACGTGCCTCACACAACCTCCGCGGTCACGATAAATGAGAACTCTGACCCGAACGTCGGGCGAGACATCCTGAAAGAACTGAATAAGATCATCCCTTTCGATGACAACTACGGCCATACCGAGGGAAACTCGGCTGCGCACATCAAGTCGAGCATCATCGGGGTGTCAAGGGTCGTAATGGTGGAAGAGGGAAGGCTCGCTCTCGGGACATGGCAGGCGGTGTTCTTCTGCGAGTTCGACGGACCCCGCGAACGCAGGGTGTTCGTGAAGGTGATGCAGGACTGAAGCAAATCCAAAAAAGGGAGCTCCAGGCAGCAAAGAGATTCAAAAATTCAGTGCTGTAAACTCCAGGTATTCGGTCATTAGATTTTCGATATCATTTTTGTGATTCGGGTTTTGACGATAGAATTTTTCGCGTAATTCAGGTAGCGCTTTGAAAAGCTCTTAAGGGCGATGGGGGTATCGCATGGCATCATGATGGTCGTCTTTCCCTCCCACCCCAGATCGCGTGCGGTCATTAGGGCATCGTAAATGATATCAAGGTCGGGGGAATATGAATCTGAAAGTGATGGTTTGAGATTTGGAATTTCCAGCATGATATGGTAATATCCAACCATGACGCAGGTTGCAGAACGGCTCAGACTTTCGGATTTCGATTATCACCTCCCTGAATCGCTCATCGCGCAGGAACCTTCACCGGTCAGGGACCGATCGCGAATCATGGTCCTCAAGCGCAAAACGGGCGCCATCGGACACCGCATTTTCTCTGACATCGAACACTTGCTCATGACGGGCGACTTGCTTGTGCTGAACAACACCAAGGTCTTTCCGTGCAGACTCCTGGCAAGGAAACAGGGAGGCGGGAAGGCAGAGATCTTCCTGCTGCACGAGAAAGGGCGAAATCTGTGGGATGCACTGGTGAAGGCCGGCGGAGGCTGCAGCAAAAGGTTGAACATGGCCATGGGCATCGAGGCGGAGGTCATGACCGGCAACGACGAAGGTATCAGGACCGTCCGGTTTTACGGCGTAAACGATATCCGGACAGTTCTCCCTGAGATCGGGAGAACCCCGCTCCCACCCTACATAAAACGCGAGCCCTTTCCTAGCGACCGGGAACGCTATCAGACCGTGTATGCTGCGAATGAAGGGGCGGTTGCCGCACCCACAGCCGGCCTGCATTTCAGTGAAGAACTGCTCCAGCGCTTGAAGGCGAAAGGCATTGATTTCGTCATGGTGACGCTTCACGTGGGTCCCGGCACGTTCCTCCCTGTCCGGGTTGAGATGATCGCGGAGCACCGGATGCTCCCAGAGCGATATTCTGTTCCCAAGGATGCAGCCGAACGTATTAACCGTGCCAAAGGCGATGGGAGACGGATAATTGCCGTCGGGACCACGAGTGTGCGAGCGATCGAGACGGCGGCGACGGAAGACGGCGTGGTTGCCCCGGGGGAAGGGAGATCCGACCTGTTCATCTATCCGGGATACCGCTTCAAGGTGGTGGACGGGGTCATTACCAATTTCCATCTGCCGAAGTCAACGCTCCTCATGCTCGTCTCGGCGTTCGCTGGCAGGGAGCATCTCCTGTCTGCATACCGTGCAGCGGTGGCGCAGAAGTACCGGTTTTACAGCTACGGAGATGCAATGCTCATTTATTAGTCAGGAGCGCGGACGCGGGGCGCTGCGGCCCGCCGGCTCAATGATCTGAGCGAATATCGGCTCACTGGTGATTTTCGCCTGAGGTTGAGGTTTTAACGAAAGAATATTTCCGCTCACAAACTTCATCGATCAGTTCCAAAAGAAGCGCTTGCTCAGCAAAGAGCGGTGCGCCTTATGGATGGATCAACTTGCCAAAATCTTGGCAAGCACTTTTTTTGAAACGGAGGCTCCGATTGCTCTCCGGCCTGAAGGCCGATGTTTCCTCGGAGAAACTTTGATGAATGAACAAGGTGGGATCATATCCAAGCTGTTCATCATCCCGGCGGGTGTGGCCCTGATGGTGGGATTTTTCTTCCTGGGGTATTTCGTGGGAAAATATCAGGGCAGGTCCGGTGTGCAGGGAGAGGTCGGGCCGCCGCTTCCCGAGGTGGTCTCGAAAAACATCCCGAAGCAGGAAGAGTTCACATTCTACAAGACGCTGACGGACAAGGAAAACAAGACGGTAACGATCGACCTCAAGCCCAAGTCCATATCCGAGGAAAAGCAGCCCGACAAGAAGCAGACCGGCACCGAAGAGATCAAGGGTGAACAAGCTGCCACGAAGGATAAAAAGGTTGAGGTCAAGGCGGAGAAGGAGAATGCCCCCTTGCCGCCAAAACAGACAGCGTCAAATCAGCTCCCTGTGCAGGCGAAGAAGGCACCCACCGTGACACATATCTCCAAGCTGCGCTATACCATCCAGATCGCTTCGTATCAAGAAAAGGACATGGCAGAAGATGAAGTGAAGAAGCTGAAGACGCTCGGGTATGCGGCTTTCATCGTCTCTTCCGACGTGCCGGACAAGGGGACTTGGCACCGGGTGAGGCTTGGAAGCTTTTCAAACAGGGCAGCAGCTGAGAAACTCATGAAGCAGCTCCAAGCCAAAGAAGGGATTTCATCGTTCATTACGATCGAATAAAGCCTTCCTCCGGATGACCGCACTGTTCTTACGCTATGACCTCTGCCCCCGTGCCTGATTTCTTAATGCACTTGCCTGTCGGTTATCAACTGAAGGGTGAGCGGGATGAGACCCACGCACTCGCCGTCCAAAAGAGTCTCGATCCAGTATGTGCCTGGAGCCGCGAAGGTGGTGTTGAATCGGATTGAGATGTCACGATGCCTCTGGGTTTCGCTAAAGAGGGTTATGGAGCTTTCGGATTCGGATATGACCTGTTCACGGTCCGGGGTGAGGAGCCTCATCCTGCACCTGAACTCTCCTTTACCGCCTGTCCACTCGTTGACGATTGCGAATCGCGGATGCACGGCGGGAAAGACATTCGCATAAATGTTTTCGAACAGCCCCATCAGACTGAACTTGCCGCCCATTTCCTGCCGAACATCATCGCACAGGATCGTGTAGTTTAACCTAGGTTTGGTCTTCACTGTTGCCATTAGAAGTACGGTATCATACAAGCGAGACCGCCGTCAATCTGTTTTTTCTTGACAAATATTTTCAACCAACGTAATCTTATCGGCAACTTATGGAGCGATTGGACATTAAAAAGCAGCTTGAAAGTCTTCATCCCCTCGAGACAAAAGTGCTTCTCTGCTTCATCAATGGGGCAGAGCCGCTCTCTGCATTGGGCATCATGAACGCATCAGGTCTCGACGAATCCCGCCTGGACATGGCATCAGGCTGGCTTCAGACTAAAGGCCTGCTCGACGTGAAGGACGAATCGGTCGCGTCATACGTCTCACTGACAGAAACAGGCAAAGAATATCATAAACAGGGGACGCCGGAGAATCGGATCATCGGCGCTCTCAGAGAAGGAAGAGAGTTTACCGTCAAGGACATGATTCAGACCTGGGGCATGGAACCCTCGGAAGTCAGTTCGGCGACGGGATCCTTGAAGGCAAGCAACGTCATAAGCATAGGCCAAGGCGGGGTCCTGCGTCTGAATGCAAACGCAGATACAGGGCCCTACGATGCTCTCAAGCGCGTCATCGATGAAACGGCGGTGGCGAAAGTCGCGCTCCCGCTTCCGAGTCTGCCGGCGGCAACACAAAAACTGATTCATGAGAACTTCCACAAGCGCGGCAAGTCGAAGGGCATTTTCCGTATCACCGAGAAGAAGAACCGCTCATACCATCTGACCGCCTCAGGCAACGAACTCCTCAGCCTGCTCAGGGAGCGGGGAACCGGCAAGGAAGAGATTTCGGCGCTCACACCGGAGATGCTGCAGCATGGCACCTGGAAGAATAAAAAGTTCCGTGCCTACAACATTGCGCTCAATCCACCGCGTCAAAGCATCGGCAGGAAGCATCCCTATAAGGAATTTCTCGATTTTGTGAAATACAAGTTCATCGGCATGGGGTTCGATGAGATGCGAGGCCCGCTCGTGGAGAACGAATTCTGGGACATGGACGCACTGTTCATGCCGCAGTTCCACCCGGCCCGGAACATCCATGACGTATACTTCGTGAAGGAACCGGGTTCAAGCAAAAAGATCGAGGAGCCCTTCGGCAAGCGGGTCGCCGCGGCCCACAAGGACGGCGGCAAGACCGGCTCTACAGGCTGGCGGTATGTCTTCGATCTCGAGCGCGCAAAAAGGCTGATCCTCAGAAGCCAGGGCACGGCCGTGTCGGCAAGGACGCTTGCGTCCGGGCCGAAGATACCGGGGAAATATTTTTCGATAGCGCGCTGTTTCCGCTATGATGCCGTTGATGCCACGCACGCACCCGACTTTTACCAGGTCGAGGGCATCGTGCTCGGAGAGGACATCGATTTCAAGGCGCTGCTCGGTTTGCTGAAACTCTTTGGCCAGGAGATCGCCAAGGCAAGTGATTTCCAGTTCCGGCCGGCATACTTTCCGTTCACCGAACCGTCGGTGGAATTGCACGTGAAGCACCCCGAACTCGGATGGATGGAGCTTGGCGGCGCGGGCATATTCCGGCCCGAGGTCACTGCTCCGCTCGGCGTGAACGCGCCGGTAATCGCCTGGGGTCTCGGTCTCGACCGCATGGCCATGGTCGCGCTCGGAATCCAGGACATACGCGACCTGTTCTCGCGTGACCTGGATTTTATCAGGACAAAAAAGATAGCGCTCAACAAATAGGAACACGGGCTCAGGATACAGATCACCCTGACCCCGTTGACGGGACGCTGGACACTTGAATCTGCTATGCCTACTATAGATATCAAAAAGCGCGACCTCGAAGGCCTGATCGGCAAAAAGCTCGCTCTTGGCGCGCTTGAGAAGCACCTGATGCTCGCCAAGGCCGAGCTCAAGGAGCATGTTGCCGAGACCGACGACCTGAAGGTGGAGCTGTCAGACAGCAACAGGCCGGACCTCTGGTCAGCCGAGGGCATTGCACGCCAGATACGTATCTCGCTGTCCGGAAAACCCGAAGAGTGTCCCTTCGTGAAGCACGGCAGGAAGGCAACGCGCGAGATCAGGGTCGCGAAGGATATGAAAGCCGTGCGGCCGTATATTGCTGCATGTACGGCAAATGGCGTGCGCATGAATGAAGATGTACTCGCGCAGATGATCCAGAGCCAAGACAAGCTCTCGGAGATATTCGGCAGGAAGAGGAGCACAGTCTCGATCGGCATCTATGAACTGAACAGGATCGTCTTCCCGGTAGACTACCGGCTGGCTGATCCGTCCGCGGTCTCATTCACGCCCCTCGGCATGGAGGAGAAGCTCAACCTTGCCGACATCCTTGAACGCCACCCTAAGGGCGTTGCCTATGGCGGGATCGTCAAACGCTTTCCCCGGTACCCGGTACTGACGGATGGCTTGGGGCGCGTGCTGTCGTTCCCGCCGATCATCAACAGCAGGGAGATCGGGGAGGTAAAGCCGCGGACGACGGGCGTCCTCATAGAGGTCACCGGTACGGATATGCGGATGACCGCGCTCACCCTCAATATTCTGGCGGCGAGCTTTTATGACCGCGGCGCGGACATTGAACCCGTCCTCGTCGTCTATCCTTATGACACGGAGCTGGGGAAACGCGTTACATTTCCATATGATACCTCGCGGAAGATCACGGTGCCGATTTCAAGCTTCAAAGCGGGCCTCGGCGAAGAAGTATCCTTAGGCGACCTGAAAAAATATCTCGGCTCCTATGGCCACTGGGTCACAGTCGGACGCGGCACGATTTCAGTTACAACGCCGCCCTTTCGCGACGACGTCATGCATCCCGTAGATCTGGTCGAGGACTTTGCCATCAGCAGGGGATACGACTCGTTCGAGCCGGTGATGCCGAGACAGTCGACCGTTGGTGCGGTTTCCCGACTCGAACTGCTGTCCGACACGGTGCGCGGTCATATGGTGGGTTCCGGCTTCCAAGAGATCATGTCAAACATCCTTTGCTCGCGAGAAGAGCTTGATTATGCGATGCCCGCGGGCGAGAAGCTCGTTGAAGTGGATAACGTTATGTCGCTCGCGTATTCAGTACTGAGGAACCGTGTTCTTCCATCGCTCCTCAACGTTGAGTCGGCGAGCTCCAAGTCGTTCTACCCCCACCGCATCTTTGAGGTGGGCGAGGTGGCGGTGTTCGATGCGAAAGAGAACATGGGCTCACGCACTGATCTTAACCTCGCGGCATTGATCTCTCATCCGGGCGCGAATTTCTCGGAAATGCATTCGTCCCTCGATATCCTGCTGTATTACCTCGGTATGGGATACAAGCTTGAACCCGCAGAGCATCCGCTCTTTATGCAGGGCCGCTGCGGCAAGATCATGGCCGGTAAAGTGGCCATCGGGCATGTCGGAGAAATCCGGCCCGAGGTGCTCGTGCGTACGCAGATCGCAATGCCCTGTGCCGCCTTCGAGATCAATTTAGACACCATCTTGCGTCTCGTCATATGACGTTCACCGCGATATCGCCGCCCACGGCTTTTTTAGTCCTTCCCCGCCTATATCTCGCCAAGCCCTGATTCAACAGCCTTCATAACATTCGTATCACAATGTAATTTGCAGAACGAACCATGCTTCGTACCGCAGACAATGATAACGCTCGCCGCAAGCGAATCGGCACCCTCAAACGCCTCGCGATTTTGCTGCCGTTTCATTTCTAAACCAGTTAAACTTTCTGGTTGTCACGGTGTCGAAAAAGTATTAGTATGCAGTCCAATTTAAAATCAAGGAGGACATAAGATGTATCGTCGGTATCTGGGGATCTTGGTTGTGGTGTTAGCGGCATTCGCTTTGTATGCATGCGGTGGCGGGGGCGGCGGCGGAAGTACGACGCCCACGGGCGCTGCGACGGTCAGTCTCACCGATGCGCCGGGAGATTATGATCATGCGTATGTCACGGTCAAGGAAATCTGGTTCCACACGAGCGATACCGCGGGCCCTGACGACGCGGGATGGCGCAAGTATCCGCTTGTCGCGCCCGTAACAGTCGATCTCATCGCCTTGAGCAATGGAGTCATCAGCAGTCCCATATGGGACAACATCGCTGTAGAGGTCGGCACTTATCTGCAGATCAGACTGGTACTCGCGGGGACAGAGGATGCGCTGACAGATTCCGCTAAAACGGCGAAGTCCGGCGCAAGTCTGAAGTACAATAATGAGATCATTATTGGCGCGAATGAATATGCTCTCCGCATCCCCGATGCCCGTCACGGTATCAGACTCGCGGGCACCTTCCAGATCACAGACGGCGGTGTGCTCAGGCTGGCAATCGACATTGATGCGGGCCATGATGTGGTGGATATCCAGCGCAACGGTTTGACCGAATATGTCCTTAAACCGAGTCTCGCATATTGCGACCTCGACGATGCCGGCGCAATTGTCAGCTATATTACGCCGACCTCGGCGATTCCGAGTGCTCATTTTGTCATCAAGGCCGAGCAGGTGAATGATTCTTTGAATCCTCAATATCACGTGGTAAAACGCTGGACCATCGCGGATCCATCGACTGGCAAATTTGTATTGTATCCGCTCAAGCCCGGAACGTATGATCTCGTCATGCGCGGCTTAGGTTATCAGACCGTCATCGCAAAAGGCGTTCCGGTCACCAAGGGAACAACGCCTATTACCGCGACCCCCATTTCTACGATCACGATGACCGCGGGGACCCCGGATTACACGGTCGGTGCGGCCATCACTTCGCCGACCGGCGCCTGGGTCAATTTCTATCAGACCCTCCAAGGGTCTGGGGAATTGCCATACGAGATCCGATTCAGGCATTTAAATCCCATAACCGGGCAGTTCTCGGGTTTCCAGCTTTCATCCGATCAGGTTTGGGTAGGAACGTATAACAGCGGCGCGATATCCGGTCTCACCTTGACGACTCCTATGGAGGGGCTTGGGAAATTCGGCGCGGTTGCAGATGCAGTTCTTTATGACCGCAGCGCTTCTCAATTGGTGAGCTCCGTCACGCCGACGCCGTTATCTCTTGGCTCGCTCAATCCTACGGCACCCGCTGTGAGCAGAAGCATTAGCGGCACGATAACCGTGCCTTCGATGGGTATGGGGATGATGAACAATGGTGTTCTCTTCGCAGTGCACGGCGGGATGATCGTTAACACCCTCAATAACGGCAATTACGGCAGTATGTCCAGTTTGATGATGAGTGGAGGGTCCTACACCATGGCCAATCTGCCGGGCGGATCATCTGCGACGCCGCTCCCGGGAGCATTCTATGGTGTAGAAGCACTTGGGTGGTCCCCAACGGCCCTGGGGATCGGGATACCGAGGGTTGCTGATCTGCGCACAGGCGATGACACCGGTGTTGATATGCAGATGCTGATGTTGTTGCCTTAGGTAGCGCTCGTTTTGGGACAAAAGGCCTTGCCCTGGATCGGGCAAGGCCTTTTCATTTGAATTATTCAGCGCGCTTTAATCAAGTTTTATCCTGTTGGGCCACGTGTAGATGTTCATCCGTTCACCCCGCGCGAAGCCGATGAGGGTGATGCCAATGTCCTCAGCGTAGCTTACGGCCATGCATGACGGAGCCGCGCGGCTGATGAGCACGGGGAAGCGGTTCCTGCCCGCTTTCGTCACGATCTCGGATGTAACTCGCCCGCTCGTGATCAGTATTTTGTTTTCCACGGGGACCGATTTCAAGAAGGCCTTCCCGATCAGCTTGTCAACTGCGTTGTGCCTGCCGATGTCCTCGGAGAAGAACAGGATCTCCTTGCCGTCTGAAAGCCCGGCGCTGTGCACGCCCCCCGTCTCGATGTACAGTTTTGAGATATTCCGGAAGATGCTGAGTAGTTTCCTGATATCATCGAGTGAAAGAAGATGGCCTGTCGCTCCTATCCTGCGGTCAGCTTCCGTGCGGTAGTTCGTGAAGGTGATCCCCTTGCCGCACCCGGAGGAGATGGTCCGCTTTTCGAACTTCTTGCTGAAATCAGAGGGCAGGTCGGATAGCTCGATCCGCACACTGAGTTCCTTTTCATCGACTTCCAGCCTTTTTATCGTGTTTTTGCCGTGCAGAATCCCTTCCGTGAGCAGAAAACCCACAGCAAGCTCCTCAAGCTCGGAAGGGGTGCAGAGAAGTGTTACGAGCGGCTCGCCGTTCACCACCAGCGTAACCGGCAGCTCGGACGCGACGGCATCGATTGCGCCATCGACATTGCTGCCTGAGACTTTCAAAATCAATGCGTCTCTCTTGCTTTCCACAACGGGAAATATAGCATAAAAAAGGGGCGGGGGGCAAGGGACATGGGTCAAGAAACCGGACACGTGCGGCCAGAATAAAAAGCCTCCGGAATTACTTTCCGGAGGCCTTACGTCAGCAAGCGATGGTCTGGGTATCTGATCAGAAGTGCAGGTTCAGCCGGACCGAGTAGGCATTGACAGCGGCGAAATCCGCCTCGGCGACGAGGTTAACGAGTCCAAAGCTGAGCTTGCAACCTACGAAACCCTTCGTCTCGGTGATATTTTCTGTGGAGAGCGGAGGCACAGGAACGTTCGTGTTCGGTGTATTCGTGATCCATA
>DASPSR010000023.1:0-28167 GCA_035623825.1 Nitrospirota bacterium
AGTATTCAAGTCGATAAGCTCAACATTATACTCTTTAAGAAGGCGCAGATACCCGAAGTTCTTATATGCTTCGTGTGTATCGTAGCACGCCGCCTCCGCAATGATGATTTTGTCCTGGTAAAAGCTCGAAAAAAAATCAAGGATACCTCGTATCTGGTCTACATGGCTCGATGCAAGCTGTATTGTTGAGGAAACGAAGTTGGGTTTGATCACAGGTCGCCTGGATCTCAACCCTTTTTTAACGTCATCGGTGATAAGATCAAGTGATCTTTTCGCAATTGTTCTCCTATCATCTCCTTTTATTAGTGACACTCGCGGCATGTGGATTTTATTGTACTTTTGTTCAATCTTTTCTCGATCGACGAGATTAATTTTAGTATAGCAAAAAAGAAAAACACTGATGTGGTATTCGGGGAGTGTTGATGATGTGACAATAAAGAGCAACTCAAAGGACAAGATTTCGATATGAAACATACATCCCGGTGTGTCAGTCAAAAACAATAACTACAGGATGCTGCATTGGAGTTAAGGACAAGCTTAACTACAATAACTTCATGTAGAAGTCTCTCTTTTCTCGTCACAGGGCTGCCTTTTTCACTGACTGGAAGCCTTCAAATGGGTGACTAATAAATCTCATGACCTGGCATTGGGGCTTTCTACCCGAAGGTCTTCAATTCTGCTTCAGCGTGTTTTCAGCGCCGCAGTCCGCAACCGTTTCGATTCGCCATGCCGCTCAATCCGCCAATGAAACCGCTGTTCCCGGGGTGGCGCGGTCAGATATCCAGGGTGATCGTCTTTTTCGACGTCCTCAGCTTCGACTCAATGGCGGTTCTCAATTCGCTCAGGGAAAGGTCTCTGTTCTGCCCCTTCAGGAACTTCTGCATCGTCACCAGCGCATCATGTTCCACATCGAACGATAGGGGCCGCGACAGGTCGCCCACGATTTTCACCTCGCACCTGATGGTCCTCTTCTTCCCCTTCACCGCTACTTCCAGGTCCCTCTGTTGGAAGGTGATTTGCTGGAAGACATGGAGAGTGTCGATGCGGTGATACCCCGAGACTTTCAACTCTCGGGCGAGAAAACGCGCGATGACCCCCTCCTTCGCATCATCGGTGTCTATGATGATGATATTGCCCGGACGGTTTTTCTTGGTGATGCTGGAGACCAGCTGCACGTTGCGTGCGCCTAGTTCCATGATCCGCCCGATTGCGAAGCCAGTCACCTCGCCGGATACGTGGTCCACCTGTGCGAAGAGGAGGCGTGCCTTCTTCTTTTTCACGAGAACACCAGCCCCTTCATAATATCAGACGCCAGACGGGCGGCATGCTTGATATTTGGCGCAGGCAGTGCCAGCAGCACATCGGCAGCAGCCACCGCCTCCTTGGCTGCCGCATCAGGGTCCATTCCCATGACAGCCGCCATGCAGGCGCAGACGGTGACATCCAGAGAGGAGGCACCGGAGCAGAGCAAATCGATGATAGCGGGGGAGACCGCTGAGATGGCGTCGATGGTCGCTTGGTCGGCGTTCATCAGGGCCTCGGGTGCGGCCTTTGCGAGGACATTGTCGAGACGATGGATCTTGCCGTCAATCTTTACCTCCACATCCACATAGGCGTCGAAGGCAAAGTGGCGCTGGGCAAAGACATGGGACCTCCGGCCCGACCCGGGCCGGACCTCCCTGAACCGTATGTACTCTATATTGCGGCCGAGCCTTTTGCTCATCGCCTTTGCGACAGTCACTTCCAGTGATCCGATGAGCCTTTCCTGTGCGCCGCGAACTACCTCACGCAATGTCTTGCCGAGCTTCATATCGGTATAGGCTTGAAGAGCCCTCACAGCAACCGCATTGGTGAAGCCGGGCTCGGTGGCAGCAAGAATAGCATCCGTTACGGGACCCCGCTCGACGGTATCAGCCTTGCGGGCCAAAACGTTGGTGGCGGTGATGGCCTGGTCCCGCTGAAAATGCATGTCCATGGTCTTGTTGATGACGCCGATTATCTCCTCCTGAGGCGCTCCCTTACCCATCAGGTACAGGGCCAGCGTGGGCGAGGTGACCCAGTGATGTAGGGGTATCACCAGCGGTCCCCCGGACCTTCCCGCTCCGATGACTGAACCTTCCTGGATGATCGAACACAGCTCGGCGAACATAATCATTCCCACCACCGTTGGGGTTCCCGAGTCCTTGAGGATGATGGCAAGGTCCCCCACCACCCGTGCGGTGTTCAACTCCTCCCCGGTACCGCGGACATGGACAACGGCTGGAAGCTCAGCCTCCTCCACTGCGGCTTGGGCGATGGTCTCCGGAGTTCTCGTCACCATGAAGCTCCCGAACTCCTCGCCCACGTAAGCATCGGGATGAATGATCTCCAATGCCGCCGCGGCCCCATACAGGGCGGAAAACCAGCGGTTCGGTTTCATGCCTGCGGAACCATACGCCTTGATCATGGCCTTCGTGCCAATACGGCTTAGCTTCTGTCCGAGCTTGGGAAATAGGTGGTCTTCGCCGATGGCTGAATGTCCGATGATGGGGCCGCCAGCGCCCAGCGGCAGGAAGCGTGAATCATAAGGGGCAAGGTGCTCGCTCTCTAAGGCCTGGTAAATGGCGAGCGTCGCGGCAAAACCTGATATCTTGTTGTTCTGCTTCTCCGTAGGCATAGAGGAGATGCGGCCCGAGGGGATACCTGCGGCCATCCTCGTCACCGCACCCAGTTTTCGGTTCGGGCAAGGCATGCCACACTGCACGTTCACCCCGGCCCAATACAGAAGAACTGCGGCGCAGAGCCCGGCGTTGGCCGGATCAGCGCCGCACTCCATCAGTTTCTTGACCGCCTTCCTCGCAATATCGTCCACATCGGTGTGGGCCTCGTCGGAGGGTTCGAGCTTCATATGCCTGCCCCTCCGCATCTCCCTGGCTATCACATTTGCCGCGGCCCAGATGCCGATATTGAAGGCGCCCCATCCGCCGAGACCGGCTTCGAGCTTGTCCACTGTCAGGTAATCAGGCCGCGCAGTGACAGCCCTGAAAACAGCTATGATTTCACGTTCCATGATCTTTCTCCTACACAGGATTCGGACGCAAGGCTCAGACAGCCCATTCCCTCGCTACCCGCATGAACGCATGTATGTTTTCGTACGGCACACCGGGTGGGATGTCGCAGCCGGGCATGAGGATGAAACCTCCTCGAGTGCCGACTTTCTCGATGACATTACGGCACGCGTCCTCGACATCCTGTACCGTGCCTCTCAGGAGGACGTTCACCGGGTCCACATTCCCCGCAAAGCATATGGTGCCATGCAGTATCTCTTTGGCCCGAACCATGTCCGTCTTGTGATCAAGGCTTATGCAGTGCACCCCTGTCCGGGGATAGAGGTCCAGCCGGTCCGTGGTGTTGCCGCAGATATGCAGGATGGTACGCGCCCCTTTTCCGGCTGCCCAGCTGATGAAATCCTGCAGTTGGGGCAGCACGAATTGTTCGAACTGCTTTCTCGATATCAGATCCCCCGAGGCCGTCGGCTCGCCAAGCAGAATTAGGTCAAGAAGGCCAGGCGACAGAAGCGGTTCGTAAAAGAGCTTTAGCATGCTGACAGCAAACTCCGTCACCGACTTCACTAGGCCGGGATTCTTGTAGAGCGCTTTCATCATGGCCTCTTCGCCGACCAGCCGTGCTCCTAGGGTAAAAGGCCCCCACGCCGTCAGCGTCACAGCATAGTTACCCAGTGCTTTGCTTACAACGCCATAGGCCTGACGAATGGTGGACAGAACGGGATCGCTGCTGATCCGCGAAAGATCGAGTCCCGTCAGGTCGGATTCCGCATGCACCAGGGTGCCTTCGAGGTCAGGCGTTCCGACATCGCGGTAGTTGATTGCGCATCCGAGTGCTGCAACAGGGAAATTGGGATACCCGGAGCCCACGTAGACGATATCGCTCTTAAGCCTGTCAGCCATCTCCGTGATCATCCGGGCCATAAGGGATGAATCAGTTGACATTTGTTTGAAGGAAACACCGTATTCGCGCGCACTCCATGTGCCCGCGCCAATGAGAGCCGCCGGAATACGATCCGCCGTTTCGCGGTTCAGAGCCCTGTCTATCACTTCACGGGGCGTTTCCACTCTGCTTCTCCTGCCGTCCACACTAAATATACCATGGGAGATTTACCCAGTCATAAAGACATCAAAAAGACTCTCGCTAAGCTCTCATAAATTATCTTCGAGCTAATAATTAATCAGAGATTGACTTTATCACGATTTGTAAGGCTGGTCAAATTAATTTGAAAAAGCGTCTTATCTATTATTTATTTTATCGAATACGCGGCTGTTGGATGATGTTCGATTTAGCGTATTGAACAGTTTTCACTCAGTATCAGAAATAATCAAAATTACGACCTTGGAGTCCTCTACCCGAATGCTTTCTGGATTAATTATAAATATGTTAGTTGCGTGAGTGGTATTTTGCCTCGGGATTGGCAGGTTGCTCATGCTTGAACCCGGGACGGGAATGCGTCGCCGTAGAAGATAACCTTGTTTCTGGGAAAGCGCTTGGCGAAACGGGCGGCACTCACCTCTCCCAAGGCAAAGTCTCCGCGACGCCTTGTGATGTTTTATATTGGCAGTTCCTTCAGACAAGACAGGATTTAAACGTCTTCAAATGCTTAGGATTTCCTTTGAACTTGATGCTACCCGTAATCATTACCCTAACAGGCGATATCTCTTCATTGAGCATGCGCACCCACGCTTCCGCATCGGCCCGGATACGCAGATCGGCAATACCCTGATGGCCCTCGCTGACAATAATTTTCCGATTGGCAATATTGATGGTTGCCTCCCGCTCGGTACCGCCTGTGAACGTAAACTGCAGGTTCAGCTTTACTCCTTCAGCCTTCTCAGGATTGAACAGTAGCGTAACGCCGTCCAGGAAGCTTCCAATCGAAGCGGGCCTAATTGTATTCTTGACGTAGCGAACGGTCTTTGCCGTGTTTGACCGGGCTGTCTTTTCAGCCCGTGTTCCCTTTATCACATAGACCGGCTCCCTTTTCTCGCGCAGCGGTCTGACGATGGCTTGAACATAAGCTTTCTTGTCTCTACGGTACGCCTCCACTGTTTCTTCGCCTGCAGGGCAGACTGCCATACAATAGGAGCATCGGTAGCTATGACCGTATGTCAGGGATTCCCATTTTGCGATGGTCTCGTAGTCGCGGAATTGGGCGCGATACGACCGGACGCTTCCCGATGAGACGATCTTTTCAATCCATTCTTGAAATCCTCCGAACAGTTCGTGATAATTATGCATCGCACAGGACATGAAATCCAGGCCTTCGTCCATGCGAATCGCCCCCACCGGACATACGGAGATGCACAGTCCGCAGCGAAAACAAGGAGATTCCGGTAACGGCTGATCATAGCGGTCGAGAGGAACATTGATCAATATCGTATCTAGTATGACGTGATTGCCAAACTTCGGGTGGATTATCACCCGGTGTACGCCCATCATGCCGAGACCGGCCTCCGATGCCACAATCTTGTGGCTCACTTCCCAGAGTTTTCCCGGCCAGCGGGTGGTATCCATGGGAAAGGCGGGCGGCACGGCAATGCCGCGTATTCCCTTCGAGTTCAGACGTCGAATAATCCGGAAAGCGGCATCGGCCAGGCGCTCAATGGTCTTTGCGAATTCCCAGTCGGCAACCGACGTCGACGGGCTGGTAACGCTTTCGCGGTTCGCCCGTACCAGAAGGGACACGGCCGTGGCTGCCCCGGGGAAAATCCTCAGCATAGCATCGCGCTCCGGCTCGAGCGCAGGACGGCCAATATCGACAAATCCAGCGTCATCCGCGCCCTCCTCAAGACAGATTTTTCGAAGATCGTCCGCGGACAGTGTATTGTTGCAGCAGTCCTTGTTTGCCAGATCGACGAGTTTGTGATCATTAGCATTCATGATTTACTTGACCTCCCCCCTGATTATTGTACCAGGTATAGTGTCGGATTTTTTGGTTGGATTGCCTATGGAGCCGTGGGGGCGATAACCCATAGCGCTGTGTGGATGGATGTAAGCATACTCCCACCTCCACATTTCAATCAAGACTTTGACTGGAAGATACCAAACAAGGATGAAACTTATCTTATTTTTAAACTTTAGCACCAAGCCGCCAGATTGTCAACACGGCAGAGAGAGCAGGAGCGGGAGTTCCGCTCGGCGTGGAGAGCTAGGACTAGAGTTCCGGGTAACTTAATGAGACGGAAGGAGCATGCTATCTTCAAGGCATTGTTTTTAAGAGGTCTTGGTGCCTTCTGGCCGAGGACCTATCCTGTAGATCACATAAACAGTGGAAATATTGACGTATTATGCCCAATCGTCTTTATTTAGCTTATGGGGGGGTACGGTAAAACAAGATCAACACCGCGGTCGCGGAGTTGAGCGTGCGGATATCGCTTAGACAAGCACGTAAAAAATAGAGCGGGAAATAGCAGTGTTGATGCGCGAAGCAGTTAAGGATTTTCTGGCTTTGTCTTCAAGATACCAACAATTTCATTGAAGTCGGGAAAGCGCCTCGTCGCTTTTTTGGAAAATATCAGTTTATCATCTACCGCAACCTCAAAGGCGCCAATCTCCTGAGAGTGTATTAATTCGGGTTTCATGCCGATTTCTGTTTCTATTAGGCGAGAAAGGCTGGCAGCGATCGGCCTGTAATTGCAGGTGCCGCAATATGATATGGACAATTTCTTCATATTTTTATCCTCCATGGCTGCTTTCAAGATATGCACTATTGGCAATCCTAGGGAGACGACGGAGTCGTTTGCCTTTTTTTTAAAGAAGATTAACCGAAAACTGAACTATATTATAGCAGACCGATTGACAAGATATCACCCTGCCACGCGACCGCGTCTACTCATCGAACTTGATGATTTTTCTGTTTTTCATGATATGGGCTTCTATCTCGTCCGCTGCCTTCACAGGATCTTCCTCGCAGAACAATCTGCCGCCGGTCACATTGACCAGATCTTGTGTCAAATATTGCACTACCCGTGGGCTTCCGCTTATCATCGGCTCAGGTGACACATAGGTGAGCAGGCCGTAGGAAAGAGCGGTGAAGATGTCGGCAATCGCCTTCTGCTCCATGTATTCGGGTACGGCCGCTGCAACGGGCAACTCGCTCGAATCGCAGCCAATCGTCCAGCACAGGGCAGCCACGGTATCGAGGATTTTCCCCACGTCGGTGCATGAACCGTAGGAGACGATAGGCGGCACATCATATTTTTCACAGATCGACCTCAGTTCCGGCCCTGCGTGTTTCGCCATCTCCTTTGTCGAAAGGCCGAGATTCTGGTGGGTTGAGGAACAGCATCCCGCGCCGATAACCATGATATTCCGTTTGATTAATTCCATTGTCAGCTTGTGGATCGCGTTTCCTCCCTGTCCATGGCGGACGGTAGTGCAGCCCGCGACAGCCACCGCGCCCTTTATGTTTCCCTTTTTCATCTCCTCGATATAGCTGTAGATGCTGTTGCCGAACATCTTGAGCACCGTCTCGGTGGTATATCCTGCGATGCAGTTGGTCTTTGTCTCGTGTGAGGGTAGGTTGACGATCCTCTTGCTGCCATTCCCGCGCCTCGACCTAAACTGTTCGATTGCGGTCTCTACCACCTGCGTCGCCTGTTTGTCTGCGATCTCGGGATCGAAATCAAGCGTGTCGACGTCGGGGAAGCGTACCACGGGGTCCGTACTGATCAGCTTCGTGCCGTATTTGTCGGCAAAGGTCTTCAATGTCGGTACCGAACAGTTCATATCCATCAGAAAGAGATCGACCACGCCGGTAGCGATAAAGAGCTCTTCCTGAATCCAATTGCCCAACTGCCCGCCGAAGACATTTGCGTATTCACCACGGCCGGACACGTTCATGAGCTGCTGTCCCTCGCAAAGAGAGCCGTAGAGCTTTATGCCCTTTGCGCCAGCCTTTTTGGCCTGGGACTGGTAGCGTTCGCTGCCGGCCTTCTCCATGATAAGGCTTGCAAACAGCGGCTGATGGCCGTTGGCGATGATATTCACCGTTTCCGGATCGAGACAGGCGATGTTATTTTGTCCCGGGACAAGGTCTGCGGTCCCCATAATGATGTCTTGCATGACGGTGATTCCCCAAAGCGCAACGTACTCGTTTGCGTTGCCGAGTCTCAGCGCGGTCTTGAGCAGGTCGATCGGATCGTTGCTCACATTGGTCATGCACTTTGTCAGCGCTGTAAGTATCTCTGAACTCGTCCCACCGGGGTAAAGCCCCTCTTTTTTCCAGACTTCCTTCCTTCTGTCGAGCGCAAAAAGGTCCATGAGCTTGAGAGGATCATTGACCGGCTTGGCGATTTCATTGAGGATAAAGTCGGCAAAGATGACGGCGAGTTCGTTTGCCGGTTTCGTGTGGTCGATCCCAAGGCCTTGACACATACGCTGGAGTTTTACCTCGTCCTTTATCCGGAGAGGTGACCTTCCCTCGCCGATCGCCTTTAACGTGTTGGCGAGATTACGACACTGGTACGTGTTTGCGGCAGTGCCGATGATCGCCAATTGAAGCAGATTCCGTGCGACGATCAGGTCGCCTGTGGCGCCGCAGACGCCCAGAGGCGCCTTCGCGCTGATTCTGCAAGGGCCGTCGGAACAAAGCTGACAGCTCAATCCCTTCCTGCAGTGACCGCACTGCGGCTGCTGCGCCTCGAAGCGCTCAAATACCGTGCTCATGCCCTGAGAGAGTGCAGCCATATGCACTTCATGGCTCTGCACATCTTGATGTCTTCCGTTTACGAGCGGTTTATTTTTTGTCATACCCTTACCCCCCTTTAGTCGCATGATAACAGGGAGAGACCGGTATCTTTATGATATAAATCATAAGCGTCTGGAGAATAAAGCGCAGAGAGCCATCTCATTCACTCGGTAAGAATGGAAAATGGCGAACTCCTCGGCGGAGACAATGAGGCACGTCCAGCAGACCACCAAATATACGCAGTCCCTGACCTTTAAGCTGAGATGTCCCTTCTCTACGAGCTCGGCTTCGAGGCCCACTATAGAGTGGCTCGGCGAGAGCAGGCAGAAGCAGCACGGCCAAAATAAATGCAGGGGGTATAAGCCATGATCTCCAAGCCTGTGTTGAGACGAATGAAATTTTCGGTTAAATGAATGCTGAGAGCGGAATTACCTAAGTGGAAAAAGCCACGAAGTCCACGAGCGGATAGTGGCTGATACAGTGAATTGCCTTAAACTGCTATCGACCCTACAGATTTTTTACCTGATGTTTTGCTAATAGGTAAAATAGGGGTTTGAAGATACGATAAGGGATTTGATAATATTTATCCAATTGCTCTTTTGGCATAGGGAGGAGCCACACGGTTGACAAAATCATTAAATAATCCTTAAATTTTTAGATACTCGTTATGTGCTGGCAAACGCTGACCCATGTGCAGCAAATCCCAGTGACGGCATGCGCCAATGGAAGCATGATACATACCGTTGATTGACGGTCCGATGGCGAGGCGAGCTGTTGAGTGATTTTCGATACCAGGAATGCCGTCTGCTTGATAATTCTTGCTTTAGCCGCGGTAAAACGCCACACAAAAAACTTGCACTTTTGTTTTACTGTTACTTTACGGCGACTAATGAAATGTCCAATTTTTTCTCAACCTGTTTTATCTGAGAAAGTTCATCGTCTTTCAATTGTACTATCTTTATGTCTTTACACGAGAATGCGATTAAGGTCTTTCCTAACTTTTTTTCCAGAGACTGGATATCTGCTAGGCTTTCCTTTTTTAGTTGCGCTAACGTGCATAACATGTCTTGCCTCCTCTGTAAGTTTTATAAGATCAAGATAAGCCAGAAATCCTGCAATGTCAAGCGTCCTCCTGTTATTTGCAAACCCCAAGCAGAAATGCCGTGTTCATACCAAAGTAGAAATGAGAATTATATAATGGGCACCTTCGAGCGTTTTTTATCTGATGAAATACAAAATGACATCTGAGCTAGAAAACGTTTCTCACAAGCGTTAAGCTGATTATAACAAACTGCAAAAGTAGCTCGCTGCCATAGGATTTATGAGCGTGCAAGTTGATTTGCGAAGCTGCGAGCTTTGAACGCCAGAATCACAAGAACTACGCCGAAGATGAAGGCATATGTCCCAATCAGCCAAAGTACGGCGAGAGCGCCCGTGACCGGCTGCGCCATGAGGAGGACGCCAAACACGACCGATGCCAGGCCGCCGAGAATGAGCAGCCACTCATTCTTTATCACCCTCCGCAGGAGGATCGCTGCCACGATCTCGAGAACGCCCGTGGCAATCGCCCAGATTGAGATGTAGAACAGGAGTGCCAGCGCAGTGACACCGGGCACCACGAAAGTCATGATTCCGACGCCAATGCCGATGAGTCCCCACAGGAGCAGCACCCATCGGTGCTCGTGCTCCCCCTGTCCTGCAACGGCAGTCCAAACCCCGAGAATGCCGTCCGTCAGCGCATAGATGCCGAAGAGCAGCACCAGCGCCGCAAGCGAGATCCCAGGTTGCACCCAAGCCAAGACGCCGAATATGATCGCGATGATGCCACGCAGAAGTAGCACCCACCAATTGCGGGAAAGAATAGTGGCCAGTTGCTTCTCTACAATGTTCATGATTGATCTCCTCCTTTCGTTTGATGGCCAAGAGTCAGTTATTCGACGAACTCATACGCCGCGAAGCAATCGGAGCGGGAACAACAGGCTAAATGCTGGATATGCATGGATTTTATAATGTGATTTCTAGATCTAAAAGTTGTTCGGCGAATTTAGTTTTTATTTTAACAGAAAAAAGTAAATTTCGATGGGCCTTTTTTAGGGTGGTATTGCAGGAAATGACTAAAGTAGCAGGCGTAATAAAAATCAAATTTGACATGAAAGGCACGCTCAATTATCCTTGAGCCATAAGGCCCACCTCTGGGGTGGATTTGAACCTCTCTTCGGGCTTCCGAAGGTCATCTATGCAGCTTCAGCATATTTCTGCGATGTACAGTACTTGCGATAACAAACATACTAACGTGCATTGAGGACCAGGTCGATAGGCTGCATATTTCTGGTTGCAACATGTGAACGACCTAAATCAATCTATGCTTGCGATGTTGACTTCTCGGAACAATCGATTAGTTCTTATTTTGCTGCACAAGATAAACTCCAGACCGGACATCATTACTAAAATCATGAGCGAAGTTTATGATCATATTATCGATAATAGAACTTGCAACGCTAGGCGGCCAATTAAATGGTGTCAAGAACACAAGAAGCAATTGGATCCATGAGTCCATGTGGTCTGTATAAGTGTATGTCTTAAGCACATGGTCGTTCTGTTTCACATCTACTGTCATGATGAAAATGTCTCGGCCGTAAGCTGGGATGACACCAAGCGTCAAACCTGAGATAAAACCATTCAAGAACGCAATAACCTCGGGAGGCCTCCCCTCATTGTGAAAGACAAAGGAGTAATGGTAGTCTCCCTGTGCTGAACCCGATTTCAATTCAGCAAACAGAGGACCTGCGGACAATACCTTTTGTATCTCTTTATCGAGCTTCGAAGCGGCAATTGAATTCTCACCATGAGGTCCGAATGCTTTAACGTCGTACGAAGCAAATATCTTTTTTTCGGGATTCAACAACTGTTCATTGGTATGGGTTGGGAGTTCCCTTCCCGCGAAACTAGCGCACCCCGATGCCATGAATGCCGCAGACAGACTTATCAATAAAATCTGGCCGATCCTGCCTCTATTCAGTTGCATTTACACTCCAGATAGAGGTAAAATGTGAGGATAATAGGCTCAGTACGCGTTGACAGTTACAAGAATGATTTGCCTTAAAGTTTCAATCCGCCTTATGGTTACCAATGTTTCGATCTTCCTCAGCCCACCTACAAACATGATCAGCCGCAATCTGATTTCTGCGAATTCTCAAATGAAAGTTCTGCTAATATAATGGAAGCGCCTCAGCACCGCTTTCCTGTATGATGAGAATCAGGTCCGCTCTCCGGAACTGAGCCTTTCCGGACAGCATCTTCAAAAAGGCTACAAATACCTCACCAACAAATTCGATCATCTCGAGGTTCGCACGCCAGAATTTCACCGCTGATTCGCCGATCCGTCCCAGATTTGTGCTTGGGGCCTTTTCCCTTCGTTCTCCTGTTCTTTCCGGCACCACAGATGCAAGGGAAAGGAGCCTCTGCACGCCCTCGGGCAGTCCCTTTTGATCGACTCCAATATTGTGAATTGAGCTCTGTTTGATGACATGAATCAAATAGGTCAAAAGCCCGCTGTCCCAACTGCGGAGTTCTTTAGTGTCAAAGGCTACATGCTGAAGATATGGATCTTCTTTTATATGTTCCTCGACATCGATTGCAGATGGAAGGTCATTTTCAATATGCCAATCCCCTGAGAGATGCACGAGAAGCACTTTATCAGCAGTTTTGCTGAATTTTAATTCCCATTTTCCAGTCTTTTGTTCCATTAAGGAGTCTCATTCACTATTGTTCCGCGCCTGCTGAGAGAGTTGCGCTTATCAGGTCCAAGGCTTGAAGACCTGAAGTACATAATCATGTTTTTACACTGGAAGTGATGGCATTCTTCCTTGCTCGCAGAGGAGACAGAATCAGAGTCGTCGCTTTTATTTCTCGCTCACCGTTTTCCGTAATCTGTGAAGACGTAGTCTCGCGCCTTTACGATCGTATGGCATGCGAATCCGCACTTGGCGTCGTTCCCCTGCGGCGGCATGTCGGCCATGGTGCCGGGCGTGAAGGTCCCGGACGCGGCGTCATACTTGAACACGGCCCATCCCCATCCGCCGCTGTCCGCGAACCTCTTGCTGTCCTTCACCATGAAGTCGACGTCATGCAGCGCGCCCGGCACCGTCGCGGCGGGGAATGTCTCCATCTTTTTCGGGTCCCAATGGATCTTCGCCATCTTGGAGCCGTCAGGGAACGGCTTGCCGTTGCCGGGAACGCCGGCCCGGTAGGCGTCGATCATCACGGGGTTGGCGAGGATCGCAGCAAACAAGGGTCCATCCTCGCTGATGGAGACAAGGTGCCAGTCTTCGTATCCCCTGAACTCAGAGAATGCAAGCCCATTCGGCACTTGCACAGTGTACTTGTCCTGCCCGGCAAGGACCATGCTTCCCAAGAAAGCGAGCAATACCACGATGATCACAATCGCCGAGATGCTTTTGATTTTCATCTTCGATGCCGTTCCTGCAGAATCTTCATTCCGTGCTTTCATGATTGACCTCCCAATTATGAGACGAGTTCTCCGTTCCGCATTAGAATATTGTCCCGCATCACCGCTTCAATTTATCAAAGTTACAATCCCTCCACCATTTTCATCTCAAAGCATAAGACATCACCTCCTTCACTCATCGGGCATCTACACACGAGCTCCTGGATCTTCGCCAGTTGCGAGCTTGACCGATCAGTGACAGTTTCCCGGTCGGGCCAGCGTGTCGCCTTGCGAACAACAGCAATAACATTGGAAGTAGATGAGGTTGCGATGCGCACGCTCAACCCGTCTCCGTGGCGCACGCAGATCTCGCCGTTAATGCCGCAGGAACGGATATCTTCCCCTTGTAGACGATGCGCGCGTCTGGCAAGGTCTCGATCGAAGTCCCGATTGCACTGACGATCATCGCGGCGAAGCAAGGCTTGCTTTCATTATGAATGCCTCCGATATTTAGTGCGGAGCCTTCGCCGCCGCTTCCATGATGACCGCGGCCACAGCCTTCGGATGCGAAAGCATTGATACGTGGCTCGCCTTCAATTCCGTAGTTGCCGCCTTCATGCGCTTCGCGAAGAAGCGTTCTTCATCAGGCGCGATCGCTCCGTCGAGCGTGGATACGATGTACCACGACGGCTTCGTCTTCCACGCGACGCCGGACACCGTGGCTCCAAAGGCCGAGACGGCAATCGGACCCTGCGTGGCCGCGACCACGCGCGCTTCAGCTGCCGGCAGGTCCGACGCAAAGTGCTTCACCATCGCATCCGTAGGCAGGCGCATAAAGCCCTCCTTGTCGACGATCGGCGCCGCGAGCGCGGGGGGAGGCGGATATGCCTTCCCCAGTTCGCCGACCGCCTCGCCTTGATCCGGTCCGAAGGCCGCGACGTAGACCAAGCCGACAACCTTGGGATCCATACCCGCTTCGGTGATCACGACGCCTGCCCACGAATGGCCTACCAGGATCACGGGACCATCCTGCTGAGCCAACGCGCGCTGGGTCGCCGCGACGTCGTCTGCAAGCGAGGTCAGGGGATTCTGCACAGCCGTGACGTTGTAACCCTTGTCCTGCAGAATCCTGATCACCTTGGCCCAGCTTGAGCCATCGGCGAAGGCGCCGTGCACAAGGACAATGTTCTTGATTGGCTGCGCAGGCGCAGCGCCGACGGCTGCGGCGCAAACCGACAATGCGATCGAGACTACTGCAGCCACCCAAATCCGTACAGCATGGAAGAATCTAGCGCCGACGTGGCAACGACTACCCTGTTCACTCCGTGGAATGATCTTCATGAAACTGACCCCCTTCCTTTGATGGATCTCGCTGAGTCCTCCCGCCTCTCAGTCACGTCCGAGAACGCGCGAGGAGTCGCGGACAAACCAAATCCTCCTGCTGACGCTGCATGACACTCATCTCGGGCGCCTCACGAAAGCCCATTAATAACCGGCCACCTCGAAGATGGCGTCGGCGAATGCCTTCGGCGTCTCTTGCGGCAGATTGTGCCCAATGCCGCCCTTAATGACCCGGTGCGCATATTTACCGGAGAATTTCTTGGCATAGGAACTCGCTTCTGGGTGTGGTGCACCATTGGCATCGCCTTCGAGAGTAATGGTTGGCACGTTGATGATCGGACCTTCGGCTAGCCGCTTTTCCAGATCGTCATATCTTGGCTCGCCTTCAGCCAGGCCGAGCCGCCATCGGTAATTATGGATCACAATGCTGACATGATCCGGGTTGTCGAAGGCCGCTGCGCTGCGATCGAATGTGACATCATCGAATTTCCACTTCGGCGAAGCGAGCTGCCAAATGAGCTTGGCAAAATCATGCCGGTATTTGTCGTAGCCGGCCCGGCCTCGCTCCGTGGCAAAATAAAATTGGTACCACCATTGCAACTCAGCCTGCGGTGGCAACGGTATCTTACCGGCTTCCTGGCTGCCGATCAGATAACCGCTCACGGAGACGAGCGCCTTGCAGCGCTCCGGCCAGAGCACTGCAACGATGTCGGCACTACGGGCTCCCCAATCAAAGCCGGCGAGGATCGCCTTCTCGATCTTTAGCGCATCCATTAAATCGATCACGTCGTGCGCGAGCGCTGATGGCTGGCCATTGCGGAAGGTTTCACTTGAAAGAAATCCAGTTGTGCCATATCCGCGCAGATACGGGACGATCACCCTGTAGCCCGACGACGCCAACAAAGGGGTGACTTCCACATAGCTGTGAATGTCATAGGGCCAGCCGTGCAGAAGAATTACCGCGGGACCATTGGTGGGACCGGATTCAGCATAGCCAACATTCAGGACGCCGGCATCGATCTGCTTCAGTGAGCCGAACGACGTGTTTGTCCCCGGCTTCATCGTTGTTGCACCTGCCGGTTTTGCCTTGCTGGATTGCGCGTCCGCAGACCCGATTACGCCGAGCCCGGCGGCGGCGAAGGTCAAGGCGGCATTGCGCAAAAAGCGGCGACGATCGCGGCTAATTTCTTCGGACATTGGTGAACCTCCTGTACCTCCTAGCCGAACGTGAAAACCAGAGCATGGACGCCGGGATCGAGGAATTCGATCTCGAATGTTCTGTCTACAATCGGACCTTTTTGCCGGATGAGCTGATAGAGTCGAGGCTCCCGAACCTCGCCGCTTCCGTCAGGAGCCGTATCGACTCCGCAATTCTCACCGGGAGCACTACCATCCAACTTTACTATAAAGCGTACTGGCTTGCCGTCCTTCATCGGAGCCAACACCAGGTGCAGGTCGCGGCTGTGAAACCGGAACACAATCCTCCCGTGCGCTGCCTGGAGCACGGCACTCTCGGCGTTGAGGTTCCATGATCCACTCAAGCCCCAATGGTTTAATGATAGTTTCGCAGGCGCGCTATATACCTTGGTGGAATCTCTGGCCAATCGTTCGGGCGATGCAAAATTCTCGGCCTGTCGATATCCGATATACGTTTCCGGAGATCGTGCTGCTTCGAAGTCTGGCGCGGCCTCGATTCCAACAGCGGAAACGCTAATCGTGCCCCCATTGAGGGCTGTGGCTCCGTTTTCCTTCAGGAGTTCCCGGATGAGGTGCTCAATGTCGCCATAATCGCCTTCTCCAAAGTGGTGATACCGAATTTGCCCTTTCGCGTCGACAAGATACTGGGCGGGCCAATATTCGTTATTGAATGCATCCCAGATTCTGTGATTACTGTCGATTGCGACAGGATAGCTAACCTTCAATTCGCGTGTAGCGTTTTGCACGTTCCCAGGTTCTTTCTCAAATGAGAATTCAGGACTATGAACCCCTATGACGACAAGCCCCGACTCCCTATATTTGGTCGCCCAGGCTTTCACGTAGGGCAGAGGCCGAAGAGAGTTG
Source organism: Nitrospirota bacterium (assembly GCA_035623825.1). Classification (GTDB taxonomy): domain Bacteria; phylum Nitrospirota; class UBA9217; order UBA9217; family UBA9217; genus DASPSR01. The sequence goes on from DASPSR010000023.1 coordinate 16,590, forward strand.
ATACAGGTGTAGGTCCAAAAATCGATCAACACGATTTTTCCATACAGAGACTGCTTGCTCAAAGGAGAGGAATTAAGCCAGCCAACTGCTCCATTCAAGTCAGGCATGGGACCTTCGTTGCCGAGTGAAGCGTGAAATCTGCCGCCTGATGGCGAAAGATCAGCCTTTTGCGGATGGAATGGACTGATCGAACTATCTTTCGCTTTTGCCGTATTCACGATGGAAAACCTCGTTATCGGATTCGAGTCCCAACACAAAGTAAAGATGACGGCTGCCATGATCACAGTCACGCCAAGCGCGCGACGGGCCCACACCAGAATCGACGAAGATCGCTTCATGGCTGAGATCTCCCTTCCTAAAGCTTATTTATTCCTATTCCGCGTCACCGCCTCACCACTAGGATCGGGATTTTTGTGTCCTTGTGGATTACTCCATAGGTGACACTTCCGAGCACCGCTGCCGCTAAAGCGCTTTCCCCATGGGAACCCATAACAATAAGACTAGCCTTTGACCTTTCAGCTTCTTTCACAATATCCTCGACAGGATGCCCTGTTGTGATAACCGTCTTTGATCGAACACCTTTTTTTTCGCACAGCTTTCTTATCTCTCCGTTATACTCTTCGGCAGCCTCCCTAAGATAATCCTCGACAGACTCCGCTACATGCATCGGGGTCGACCTGGCAGGAACTGTTTGACTTATCAAGGAGTGTTTATCAATAACGCTCAAGACAATTATTGAGGCATGTAACCGTTTTGCGAGGTCAACCGCAAACCTGGCTGCCTTTTGAGCTGTCTTTGAACCGTCTGTCGGCACAAGAATTCTTAAAGTCATGATTTCCCCTCCATTCTCTTTTTTCTCGATCATTCATTCAAGCACTGCGCGATGGATTTCCTAGCCACGCCTCCCAAGATGATGGTCTGATCCTACCGATTAGTCGCTTAGTCCTTTCATGTTTTCTTCTTCTTTCTGATGTTCATTCGCAGCGGAAGGGCTTTCATCGTCCCCTCCTGTATCAATAAAAAAAGCCGAGCCATGCGAAGATTTATATCCTTCGGCAGCTCGGCTGTCTTATGATAAGATCCTAGGCTTTCCGTCCCAATCGTCGAACAGGGTTGGCTTTATCGGGATGATTTAAGACTATTCCTATCTTTTTTTATTTCTTTCTTTTAATTCATAGATAGCACAGTTCTATCTACATGTCAATTTCCAGCTTTTCGCCACATATGATGTGCTAAGGTTATGCACAGAAATGTACTATATTGAAACAATCAGTCTACAAGTGTCTCGTAACATACATCTATCTAATCAGAATATTAACGATTTCGTGATAGTTCTCAATTTCTGTCCTGTAGGTCCGCGGTTGATTCACATGTTAGTTTTCATGGCAGGCGAATGTTTTTCTTAGCAACTTCTGATTGAATCTTGCATAATAACGGCGAAGTTGAGGGGGAGACTGCTCCACTATTCAGATTATGTCATACACAAAATTTGCTCGCTGCAAAGAATCATAGACCCTTAATTACGCTTTTACACAAATCAGAGTAAGCAACTGCTCAGAATCCATAGCCCATCTTTAGAAAAATACCATAGTTGTCTAACTTACCTTGGGCATACTCCAGACTCGCCACGATGCCTTCCTTCGGCTTTATGATGTACTGGATCCCCGCGCCCACGTTCGGATAGAGGTCTTCAGTATCCGTGCAGCTTTTGCCGTTCCCGTAAAGGCAGGCAATGCCCGTGAAAATCGTCGCGCCCCAGCTATCAGCAAGCCGCAGCCGCTCTTCTGCCTCAATGGCAGACATGTTCTTTCCAAGATACTGCCCCATCTTGTAACCCCGCAGGACGACCGGAGCATAGGCACTCGGCGGGGCATCAACGGTCCACTGGTTGCTCTGGCGCACAGCGAGTACCTGCCCGCCCCAATGCTCAAAGAAGGCTTTTAGGTCCAGCCGGTAAACGTCGAAATTATTGTCGCCCTCAATCCAATCGCGGTAGGCGACGTTGTTCAAATTCATATACCAGCCCCGCGTCGGACTGAACTCGATGTCCCGGGAATCGTGCAAAACGGCCACGCCGATACCGCCGGACCTGAAACCGGTAAGTCCAAGCGTTTGCAGCATCTCTTCATCCAGGGCGTTCTGACCAATGATCTCGTAGTTCGTTAATATCCCCTGCAAGCCCGCGAACCAGTCGTCATAAACGCGGTACAGATAGCGTCCGACCAGAGCTTGGAGATGGTCTTCGGACTTGAGAGGCTTGCCGGTGCCGAGGAAATCATCATAGTCGTTTTTGATGAGGCCCGTAGGGGCGACGACAAGAAGACGATGATGGTCGGCGCTCCACGATGCCTTACTGACGATGCCAACAATGGCTGAATTCGTCGAGGTATACTGAGCATTCACGCCGAACATAGACACCTGCGACTGCTCGTCGAAATAATGCATATAGGCGGCCAGGAACCCGAGAGAGGTACCGAGCTTCGGGTTCGACGAGAACGTAGGAACTAGCAGCCATGGCGATTCCTTTTTTCCCTCAGTGGTAGTCGTTGCAGATACCATTGCCGGAGCGGTTTTTGGAGACGCCACCTCTGGTACGTCGGCAGCGAACATCTGAGAAGGAGCGAACATCATTGCTGTGAATAATAACAGTAATAGATCCGCTGATTGTTTCATTGTGAGCTCAACCTTCGTCTTGATCGAAATTACTTCACAGTCATCTTGATCAGGTGCAAATAGCGCATTGCCAACTAAACCAAATTATAACATATAATGATAGATGCCATTTGATACTTTATGAAGTTCTAGAAAATAGAAAATCCAGTTCAGGAAGACAACACCGATAAGAACTTCTACACGAAACATGAAAAGTTTAGGAGGATGGAAACCTCAACACTTTCAGAAGGAAGTATTGATATATGGAAGAACCGCAATAACAAATGTTTCAGGATGGAACAAACACCTTTAACTCTCGACCACCTACGCAAGAATAGACACACGACCCTTTTATAAACATTTCTTCTTCTATGATTATGACATTATTGTGCGCGATAGCGGCCTATTCCGAAGAGGTGTTCCGCTTTTTCTTCTTGTGTGTTTTTTCAATATCACTTCGAGTGGTAGAAAAGCCGAGGGGATCCAGTGATTCCTCCCGCTTGACAAGAGCCATGAAATCGCACATCGTGCAGTCTTTCAGCTTTTTCGCATACGTACCCTGAACCGTGCCGCCGCAGAATGTGCCCACCACCGCCCAGCATACTCTCCCCGCTCCAATCCCCCCATGGGCGCCGTCCAGGTCTTCGTCGAGGGTCACCGGGCAGATTCCGAGCTCCCCCTCCTTCTCCCCTCCGGGCTGTCGTCCGCATTTCATGTATTCCCAGCAATTCAGCTTTTTCATGGCATCCTCCTCGTCCTACACAGAGCAGGATTGGTTCGGATAAACTTCTTAATACTGTAAATATATGTCTGATGTAAGTCGATGTCAATAAGGTCGTATGGTGATAGAATTGGTAGATGATTGCAGAATCCAGGTTGATTCTTTAAGTGTTGCAAACAATGGTTACTTCAACAACTAGAGGAAGAATTATTTGTTTTTAAAGACGGCACCAAGTACTCATATGAGTAGTCCCACACTTCCAGTTAACAGGCATATCATTATTGATGGTGCGCCAAGGTTGGGCTATCTATCCGAATCCGACGATGGATTAGTTCTTCTTGATAAAAAGAAAGTAACTGATGAGAATTATCATAATGCCAAATACGATAGATAGAAAAAATACAGATAGGAAGACTTGAACACCCCGAACAATCGCGCTTCTGAAGCTTTGAAAACATTTCTGCACTCAGGGCATTTCACTGTACTGAATTTCTCGAATTGGATCATGGCGTCGTAGAACCAATTCTGATCAATTGTATATGCACGGTTTTTATCGATATCAAATGTTTTGGAGCAACGTGGGCACATCGTACATTTATTTTTTGAAGTAGTCATAGATTTCGGAAGGGAACATACAAATTCGGGTATGTGAAACTTTTGCGCATTTCAGGAAGAAGCTCTGGCTGCGGTTACGCATATTGAATTTTCTGACGGGTGGCCCACTTTAGCAACGGTTACGTTATATTTTAGTATTTTTTACCCTTTGCTGACCTTTATCTGGCCCGACACCTGAGTAGGTTTTATCAGGCTGTCCACAACGGGGCAATGGGCTATGACTTTCTCGGCGAGTTCTCGTATCTTGGTCTCATCATCAGGGCTTTCAATACTAAACGTATACTGTAGATCTTTAAATCCAGCGGACACATCATCAAGCATAAAAAACCCCCGCAGGTCGAGCGTACCTTGGACATCTACCGCCAGCGTATTGATTGTAAAACCTTCATGCATAGCAAACTCATAAAAGGCAGCCTCAATGCATGCCGCCACGGCGGCGAGGAGAATTTCTATAGGGTTCGGCGCCTGGTTGTCTCCCCCAGCGGCCTCACCATAATCGGACTTCACAAGATGCTCACGCGCAACTGATTCGGTATAGAGGTTTTTAATATGACGGGAGGTGACCTTCGGTTTATAAATTGCGGCCTCGGGTTTTTTTCTAAACAACTCGATTCTTCGTGCGACTATCTCCTTGAGATTTCTTTCGCTATTCATTGACCATATCTCCTTCATGGTTATTTTAATTTATATGCAATATATCACGATGAATAGTAGTTGGGGAGATGGCACAGCGGGTTGAGTCGGACCTATCAAGTCCGCTAAAAGTCCCGCTAACATACCAAAGTTCGCTGTCAATCGAATTATTCGAGACGGAAACATTATAATCCCAAAAGATGAAACTGTTGCGTCTTTCAGGAAGTACTGTTGGACCTCATCATGAGCTCAGCGCCTGTTTCATCGAAATAATGGTCACGAACGGACGTTTTCATTAAGACGACGGGAGATGGAAAGAAGCGCATTCCTCGGAGCGACCCTCGTGCTTAATGCCACTATTTTGCTGAGCATCCCGTGTATGGCCACGGTCTTGCCTTTCATCATGGCCTCGTACCCGTAGCGCGCCACATCCAACGCCTCGGCTGGCCGCCTGATCCTGAAAAGCCTTGATTCTCCCACTGCAGCGGCTTTCACAAAACCTGTTGCTGTGGGACCGGGACAGAGAACAGTCATATTAACACCGGTGCCTTTAAGTTCGTTAGCAATTGCCTCAGAAAAGGAGAGCACGTAGGCTTTTGAAGCATAATATACGGCCATCAGCGGTCCCGGCTGAAACGCAGCTGTGGATGCCACATTCACGATCTTTCCGCTCCTTCGCTCGATCATTCCCTTTACAAAAAGCTTCGTAAGGTGCGTAAGGGCAACTATGTTGAGGGATATCATCTCTGCATCTTTCTGCCAGTCAGTCTCTGCAAATTTGCCCAAGCTCCCGATTCCTGCATTATTGATAAGGATATCCACTGAGATGTTTTCATTCTCGAGCTCCCGATAAATTTCCTCTGTCACTCCGGGCTTCGAAAGATCTTTGGCAATTGTCCTTACCGACACGTCGGCGATGCTCTCAAGTTCCTTCTTCACCTCGAGAAGTCTGTCCAAACTGCGAGCCACAAGGATGAGTACAGAGCAGTCTTTCGCCAACAGTTTCGCGAATTCATAGCCGATGCCGCCCGAAGCGCCGGTTATCAAGGCTGTCTTGTTCTGCATAGTAATACCTCGCTAGAAGATCGATGGAATTCTCACTCCCGTGGGAACAGAGGGGAATATTGCCCAGCCTCATAAAGTATATCAATAATTATAGATAAAATAAAGGTTAACAGTTCTGAGAAATGTTTTGAGTTTTCTTGGTTATACTGCAGTCTTTTTCACTGCGAACTTCAACAAGAATATGTGATTTTTCAAATGGAGACTCAATGTCAAAACCACTTACAATCACGTAGGTTTTTTTACTGGCCGATACTACCTTTTTCAATTAAGTTGGAAAACCGCGTGTCGACCGAGACGTCTCTTTGGACCTCCTTTCTCAAATTCCTGAATGTCGTCTTCGGCCAGACCTTAAGGTAAAAGTTAACGACCCATTTCGGGATCCACCCTTTCGGATCGCACAGGAACTCCGCGTCAACCCTGGTCTTTTTATCGTTATCGATAGAACTCAGAATAAAAATCGTGTCAATCAGTTCACCACGAATGTGTTTGGTACGTGGAGCAGAGGGATCGTCTGATGGTTGATAACGGAAAACCATCTCCTTCTTGGACAGATCGAAGCTCATTTTGCCTATTGATACAAAATCACGATCCTTGAGGAATAATGGCATTCGAATATGGTCGTACTCAATGAAACTGTCCTTGGCTCCCCAACGGATGATCCTGGAGTCGACGAGGCCCGCTACCCATTTCCGCCGCCTGTCGGTATCAAAGATGGCTGTCGCTACTAGGGGCAATGGTGCGTCTACAATGCCGATTCCCCGAAACGCAACTAGCCCGCTGTCCTTTACTTCCTTCCTGAAAATCTGAATCCCATCAGCAGTGTTGTCGACAGGTTGCCATTCAACCGCATGGCTAAAGTGCGGTATGAATGCAAAAAGTGCCATACATAGCCCTATCGTCCATCCAAAGCGACAACGAGAGTTGCTATGAGAGAAGTCTTTAGGTACACTCATTTTAATGCATCTTGGTCTAATCTTTATTTAGGGCAAATTTTGTTCTGTGTAAAGCAATATAAACAAGGTGGCTGAGAAAAGTATCTCAGAATGAATATTCTCAGTCAAGGGTTTTCAGAGTCTTTGCGGATTATGATCGGGGATTTTATAAGTAAAATATTAAAGGATCTGAGTTGGAAACTTTCATGTTGCGTAGAATGAGAACCTCCACAACTCCAAGATGGAAAACGCATAGTTATGTTTCAACTCTGCTAGTTCTCAATTTCTGTGTTGTCTATGCGCGGCTGATCCACCTATTAGTTGTTAAACCGGTAAGACAATATTTCTGTGAATAACGACATGAAACATACATCTTTGCCTTTCAGCCAAGAACAAGAACTTCAGGATGAAGGTCTCGCTAACGTTATAATCAGAAAACCACCCCCTTGTCAGGCGTCACCTGTCTTGCATGTCTGAGGAAATTGCCTTACGGATGGATCATTTTCGCCCTACAATCTCCTTGTAGCACATGTTCCCGGAACCGATTGCGGGCGTGAATCCTCCACCGATTACCCAAGCTCCGACGAAGTAAAGGTTGCGCAAGAGAGGTGATCGCACTTGTGGACGTCTGAAGAACTGCGCTGCCGATGGAGCAAAACCGTAGGGCGTGCCGGATGGTGTCCGAAGGTAACGATGCATCGTCCGAGGAGTACCCACCTCTGCGTATTCGACTAACTCATGGATCCCCGGATAGTGCTCTGCAAGCACCTCGAGGTAGGAATTGATGATCTCCTGTTTCTTTCGCTTGTACTCCTCGTCTCCCATCTTTTCGTAGTGCGGAAAAAAATCGGTCGTACAAATGACAGCGACCGATTTCTCAGGGGCACACAGTCCTGAATCGATTTGGGAATAGTCTACGAAGACAAAGCCCCGTTTTGTGATGTCCTGATCAAGAAGCGCTTTATAGTCGTCGATGTTGGCTACATTGCGGAAGAAGAAGCGAGAGTACGCCTGCTTGCCATAGACACTCTTGAGGTTCCTGCGGAAGCCAAAATAAACAGAAAGGAGCGAGTTAGCAGTCTGCCTTGTCTCTGTGTACGGTTGTCCTGCCAAGGCATACGTCTGAGCAGGTGACAGATTCGACACAACAGCATGAGCATTCAATGTGGCCGTTTCGCCATGCCGTCGATAGGTAACGGAGACCGCTTTTCTTCCTTCCACCGAAATTGCGACGGCCTCTGAGCCCATAAATACGTCGCCCCCGCTGTCGCGGATTACCGAGGCCAGGTAGTCGGACAGCTTCTGGCTGCCTCCCTTGATATACCATCCGCCTTCGTTGTAATAGGACGATTGGGCAAGGGCGTGGTAGATCATACTGAATGTATCGGGGACAGTATGGTAGTAGCCGATGTTGGCGTTCAGCACGAGTTTGAGCTCTTCGTTCTCAATGATCCCGTCCAATACCTCTCGAACGGATCGCCGTCGGTACCTGATCAGGCTTCGAAAAACAAAAGGGAACAGCATGAGCTCCCACCACGTTGCATGCTCAATGCGTTCAACATCTTTTGCGAGGGTGTCGATGAGATCAAAGTAGCGATCTATTCCTTTGGCGTCAGCGGGATAGCGATCCTTGAGCGCTGTCATAGCTTCGTCACGGCGATTCGGCATTGTGAAGTCGAAGCCAGATGCGGTTACGCGAAAGAACTCGGCGGGCTCAACGAAATTGACATTTTCGTATACACCCAAGGTGTCAAAGACCGCTTTCGTTGTGGGATGCGTTCGGGCGGCGTCCATCTCGTGCAAGCCAACTTCTATCTCGTATCCACCTTTCCTTCGAAAAGTTGTTGCAGCCCCGCCGATTTTGTGGTGTTGCTCGATCAGTGTGATGCGGTACCCGTGCTTAGCAAGCAGGGCACCCGCCGTCAGGCCGCCGAGACCACCACCAATGATTGCTATCTGCTCCATACCAACCCCCTTCTTTTCAAAAACTAGACCAGTTATTAGTGGAGCGGAATCCGCCCCGCAAATACCGAAAATCCTATGTTAGCGGATTTAGCAATGAAGATACAATCCCTTGTGTGCGAACCGCAGGGCAGTAAATCTGGAGCGCCGAAAGTTCAAACATTCGGATTAAAATATGCACTGTCTTAGAAGCCAAATGCTCAGCTTCAGGAAGTAGTAATGGCGCACGATGGATAATGATTCAGTTTAATTCAAATATAGCAAAAAACGAGAGCAAGTGTTTTCTTAAGTCGGTTCTTGATATATTTCCTGACAGCATAATGGACTACACACGGGCTTAAGTCCGTGGTATCTGAGAGAAGAATCAGAGGCGATTTAGCCTCCGCTTCGCTCCTGACAGCTATTCATCCCCAGCTTTAACGGCTGGAGCTGGCTGTTTTTATAGAACAAAAATCATAAATAGCAAACTGAATGTTACACTCCAACTCAACCATATCGCGTGTAAACTCCGGGATGAGGGTCTTGACAAAAGCTATAATCGGAATATAGCAATTTCCAGCATTCCCTTCCTTATCAAAGTCATCTACTGCTTCTTACAGGCCGAAAAGAAAAATTATAAAACCTCTGGCTGTACTACGCTGAACTCGACATCAAGGGGAGGCACCGGATTTTCTCTTAAGTATCAGATAAAAAGTTGGGGACGTCGATCAATCCTGCTAAAACCTTGTCGGAATGTCCATTCCGATCCTGAATTCCGAGATTCCCGCGAACTTCTGAACAGTAACGACGCTGTAATAAAAAAGGCATCCCGATCATTCGGGATGCCTTCTGTGTAAATTCAGAAAACGTTATGCCCAACGGCCTTCGCGCGCCGGTCTGGACGACAGGCGGAAATCCGGAAACTTCCCTCCGTCATGTTTTATGAATTTTTTTTCCTCGCGGTTGAAACGTGAATCCCCATTTCGTCTATTGTCGTTCCGTGAGGCAAAGGAATTTCTCGGCGAGCTGTTCTGCCCGTATCGACTCCCTGCTAAGGTCCTGTGCCATCGTTTGCCTGATGCCGGTCCAGGCCTGTTCGAGGGGCTTGAGCGGCGCAGAGGCCGTGCTGGCTCCAGACCTGGAATGACCTGCTGGGGGATAATCTGGCCGATGAACCGCTCGATCTGGTGAAGGAAATCTATCTCCTTTGACGACGCAAAGGAGATGGCGATCCCGGCCGCACCGGCCCGACCGGTGCGGCCGATGCGGTGGACGTAGTCCTCGGCGTTCTTCGGCAGATCGTAGTTGATCACATGGGTGATTCCATTCACGTCGAGGCCGCGGGCAGCCACGTCGGTAGCCACGAGGAGCCGGATCTTGCCGCGCCGCATGTTCATGATCGTGCGGTTGCGGGCGCTCTGGGGCATGTCACCGTGGAGTGCCGCTGCCGCGTGGCCCCGGGACGCGAGCTCGCGCGCGAGCCGGTCGGCATTCTTCTTGGTGCCCGAGAAGATGATTGCCCGCGTCATGGCGCTGTCGCTGATCAGGCGGTTTAGCATCTTGTTTTTGTGCTGCATATCGTCGGCTGCATGGATCCGCTGCTCGATCGACTCGACAGTGATCTTCTTGCTTGCGATCTCGACCCGTACCGGGTCCTTGAGGAGCCGCTGGGCGAGCTTGATCATAGCGCTGTCCATGGTCGCGGTGAAGAGGAGCGTCTGACGGGTTGCGGGTGTGGCCACTGCGATAGTATCCACGGCGTCGCTGAACCCCATATCGAGCATGCGGTCCGCTTCATCAAGGATCAGAACCTCGAGCCGGGAAAAATCTATCCGTCCGCGCTCCATGTGGTCGATGAGCCGCCCCGGGGTCGCCACGATCAGGTCCACGGGTTGCGACAAAAGCCGCTGCTGCTCGAAATAGGGCATGCCGCCAAGGATGACGCCACTCCGGATGCGCAGGAACCTTCCGTACGTCCTGACCGCTTCGGTCACCTGGCTTGCCAGTTCGCGCGTGGGCGTGAGCACAAGCACGCGGGGGCCTTTTGACCGCTTGGTCAGTGTGGACGGTTTGCTGAGGCGCTGGAGCGCCGGGATGATGAAGGCAGCGGTCTTGCCTGTCCCGGTCTGGGCCGTGGCGATGAGGTCATGGCCTGCCAGGGCCTTGGGGATGGCCTGCTCCTGGACGGGCGTTGGTGCGGTGTAGCCGCAAAGGTTTACTGCATTGAGGATCGGTTCGATAAGCTCTAACTTGGAAAACGACATACTTCTCCTATGGTCAGTCTGACTTACAAGCCTTATCTTGGAAGGATAACAGGACAGAGATAAGCGATAACGGTTTTTATCCGATCTTTATCCTGGTATCCCGTCAAACAAGCTGACGGCTCCGGTTTTTCCGGGTCAGTGGTGAGCGCGCCGGCCGCAGAGACACCCTGTGTCGCTATAGCCATAACGAGCCGGCGCAACGATGACGGCATAACTGCATCGTTCGCCAACCTGGGGACTGCTGTGATTTCAGAAAGGGAGCTGAAAACAAGGGGGGTTGATGATCGATGATATGAAGGGCGGGAACTGCGGTAATCCCGGCCACATTGTTAGGCAGTCGAGTGACATAATACAGGTTTTCCGACAAATAGCAAGAATTATTTTTGTTTGAAACAGAAAATATTTAAATTACTTCTCGATTACAATATGGCAGTTGATAGAGGCGTCGGAGTCAGGCTGCTCTTTCCGCATCTGGGGCAAATCATGGAAAAGGTCTCGTATGAACATCCGAGCAGCGTGGGGATTGCAGAATATGACATATAGTGGCAGACGCAATGAACATCAACTTCGGCATGAAATATGGAGTTTCCAAAAGGCGCAGCGATTGCGTCTTTCAGCTTACTATAAGGAAGTAGACAAGAAAACATGGCAACTTCTTTTCTGTTAAAGTTAATTTTAGCGGAATTAAAAATTAACGGAAAGGAGAAATTGCCATGCTTAATAATGATTATAACAAGCAGTACGAGAGGCGTCAA
>DASPSR010000043.1:0-13237 GCA_035623825.1 Nitrospirota bacterium
CCATTCCTTGACGGATATTTGAAAATCTATCTTCTCGTTCCCGTTGTTGATGACGGAGAATGCGCCGCTCTTTGCACCGCCGCCCAGGTCCAGGGACGTCGGCTGTATCTGAAAGTCCGCGGCAAATGCCGGGGGGATGAAGACCGCCATGATCAGCAGTCCGGCCAGCAACCGAACGCCCTTTTTTAACGGCGCCATGCGCCCCGGGCGAAACCCGGTTGACAGCCTGCGGTCACAACAATTTTTTTCCATTATGCGACTCCTGCCATGTGGTTTTCAGCAACTCATGTCATTGCGGACCAAAAGCGTTTGATGACCTCCACATGCCCAAAGCGTGCAGACGTTCGTATGTCGCCCCTCAATACGTGATCATAACGGTAATGGTATCGGAATGAGCGCCCGCCTTCGCATTCTGGTACGATGTTTGTGGGATCGAGATGCCAACAGGGATCGATACCGACGACGAGAACCCGCTGCCCGTCATGTTCGCCGGACAGCTTGTGATCGTGTACGCAATGGGGTCTGTCACGCCGTCGTTGCCGATCGTCAGCTTGTTTGCGTGCCCCGATGAGCAGGCGACCGCATGCACAGCGTTCATGGTGCACTTCACCGACGGCGATGTGCCGTTGGCGGTCGTGCTCGGGGTGAAGGTCCCTGAGCCCGACGGATCGATGGTGAAAGACATTGAGCCGGCTGCAGCAGAAGTGCATGAGTCATTGACGGTCACGCTCACGCTGTTTATCGGCAACGTTGCCGTAATAGGGGATCCCGGTCCCCCCCACGTCACGGTAATCGTAATAGTAGAGCCATTCGAGTAAGTCCCAGCGGGGGCATTTTGGTAGTCCGCTTGCGCTATCTGGCTCGCAGTAGCACCGCTCGGGATCAGCAGATTAACCGCCGCGCCGGCATATGTGGCACTGGGAGCGATCCCGGGCGTATACGCTATGCTGTTCGCCCCAGATTGCAATGTCCACCCGCTCGCAGGAGCCACCGTAACGGTGTACGCATTGTTCTTGGTACATGTAAATTGCATAGGACACATTTACCGCGCCCATCATTATCAGGAAACTCACTGGCAGGATATATATTATTTTCATATGTCGTAGCGACATATCTTTTATACTCGATTATAAGAAAACAAGCAGATTATTGCAATATTAATTTGCATATTAAAAAGGGTGCACCAGTCATTCCGGGGAAAATGAACGCTTGCAATTTCGAGTGAAATAGTTATAATATAATTACGTGCCATAATCAGCAAGGCGATTCCGTTAAGACCAAGACTTCGTTTTCGCCTTATCATCAGTCACTGACCTCTCCTGCTCTTACACTTTCTCACGAAATAAGACAGCATGCCTGGTTGGCGAACGATGTGGCTCTGCTGGTCATCCACGAAAAGTCCGAGCTTCGCTTTTCAGGGGAGCGTGCGTGCCCGGGGTGAAGGGGCAAACACGCTGTGCTGCAACAACCGTTAGCGCAAAGTTTAAATCACAAAGGAGGCATCATGGCAAAGAAACTTTATGTAGGAAATCTGTCGTACCAGACCCACGACGAGGATTTACGGGAGGCATTCTCGAAGATCGGCGAAGTGCTGTCCGTCACGTTGATCACTGATCAGGCAACGGGCAGGTCAAAGGGGTTCGGGTTCGTGGAGATGGCGTCGGATGAGGACGCGGACAAGGCGATCTCGACCATGAACGGCACGTCGTTCATGGATCGTACGATCACGGTGAATGAGGCCCGGCCGAAGACGGAGCGCGGGCGCTCGGGGCCCGGCGGTGGTGGTGGCGGTAGGGGTAAACGCGGCGGCTACGGCGGCGGAGGGGGTCGGTCGTGGAGGTAAGAGTTCTTTCCGGGGACCTCGAAAAGGCACTTCGTTCGCTGAAAAAGAAACTCCAACTTGACGGTATTGTTGGAGAGCTGAAAAAGCGGCGTTTTTACGAAAAGCCATCGGTGAAAAAAAAGAGAAAGCAGTTGGAAGCGCAGAAGCGAAAACGGAAACTGCTCAGGCGTCCGCACCCAGCCGGTTCGGCGCCGAGACCGGGAAACCGCAACGCAGTAAATCCGGCGGGTCTAAGAACCACACCTAAAGAATGAAGGGATGACCGAAATAGTCCGAAGTCGGAATAGGACAAAAAAATGCCGCAAAGTCGGACTGTCTTTGCGGTTTTTCTACAAGAACATCAGGGACCTCTGACAGCGTAACGTCCGTTCATGCCTGAATGTCAAGCTTTGTTATTGTACACTCTCGACATTTCCCCGCAGTGGAACGTCCCAAATCAAATTCCTATCTTCCGTTAATAATGCACCTCACCACCGGGTGACAAGCAGCGTGCGCCGCTCCCCGTTCTCCGCCGCCTGCTCCACCTGCGTTCCGCATCCCTCGCCGTACACCCGCTCGAGCGCCTCCACAAAGCCTGGGCTCAGATTGCGCGAACCCCGTGCTTTCCGTGCATTACAGCTGAACAGAAATGCGTCATTGATCATGGCTAAAACCTCGTCGCCATCTGAGAAGTGCATGGGCCAGAGCAGGCAGACTTTCGGCTTCACCTCCTCCAGAGGCAGGCCGAACGTCACGGCGACGGTGTGCAGGGAACAGCGGATCCTGCCATGGGACCGATAGGCAAAAAGGCAGAGGCCGTCGTCATCCGTATCGATGGAAAAAAGATTGGGCTCCTCTTGCTCGAAGACGTTGTCGTATCCTCGCGTAGTCAGAAGGTTGGGGCTAAACTTGGCAGCCTCGGGCAGGACCTTGATAATCCTCTTCATCTCCGCGGTTGTGACGCAGACCTCGTACGACGAGCAGCAACATCGTTCGCCCTTGGTGCAGCCGTTGCATCGGTTCTCGAGCAACACCAGCGACTCGACATCGACCTCCACGCTGCTGCGCTGGTGCTGCGGCGGCCGCTTCTGACGGAAATTTTTAGATCCCTGCGATCGCATATGCCTCAAGGCAGGAGACGGCCTCACTACATAAATGATCAGGTTACCAACAGATAATATAAAATCCTATACGAATATACGTCTTAATAGGCGCCATGTCAATCGCAACGATGTTTCTTGGATATGTTCTTTTTTCAAAATACTTGTTCGCCACGGGCGCAATACGATGCCACTCCCTAGAAATGATACGCCAAGCCGGCCTGCAGTGTGAAGTAGTCGTCGGTTATAAGGTGCCACCTGGCGTCGGCGACAAAGCTCAGGCTCGGATTAAGCTTTATTTCTATTCCTGCACCGGGGACGAATCCCAAATGAGTATCGCTCTCCGAGGATGTGCCGGGGAACGGGAAGTTCGATACTTCCACCGTATCAAAGCTTACTTCCAGCATTCCCTGTACGAAAACCTTCAGATTGCCGCTTTGGGTCGGAAGAAAGAACCGTCCGCCGATGTCAACCGGTACACGTTTGTACGTCACATCGGAGCCGAACTCGGTAGCGCTCCACTCAAAGTAGGAGAGCTCGACTCTGCCCTGAAGATTCTTGTTGATCTGGGAGAGCATCGCTCCGAAGCCGAATGTGACGCCGACGCCAGTATCGAAGCCTGATGCGGGTGCCGATGCGACGGCGATCGAGCCGTCAACCTCCACATCCTGCGAGGACGATGATCCCGCGGATTTAGCAAAGGCAGTGGCCGTTATGCTACATACTATTAAGGCCGCGAGCGTGATCAGTGCGAATCTTTTCATTCTTGACCTCCTTAATTGGTTTGAAACTTCGCAATGAATTCTTCGGGTGAATCATAAGTTATTCATACTTTCAGATAATTCAAAAAACCGTTAGATTATCGAAGCTCATGCAGGTTGGAGTATAAAAGACCTCCCGGTCTTAATCTGTGATTATGGTTACATTTTTAAAACGTTCCGAATAGATCATAAGCTCGACCTTGGAATCTGTCCGGCGCCTGACCTATTGTTACTGTTCAGATGTTCAAAGCTTGACCCTGCGGCCTCGCGAGGTGCTATATTAATAGTGTGGGTGAAATAAAGTAATGTCTTTTGCCATGCAGAGACGGCTCTGGAAGGAGGTGCACTATGGCAGTAAAAGCGTATGTTCTTATCGAGGCTGGCCCTGGGGCATCGCGGGATGTTGCCGCAAGAGCAAAGAAAATTAAGGGGGTAAAATCCGTTTCCGTTGTGACGGGCCCACATGATGTGATTGCTGTTGTGGAGACGGCTGACGCGAAGGCACTCGGCGACCTTCTGATCACCAAAATTCAGAAGATCGCAGGCATCGCAGGGACGATCACAGACGTCGTAATCGATTGAGCCAGGAGGAGCAAACAGACGACATGTCATGAAAAAGCCGCCGATCTTCGGTTGGGCGGCTTTATCACCTTACCCCTATTTTCTCTGTTTCCTCGTCGCTTTCTTTTTCGCCTTCTTCGCTGCTCTTTTCCGCACTGCCTTTTTCTCCGGCGCATGCCAATTCATGGGGATAGGCTCCAGCATGCTTATGCGGTTGCCCTCGGTGTCGATGAACGAGACATACTTTCCTACACCGGGGATTTCCATGGGGTCGCCCAGCACCCTTCCGCCCGCTGCGCTTACCCGCTCCATGGACTTTTTCACATCATTTACGGCGATGACGATTGAAGGATATTGAGCCGGCCAATCGGGCTTCTTCGGGTAAAAGCCTCCATTGATCTGACCGCGCTTTTTGGGGCCTGTTTTTGTCATTTCGGTCGTGGTTGCGAGAACATAATTGCCCATCTCCTCGCCCAACATCCGCGTCTGCCAGCCAAAAGCTTTTTTATAGAACGTCGCCATCCGCTTACTGTCGTCATAGGGTATCTCAAAATGTACGACCGGATCCATACACTACCTCCCTTTTCGTGGGAAATCATGCTGCTCAACTGCTATTTCTATTCTATCACCGCAAGGCGAAGCAAGCTCAGCTCTCATGCCGTTTCCTTAGAATGGAGCGTTGATATTTTCGATTGATGTAAAAATCACTGTTTCAGGAAGCAACGCGCAGGCAAAGTTTCTATAAATAAGTCTCCATCTGCCCACTTCCATCATACTTTTATCCCATTGACACTGGCATATAGTTGCGCTTTTATTAAACTATGAGAAGTTGTTTCAAGTAAGGAGAACTACCATGGCAAAGCAAGAAGGCAAAATAGACATGCTGAAAATCATGGAAATATACACGAAAGTGGGAACTCCTGGAGAGCCTCATAAAATGCTGGCAAAACTGGAGGGAAGTTGGACCACCAGATCCAGGAGTTGGATGGAACCTGACAAGCCGCCCATAGAATCGACTGGCACGTGCGAACAGAAGCTGGTCCTTGCCGGGCATTACCTGCAGCAGGATTACACCGGGGATATGATGGGCTTCCCGTTCACGGGCATCAACCTCCTGGGGCACAATAACCATACCGGAATGTATGAGTCGGTCTGGCTCGATTCGATGAGCACCGCCATCTACTATTTTGTGGGTGCTGCAAGCGCGGATGGGAGAACCATCACGCAGAAATGCTGCTATGACGACCCGGTCAGGGGACCCTCGGTCTGGCGCACTGTGACCAGGATCAGAGACGACAATACCGTGGAGTTTGAGATGTTCATTACGCCCGAGGGAGGCAACGAAGAAAAGATGATGGAGATGACGATTGCAAGAAAGGGAGCCGTCACTCGTAAGGCAGCATAGTCTGGCTGCTTTGAGGACGTTATTTCCTATCGATGCGGTGTTGCTTTCTTACGTCAGTAATGAAAGCGACCAAAGAGGAATGAAATAACGTCCTCATCGTCTATTTGTTGTTTGAGCACGTTTATCAGTATTGTCGCCACTCCGTAGGAACAGAATTCTCGCTTGCGTACCGGCTGAGCTTCTCAAGCAGCTTTTCGGCTTCTTTGCACTGAAAATCCGCGAAGGCCTTTTTTTTCAAATCTTCATTCCCGACGGATTGCATGGAATCATGAATTTTCTTTTCGAGGGTTTCGCTATAAGCCTTCCATTTGGCACGCGAGTCAGCAAACTCCATAAAATGATTGGTCCACCACTCTTGATCGTGACCGCCGGGATGGTCAGGATCGAGCGGAATTTCTTCGAAGACGACCACCATGCGTTTCGAATCAATGGTCACAGAATAATTGGAGACAAAATCCAATCCGAGAAGTCCATCAAATGAATTGGAAATTGATTGTATTACTGTAGTGGGGATGAATTCGCCCTTCGCGCCTCCTGCATGAATACTGTCGATAATCGATCGTACGGCAGGAGTCGTACCTCCGATTCCTCCCGCCCTAATGACTAACCTTCCCTGGTCCTCGTTGAAAAGCCCCAGTTTCTCCGCAAGTTTCACCGAGATCACCGTTTCTGGCGCTCCGGTGTCAATCGCCATGGGGGCAGTCACGGAGTCATTTAATACAACTGCAATTATCACCCGTTTAGCCGAGCCTTCGTAGGCCTTATACGGAACCTCGAATTTCTTTAATGGCTTTCTTTTGCTCTCTTCATTTGATGAGGGAAGTTTTGACGGATGCCCTTTGACAGATGGTTCCGAGGACGAATGTGCGTCGTCTATAAACACTTTTTTTTCGATCTGGTCTCGATACTTCTCGGGGACGTTTTGAAAGGAGTCAGAAAAATGAAGATTCCCATTCTCGTCTGTCCATTTGTAATAGTCGGCTGAAGAGCTGAAAGAACAGAGGGAAAAGAAAATTGCTCCTGCGATTAAACCAACGGACGCCCGACAATTAGAAAACATCGGTTCTCCTTAACTTACTAAAAACAATACAGAATTACGCGCTTCATTAAAAAACATTTTGTCGGATCAGGCAGTCTTCTTATCGGAATATCATAGATAAACTTAAAGAAATAAACTGCACGCGGACTAAAGTCGGGGCTCCGCGTGAAGGAGCAGAGACGATTTAACCATTGCTTCGCTCCGCGCGGCCTTCGTCACATGTCTTAAAAACTGGGATTTTCTGGCCAGGGTTATAAAGAAGGATTTAAAGAGTTTTTACAGGTGGATGGTAAAAGTTCTGGGCCGACTTATGAGTTTTCACATCCGCAACTTTTGCGTAGTTCAAGTAGGATGAAATTTTGTTATAACTTACAAACGAAAATCATGACGCATCCAAAATGATGGTTTATCGAGGTTGCCTGAAAAGCCTATACTCACGTCTATGAAAAATGCGGAGCTGATTTCCGATCGCCAAACTTATACCAACTGAAATTGCCGTGGGGCGCTATTTTTTTACAGCGCCCCACGCAGCTCATTATTTCAAGAAATCAGGTTCTTCCCTATCGCACAATCAGATTTCCCTCATGGCTCAAGACCATGAATTTGTCATTCCCGGCATACTGCAGCTCGACAGCGCTATACTGACCACCACTGAGCGAACCCCCGGTCCCGGGTGTAGTGCTCTGAGCCCACTGCGGGCAAGAGGGATAGATTCCGCCTCCGAGGATTACGGCGGCCAGCTTAGTGCCGTCCGAGGGCGAGGTAACTAGTGCCTTTTTGACAGGAAACTGCTCGCATATTTGAATCCAAATATTATCGATAGTTTCAATATAACCCACAATGGACTGGCCTGGATTTTGTGCAATCTTCCAACCGCCTGTACCAATGCCGGATACCGCGACAATATCACCTACTTTGAGAGAAGTCGAAGTAGGTAGAGTGATCACGATCTGTGAAGTGCTATCAGCCAGGTATCCGGTATTTGGAACAGCCTGCACCGGAGAAGTGGTGACATCCACCCATTTGATCCCGGCGACACTGCAAACGTAGGTCGTCGAAGTCACCTCGCCCGGCTGGAGTATGCCATCATTGGCAATGCCGCCGTTATTGCCATTATCCAGTCCGGAGCTTACCTTTAACCCTCCATACTCACAATTGCTTCCAGATGGCTCTGAAACGATTGAAACAAGCGAATTATATCCATTTGTGCCGTTGGTGCCGTTTGTGCCGTTCGCGCCATTACAGATGTAGTCGCTGGAGGTTATCTCTGATGGATCGAGGACGCCGTTATTGTTCGTATCAAGGCCCACGTTCAGCTTGTAGCCGCCATAGGGACAGTTCGCGCCCGGGGGTTCGTTCACCACGGATATGAGCGATGACAGGCCGTCTGTGCCATTACAGAGGTAACTGCTGGAGGTTATCTCTGATGGATCGAGGACGCCGTTATTGTTCGTATCGAGGCCCACATTCAGCTTGTAGCCGCCATAGGGACAGTTCGCGCCCGGGGGTTCGTTCACCACGGATATGAGCGCTGACTGACCGTTTGTGCCGCTTGTACCAGGTCCGCCGTTCCCGCCAGGTCCGCCGTTCCCGCCATTTCCTCCGTTTGCGCCACACCCTATGAGCAGGACCACCATCGAAAATATCAGAATCATGATACTAAAAATCCGTTTCATATGACCCTCCTTGGGTCTGTCCGCAGTCTCGAAGTTGCTTGTCTGCCCGGACTGCAATACCAGCACGATTATTTCCATTACGATGAAGGCAAGAAAATCCAGGCCATGCGCAAAGGTCTCTATTACCTATTCCAAACCTACCGTCTGCCTTCGAAAAAGTGAATCGCTTACCATCAGATATTGTAAATATTTGATTACACTAAGGTTTTAACGGCTTTTTCAGCTTTCCTGTCCTTGACTTTTGACCAATAAAAAAGCCGAGCGTACCTGAAGCAATATCCTTCGGCAGCCCGGCTGTCTTGTCATCCAAGACCCTTTGCTTTCCGTCCCCTCCTCACGAAGGGTTTGGCTTTATCGGGTATTTTACTATATTATAATAATTAATACTAAAGTTGTCAATTTCGATTTTCTGCAACTTATTAACTTAATTGCATTATAATTTGAGTTTATTTCGTGAAAGGATTCAGCGGGGATGCCTAAAAGGGAATATCCCGATTGCAAACCGATACGCTCAAGTTCCCTGGCAGAAATCCGGGCATCCTGCTTTTTCATTAAGAAAGATTACCGACGCGTTTGCGGGGATGTCATGTTAAAATGGATGAAGTGAACCATTAAATTCGGATATAATTTGGGAGACCAGGAGGAGAAAGTCATGTCCTTGGTGATTGGCGTGCCACGGGAGACCGCGCCGGGAGAACGGCGCGTCGCCGTGTTTCCGGACGTGGTCAGGAAATACATCGCCCTCGGTGCCGAGGTCTGCATCGAGACAGGGGCCGGAGACGGGAGCTATTTCCACGACAAGGACTTCAACACCGCCTGCATCGTCGAGAGCATCGCCGAGGTCTTCGAGCGGTCCCAGGTCATCCTCAAGGTCCAACCGCCGGCCCCGTACGAAATCAAGAGGATGAAGCCCGGGTCCGCGGTCATAGGCTTTTTGGCCCCTTTCGATAGCATTGAGCGGGCGCAGCTCCTTTGCGAGCGAAACGTGACGAGCTTCGCCGTGGAACTCATTCCACGCATATCCCGGGCCCAGAGCATGGACGCCCTCTCCTCCCAGGCCACCGTGTCAGGATACCTTTGCGCGCTGATCGCGGCGGAAAACTCGTCGAAATTCTTTCCCATGATCACCTCCGCCGCAGGGACGCTCCGGCCCGCCCGGGTGCTCGTCATTGGCGCGGGCGTCGCCGGGCTTCAGGCGATGGCCACGGCCCACCGGCTTGGCGCCGTCGTCGAGGCCTACGACGTGAGGCCTGAGACACGGGAACACGCCGAGTCCGTGGGCGCCCGTTTCATCGAGACCGGCGTCTCCGCCTCCGGGATGGGCGGCTATGCACGGGAGCTCACCGTGGATGAGAAAAAGCTCCAGCAGGAGAAGCTCGCAAAGGCCGTGACCCAGACGGATGTGCTGATCACCACCGCCGCGCTTCTGGGCAAGAGGAGCCCTCTGATCATTACCGATGAAATGGTCAGGAGCATGAAGCGGGGCGCGATCATCGTCGACATGGCCGCCGAGGGAGGCGGCAACGTGGCGGGCACGCGGCCGGGCGAGACAGTCCAGATTGGCGACGTCACGATCTTCGGGCCCGTGAACCTGCCCTCGCGCATGCCGGTCCATGCCTCGGAGATGTACTCCAAGAACCTGTACAATTTCCTCGTACCGCTCATAAACGACGGGGAATTGAAACTCGACTGGAACGACGAGGTCGTCGCGGGCAGCGCCTTTACCCACGAGGGCACGATCCGAAACGAAGGGGTGAGGAAGGCGCTGGAGGGACAGAAAAGTTCATAGTTCGTCGATCATAGCCAAAGTCATGCGATTTCAACTGTAAATTATCATCTATTAAATAGAGCTTTATTCCGGAGGAATACAATGGAGGTCTTTGCCGCACTTTACATATTCCTGCTTGCAGCGTTCACGGGCTATGAGGTGATCGCGCGGGTTCCGGTGATCCTGCATACGCCGCTCATGTCCGGCTCCAACTTCGTGCACGGCGTCGTGCTCGTCGGCGCCATGGTCGCCCTTGGCGAGGCGCGCACGCCCTTCGAGCAGGCCGTCGGCTTCGTGGCCGTACTGCTGGGCGCGGCCAACGCCGTGGGCGGCTACGTCGTCACCGAACGGATGCTTGCGATGTTCCAGAGCAAATCGCAGAGCGCACAGCGCAAAACGCAAAGCAGAAAGGGATAATGCCATGCGCAGATCGAAGGACCTGTCATGACTGAAAAACTCCTGATCAACACCAGCTACCTCGTCGTTGCGGTCCTGTTCATCCTGGGGCTCAGGGCGATGTCCTCGCCTGTCACCGCTCGGCGCGGCATCGGCTGGGCAGGCATCGGCATGGTCCTGGCCACGCTCGTCACCTTCCTCTGGCCGGGGATGAGAAATTACGCGCTCATGTGCCTCGCCCTTGCCCTGGGCGGCGGCCTCGCCTGGTGGTCTGGGGCCTCGGTCAAGATGACCGAAATGCCCCAGATGGTAGCCCTGTACAACGGCATGGGCGGGGGCGCCGCGGCCGCCATTGCCGCAATCGAACTGGGCCGCGGCCTGGCGCACGACGCCGTATCCACGGCGCTCGCGGCCCTGGGCGCAGTGATCGGCACGGTCTCCTTCTCAGGTTCCCTCGTCGCCTTTGCCAAGCTCCAGGGCATCATTCGCAGGACATTCCGCTTGCCAGGCCAGAACGCGGTCAACGCGGTCCTGGCGCTGCTCACCCTGCTCGCCGGCACTGGCATGGCTTCCGCCGAGCACGCGAGTACCGCAAAGATCGTCACGTTCTTCGCTCTCGCAGCTGTCCTCGGCGCGATCGTCACCCTGCCGGTGGGCGGTGCGGACATGCCGGTTGTGATCTCTCTCTTCAATGCCTTCACAGGCCTGGCCGTAGGGTTCGAGGGCTACGTGCTGAACAATCCGGCCTTGATCATCGCCGGCATCGTGGTCGGCGCTGCCGGCACGCTCCTCACCCAGCTCATGGCCAGGGCCATGAACCGCAAGCTCATCCACATCCTGTTCAAGCCCATCACGGGTGAGGCTCGGGCCGGCGCTGGCGTCACGGGGACGATGAAGGAAGTGGCTGCCCTGGACGCAGCGTCGATGCTTAGGTACGCGCGGAAGGTGATCATCGTGCCGGGCTACGGCATGGCCGTGGGCCAGGCCCAGCACAAGGTCATGGAAATGTTCGAGCTCCTGGAGGAGGCGGGGGTGGAGGTCAAGTTCGCGATCCATCCGGTCGCAGGCAGGATGCCAGGCCATATGAACGTGCTTCTTGCCGAAGCAGGGGTCCCGTACGACAAGATTTTCGACATCGAAGAGATCAATGAGGAATTCGACCAGACCGACGTGGCGCTCGTGATCGGCGCAAACGACGTTGTGAACCCCGCCGCGCGCACGGACAAATCAAGCCCAATCTACGGCATGCCGATCCTGAACGCCGACCGCGCTCATTTGGTGATCGTGATCAAACGCGGCCAGGGCGCGGGCTACTCGGGCATAGAGAACGCGCTTTTCTACGCCGAGAACACCCGCATGCTCTACGGCAGCGCCCAGCAGGTCGTGAGTGAGGTGATCAAGCACATAAAAGCAATGGCGGGCTGACGGCCTTATTCGAAAGCCGCCTTATTGTTGTGTAAAATTATCAATACAACCAGTAAATTTTACTTACGAGACGCACATTGGTGCGTTAAATGCGCACATAGTCTTCACATGACCTTGGGGTTTAATGCCCGAAGAGCAAGGCAGTTAAAAGGCTTGATTTCCTAAAAATAGGTGGATTCAGTGATTTGATGCTGAAAGAACATGTGATTAATTAGCGTTTAATATTTGTTTAGTACATCTGCAAACATGTACTGCGATCAATTCTAATTTCTGCGAATTACCGCTTGAAACCAGCAAAACGTCTTTTTGCTCACCTTTGTTTTACCGTCTCTTCATAGTTAGCCTTCTTCGATCTGTTTCTCCGAAAAAGTCAGAAAGGAAGGGCAGTGTGCCCTTCCTTTCTGATAAATTTTTTCTCATGTGTGGACAGGCAGTCCGTTTGTCGTGAAGTCGCCGTGCACGCTGGCCAGCCATGCATACGGCGCGATTTCCGTCTTCCAGCCGTTCATTGTATCTGCCGCGTACGCTCCCGCTCCGGTGAACAGAAATAGCGCAATAAGGATCGATCACACGATGGTTGTTGTCTTCATATTATTATTTTGTCTCCGTACCTTTTAACGATTTTCTAGCTCTTAGTGACGTCCAAGACTTGTCAATCCTCTCCCCCCATTGTTTAAAAGCATCCTCGACTTCACCCCACTTAGTGAATCTCTCTCCAAATGATGCGGCTAACTCGCCATACCCTGCCGCAATCGGTTTGTTTGTCATAGAATCCAAGAAAATCACTTCCCCTTTGGTCAGGCCTCCACCGGTCCACTCCCCCTCCGCCCCTTTCTCAACGAGGCTGATGGCCATCCCTACTGGGAGCACCGTAGTAACGACGCTCTCGGCAGGCTTGCTCTGTTTAAGGTCGGTAATCGCAAATTTGATCCGTACAACGTCAGGGCCCGGCTCGGACACGACCTCATACTTTTCCTTGATGGCATTCACGAGCGCAAGGCTCGCGGCATCTGCAAGCTTTTTCATTTCAACAGCATTGATTCCCTTGTACTCGGAATGGGCATCAAGTCCGAAGATCACATAATCAATCATGGCCTTGTTGTATTTTGAGAAATCGACCCCCGGTTTAAGCCAGCGCATCGTGTGTTCGTCCGCGCGCTCAAATACGCCCAGGTACTCTTTAGGCACGAATACTCCTTCGTACTTTATCGGCGTAGTTGTGGCGCAATCTGCTAGAACCATTAACCCCACGAGAACTATCAAAAACTTTTTCATTTTTCTTTC
>DASPSR010000060.1:0-77953 GCA_035623825.1 Nitrospirota bacterium
GAAAAGACGCGCAATAGGCATCTCGGCACCGGGCACGCGAACGTGACGGCAGAACCGATAAGATGACCGGGACACAATGGATCCGCGAGAGAGGTGATATGACTTCAGAAAAACATATCACCTCTTATTTTTTCCGCCGACCGATGAGCGAGGGCCCCACAATCAGTGCTATGCGACGATGTTCGCAAAATCTCTCGCCTTTTTCTTCGCTGCCTTTACTATTCTTTTCATAAAGGATGAATTGAGTGATTGGGCCGCCATGACCGCCTTGAGCGGTTCGGTCTTCTCCAGAGCTCCCAGTACCCGGCCGAGAGCGCGGTGACTGAGTCTTTCCGGATCGTCGAAGATCAAATCTGCTAGTTTGCCTCTTTCGATGGCCATCATGACCCTTTGGTCAAAAACGGTCTCGGGTACCAGCACCCGCTGTGAACGCTGCATCATCGTTGCCGCTCCGGTTTTACAGACCGTCGTACAGACCCCGCACCCCAGGCAGGCCTGTTCATTGCGCACTGCCCATTTTATCAATCGTGCTCCATCCATCTTTTTATCGATTCTGATCGCTTCAACTGGGCAGGCTTTTTCGCACTTACCGCAACCCTTGCATTTAGACGTGTCCACATTCATGATGAAGTTGGAGGTGATGATCCCCGGCCGGTGATCAAGGGCCTTGATCCCTTTCATCACGTGGCAGCAGCATCCGCAGCAGTTGCAGATGAACGTCACCTTATTCTGGACGTTGTCCGCTGTTTGGGCCAAGCCTGATTCTTTGCTCCGGGCAAGGATAGCCATTGCATCATTCTTCGTGATGGACCGGGCAATACCATTCCTCGCCAGACTTTCAGCGGCGTAGTTGAACGTCAGACACGCTTCCGGGGACCTACTGCAAGCCTGTCCCACATGTTGTGCAATATGGTGACACTGACAGATGCCGACAGATATGGCTGTTGCTGAATCGATGATGCTGGTTGCCCGCTCCCAATCGAGGACCTCAGTATATGTGCCCGTTGGAATCGCCTCTTCCCTGACGAGGGTCCGGAACAACTGTGTCTTGCCCTCGAAGAGGGTGCGCACGAAATCGGCGTTATTTTCGAAGAAATATTCTTCAAAGAGGAGGGCGAGTTCCTTCATCGGCATATCCGGCCGCATACGCATGAAAGTAAGCTCGAATAAACCGATAACGACAGGAGCGAGTACGTAGTAGCGCAGGCCTTCGTGCTCGACATCGAGTACGAGGCCCCGCTTCGCCATATCGGTCAACTTGTCGTTTAATTCCTCCCTGGGGATCTCAAGGTTTCTTGACAGGGTGTCCAGGGAAGCCAATTTGTGTGGGAGACGCCGCGCCAATGCCGCATCTTCGGGCGAGAAAAGCATGCTTAATATTTTCATCAACGTGGGCGAATCCGCGGCCCCCTGGATACTTTGAACTAAACGTTTCTGTAATGAGCCATACGCTTGTTCCAAGCCACTAATGTGCCCCATTGTTTCTCCTTCTCATGAGGTCTCGTTCCGTCGTATGCACAGATCAGACGTCCCGATCAATCTCAGCTTTTGCTCTGATGAAAGGCTCCCAAAATACTTATTCTCCGCATGAGGAAGCATTATTTCCCAGTAATAAAGAGCCTGACAATTCTTCCAACAATGGTTATTCCCAAGACAACACCTATCACTATTGCAAGTAAGACTGCAAATATGAGGGTCAATTTGAAGACAACAAAAAAGAGTGGAAATAAAACGACGCACAGAATTATTGTCAGACATCCGGTAGCAAAATCCTTCGCTTCTAACATGGGATATCCCCCTCCTGTTTGCCTTCTACAACATTATGCGATATACTGCGTGTTCCCCTTTGCCCCTGCCAATTGTATTTCGGCCCGAATGCATGTCCAGCGATGCGGCATCTTATATGAGGGTATCAAACCAATATCAATATTGCAAGCAAAACTACCCCCGTGGTCACATTCTTCGGTCATGATGGGACCTGCGGCATTCGTTGTGTTTGCGTGACTACTTCATGAGTCCTATAAGATGATCGCCGTTTTGCCGGCTTCCTGACCGTGGCCACGGCTAAATATGGCGGACCGTGATAACAGCTCTTTGCATCATACCGCCAGCATTTGCTTCAGAGCTTTATTATTGTCGCTGTCGGGGTCTGGAAGGAGTATCGAGAATAAGGCACCTTCAATCGTTCGAAGGCGGGAATTACACGCCATGCCGCAGGTAGCGATGAAAGCAGATATGGACATGTTCATATGTGGACCTCTACAAGTGAAAAGCCCGCTCCAGATTGGAGCGGGCTTTTGTTTGGGAAAAGCAAAGCTCGGGCATGACAGTGTTTATCTTGAAGACGCGCCTAAGACGCGAAGAAACCCTTCCTTTTCGGCTCTCCTTTTCGGTCGGGTATTCGTTCCGGTCCGGGGATCTGTACCATCCCGGTTCGGGTGACCTTGCCCTCCACTTTCGCTCCCTTTTGAATGCAGAGAGTTTCCTTGTACAAAATTTCTCCCTTGCCTCGTGCGGCGGATCCGAGCTCCACTTCGTTGCTCTCAAGGCTGCCCGTGAACTCGCCGTTGATGTGTATCCTGTCTTTTGCCTGGATCTTGCCGCCGAGGAATTTGCCTGTCACCTTCACGTACCCTCCGGCACTAATATTTCCTCCGCTCATTTCGCCTTCGATCTCGACGCTGCCGCCCCTCGCATCGATGTTCCCCTTGCATTTGCCTTTGATGAAGATGCTTGCATTATTTTCGGCGGTGATATTCCCCTCGAGGTCGCCGTTCATCTGCAGGTCTTGGTTCACGACCATGTTGCCGGTGATCTTACTGCCCTTGAATATCGCGTTAATTCCCTGCTCCTCGGTCTTGACCGCGCTCAAGACGGTATTCCGACCCGGTATATTGACCTCGATCATCTCATCCTGTTTTAGCATATTTATTCTCCGATATCCGTATTCGTCCCGATGGTCGATCCCGCAGCCCATCAGGGAAATCCGCATCATACCAGATTTCCGTCCTTCTCTGTCAGAGTAATGATATCGGATTCGGGAATAATAATCTGTGATCAATATCACCGCTGCACTGCATTTTTTCAGGGACACTGCTCCAACCAAGCGAAACTTTCATAACAAAGTAGTATACGGTTATCAGAAACGATATGTCAAAAGTCCGGTGAATAAAAATGATTCCCGATGCCGAGCGTAAACACCAAATTGCCATATAACGCGTGTTCAACCGTTACGGCGAGAAGAGACCTGCTCCCCAGATAGGTGGTCGCCCACAGAAGTGAGGCAACGAAAGATCCGATTACAGCGACCCGGTTCCTGAAAAGAATGTGGGCGAATGCAAAGAGCACCGCGTTAGCCAACAGGCTTGTTCTTTTCTCTTTAAATAGAGGGCCGTATCGGTGAAAGAAAAAAGCCCGATAGATGACTTCTTGAGGCACGACAGAGAGGACGGGATAGGTGATCATGATCAACGACCAGCGCGAACAATTGTGACGGACGATCGACAACGTGTTTTCCGGTTCGACGAGAACAGTGTACAGCGACAGGCCGCACGCGATAATGGCGAACCGCGTGACCAATATGCGCCAGTCGCAAAAACCGTTCAATCCAAAACGATTGCGATCGAAAGCCCTGTCGCGGAGCAATAGCACGAGGCATATGATGCAAACAACCAACAGTACTGTGCTTTTGAGATGCGGGATGAACGTACCGTAGAGGAGAATGGGAACACCGAGAAAAATCCCGGCCATCTCAATCCATCGAGTCAGATTCCTCATTGTCGTATAGCGCCCCAATATTTTTTTTTCCTGCAGACTGACCCCGTTCGCACATTAGATTAAAAGAAAAGGCATAAGGCCTTTAGATGTGTGCATGTTTATCATCTTCATTTACTAAATAATTTCTCTTATAATATGCATAACAGAATAACAGTTGAGCTTTTCTCGTTAAAAGGACATCTCAATGGACTACTATTATAATTTGGAGCCGGGAAGATTAAGGATTCGAACGCCATACCTTTACCATAATCCCCAAAATGCGGTAGTTTTTGAAAAAAATCTGAAGGAATTAAGCGGGATAGTGACCGTGGAAACCAATCCTTTGACCGGCAGCGCGTTAATCCACTTTGATGAAAAAACAATCAGAAGTGATCAGATAGTCGGGTTTCTTGAAAAGCACGGTTATTTCATCTTGTCTAAGGCAAAAACGTCGGATGAAGTAATCGAACAGGCTGCCGAAAAAGTTCTTGACGCTGTAGAGAAAGTCGCTATCGATTCAATCGAAGGGGGTATCGTGGAATCTTAGCCTTCCCACATCCGGGAGCCGGATTTCAGTCTGCGCCTTGCAGCTGTTTGACAACGTCCAGCATGTTCATGCCCAAAAATTCCGAGGACCAATTGAGCACCGCTGGTCAAAAATACCCGCTCCCCGTCAGCATACTATAAAGAAGGGTTAATCACAAGATCTGCTCGATGCCGATGGCGATCAATGCCATACCTGCCACGATAGTGGCAGCGTTGCCTAATTTCCATCTCATAAAAAACTCTGCTATGTAGTTGCCCGCCCACAATGCAAGAAAGCTGAATATGGCTGAAAATAACCCCACCAGAAATGAATTCAAGCCGATCATCCCGGCTCCCATCCCTCCACCAATATTGTTAATTGACAGAGCGATTCCGAGCACTGTTGCCTCCTGAAAATCGATGTGTTTTGAGCCGTCTCTATCTGCATGGTTCGGATTACCGAGAACATGCCAAAAACCTTTTCCCCCTGCTTCATTTGATGGTTTCAAATTACTTTGGTGCTTCTTGATAACAGGCTCGATGATGATCCATATACCTATTGCGGAAAGCAGAAGCATGCTGACTACCGAGGCAAGTCGCTTGCTAAGAAATACTAACATGAGCGTACCAGAAAAAGCCGCGGCGGCAGATATGATAAATGTAATTACCGAAATCCACAAATTTATCAGGGTCGAAATCTTGATCCCACGAATACTGTATGCAATTCTGACGCCGATATTATCCAGATTGTTGACCACCGCAATGACAAGTATAAGAATAAGATATTTCATACATGGTCCTTTCGTATCGATCCTGCTAACCCGATATCACCTTATCGTAACATCATTGCCACCCAGCTTTCAATGGGTATACTATATCTCCTCAGACATGGAAATATAATCAACCCGTCCATGTCCATTAAGATTCTCTCCTGACCCCGACCTGGATCCTTCAGCCTCAAGCCGCCTTTGCCTTGGGAAGTGCACCGGCCGCAACCTCTTTTACTCCTTCAACGACGCCGATCAACATGTCCTTGACTGCCTTGACTGCAGTATTGCCGATTGCTGCTGCGGCATCTATGGCACCCGTAACGGCTGTTTTTGCGACTTCTTCAACGTTGCCGCCAATTTCCCTCATTGCTTCAATAACGCCGTCAACTGCCCGCCGGGCCACCATGGCAACATCCGCGCCGATATCGGCCGCTCCCTTGACAGCGCTTTTAACCGTTGACCCTGCAGTGGAAACCAGGTCACCACCAACATCGCCCACCCCCATTAGAACTCCTTTCGCTACGCTCTTGGTGCTCAGGATCAGCCCGGTACCGACCTCTTCCGTGGCTTGAATCGCGCCTTTAATGACATCTTTTGCAATATTTGTAACCTCACTCGCCGCGGAGCCCGTTACGCGGAGCGCCTCGACCACGGTGTTCCGGACAAGGCTGACTATTTCTGCCTCTATCTCGTTGATTCCTTTGAGGCTGCTTACGATCCCCTCCTTTACAGCCGTTCCCGCCTTACCGATTTCCATTGATTTTACGTCACTTATTTTCTCTGTGCTTGTCATACTTACCCTCCCCTCCCTGTCATAAAAGCCATTGCAAATTCACCAGCTACAATTGATAACAGAGAATTTACCCAGACGCAGGCTCTCACCCATGCATCACGGCATTTCTCTTAATCGAGACCATTTTTATCGTATTTTACGCAGCCGGTCCCCCCTTATTGTGCAAAAAAGCGCCGTCAAAAGCTTTCCTCTAATATTATAATATCTATATTATTATATCTCTCACTTTGTTTTAATAAAACAGCTTCCCCTAAAAAATTTTCATTACATACCTATACTTCCTATACTTGCCAGCTATAACTGTCGGCTATTGCATTTAAAATCATATTACGTACACTTTCGCGAGTAAGTCACTCTTCCTAACCAGAACCGAAATTCAATCAAATCACGGCATCGTATGGACTGAGAGACGGCAATCGTTATGGAGTATAATTAGATTAGTCGATAGATATAAGAGGAGATGAATATGAAACAGGGAAGGGTAGTCGCCCTCGCAATTCTCCTTGCAGCGCTTTTTCCACTCGCTGCATCCAGGGCAGACAGGATATCAATAAGAGAGTGGGACGTCCCGACGCCGGATTCGTCCCCGCACGATCCCGCCGTGGGGCCGGATGGATCGCTCTGGTATACAGGTATTCTGTCCAATACGCTCGGACAATTAGACCCGGCGACGGGAAAGATAAAAGAGTATCCCCTCAAGACTGCCGATTCCGGCCCGCACGGGCTTGCTGCAGACAAGGAAGGGAAAATCTGGTTTACCGCCAACTACAAAGGCTACATCGGAATGCTGAATCCGCAAACGGGAGTCGTGACTGAATATCCCCTGCCTGATCCTTCAGCGCGGGACCCGCACTCCCTGGTCTTCGACGGTCAGGGATCGCTTTGGTTCACAGTGCAGACCGGCAACTTCGTCGGCAGGTTTGACCCCCGAACCGGAATCATTACGCTAAAGCAGTCTCTGACAGCTGATTCAAGGCCCTATGGAATCTCCGTGAACTCAAAAGGAATCCCTTTCTTCTGCGAGTTTGGGACCAATAAGATCGGGAGGATCGATCGCGAGACCATGAAAATCACTGAATATGTGCTCCCGAAGGGGGCCCGACCTCGACGATTGGCGATTAGTGCCGACGATATGATCTATTATACAGATTACCGGCGTGGATACCTCGGCAGGCTTGACCCGAAGAACGGCAAGGTCGATGAATGGCGATCACCTGGAGGTAATAATTCACGGCCTTATGGCATGACGATAACCCCGGACGGCGCAATCTGGTATAGTGAATCAGGCGTCGAGCCGAACACGATAGTTCGCTTCGATCCCAAAACGGGACGTTTCTTGAAATGGGACGTGCCTTCAGGCGGTGGAGTTATCCGCAACATGGCGGCTACTTCAGGCGGCGATGTCTATTTCGCTTGCAGTGGAGTCAATAAGGTCGGGATCGTAGTAAGACCCGGCCTCTGACGAGATCAAGCACAGTTGCAGGCCAATGCACCATGTATTGTCCGTTGCGTGCCTGGATCTGACCGTCATGGCAGAGGATTTTTGAGAGCAAGAATAATGAAATCTTCTCAGTCACTATCGGATTTCGGGACAGATTGCATGCTTCTTCCTGTTGTTGAATCAGAAAAACTTTTTCCCACCACTGCCCCAATTACCGTTCCTATAATTGCGCCAGCCACAAAGTCGGAAAACCAATGAATGCTTATGGATACTCCTAATCCGATGTAAAGCGCATAAAAAATTGCAAGATATCTTATGACCTCATTTTTCGGATACAGCACCAATAGCGTTACGGCCATAGCAAAAGCGATGGTAGTGTGCGAAGATGGCCAGCCCCAGAACATCCCCCCTCGCATAAACCCAATCCGAAAATCCCGGCTGATATCGATCGTTCCCTGTGTGAGCAGCCTTGGTGGATGAACTCTTCCAGTCAGTGCTTTGTAAAAAGAAGCGACCAGCGCGCCGATGAGAACCGATTGACCTAATGCGCCGGCTGTGCGAACGTTTTTCAAATTTCTCGCGATTTTGCCGAATACGTAGAGAACGAGCGGCACGAAAATCGGCACTCGGCTACCAAGCCTCACGGCAGGGAAAAGGACGGAATGTAAAAGGGAGCTTCTGGAAGATTCAAAATAGAGCCAGTCAAAGCTTGAAGTCACGATGACGTACGTAAGCATAATCGCCAGGAGATGCCAGAGAATATTATAACCGCTAAAGCATTTGAAGATATTTTTTGGAAGATTGTAGAAAAAGACAGACATAGATCAAGATTACCTGCTAAAGAACATTGATTCTTGGCCAAATGGTCTTTCTCCTGAGGGATGCTCTTTCATACAACAAACATTTTCTGGTTAACGCAGAGGTGAGCAGGTTTCTAAATTCAACGATAAGAATACTGTCGATGAGACCAACCACATTGCTCGCAATGTATTGAAAATACGGATCTTCGCCCCGGGGCTTCAGTCAATCGCAAATGAGCCCGTCCTGAGGCTCCCGCCCCGCCGGTAGACACTGACAACAACGCCTCTGCTAGTAGCGTTCGATCTGATGAGCGTGAGAGAGGTTGGGACCGCGCCTGCACCGAAGAGTCTCTTGCCGGTCCCGAGTATCACCGGAAAAGTCAAAAGTCTATATTCGTCGATGAGATCTTTCTCGATTAGAGTCTGGGCAAGGCCACAACTACCGTGAACCTGCACCTCTCGTGAAAAACGCTTTTTGAGTTCAATGACTTCCTCCTCGACGTCTCGGATGTGAGTGCTTCCATTCCAGGTAAACGCAGTCCTCGTTCGCGAAGCCACGAACTTCGGAAGCGAATTAAGCTTGGTGGCGATCGGATCGTCGGGATCAGTGACCCGGGGCCAATAGGCCGAGAAAATGTCGTAGGTTGTTCGGCCTAAAAGAAACGCATCCGCTTTCGAGAATACCTCGATTATTGCCCTCCCCATATCAGCGTCGGCAAAGGGAACGAGCCAGCCACCATGAGGGAAGCCACCGCTCGTATCTTCGGATGGATCACCGGGCGCCTGCATGACACCGTCAAGCGTAAGAAAGGTCGTCAATGTCAGCTCAGCCATGATTCACCTATTTATCGCATTGTCTGCCCACCAATGGCACCAAGGAAGATTGGAGGCAACCTTCAGTATGAGATTGCCGCTCAAGATGCCGATACTACATACTGTAAGGCACAGCGGCTTGGTAAGGGTCGTTCAGTTTTTGTGCCGCAACAATTGTCTTACAGCCAACGTCTCACTAATAAGCATCCACCGATCGTCCGGCATCAACGACTTCCTTGATAAGGTCGGAACGTCTGATGATGACTGAATAGTTGGACCATGTTAAATGATATTTCCCGAACTCTGCGATTAGGGGCGCAGCCCTGTTACTCTCATAATTTTCAAGGCTCTTGCATCGTCCGTTCAAGCAGTAGAGTAATTCTCTCTTGACCGTCCCCTTCGGCGTGATCCCGCTAAAAACGGTCTGTTTCCACGTAAGCCCGAAGGTGTCCCTGTTCCCCATCTCATCAGTATAAACAAACCCTGCTGACCATACTTGTTCGCACGGACCGGCCTCGCAGATCAGGACATTAAACTGAGTGCGCATATATGTGCCGGATTGGTTCTTTTTCTCGGTATATCCACTGATCGCCTTTGGGTTTGCCTTATGCGTGATGCCGAGACTGATGCGGGACTGTGGTTCGTTGGTATCTTCAAAAAACACCTTAATGACGGTAAGGTGCGATTGCCAACGCTCTTCGCTTGGGTTTTCTCTATTTTTTTCTTCAGCAAGAACTGCTTCTGTTGCCTTTTCCGACCTTGCTTCCAGTGCCAGAATGCCGCTGCACGGTGATAATACGAAGATCGCCATAAAGGGCAAAACAGGGGAAAAGCGCAATCTCATGAAAAGCCTCCCGTTTTATTAAGCCTTGAGGTTATATTTAAGAATTTCTACTTTTTCGCGCAATATACCCCCCTCGGCTTTTAAGCTTCTCGAGCAGCCAGGAGGCCCATTATCGCCGCGCAGTCCGGACCTAAAGAGTGACGCTATTGCCGTTCTCTTCTCTCCCTGGACGGTGTTCTATCGCCACCCGAGTGCTGGCCTTCCCTCCCCCCATGAGAAGGCGGTGGAGGCGGTCGCCTTCCGTCGTGTGTCGCCCGTTCACGGGAGCCCCGGAAGATCACTTCATTCTTTCCTCGGACTCCGGTATAAATAAAACGTTTTTCATCGTGTGGTGCACCTATGCCTGCAAAGGTCCGTCCGTTGTATCTCCTCAGCGGATCGATTCGAACGATCCTGTTTGTACGATGGTCAACGAAATGATTGGAGATGACCTCGACCCTGCCATGAACATGGACAACCCTGTGAAAGTCGGCCAGAACGTAAAATCCTGGGCACCAGTAACCCCACCCCCAGAAGGGATACGGAACCCACGTATACAAGTAAACATAATCCGGAGGCGGTGGATAGTAGGTCACAGCCGGCGGACCTTGGTCGTAATAATAAGTGTTTAACACGGCAGCATCAGGAGGCATGATATTATTTGCACCTGGCGGGGGCATCGGCCCGGGACCGCCACTTCTGACAGCCAAGTGGTCTTCAACCAAGATATCCTGAAAGGCCTGCAATGCTTCATCTTTCCCCATTTTCAGGCTTTTGGCTTCTGCAGCAGCATTAATGGACTGCATCAGCTCTCCGGCAATATCAGGAGTAACCGGGTAATCGGCAATCCACCCGTTCCGGGGGATGATGCCGGCATTCGCAAGAAGATTCTCTGCTTCAGCCTCGCTGCTGGCTTTTCCCAGTTTAAGCGCATCAGCAAGCTTGACTGCCAAATCTCCTTCCCGGACCAATGGCTGGGCAATTGGAGGTTGTTCTCCTGTCCCCGGCACGTTTTGCGCATGGATACCTGCCGGCATGAAAACCAATACACATAATGCCAGAGGTGCTGCAATGAGCGATCTTTTCATGGTTTATTGCTCCTATAATTTTCGTTAAACTCTTGTCAAATCCTTGCAATACATAATAACAGGTATCAGAATATTTTTCCACAGCTTGCGCATCTGCCAGCACAGACTCTTAAATGATCCGTATGGCTAATTTGTCCGGGCCGAACATGTTATGCATGAATTAAGCGGTGCCGAGTTCGTACGCTGCGTAAGATATTTTGTACTATTCGTACAGGCCACCTAGTATAGCGCAAACGAACCGGTCTTGAGGCTCCAGCCGTGTCAGTAGACGCTGGCAATTACCCCTGTGATAATGGTGATTGATCTTATAAGTATCAGAATGTCTGATGCCGGAAAGTTCTTTCCGTCCCAGGGACCGTCGGAAAGGTCAAAAGTCTGTATTCATCGACAAAATGTCTTGGCTGAGCGGGGCTATTCTGGAAATATCACACAGTTGGGGCATGCTGTACGATCTGCTGGGGAAACGGAGATCGTAGCGATGAGAGTTCCATTTGAAAGCACTAATTCAGCCGGTCACCGGCCCGCAAAGTTGCGATCGGCTATGCGGCTTTCACTTCAGATGTACAGTGAGGGCAGCGAGTCGCCTTTATTGCGATGGCGGACAGGCAATATGGGCACTCTTTCGTACTGGGAGCCGCCGGCGGCTCATGCCGTTTTCGCAGCTTTGCTATCTGCAGGACGATGAAAAAAATCGCGGCTGATACGATGAGAAAATCTACGATCGTGTTGATAAATGCCCCGTAGTTGATCGTGGCTGCTCCGGCGGCTTTGGCCGTCGCCAGTGAAGGATACTGGGTTCCGGAAAGATTGATGAATAATCCGCTGAAGTCCATTTTCCCGAGAACGAGGCCCAGCGGAGGCATCAGGATGTCATTTACCAGCGATGTAACAATCTTCCCAAAAGCCGCCCCAATGATGATACCAACCGCCAGGTCCACGACGTTCCCTCGCATGATAAAGTCTCTGAAGTCTTTCAGCATATCAATGCCTCCTATCTCTGGTGTCATGCCCGGGTCATTCGGCAATTCGCATGAAAGCCGCAATCCGCGAAAATCACCGGCTATTAGCTTTGCGCTGGCAGTCTAATTGGGCTTCAAGAACGCGCTCTTGAGCAGGCTCAATGCCTCACCCAGCTTGCCTTCCTCCGGGAGTTTCCCGTTGGGTGTCAGTTTGTCTATTATTTGGGGGAGCAAATCGGACAGATGCTGCGAAGCCAGATCTTTGGAAATGCCCAGCTTTTCTGCGATCTGCTGGATCTTATCGGATCCGAGCGCCTGTTTGATTTGGTCAGGAGAAATAGGCTTGTTCTCTCCGGTGCTTATCCAGGAGGAAACAATGTCGCCTAACCCTTTATTCTTGAATGCTTCGATGAACCCGGGAAGCCCCCCGGTAGCTGGATTGTTGATGAGGCTCATTGCGTGGTCAAGAATGCCGGAGACATTGGTGCCGCCCAGTTTTGATGCCAATCCCCCTTTGAGTTGATCAAATAAGCTCATGGTCTTCTCCTTGTCCTAAAAGTGCGGCTTGACAGGAACAGAATCCTGCAAACCCGCATCGATTGATAAAATGAAACGCTCTCCGGCGGTTCGACACCGCCGGAGAAGTGCACACGGAAACCATGGGAGTACAAATAACGTCTCGGTGCATCAGCGAACCGTGATGAAATCCTTGATCTTCTCGTACTCTTTCTGCTTGATCCCCTTGACCTTCATGATGTCTTCGGGCTTACTAAAAGGCCTGCCATCAATGATTGCCTGAGCCTTGACCGGGCCGATCCCCGGAAGGGCATCGAGTTCTTCCTTGGTCGCCGTATTGATGTTGACGTGCTGACCGGGTGCGAGCTTCATTTTGGACTTTTCAGCCGATCCGGTCATGGCCTTTTCCGCTGAGGACGCCTTCTCCTGTCCCTCCGTCACATAAGGCATTGCGGCAGGAGCAGCCGTGGCTGCCGCCGCGCCTACGGTGACCTGATTTCTGATCGCGTTGATCTTTTTATCGCTCATGCCCTTGACGCGCTTCAAATCGTCCACGCTCTTGTACGGTCGCCCTGCAATGATCGCCTTTGCCGTCGATTTCCCCACGCCGGGCAGGGATTCCAGGGTTTTCTGATCGGCACTGTTAAGATCGATGAGCGCCGCAGAAGGCATTGCGGCAGGAGCAGCTGTGGCTGTTGCCGCGCCTACGGTGACCAGATTTCTGATCGCGTCGATCTTTTTATCGCTCATGCCCTTGACGCGCTTCAGATCGTCCACGCTCTTGTACGGTCGCCCTGCAATGATCGCCTTTGCCGTCGATTTCCCCACGCCGGGCAGGGATTCCAGGGTTTTCTGATCGGCATTATTAAGATCGATAAGCGCTGCATCTTTCCCCGGGTCCTCTGCGCTCTTTTTCTTTGCGTAAGAATCTGTCGTTATGCCTAAAACCAGTGCAGGCAGGACAACGGTGAAGATGAACAATAACAGAATCCTTGAAGTTTGGAAATCCGGTCTCTTTTGTCTCATACGATGCGATCTCCTTTCCTTTGAAAGTTATTACGTTCGGGATCAATCATCCAATGCATTCGATCGTCATGAAGACTATTTTGTTTGCTGCACGCAAACAGTTATATCGCATTCATGGGAAAAACTCTGACCCACAATTCGTGTTATTCCGGTTATATCATCTTTCGGTGACTCGGCGATCTTGGTTTTAAGATAAGATCAAATGCACCCCATCCTGCGATCACTTTGGCCTTAGCCCGGCAATTAAAATATAGCAGAGATCGAAAGACAGCACCGACAATAGATAGGGCGTTTATAAAAGGATACTAAAGTTATAGCCTCAATAAACAATACAAAGGTGAAGTGTTGATTCTTTGTCACGACAGGACTCCGACAGTCAAGGAGCAATACTTGACTGACAATTGAAACATGTAATTTAACAGGATTTTCTCCGGCTCTTTCGAACAATAGGTCCGAGTGATGCCATAGTATTAAAGAATCACGAAAAATTGTCGATTAGATTATAACGAGAGAATGCGAACTTGTTGCTGCTTCGGAAAAATCCAAAACCCAAGGAGGTGAGAATATGAAAAGTAAACTTACGGCGTTATTAGCAATGGTAATTGTCTCCGTCTTTCTGCTCGGTGGCATGATTCCTGTTTATGCAGAATCGAACTGGGCAAAGGACCATCCGCGTCGGACCCAGGTAAACAAGCGGCTGAAAAATCAAAATAATCGTATCAACGCGAAAGTCAAAAATGGGGATATGACGAAAGCCGAAGCCAAGAAACTCCATCATGAGGACAGGAATATCCGACAGGAAGAGCGGTTAATGGCCAAGCAGAATGGCGGTCATATTACCAAGCAAGAACAGCGCACGCTAAATCAGCAGGAGAATCAGGTCAGCAGGGAAATCGGGAAATGACCTTGTGCTTCTTCTGAAACACACATGACGTCGAGAATAAATCAGATAAGGATTTAAAGCTGAGTGTGTGCGAGTGATGCCTGAAAAGGTATGTTCAGAGGCTTGCGATCATTGAGCAGGTAGGGGGCCTCACGGCCCCCGTCTTTACCACGACTAGTGCAAAGCAGCATTAACCAATTTATAAGGGTTAACCAGCCGTGTCGTTGGATGTCTTTGCTGGTTCTCCCCCATATTCTTAGGACGGACAGTTCAATGGAAATTAACTCTTTTTCTCTTCTTTTTGCCCGCTGGATTTGGGCTCATCTTTTGGCTCTTCTTCCCTCGATATGGCTTTCTTAAATGCTCTTATACTTTTCCCTAATCCTTCCCCAATTTCTGGCAGCCTTCCGGGGCCAAATATGATCAATACGATAATAAGAATAAGAAGCAAATGCATCGGTCGAAAAAGTCCTTCAAACATGTCACGCCTCCTTTAGAGAAAACCAGTTTAATCTTACGCTCTGGTTTGTTCAATACCGCTCATTACGCAAAAGCGAGATCATTTTAAACCTTTTCGATCCCGTTCTGCAAACACTTCTTTTGCCACAAAATGAGCCATTCACTGCCGCTGCAAAAACCGGCGTAGACCGCCATTTGGATTATCAATCCAACAACTTTCTTCCGCGTGAGACCGTCGTTGAGCGCCCCGCGCCCCGTGAAAGTGCACCTTCAACTGCGGTCGTGCATCCCCGTGCGATGCAAGGGCGACGATGGCGCGATCTCGCGGTACAGCACTATCGAACCCGTGATGTCGTGACGGTTCTTATTGTCCACGCGGACCGCGTTCTGACACTAGACATTTTGCAGCGATGGTCGATCATGGCAAATGATGCTTAAGAGGAGGACCACGCCGCTTTTTCAAGGCTAATCTGCAGGTTGCATCAACTATCGCGTCGGCTTCATCCTTGCTCATACCGTCCGTCTGATAGTAGATATAGTCGTCGACCATATCGCACAGTTCCTTGCGAGAAATATCCGGCTTCAATTCAAGAACTTCCTCCTCAAACAACTTGGCAGCTTGAGGTGCCGTCTCCTTCTTTTCTATCCTGTTCATAGCGCCTCCCTTACGGCCCGCTTTCCGGCGAAAAACGCCGCCGACTGCGGATGCCCCGCATATTAGGAAGACATCTCATGTCTTTCATCCTAAACCCATCACATTTCATCATGAGCCAGGTAAACCTTCACAAACACAGACGCAGATCTGTCATACTATTCGAGCCGGCTAAGCCGCACTCCTTGACCCGGCAAGCTTTATATTTAATTTTTTCCTGATCTCCCTCGCCGAGGCGCTCGTTGCATACACAACTGTCCCCACATCGAATAATTTTGATGCGCTCAGGCCTCCTACGACAACGGGGTCGAGACCCGCATGTTCCGCGAGCCTTCCAGCAACTTTCAATCCCTCCTCGTCGTCGCTGGCTATCGGAATTCCGATCTTTTCACCTTTTTTGTTGACTGTTCTTTTGAGGTCTTCAAAATAAACAGTATTAAACGCTCTTACTATTCTCGCGCCCGGCAGAAGACGGGCCACCAAGGTGCCGGTACCGCCCGGCTCTCTTCTTGCCTCTTCTGCAATCTTTCCATCTCTCTCAGGATAAGGATTCGAGGTGTCGATGACGATCTTGCCCTTCAGGGCGTCTTTTGTCTTTGCGTCAAGGGCTGGCACTGCCTTCAAGGGAAGCGAAAGCACGATCACATCTCCAAATGCTATTGCCTCTGCGACGCTCCCAGCGCAGGCTTTAGGCCCAGCGGTCGTGACAAGGTCTTTGAGGGTTTCAGGATGTCTCGAGCTGAATAGAATCTCGTGTCCCGCCCTTGCGAGAAGGATTCCGAGATTTCCCCCAATACGGCCTGATCCTACGATGCCGATCTTTTTTGTCTTCATACTTTTATCTCCTTCTTATTGCGATTGAGTATTGAACGCTCTGGATGCCTTTAGCTCTTCTAATTAAAAGATATCACTGCTTGAAAGAATATCAAGACAACTAAAGTATGCGTCTTTCAATTGGGCATGGCAATTCTACTGATTGGGCATTGGATGGGTCATGTATGGGGATGTAATAATTTTTAACTTGTTCCGGTCAATTGAAGAGATTGTCCCACGGTCCAAGGACGTTGCAGGTGCTCAATAGGTCCAATACGTCATATCACGCAGGTCGCACCACTATGAAGGGAAACTGTCTTAAAAAATCGACATGCAATGCCGGGGGGTCTCAATTCGAAACAGATCCAATCATTTTTTTATAGCCCAACCCCTTCATGGTTGGTCATACGTTGGCAGCGTTTATTTAACACCGAACAGGGTAAATGTATGGTCCGGCAGGAATGCGAAGATCCCCTCCGTGAAGTAACCTGCCTTCTCCATTGTCCTTACAATGACCTCCTGTGACGTATGGTGCCCAAACAAAGCGACAAAGCCGTAGCCCTTTTTTTTATGCTCGATGATAGCGACTTTCCCATCCTTCTTCACGTATTTTTTGAGATTGGCGAAGTAGTTCGCAGGTTCGGGAAGATGGTGAAACACGTTCCTGACGAAAACAAGGTCGACTCCGGCTACCGGCAAATCCATCTCGCCTTCCCCCGAGAGCGTGAAGACGATGTTATAGAGTCCCGCCCGCTCAGACCGGCGCTTGATAAAATCGAGATACTTCTTTTTGACATCAACCGCGTAGATGCGACCGGTCTTGCCTGTTTTTTGGCTGAGGGCGAGCGTGAAAAAACCTCCCCCTGACCCGATATCGGCAATTATCTGCCCTTCCCGAATCTGAAGACTTTCAATGACCTCTTCGGGCTTGCTCCTGGCTGACGCTGCTTCCCTGTTCAGCATTTTCAAAAAAAGAGAAGTGAACATCGGTCGCTCCTGAGGTTTTTAAGTTCGATGTCGACGACATTCTCTAACAAAAGGCACAATTTATTCATACATCGTAATTTTCTTCATCCATTGACTCATAATGAAATGCGCTAACCCGATTTTTTCAAAACTCGTCTCGGTTGATGAATCACTTA
Source organism: Nitrospirota bacterium (assembly GCA_035623825.1). GTDB lineage: Bacteria > Nitrospirota > UBA9217 > UBA9217 > UBA9217 > DASPSR01. The sequence continues at coordinate 17,260 of DASPSR010000060.1, forward strand.
AACTCAAAAGTGATTCCGAGACCGATATAGGTCAGTCGATCGTTAAAAAATTGGCCGACAGGTGAAAATCCCTTATATCCTTCAAACAGAAAACGAATTGACCGTCCTTGCGAATCTGAATCATCAAATTGTAAGCCCGCTTTAAATGATGTGTTCAATGGCCATCCATTCTCCTGAGTGCATTTCAGATCCAGACCTCCAATGACCCGCCCCCCTAGCAGAAATCTATTCGTTCCGTAATATTCCAAGCCGCTTTGAATAGTGATCGGCCTATAGTTGCTCGGTTCCACCTGAACCATATATTCGCCGCCGTAATAAATGCGCCACTTTGTCCACTCGTATGATCCTATGAAGTTGATTGCCTCATATGAAAATTCGATTCTTGTTATGCTGGTATGCTGCAAGTACTGATCTCCAATGTGGGAGCTCTGGTGATAAAAGTTAATCCGGTATGATACGGGCCCTTTCCGTAAAGTGAAAGGAAGACCGATGAAATAATCGCTGTCCACCAGGTAAAAATATTTAATATCAAACTCGCTATAAATACCGCCGCTGATGTTCGTCTGCCAGCTGTAGCCCCCCCTGTTATTGATGGAACGATATAATCCAAAGATGTCCCCGAGACTGCCGGCGAATATTTCAGTACTTTGAGATATGTAGTAAGGGGCGTGCTGGTAGGGGCGGTAACTAAGATAAAATCGAAGTTCCTTTGGGTCAGCAATTAGCGGTCGGAAAAGGTTACCCTCGGGCAAAAATTTAGTTTCATTCGGTTTTTCCGCCTCTCCAGAGAAGACGTCCTGAGGCGAAGAACTTGCTGCAGATTTATCGTCCGCTTGTACGACGCCATAACTAAATAGCCATATTATCAAAGATAGAACCGTTATGATGCTAATAGATATAATTTTATGTTCCATGGCGCTTCAGGCTTCTATAACGTATTTTTTTTACGTCAATGAGGCAGCTTTACGTCCGCTCCAGCAAGAATACGTCGGGCATGCATGCGAGCACCAAGGAGTAAACTGAACACGGACAGAAACCGTCAGAAAATCCCAAAAAAGAGATTTTTGAAAGAATGTTTTGCTTTGCGACAAACTTTATTATTACCTTAGCATAAAAAAAATAAATTACAAATGAGTATTCCTGGGGCCATTGCATAAAATAACAATAAATTGCAGGGGTTGATACACTCGTCGATGTAAATTTTACATGCTTGATTACGATTATAGCAGTGAGGGAGGTGTAAAAGGATGCTACCCGATGTCTCGCGAGGAGTGCAACATAAGTAACCTATCTAGACCACCGGCCTATACGAAGGTAGCGCGGACCAAAAGGCCTTCCCTGGCCTCCGTCAAGCAATTCCTTCAGTCCAATTAGGAAAGATGCCCACGATGTGCTGCAGTGATGCATGTACTCTGCTTCACGCCAACCACAATGCTTGAAGAGCAGAATGAGAAAGCGGAAAAGGTCGCTTTGCCTACCATCTTCTGACCAGCGGGTCCGGGTGGTATCGCTTTACCCGGCAAATGGAGGACGAAGTCCGGTGCGAACAGCTGATCAACGATGTCAAGATTCGCCTTGTTCTTGAACTCCTCCATGAAGCGCCGGACCACGGCCACCTTCTCGTCTCTAAAGTAAGCTGCCATCTTTGTCCAGTAGAACTCCGACCAGCCGCTGTTGATCTCATCGCCGATCAGCGCCGGAGCACCCGTAAACTTGCTGATATCACACACCTGTTTTTTGTCAAGCCACGCTCTTCGCTTGCCTGTGAATAGTCATTTACCAGAGATCACAACACTGTACTGTACTGCATTGCATTTTAGACGAGGACATGGAGGAGTTCTGCTTCCGGAGAGGAGGAATGTTGACGACAAGTCATTTCTTTGAAGTTAACGCAGTAACCGTGATATTGAACGTAGTTGCCGCTAGATTCCGCGGTTAAACGATCGAACCAGTCGATCAATGCAGAGTGACGTTTGTTTCATTTATCCTGGGCTATGAGCCTCACCTCGCTCTGCGGGAAGGGTATGCTGATCCCTTTCCGAGCGAACTGTTCGATAATCGCCTGATTGACCTCTGTCTGCGCGCTAAAATAATCGGGGACCGCCACCCAGGGCAGGATCGAGATGACAACTGATGAATCGGCTAGGCTGGAAACGCCGACAACAGGCGCGGGATCCTTCAGCACCCTCGGGTTCTGGTCCAGGATCTCATTGATGGTCGCTATGGCGAACTTGACATCGGCATTGTAGGCAACGTTTACCGACAAGCTCATTTGGCGGATCTTGCCGTAGTTATGCAGGATTTCCCCAACGATCTTGCGGTTCGGCACCACCACCCGGGATTTATCCGCATGCAGCAGGGTCGTGGAAAACAGGGATATATCCTGGACCTGGCCATAGACGCCCAGCAGCTCAATGTATTCTCCGACCGTAAACGGCTTGCTGAAGATGATGTTGAGGCCGGCCACGAGATTGCCTAGGACGCTCTGCGTGGCCAAGCTGAGCCCTACGCCGGCGACGCCTATACCAGCGAGCAGCGGGGTGATTTGAATGCCCATCTGGCCCAGCGCCATGACGACAAACCCGGCAAATACAATGAGCCGCAACAACTTGGTGATCAACTGTCGGACCTGCGGTTCGAGCTTGTGCTTTTCAAGCCAGCGCTGAACGACATTTCCCACCCATCGCGTGCAGAAAAGACCAGCAACTATGATGACAATCCCAGTTACTATCTGCATGCCGTGTTCAATGAAATACATCACAAGCTTGTCGGTTATTTCCGCGGATTTAATCAAAACGACCTCCTTATATTTCAGCGTCGCTACGAGATTATGCCGGTTGTAATGCTGAATTCCAGGATAATGACACAGTCACGGAACCGGTCGTCGGTTAAAGCTTAGCTCGCTTTTTTTGTCATCTTTTATCTTGTCCATGTCGTCGTCCTACCGAGGAGAGAGATGCCGATGAAGCCCCTCAAATTCAGTTGGTTCGGAGACACGAGCGTCATCTTTCCGCTGTATGTTTTGCCGTCATCCGGATTGTAAAGCTTTCCTCCAGTCCATAAGTTGTCTCCGGCAAACGTGAAGTCATAAAGGATCTGAAGACCAATGATAGGAGTTTTTCTCAGCCCCGGGTTCGGATTATTATGATCGAGCACCGGTGTTCCTGGCGTACCCTCCTTCGAATCAGGAGGATAGTATGGGTCCTTGGACCAGACAATTTTACCGCAATATTTTTCGCCGCACCTATAGATCATTATCTTTGCTTCTTTTCCCTCGGTGTTCCACACTCCCAGAATTTCTTCCGATCCGGCAGCGTGGGCTGACGTCATGGCGATCACCAGACCCACAAAATATGAGAATATCCTCTGCCCTCTATTGCGCTTGGAAACTATCATCGTTCAATGTCTCCCAAAAGTTGAAGATTTCAGGAATTCGGGCTCCTCGTTCTTGATCGTCAGGTACCGTATGACTGAAGTATATAGAAATGTACATTGAAGATAAAGTGAAAAATTGAGGTTTCTTGGGCAAATGCTGATGGTCTCTGAATACAGCTCGATTATTTCTGAGAAACAGAGCCACGGCGAATCACTAGATGCATAATGTGGGAAAAGTTTCGTTCAGAATCCATTATTCTCCGCTCCAAGGCACGTCTCTCAGCGCCTTTTCAACGGAGCATGTGAGACCATCGTGCCAAACTAGGGGACGTGTCCGGAGGTCACTGCTGCCATAAGATAAGCGTTGTTTCGAGAGGGACCGCAACACCAGCGCGGAATGGTATTATCCGGGCGGTATAATCCACAGGCGGCCGTGTCCCTGGAACCGTCCCGCTGTAGAGATAGCCGTTTTCGGCCCCCACAAGCCGCCTCCCCCTCTTCAGCTCTTTTCGCACTGGCTCACTTCCGTTCAGGCCGTTGGCAAACAGTTCAACGCGCACAGCTTCGGCACTGATGCTGTTGAAATAAATCTGAATTGTAAATACGTGATGTTCACCGCGAGTATCTACCGTCACTTCGCCAAAGTGCAGGTTAGCCCAGTTTTCCTTCAGTGAACGGTCCCATTTGACCAGTTCGGAACCTTTCGCGCCCTTTTCTACTGCGCGTCCGCGATAGGCGGCCGCGGCAGGGATGTAGTACTGCTCTGTATACTCCTGAACCGCCCGGTGAGCGGAAAATTGCGGAGTCAGCCGTGCCATACTTTCGCGAATTCGTGCCACCCAGCCGACTGGGATGCCGCTTTCCTCGCGCTGGTAAAACTCGGGGACCACCCCTTGTTCAAGCAGCGAGTAAAGTTCCTCGGCCTCGGCGGCGTCCCAGGTGGGATCATCGCCGTGTTCCCGACCGTCGCCCAACGCCCACCCCACTTCCGGCGAATACGCTTCCGCCCACCAACCATCCAGCTCCGACAGATTGAGCCCTCCATTGACGAGCACCTTCATGCCGCTCGTTCCGCAGGCCTCCCAGGGTCTCCGTGGCGTGTTGATCCAGACATCCACACCCTGCACAAGCTGCTCGGTCAGGAGCATATCGTAGTCGCTCAGGAAGACCACATTTTTGCGCGCGTCGGGACGCCGGATGAAGCGCATCCATTGTTCGATCATTTCCTGGCCCGCCCGATCCGCCGGGTGGGCTTTTCCGGCAAGTATGAGCTGCACGGGACGCTGCGGATTGGAGAGTATGCGAAGGAGTCTCTCCGGGTCGTGAAGCAGTAGGTTCGGCCGCTTGTATGTAGCAAAACGGCGTGCGAAGCCAAGAGTCAATGTGTTGCCGTCAAACACATGGTTTGCATTTTCCAGTTCTTCGGGAGAAGCGCCGGAAACAGAGAGTTGTCGGAACAGCCTTTTCCGAACTAATTCAATGAGGGATTTCCGAGCGGACGAGCGGCATTCCCAGAGCTGGTAATCCGGCACCCGGCGTATCTTTTCCTCCAGGATCTCTACGGTACCCAACCATCGTTCCTTTCCGCAACTTTGGGTCCAGAGCTCATCGGCTTCCTCGGAATCCCATGAAGGCATATGAACCCCGTTCGTGACGTGGCCCACCGGCACCTCGACCCGCGGCCAGTGAGGGAAAAGCGGCTGAAAAATACCCCGGCTCACTTCTCCATGCAAACGGCTTACTCCGTTGACTGCGCCGCTGCCCCGCACGGCAAGATAGGCCATATTGAATTCTTCCGAATGATTATCGGGATTCTCTCGGCCGAGAGCGAGGAAATCTTTCATAGAAATGCCGAGGCGGTCGACGGCAAACCTGCCGAAGTACTGCTCAATGAGTGCTGGCGAGAACCGGTCGAAACCCGCTGCTACCGGGGTATGCGTGGTAAAAAGATTGCCGGCGCGGCTCACGGCAAGTGCGACCTCGAAAGGCCGGCCGGTCTCCTCCATAAACGATCTGGCCCGCTCCAGGACCACGAACGCCGCGTGTCCCTCATTGAGATGGCATACTTCGGGTTTAATGCCGAGCATGCGGAGCAGACGCCACCCGCCCACTCCGAGCACCAGTTCCTGCTGCAGCCGCAACTCCGGTCCGCCCCCGTAGAGCTCGCTCGTTATGCCCCGATGGGCAGGGAAGTTCGCCGCGTCATTGCTGTCAAGCAGGTAGAGCTTCAATTTGCCTATCTCGACCTGCCAAGCGCGCAACCAGAGGGAGTACCCCGGCAATTTCAGCTCCACTCGCAACCATTCTCCGTTCTTTTCGCGCAAGGGCATGATCGGCAATTGGCTGGGATCGTTGTACGGGAAAAAGGCTTGCTGCACGCCGTTCCGGTCAATGACTTGTCGAAAATAACCCCGCTGATAGAGCAGTCCGACGCCCACCACCGGCACACCCAGGTCGCTTGCGGCCTTGAGCTGATCGCCGGCGACGTTGCCGAGACCTCCCGAATAGATGGGAAGCGCCTCGCTCAGCATGAATTCCATGCTGAAATAAGCCACGGAACTGAGCGGGGAACCGGAGTGCTTCTTCTGAAACCATCCGGCTAACTTCGCCGCATTGCGTTTTGCACGAACGAGGCGGCCGACCTTCTTGCGGAATGAGGGATCGGCCGATGCCTGTTCGAGCCGTTCACGCGAGACGGTTTGTAGCACGACCCAGGCGTTGTGGGTGAGATCCCAGAGCTCCGGATCGAGCTGCTGCCAGATCTCGTCCGCCTCATGATTCCACGACCAGCGCACATCCAGAGCGAGCTCCGCAAGGGACTCGAATCCCTCGACATCGGCGTGGAGAAAAGAGTGCAGACGACTGATGGCTTTTCGCGGTTTTTTCATTGCTTGTCTCCTTCAAATCCGTCATTAGGGATGATTGCCAATTGCATCCCAGCGGGTTTTCCCGCGCGAGGGTTTATGTTCACAATCCCTCCTTAAGACAATTGTTTATCTACCCATTCCGTTCATCGCCGAGAAACGCAGAGAGATCACGGTGCATCAGGTCGCCGACATGCTCGATGGCGATGTCCGCAGGCGGGTACATGGCGATGCTTTCAAGGTCGAGCGCATAGTGTCCCTGGCGCGGAAAGACCGTCATCAGCCGCCCATCCCAGACTTTTTTCATGGCCGTGAGAATCCGCAGCTTATCGTCCACCATGATATACCGCTGCGCGGGGTAATGCCGCTCAACATCGGCCAGCATCCTCTCTTTATGAATGTAAATGAGCACGCGTCCCTCGACGGCGTCCCACAACCCCGACCGCTGCACTTTGCGCGGTTGAAAGACAACGTCGCCGTCGGACAGGATGACAGTTGTTCCCCACTCCCGTACATGGTCAAGAACCGCGAGTGCGCCGGGGTACAATCGATCAGCGAAGGGGTAATCCACCAGGAATGAAGACATCGTCAGCAGACGGGGATCGCAGAGGTCATCGAGACGGAAACGCTGCAAGGCCCCCAGATAATCGGCATAGCCGAGTTCGGCTCGCAGCTCTTCGAAAATGGCGAAGTACCGGTTTTCGATTTCAGACCCGAACTCGCTTTCAAGATGTCGCCGGAAATCTCCCTCCACGCGGTCGTTGTCGAGCAGCGTGTTATCGACGTCGAACAGGAATACGATGCCTTCCGATTGTTTCATCGCATTTCTCCGCAGCTAGAGAGCATACAGACACTTAAATTATAGCTCGTTCCTTATCAAATCTTGAGGAGAATAAAGTCGTATGAACTAGGGAGAATAATCCGAGACGTGATAAATACATTTATCGTCCGCCGATTGCGGACCGTGATTTGCGGCGCTCTGTCCCCCACTAATTGTATTTTTGTCCTCATTGGTTGCGGTTGTCAATTGAGCCAAAATAGCAATCTTTTGGTGTGCTGCTCCATTATTACAACGTTGGTCGTACGATGACGCCTCTCTATGATGGCAAGACTTCTCGTAGAGACGGGTTTTTACGGATTCGTTCTTAAGATTTCGAGACCGTGTTAAAATAATAATAGACATATTCTTGGAGGCTTAACCATGGAAGACATCAAACACATTCTCGTTGTTAGCCGAATGGTAAAATACGACGCCAAGGCTATTCACTCCGGCGTATCCCTGGCGAAAAAGTACGGGGCGAAATTGACTGTCATGCACGTAATACATAATCCCTTCGGTATTGAAGGCTGGAACCTTCCCATGCCCAATCTAGCGAAAGACTACCAGCAGCTCCTCGAAAAGACCAAAAAGGAGCTCGACAAAATTATCGAGCAGGAGAGAACAGGAGGGGTGGAAATCCAGGCCATGCTCAGAGAAGGAGAGCCTACAAAGGAAATATTGAAAACCGTCAAGGAAAGTCAGATCGATCTTCTTGTCATGCTTGCGCACGAGGAGGGGCATATGGAGCACTTCTTATTCGGCAGGAGCAATCATGAACTGCTCTTGAAGATGCCCTGCTCCATTTTGCTCATCAAGAAGGAACCACAGCCCATCTACGGATCGTGATCGAACGATAAGCGGACGTGCTATTTTCCAAACATCGGAGTTGACAGGTAAGGACCGAACGTTTCTGCGTTCTTTCCGCCGAGCACGTTCCTTGAACATCCCCCTTCTACGGGCATTCCGGGGTCCACTTACCACGGAGGGCGCTTCATCAATCGTTCCCCCTTCGGTACGATCGAAATGCCCGATGGATCCCGGTGGCAGGCGCACTGCAAACGATCGGCATCTGGGCCGAATCCGATCCGCTCCCCTTCGGCCAAGACGTTGAATTTGTCTACGATCACCCGTTTGAGACGGCAACCCTTCCTGATTACCGTGTGGTCCATGATGATGCACTCCTCGACGACAACGTCATGTTCTATCATGACATCCCGTCGTATCACCGAATTCACGATTCTCGCATCCCGGATAACGACGCCCTCTGCAATGAAACTGTTCTGGATGTCGCCCTTCAAGATCTTCGCCGCAGGCCCCTGATACTCCGCAGGATGGATCGGCCACCGCTTGTTTTGCAGTTCAAAAAGGGGATGCTCTCCGAGCATGTCCATGTGAGCGTCGAAAAAAGCCGGGATCGTTCCGACGTCCCGCCAGTATCCCTTCTCCTCGTACGGGAGGGAACCCGGGATTACACTGGTTGAGAAGTCATAGGCAAAAACGGTTCGCGTACCGATGAGACCTGGAATGATGTGCTTCCCGAAATCATTCTGATTGGTCCCCTGAGCCTTTTCCAGCGCATCGATAAGCACATCCTTGTTAAAGATGTAATTCCCAAGCGACGCGTACGCACGTGATGGATCGTTCGGCAGAGGAGTCGGATTTTCCGGTTTTTCCTCGAAACCCGTGATTCTTCCGTCCTCGTCTGTATCGATCACGCCGAAGGACGATGCCTGAGCGATGGGAACGGGGCGTGCCGCAACAGTTACCGACGCGTTCCGCTCCAGGTGAAAATCGATCATCTGGCGGATGTCCATCCGGTAAATGTGATCGGCCCCGAAAACTGCCACGAGTTCCGGCTGCTGATCGTAGATCAAATTGATGTTCTGGTACACAGCATCGGCCGTGCCCTGGAACCATTCCGGGCCCATCCGCATCTGCGGCGGGACCACAGCGACAAAATGTTCCCTGACAATGGGAGAGAGAACCCAGTTTTGTCGAACATGCTCTATCAGCGATTGAGACTTATACTGCACGAGCAGATAAATTGAATAGATGTGCGAGTTCACGAAGTTGCTCAGCACAAAATCCACGAGCCGGTACCGCCCGCCGAACGGCACTGCCGGCTTGGATCGGTAATCGGTCAGGGGTGCAAGTCTCTCGCCTTTCCCTCCGGCTAGTATGAACGCAAGGATTTTAGGATGCGCCATAGTTTCCTCCATCGACAAAATCATTTGATGACATCAGCGATATTGTCCTTCTTCCGGTACACGGTACCCTCGAACAGAGCGATAGCGTTGCCGTCTTCATCGGTCACGTTGACCAGATAGGTAGCGAGCTTGGGGTTTAAAGATACTTCGTCTGCCCCGGCGGTCAAGGAGCCCTTTCTTACGGCCTTAAAATAGGAAATGCTCACGTTGATCGCCATGGCAAGCGTGCCGTGGGAATTGGAGGCGGCTGAGAAGACTGCATCAGCGAGTGCGAAGATTGCTCCCCCGTGGACGGTTCCTGCGCTGTTCAGGTGATGGTCCTTTATTTCCATTCTGGCCTTCGCCCTGCCCTGGGAACATTCTATCATCTCGATGCCGAGATGCCTGGCAAAGCGGTCGTTAGCAACGAACTTTCTTATATCATCCATTACATGGTCCTTTCCGTCCCCGATCTGTTCAAGTGTCGCAAGAGGGAAGAGCTCTGTTCGTTTCAGATCTGATATAGTTCTTGATTTCTTTCTATGTTGTCAAATGTAATTTGATACATAAAAGTCACGCCATTATATCAAAATTGCCCTTCATGACTCAACAGATAACATGGATTTATGTTTACAAAATAGTGCATTCAGGTTTATACTAAAACGATATTCTCGAAACAAAATCCCTCTTTTCGCGATGAGATATCAGCACACAGAGGAGTCGTGTATGCCCTGGAATACCGAAGAATCCCTTTCACGACAGGAACTTGCGAAACTGCAGAGCGACCGCTTGAAGAAGGCCTGTGATCGAGTCTATGTCCGTGTCCCTTTCTACAGGAGGAAGTTCGACGAGAAGGGCGTCAAGCCTTCCGACATCAAAGGCATCCAGGACATCGTGAACCTTCCATTTACGAAGAAGACCGATCTCAGGGACAACTATCCGTATGGGCTTTTTGCCGAACCCCTCGAAAGCATCGTCCGCATCCACGCCTCGTCAGGCACCACTGGCAAACCGACCGTTGTGGCCTACAACCGGAACGATATTGCGCTCTGGGCCGATGTGATGGCACGCACCTTCACCTGCGCCGGCGTGACCAATAAAGACGTGGTCCAGAATGCCTATGGGTACGGTCTGTTCACGGGCGGCCTCGGCGCACACTATGGAGCGGAGCGTGTTGGCGCTTCGGTCATTCCCATCTCGGGCGGCAATACCCAGAAGCAGATCATGCTCATGCAGGACTTCGGCAGCACCGTGATCTGTTCCACGCCGTCCTTCGCGCTCTACATCTATGACGTTGCCTGCGAAATGAAGATCAACCTCGATACTATCAAGCTGCGAGTCGGGCTTTTCGGCGCTGAACCCTGGACAGAAGAAATGCGCAGCGAGGTGGAAGAGCGGCTTCGCATCAAGGCTATTGACATCTACGGCCTCTCTGAGATCATCGGACCCGGTGTTTCTTCGGAGTGCATCGAGGCGCAGAGCGGACTCCACATCAACGAAGACCATTTCTACCCCGAGATCATCAACCCCGAGACGGGAGAGCAACTGCCGTACGGACGGGAGGGTGAGCTCGTGATCACGAGCATATCACGCGAAGCCATGCCGCTCATCCGTTACCGAACGGGCGATATCACCAGCCTGAACCCCGAGCCCTGCAAGTGCGGCAGAACGCTCGTCCGCATGAAGCGGATCCTCGGCCGCGCCGATGATATGCTTATCATCCGCGGCGTGAACGTGTTCCCGTCGCAGGTCGAGTCGGTCCTTCTCCGCTCCGAAGAGGTTGCACCCCACTATGTCATTGAGGTCACGCGCAAAGGGAGGCTCGACGAGATGAATGTGAACGTCGAGGTGACGGCGAAGTTCATGGAGGAAATGGCGCAGAAGGTGCTGTCCACAGACCTCCAGGCCTTCGCGCAGGAAGAGGAAGTTCTCATTCACCTCAAACGCGAGATCCAAAAAAACATCAAGGACATCATCGGCGTGAACACCGAGGTGACGCTCCGGCCGCCCAACACGATTCAGCGCAGCGAGGGCAAGGCTAAACGCGTGATCGACAACCGGCCGAGGTAGGAATACCGCGAACAGCCCAAGGCCGCGAACCGGGCAAGAATTGCTTCTCGGGGCAGCGCCTTGTGCTCTTAGCGTCCTCCCGGTTCACTATTGGTATGTGAGGAGTATCTTCTTGAAGAAAGCAATCCTTTCAGGTAACGAAGCCATCGCCCGTGGGTTTATCGAAGCGGGGGGCAAGATCGCCGCGGCCTACCCCGGCACGCCGAGCACCGAGGTGCTCGAGACACTTTCCCAGGTCGAAGGCATCCACGCTGAATGGTCTGTGAACGAAAAAGTTGCCTTCGAGGTGGCCATCGGCGGCGCCCTTTCCGGTGTGCGTTCACTCGCGTGCATGAAGCATGTGGGCGTAAACGTTGCAGCCGACCCGCTCATGACCGCGGCGTACACCGGCATAAACGCCGGACTCGTGCTAATGGCTGCCGACGATCCGGGCATGTTCAGCTCCCAAAATGAGCAGGACACGCGCCACTTCGCCCGTCTCGGCAAGATCCCCTGCCTCGAACCGGCGGATTCAGCAGAATCAAAACAGTTCATAAAAGCCGCTTTCGAGCTGAGCGAGTCCTTCGACACGCCGGTGATCCTTCGCACGACGACACGGATCTCCCATTGCAAAAGCGTCGTGACGCTCGACCCTGCCGAGAGTCCGGCGGGGCGCGGACTGGTCCGTGATTTCGCCAAGTATGTGATGCTCCCGAGCAACGCCAAAAAACGGCATGTGTTCGTTGAGGACCGCCTTGTGCGACTCAAAGCGTGGGCGGAGACTTCAACGCTCAACCAGGTGATCGATGGCGACAAGGAAATCGGCTTTATCGCCTCAGGCATCTCGTACCAGTATGTTCGCGAGGCTTTCCCTGATGCATCAGTGCTCAAGCTCGGGGTAAGTTTCCCCCTGCCTGAGAAGCTCATCTGGAAGTTCTCTGCATCCGTGAAAAGGCTCGCTGTGGTAGAAGAGCTCGATCCCTTCCTCGAAGAGCAGATCAAGGCCATGGGCATTGCCGTCCATCTCGGCAAGAACCAGCTCCCCTCTTGCGGCGAATTCAACCAGAGGCTGGTGCGCGAGAAGATATCCGGCATCCAGCTTCCGACGAAGGAACCTGTGGCAGGGCTGCTCGTGCGACCGCCGACGTTCTGCCCGGGCTGCTCGCACCGCGGCCTGTTCACCGTGCTCGCAAAGCTCAAGCTCTATGTTTCCGGCGATATCGGCTGCTATACGCTCGGCGCGCTCCCACCTTTTTCGGCAATGCACACGTGCATCTGCATGGGCGCAAGCGTCTCCGCTGCTCACGGCATGGCCAAGGGGCTTGCGCTACAGGGGGCCACGCAGAAACCCGTAGCCGTCATAGGCGACTCCACATTCCTTCATTCGGGCATTACCGGCCTCATGAACATGGTCTACAACGGCGGGGACGCCATTGTCATCATAATGAACAATGACACTACAGGCATGACCGGCGGCCAGGAACACGCCGGCACAGGCCGATCGGCAAAAGGCACGGCCGCTCCGCGGCTCGACATCGCCAAACTCTGCCAAGTCATTGGCGCGAAGCGCGTGCGGGAGATCGACTCTTACAGGATCAAGGACCTTGAGAAAATCATGAAGGAAGAACTTGCGGCAGAGGGCCCATCCGTGCTCATATCGAACCAGCCCTGTGTGCTGCGCTACCGGGTCTCTAAGAAGGCCTTTGCAGTGGAGCGGAAGACCTGTACCGGATGCAAGGCATGCCTCAAGGCGGGATGCATAGGCCTTTCCTTTACGCCCGAGGGAAAAACAGGATATGTCGAAATCGATCCCCTCTTGTGTAACGGGTGTGGCGTCTGCGCGCAGCTGTGCACCACAGGCTCGATGAAGATGATGTAGGATGTTCCTTACCGGAGAGCACGCAGAGGGGAATAACTACTTGGCGCTCATAACCATCGGGAAAAGGGAGTACAATAAGTGCTCAAGCTTTGAAATCTTCAAACGCCAGTGAAAAACTGCGGCCCATGATTTTTGGGCCATTTTATCAGGGATCTTAGCGTGAAAGTCTTCAATATTCTGATCAGCGGCGTGGGCGGGCAGGGCGTGCTCCTGACAAGCAAGATCATTGCCGAGGCCGCGCTCCTGCAGGGCCTGGATGTGAAACAGAGCGAGGTGCACGGCATGGCGCAGCGGGGCGGGAGCGTCCTCTCGCAGGTGCGATTCGGAGAGAAAGTATATTCGCCGATCGTAAGCGAGGGCGAGGCCGACCTCCTGATCGGGTTCGAGCCGCTCGAAACGGCGCGGTACCTACACTTTGTGAAGGACGATGGCGCTGTTATCTACAACACACGTCCTATCGGTACCATCGGCGTTTCCATCGCCGCGGAAAAATATCCGGCGGACATAGAAGACATCATCAAAAGCCGTGTCAAGACCGTTCTGCCTTTCGACGGCACGCAGCTTGCGGTTGCTGCCGGAGATAAGCGTACGCTCAACCTTGTCATGCTCGGTGCGGCGCTCAGGTTCCTCCCGCTCACAGAATCGATCATCATCGACGCAATCGTGAACACAATCCCCAAAAAAGCCCTCGACATCAATCAGAAGGCCTTAGAGGCGGGCAAAGCGCACCTCCCCTGAACAACCGGACGGGCCTTCCCTGCGGACAGAGTTCTCCCTTCCCCATGGATGAGATGATCTATTCACTTTGTTTCATCCCAAGCAGCCTCGCGGCATTGGAATACAGCATTTTCTCCTTTAGCCGGTCGGATATCTTCAACCGCAGCGTCCGTTCAAGCATCTCTTCCTGATCTGTCCAGGGGCTGTCGGTCCCGAAGAGGATTCTGTCATCAGCAAAATGTGAGATGTGCTTAACGAACTGTTCATCACTCACTTCGCTCAATGTCATCGACGTCTCGGTATAAACATTCTCGCAATCGCTCAGGCAACTGATCCTGTCCCACTGCTTCCAACCGCCGACGTGCGTACAGACGATCGTGAGGTCCTTGAACCAGTTGGCGACTTTCTTTACGCGCTCAACGTCGGCCTGAGTGTTCCCCGGAAAGGCCATGTCGAACCCGCTGTGGAACATGACGTAGAACCCGAATGATGCAATGAGCTCGTAAAAACCATACATATACTTGTCATCGATGAAAAACTTCTGGTACATGGGGTGAAGCTTGACGCCCCGGATGCCCGATCGATGCGCTTGGCCGAACATGTCCTCCACGTCTTCGGTGTCGTTCGACGGGTGGAAGGAGATGAGTGGATGGATGGCCTCGCTCTTGATCTGCATGCAGAAGTCGAGAATAGACATCATCTGGGAAGGCTTCGTGGCTATGTTCGCGACTACGCTTGCGGAAATGTGCGCGGTCTTCATCGACTCGATCAGGCCCCGCAATGTTCCGTCGGTTCGGGGCCGGTAGTCGCCTGACTCTGCAGCAAGGGCGTCCATGGCGGCCTTGGCGACCCTGTCCGGGAAGATGTGAGTGTGGAAGTCAATGTATTTCATGCCTGTTTCCCTTTGAAATCGTTAAGAGACACAGAGGTACGGTGAAATTTTTTGACGAAGAACTGCGCTGATTCTGCTTGTCTTTGTCGATCTGCTTCAGCGAGTCAGAACTTTCGGTTGTCAATGACCCGCACCGCTTTTCCTTCGAACCTCTCCAGCGTCTTCTTTCCAACGAGCTTCACGTCGACGGAGATGCCGAGTTCCGCGGCGAGATGGTTTTTGATTGTCTCCCTCAGCCCAGCCTGTTTCCTGATCTCATCCAAGACGCTCGCTTCCGACACCTCGACGATCACCATGGTCTTATCAAGTGCGCCCTTGCGGTCGATGATGATCTGGTAGTGCGGGGCGACACCTTCGATCCCGAAGAGAACCGTCTCGATCTGCGACGGGAACACGTTTACACCACGGATGATGAGCATGTCGTCTGTCCGGCCGAACACCCTTGTCATCCTCCTCATCGTCCTGCCACAGGGGCATGGCTCGGAAATAAGCCGGGTGAGGTCGCGGGTCCTGTACCGAACGACCGGGAAGGCCTCTTTTGTGAGCGTGGTGATCACCATCTCACCAAGCTCGCCAGGATCGGCCGGCGCGAGCGTGTCGGGATTGATCATCTCGACAAGAAAATGGTCTTCGTTTATATGCAGGCCGTTCCGTTCGAGGCACTCTCCGGCGACGCCCGGTCCCATGACCTCTGAGAGCCCGTAATTGTCCGTCGCTGTGATCTTAAGCTTTCTCTCGATCTCTCTTCGCATGGCTTCTGACCAGGGTTCGGCGCCGAAGAGACCGTACTTGAGGGAGAGCGAGTTCGGGTTGATTCCCAATTCCGTGACAGTGTCTGCAATCAGCATGGCATAGCTCGGCGTGCTTACGAGCGCTGTGGTCTTGAAATCCTGCATGATCTTGATCTGGCGCTTCGTGTTCCCGCTTGAAATCGGGATAACCGATGCGCCGAGCCGCTCCGCACCGTAGTGCAGGCCGAAGGCGCCGGTGAAGAGGCCGTAGTTGAAAGCTATCTGGACCACGTCGTCTTTCGTAACACCTCCGGCGGCGAGGATCCGCGCGACAAGGTTCGACCAGATTTTGATGTCATTCCTCGAATAGCCCACAACCGTGGACATGCCCGTCGTCCCCGACGAGGCGTGAACACGGACGACTTCACGGAGCGGAACGGCGAAAAGACCGTAAGGGTAATTGTCCCGCAAATCGTTTTTGGTCGTGAAAGGGAGCTTGCGCAGATCATGGAGGGAGCGCAGGTCATCGGGGTTGAACTTGATTTCATCGAACTTCTTCCGATAAAAATGGACATTCCTGTATACCCGGCTCAGGGTCGACCCGAGCCGTTCGAACTGCAGCCGCTGAAGCTCTTCTTTGCCCATGCGTTCGCTTTCGGGCTGCCAGAACATGAGTCCCTCCGTGCAGCAAAATCCAAAACTTTAATCACGCAGCGACGAACTGCCGCCGTCGAACAGCGGGAAGGCAGCGCGCTCGAGATCCCGTCAGCCGCTTCGCTGGGAGCCGGGTACGATGCTGAAGGTAATCGTATCGACGCTAGTAGCGGCTTGGAATGTGGTGACCCCTGGATAGTTTGGTAGCGGGGAGAGGTTTGACCTCTGGCCTTCGGGCTTTCAATACGACGGTCGCATAAATACAGGCAAACTTCGGAACAATGGCTTTTCCTGACCGATAGAAGTGTTGGACAATCCTGTTCCGACACCATGTCGCGTGCTGAATGTCTCTTCTCCTGCCCACCCTCGGCGATGTTTTTTCGAAGGCAAGTCAGACACTGTCAGTTGGTTCCTTCCCGGCCTTTTCATCTCTAAGATCGGTTTTTACGCCGGGCGGCGAGTGATGAGCAACAAAGAAAACACCAAGGAATATAAAAATGGAAATGCAGGCTACTGTGAATGCGAGTGATTTCCCATGCCATAAGCCGGCAAACCAACGGCTGAACTCATCCGCAAGCACAGCCGCCTTTCCACCGAAGAGTTCCAGATCATGGACATATATTTTAGAAGTTTCAGGTGCAGTCGGATATACATATCCGCCCACTACCTCATAACCTACAGCACTCTCCGACTCATCCTCAGCTGTCAGGTAAATCAAGATGGCACTGCTCAAACCAACCAGCAAGATAATGGCGCTGATGAAGTAGAGGCGCCTTTGCAGATTTGTGTTTTCCCCTTTCATGGCGTGCCTGTGTTATCCTCCACCATTCTCAGATGTGACCCGCGCGTCCAGATCACCTATTCTTATTCCATCCCGTGGAAGGAATGTATATTTTTATTATGATATAAAATAATCAAGATTACAACTGGAATTTAACCTCAAAGACGGCGGTGTATCAAGCGCACATAGCCTTCAAATGACCTTCAGGTACGCTTGCAACTATCTTGAAGCTCTAGCCCAATCGCCATCCGACCGAATTTCGTAATAATTTCCCGCTCGAGACCCCTTTTTGATATAATGCCACCCATCTAAAGGCAACGGAGGTAGGCTCATGGCTGTTACCGCAAAAATTGAAGGGAACAAGCTTATTATTACAGCTGATCTCGAGACTCCGACACCAAGCGCATCAGGGAAAACAATGGTCGTGGCAAGCACACGGGGGAACAAAGAGACGGATGTAATGATAAACGGGAAACCTCTTATTATCGGTTTGAATGCTTACATTAGGAAAAATTAGCTGATTTTCAAAACATCATAAAATTATCGAAGGGCGGATTACTCTCAATAGACTATAGTTGCCGGGACGGCACATCATTTTAGGGGATGTTACATGTGGGACTTCTTGTGAAGATATATTTCATAGTTTCATTACTCATCCTTTCCTCCTCATCTGCTAACGTCGTAGATGCCAAGGACCTTACACTTAACAATGCACCTACTCAGGTCTATTTCTCTCCCAAAGGTGGATGCACGGAAGCTATCGTAGACGCTCTGAACCATGCAAAATCCGAAATCCTCGTTCAGGCCTATTCATTCACATCCAAAGATATCGCAAAAGCCCTTCTCGAAGCCCACAAGAGAGGCGTTCATATTGAAATCATCCTCGATAGATCCAATCGGTCAAAGAATTATTCAGCGGGGGACTTTGCCGCTCATATGGGGATATCGACTTATATTGACTCAGCCCACGCCATCGCTCACAATAAAATCATCGTCATTGATAAGAAAACGGTCATTACGGGAAGTTTCAATTTCACGAAGGCTGCTGAAAACAATAACGCCGAGAACTTGCTGATCATCTCCTCGACTGATCTGGCAAAGTATTATATCCAGAATTGGGAAACGCACAAAGAGCATAGCGTGGCGTATATGGGGCGGTAGTCGAGGATCCTTATAAGCTCGCTTCCGGGTACAGACGCCATCCTATGTATACAGGCAAGATTTAAGAAGATCTGCGGTCTATCCAATATCTCCTATCTTTTCCGCTTCTGCGATCAGTCCCCTTGTAGTCTGAATCACGTTTTTGCCTTCGATCTTCGCTTGACCTTCTGCTACGCACAGACCTGCGTTTTCTTTTTCCCATAAACCCTCTTTGACACCTTGAGGCCGTTATAATTCACTCATAGACTCCATTCATAACTGCATGATACCACGAAAGTCCCCGCCGCTCGTAAGGTCAAAAACGCCCACTTCGCGCTGGTCAGGCTGCCCGTTAGGCGATCGGCGGGAAGCCACAGATGGATCATAGGCGCTTGCGCAGTATTATATGGCAAGCGGAACGGCCGCCGGCGATGTGGTTCACGCATTCGTAGCCCAACGCCGGCATATTGATGCCATCAAACAGATGTTCACCGGCACCGAGCAGGACTGGCGAAATTACGAAATGCAGTTCGTCAATAAGTGCGGCGCGCAAATATTGTCGAATCGTAGACACGCCTCCACCAAGTCGGATGTCGCGGCCGCCTGCCGCATCCCTCGCCTGCTTCAGAGCGGCGTGGATACCTTCGGTGACGAAACGGAACTCCGTGCCGCCCGCCATCTTGATCGATGCTCGTGGGTGGTGAGTCAGCACGAAAACGGGAGTGTGATACGGCGGTTCGTCACCCCACCAGCCTTTCCAGCTGTCGTCCGGCCAGGGGCCACGCACCGGACCGAACATGTTCCGCCCGAGAATCCACGAGCCGATCCCGACGAAGCCTTCCTCCGCCATATCGTCATCTACGCCCGTTTCGCCGCCTTCATTGCCGTGCATCCGCTGCCAGGTGCGCGTATGGAAGAACCAATCAAACAACGCCAGGCCGCCGACTCCGAGCGGATTCTGGAGGTCCTGGTTCGGCCCGGCACCGTATCCATCGATTGAGATTGAGAAGCTGTGCACGCGTAGTTTCGACATGCCCTTCCCCTCCGATCTCGGCTTGGGGACTTAAGCGTTGCACGGTCGCCGTCGAACAGGATATTTATTCACTTCCCACCTTACTGCAAATTCCTGATCACTTGCCTACTGCTTTTTGAACGCAATATCCGCAAAGTAGCTCTCCGCCGATGTCCCGGTGTGCTGGGAATTGATCTGAAGCCGCATGCCGCTTGCCGGGGGAGGTTCCTCGCCAAAGAAATTCTTGAAATCATCATATACGTTCCGGGTCTCCGTAACCCACGTCCCCGTGCCGGCAGCGCCTGATCGCACGACTACCACATGGACGTGCATGAAAGGAACGGGCGTCGTGTCCTTCGTTAGACCCTGTGGTGCGCTCGTGGACCAGATGTAGACGATAGACTTAGTTTTGGTGAACGCGATGAAGAGCTGAGCGGCTTGGTCATCAGTCTTCGATTTTCTGAAATCCCCTCCCTCTGGCAGCTTGGTTACCTTCCACTTCCAGGTGAGCACCGGAAACTGTTTGAGGTCCACGTTGATCTCTTTTTGGAGGGAGAAAGACGTGTTTGCGCTACGGAACCGGACGGCCGAGATGTCGCCATCCTTGACGACAGCGAAATCCGCCTTGCCGTATTTTTCCTTGAGCTGCCACCCGGCGGGAACGCCGCCAGCATCGACTCCGCGCGAAAAATCCGCGATCACTACGCTGTTTTCAGCCCAAACCGGTCTGACAAAAAACAGGACGGCTACCAACAAGATTTTCGATATACGTGTGAGCACAGATCACCTCCATATAAAAGAAAATCCCACATGTTGCGCTGTTAGTTGCTGTATAAAATAAAACGGATGCGGTTTCCACTCCCGCATCTATTGTTGACTGAATCTCTCCTAACATCTTCAACGTCTCGTTATTCTAAAACCGTTGACATCCATTCCGCTCTAACGAACAGCTGACGTAGTCAGGGTCTATGAAGAGAGGGGTATTTCGGACTAAATGATTAGAATATAGCAAATATCAAGAAGGAGTGCCGATAATTTAAGGCTGAGTAGTGCAGAAAGTTGCAACCAATAAACTCAAAATCCGACAGGAAACTATACGTAATAGATGAAAATGCGTATCGACGGCAGGCCATCTTAATTCAAATATTTCTTGGGATTCACAGGCACTCCGTTCAATCGTACTTCATAATGGAGATGCGGTCCAGTGCTCGACCCGGTATCGCCCACATAGGATATGACGTCCCCTCGTTTGACCCGCTGCCCCACTTTCACGTTGAGCCTGGAGTTGTGTCCGAAAACGGTCTTGATTCCGTACCCATGGCTGATTTCAACCATATTGCCGTATCCGGGGCTGAAACCGGCTTTGAGCACAACACCGTCGGCCGGCGCTACGACCGGCGTTCCTGTCTGTGCTGCGATATCTAAGCCTTCATGGAACGTGAGTATGCCGCTGAACGGAGAGGTACGTTTGCCGAAAGGAGATGTGACCCAGCCCCGGACAGGCCATACTGAAGGTGTAGAGGCATAAAGCGAGCGCTTGTCTTCAAAGTATTCGATCAGCGTTTGAAGGCTGGTTTCCTCCTTTGAAGCAGCGCCCTTCAACTCAGACAGCTGGTTATGCATTTCCTTGAGCGCTTCATCCTGCTTCTTTTTGCCCAGATGGGCAAGGTTCTGAAGCCTTGTTTCCTCGGGGCCTCCTATGCCGATTACCTGACTGGCCCGGTCCCGGGGACCGAGACTCACGACACGGCGAAGCTTGGTGTCAAGGTCGCGCAGAAGGAACATCTGCCGCTTGTAATCCATGAGATTGAGCGCAAAGCCCTGGACCTGTGCTTTTTGCTGCATCAACTCTTCTCGGACGGAACGAAGTTCCATGACTTTATCTTTGACGTCGTTGTATTCATAGAAAAGATACAGAGAAAGCAATGTCAAGGCTACTATAGAGAAGAGGACGGTTTTAAGCACCGGTTTAGATATGCTCATCGTTCGGACCCTTTGATTCGGTCCTGGAAGGAACATGAAAGTATAATATTCTTTTCTGTTGAGCCTGCTATATTTTGTTGACATAACCGTACCCTGGGAAAAAATCAGCGACAATCAATAGCTGGGAGGTGTCAGGATGCCGCCTCGACTGCTCATTGAGTCCCAGACAGTCTTGTTTTTCCCCGCACAACAGATCTCAAGGGAACACTTCACTAATCCACCCATTCTTGAACATTCGGGGACGTATATCTTTTCGGACACATTATTCAAATTCTTTAATAACTTATATCGCTATACTAAGTCTTAAGGATTACTGATGAGAGAAGGTCGATAGGGCGGCTGGAAAGGCTCTATTTTCACTGACATTTAATACTTACACGGGGACGGCAATCGCCCGACATTTGCTTTTACAACAATAAATTACATAATATGCGCTCTGCATGTTCCGAGATGACAGTCTTTGAACCTGCGCACTCAAGAGCATGTGAGAGAGAGTGCTTCTATGACCGAAATTATCCATCATTCTTGCCTATGGGCATTTCTCTTTCATTTCTTCGTCCCTACTAAGCAAGGCCAGCAATAACAAAGCTCCGGTCCACAGACAGAAAAAAGCTGCCCGTTGTCTCAACCCGCTGGCCTTGCCTATAATCCCTAAATATTTCGGCCATGGATGCGATTTGGCTACAAGGGCAAGCGGTCCGGTAGTCGCAATAATGGCGCCTACCTTGTGGATCTTCGTGGTTTTTGCCATCAACACCACTAGCCCCGCTGTGATCGCGGCAACGACGGATCCTGTGAAAAACAAGAACAACCCGACATCATGTAATGCCTGTTGACGGATAACATCAACGTCAATATTTTGCAGTATAATTCCACCTGGTATCGTTTCTTTGAAGGAGACCAAGAGGAGTAGCCCGGACACTGAAACGCCGAGAATCATCGATGTGATCTGGCCGAGGGGAGTTCTTCCGAATTCACAATGTTTCGCAAATGAGATGCCGATGCAGGCTAGCGACATGGCGGACAGTAAAATGGAGGCCGTGATCCAATTGGAATGGGGGGCATACGAGGCATATGTACTGATGTGATCGCGCGTCCAGTTCAGCTCGTGCGAACCCAAGTGACCGACTATCATCGTGACCGGCGCGAGTAAAAGGGCCAGCCATGAAATGATTAAGACGACATGAAGACGCATGACTCGCTTCAAGAGCGATTGTGCTATTTGATTATCATGATCATCGAGTTTCATGGCATGCAACGAGCATTGGTTTCATAAGCTTGGACAAAAGATGGAATCTGTCATTTTGTTGCGCGATGCTTAAAAAACGTTATTGTCTCATTTGCTACGATATCCCGCTGGTTATCTATGGGCAACATGTGATAGCAGTCATCGAGAAGCACCATGCGCACCTCGTGAGCTCCTATGTGATTGCGCACATATAGCGCGTTTTTTTCACTGGCGAGGTCATCCTCCCGTGAGTGGAGAATGAGAGCCGGCGTCAGCACTGCAGGCACAATTTTCTTCGTTGCCCTGATCAGTCGGTATAATTCACGCATGCATGAGCCAGGAACGCTTTCGTGAGCTATAGAGCCGTGACGCATGCCCTCGACGATCCGGGTTCGAAGAGCTTGATTCTTGATCCCATACGGTTCCCGTTCCTTGAATGCATAGATGTGGTGCGCCGGGGTAGTGTAAATAAGGGGCAACAGAAATTTATACCACGGAAGACCCCATCCATCGTAGGAGAGCGTTGTCGAGATCAATGAGATTGCAGAAACTCCATCTTCGTATTCGGCTGAGAGGCAGAGTGCCAATAGCGCACCCATGCAGAGGCCGGCCACGGAAACGGTTGCATGCGTTCGCTTCAATTCTTCAAACGCTTCGCGAACGGTCCGGTACCAATCCTGCCATCTGGCTCGCTTCAGATCCTTGAGTGTCTTCCCGTGGCCTGCCAGACAAGGCCCCTTCACAGTGAACCCCGCCCGGTGAAGTTGCCTGGCCAGGTATTTCATCTCGAAGGGGCTGCCGGACAGACCATGAATCAGGAGAACGGCGTCGTCTCCGCCCCTCATCTCTATTTTATGCTCACTCATGCTTCCCCACAATTAGCACCGTAACCGTACGGCCAAATGCGAATGAAATCGATATGACATTTCTAATGGGCAGGCCCGTCCCGGACCTACCCGGAACATAATCAAGGTTGCATTCTTCTTACGTGTCTGCCGGCTGCCAATTGGCAACCGATTTTACAACAGATTATCAAATGTGTAAAGAGTTTGTAGGCGAATAATGGTCTCACTGCAGCTAACATAAATAGCAGCGGCTGCGCTTGCACGAGCGAAGTGTCACGCATGGACGGAGGGAACTGCCTAAAAAACATTATTATGGCATAAGCTCAAGGCGCACCAAGCAACCTCGGCCTCGAATACGACCACATGACAACCCGCATTCTCTCGTCCCTTTCTATCCAACATTAATTTTAGTCTCTGTCTTTAAATACCCGCTAGAGGAACAGGTCGAAATGTATCCTCTCTCCGGTCTCCACATTCGTGACGCCGATATACATCTTCATGGTGCCTTCTCTAAATAACTTTCTTATAATAAAATTACCGGCATCTTCTTCATTTTCTTTAATTTTAAAGAACATTACCCCCTGGTAACTCTCCTGGGGGGTCAGCGCGGTCTCTTGCAGAGCCAGACTCGAGAAATAAGCATTGACCTGCCGGCCGGTCTTGGCCGATATCCGTGAGTGCAACTCTTTGGCCACCTCAACAACCGTCTCGACGGGCATTGGATCAATTGCCTCATTGCCCTTCAAGAGCATAACATCGGAAGGTTTGATAATGTACCGACCTTTGCCGTGATTAGAAAAGATAATATTGACCGGCAGAATCTTCACTTTTAACAGGTCAGCCCCGAAATACGTCACGACCCTTTCGCGATCTGTGATCCCATCGACAGCAGCAGTGACATCGTCTCTCGTCAGAGATCTGGGATACAGGTCAGCATTTCGAAGCGGGATCTGGACGACCGTATACTCGGTGGCACACCCTGTGAGACCTAAAAAGGAGATCATCACAAGTATGACGAGTCTACGCATACTGCTTACCTTCCTTTAATTACGCATTGTTTTTTACACGCCACTATTTTAATTTTAGCATAAAAGAGACATCACTAGGGTTTATTGGGGTATTGAAAGATATGATACGTTGCATGCGGGAAAAACCAGACAAACCTGTTGGCTGTTGTGAAAGGATCGACCGAATTTCGCCCGTATAAGTGCGGCTACACTTCGTAGGAAACAATCAATGCCCCTGAGCATCCTGTTCTGCTGCTTGCAGATGACTCATTTATGACTACTTGTCCTCATTTCCAGAAGTCTTGCGCGCGGTAAAAAAGAGCCTTTTAAATGGATAAAGGATTCTCCCATCACGTTGGAGCGGATAGGCCTTTTGACAGTCAGTCAACACTTCCTTTTTAAATTCATCTCTGCTCTCACCATCCGGCAAGCTATCCAGAAACGGCTTCATCGCCGTGCCCTTATACCAGTCGATCAGCTCCTCATGGGATTTCATGACATGATAATAAATTGTTTCCCATATAACGATTTCCTTCGTATACAAAGCCAGCTGGCCGTAATAATAGTCGGCACTATGATACGTTATGGAATCTTCGCGGCCGGTAGTGAACGCA
The DNA here is from genome assembly GCA_035623825.1 of Nitrospirota bacterium. GTDB lineage: Bacteria > Nitrospirota > UBA9217 > UBA9217 > UBA9217 > DASPSR01. The sequence continues at coordinate 42,037 of DASPSR010000060.1, forward strand.
CTCCACTTCCCGCTCCTCGAAACACGCAGTATCGATTTATATAAGGGAGACTCCTGGTTTGCCGGAACCTGGACGGCCAATATGCCCTTATCATTTACCATCTGAAATAGCCGATGTAATAAGATATCGTGTCTCGGGATCCAATGGATTGCAGCATTGGAAAAAACGATATCATAAGTGAGGCGAGTCGATAAAGTGGCGGCGTCCGCGACGACCCACTTCTGGTGCGGATAGTCTTGCCGTGCTCTTTGTATCATGGCTTCTGAACTATCGATTCCAAGGATATCCGCATGGGGCCATCTTTTCAGTAATATTTGAGTGCTATTTCCCGGGCCGCATCCTATATCAATAATGGTCCTGGGATCATCCATCTGGATTCGGGCAACCAGATCTATCGAGGGTTGTGTCCTTTGAGGCTTGAACTGCAGATACTGATCCGGGTCCCATGCACGCATTTGCCATCTCGAGAAGTTCAAAATAAATTATACTGCTTGAGCGTTGCCATCCTTAAGCGAAGTTTTTGACGTCGCCAGCACTCGCAACTGCAAGTTCTGCCGGAGGTACTTCGCTTCACGCATGCATCTGAAAGACGCTTTTTGCTCCGCTTGAATTAATCGAACGGAATGGCTCACCTGCTGAGATACTTGTCGATAAGGTCTTCTACCCCCTTGCGGAGCAGCCGCTTGCCCTGAGTCCTGGCAACGGCTTTTGCAGTCTCTTCAGCCAGAGTGGTGGCCATTAAACGCGCGATCTCCGAAGGAGTGGCGCCACCGTGCTTGCCGATATCGGTCAGTTCAAGGCGGGGCAGCTCGACGGTATAAGGCTTATCCACAAGTTTTGCAATTCGCACGTGGACCATCCCCTTTTCGAACACCAGCTTTTTGACGTTCAGCTTGATCGCTTTGCCCCTGGAGCTTTGCTGCGGCTGCTCTTCCGAGGGGGAACCTGAAGGTGTCAGATTCTGCTTCATAACATCGACATTTGTTGTTCCGTTTTCCTTCATTTCATAGAACACTTCGGGACCGGAAATCAAGATATTGTCGATTACAATGGGCCTACTCTTGACGGAGCGAGGCTCGATCTGGACTGCTATGTCGTCAAGCGTAATTATGAAGGGAAAAGAAAAACCGGCAGGATTGGCGACCTTCAATCCGAGGACAGCGCCCTCGCCGTTCCTGAGCTTTATTTTCACAGCGGATACCCGGACGTCCGTTTTCGTTGCCTGAGAGCCGTATTTTTCTATCGCTGCTTTTACGATGGAGTTGAGGTTCGTGAGAACGTAGACTGCGGTGCCAGCGATGGCCAGAATCAGTGCTAGGACTATGAAAATAATAAATTTCCTTTTCATTGGCTCAGATCCTCAACATCCGTCGTCCAATACTGCCATATTTTTTCATGAATATATACCTAACCATGCGATATATCAATAACTATTCACGGCCATTTACCAGGCATGCGTCAATGAATATCGCCTGAGCATTTAATTCGACCGATTCCCTTTGCTATAATTCAAATATAAACGTTCCAGCACTAGGGCACAAGTCCTCTCAGTGCCGGCTTTTATTTCCGGCCCGCTTCAGGAGTTGATATGTTTATGCTCGTATTCATCATGGGTGTCGCTATCATCCTGATTGTCTTGTGGGATGCCTTCGAGACGGTGGTTTTCCCGCGACGGGTAACACGGCGGATCCGGCTCGTGCGCCTTTTCTACAGGACATCCTGGCGCCTTTGGCGCGCGACCGCACGCGCCGTATCAAAGGGAAAGCAGCAGGAAAATTTGCTGAGCTATTTCGGCCCGCTTTCGCTCCCCCTGCTGCTGGGTTTCTGGGCCTTCATGCTGATCTTCGGTTTCACGTTGCTCTACTGGGCGCCCGCCCACTCTCTCAAAACGCCGGAGGGGACTGTGAGCTTCGGCGCGTGCCTGTACTTCAGCGGGACCACGTTCTTCACGCTCGGCCTGGGAGACATCGTCCCCCTTACCTCTACGTCACGGGCTCTCATCGTGCTCGAAGCGGGGATGGGGTTCGCCTTCCTTGCCATTGTGATCAGCTATCTGCCAGCGCTCAACCAGTCCTTCTCCCGCCGCGAAGTCAACATCTCGCTCCTTGACGCGCGTGCCGGATCGCCCCCAACGGCAGCGGAAATGCTGCGAAGGCACACGCAGGGCAATGCCATGGAGGCGCTTACCCAGCTTCTCCGTGAGTGGGAGCGTTGGTCCGCCGAACTGCTCGAGAGCCACCTTTCTTATCCGGTGCTCGTGTATTTCCGGTCCCAGCACGACAACCAGTCCTGGCTGGCAGCGCTCACATCCATCCTCGATACGAGTGCGTTCGTCATCACAAGCCTGGAGGGTGAGTGCACGCGCCAGGCCCAGTTGACCTTTGCCATGGCGCGTCATGCGATCGTTGACCTCGCCCTCGTCCTGCGCACGCCTCCCCGAGAACCGGACAGAGACCGTCTTCCGCCAGCAGATCTGGACGCCATACGCTCTCTTCTCTCGTCAGAGGGGCTGAAACTGCGGAAAGGGACTGAGGCAGATGAGAAACTGAAAGAACTGCGCCGAACGTACGAACCTTATGTGTATTCGCTGTCGCAACGCCTGCTCCTCTCTGTCCCGCCCTGGATACTCGGGGCGAGCGGAACCGACAATTGGCAGATAAGCGCATGGGGGAAGAGCAGCGCGTTCAGGAGGGCAGCTCAATCAAAGCGGCGCGATGAAGGACATTTTTGAGCGTTCCGGCATCGTCTGCGCCTGACTCGTGGACACATTAACGATAGTGAATGAGCTCTGTGGGGAGCATGCTGCATGTAACAACAGTAAGGAGGGGGAAGCAAGTACAGATGACGTCATGAGGGGGAGTACACTTCTAAGAAAAGAAGCATATCAACAATTCAGAAATTTCAGGGCTGACCGTGCATCATACATTTCATAACGCAGCCAATGAACAAAATGGATAGGCACGACATAAACGACTTCTTTATTTTTCTATCTTCTCATTCAACCTTCATCCTGTGATCATCGCCTCATACTGGATGTATTGATTGCAACCCATGCCGCAAACGCATGCATGAACGTGACAGCAAATTCCCGAGCTGATTCAACCAGGTTGCCGCTTTCATCGAATAGATTCACAGCATTCCCTATATAGGCCTCGGGCTGTTGCAGTACGGGCATATTGAGGAATACCAGCGATTGCCTCAGGTGATGGTTCGCACCAAATCCGCCGACAGCGCCGGGCGATACGCTGACTACGGCGCATGGTTTCCCATCCCATACGCTCTTCCCATAGGGACGAGAACCCACGTCTATGGCGTTCTTGAGTCCCCCGGGAACAGACCGATTATATTCAGGCGTGACAAACAAGACGCCATCATACATTTTTAAGCGTTCACGAAACTCGATCCAGGCCGCGGGCGGATTGGCCTCGAGATCCTGATTGTAAAGCGGCAGTCCTCCGATCTCTACAATTTCGGGATTTAGAGAATCGGGCGCAAGTTTCAAAAGCGCATTTGCCATTTTTCGGTTCAATGATTCCTTGCGCAGGCTTCCTACAAAAACAGCGATTTTTTTCTGTGCCATCGTCTCTCCTCCGAAACGCCTATGGCTTCGCGTCCGAGGGGAATCGTTCCAACATGGTACGAAAATCGTCATAGGAGCCGTTAAAAACGTTGAGATCGACCCGGCCTGTTATTCCGTCTACCCTGCCGTTATTCGCATATTGCCAGAGGGTCCATTTTCTGCCGTTTGGCAACCTTGGTGCTTTGAAGATGTCTCTGATCCAGATATTATTTTTTTCGCTAAGATCCTTCAGGTATTCATTATAAGATTCATGCGTTGCATAGATGATCAGGGCCATGCCATGGGTCCCCCTGACCCTTCCCATGAAATGCAACAACTCCCTTACGATCACTTCTTTCTCGGGCCTGTTCTTACAGTTGCCGCCAAACTCCAGGTCAATGACAGGAGGAAGCGCGTTCATATCAACGGGAACAGCGGCAAGAAAATTCTGTGCCTGTTCGTCTCCGGACTTGCAAAAACTGAAAAAATGGTAAGCGCCCCTCACTAGACCTGCGCTTGCCGATTCTTTCCAGTTGCGGTCAAACTCCGGGTCCTTGTAATCGCCCCCTTCCGTTGCTTTCATGTAGACGAAATGAACCTGTTGTCTTTTGATCTTGTCCCACTCGATAGTCCCCTGATGATGTGAGATGTCGATGCCTCGCACAGGATATTGCGAGCGACCCGGATAGTTGAACCTCCAGTATCCCAAGTCGTAACTCAATAACAAAAAAGCCGCGATGGCGGCAAGGAGAGGAACGATGAAAAGAATTCGCTGTTTCATAATCGAACGCATGATTGATGGCCGCCAGGCAGGTCGGGGTGCGCCTGAGCCAGGCTTTCTTTGCGATTAGACGCCCTCTCTTTCTCCCTGATGATACCGTAATCGTATCTATTCACAATATATGCCTGATTTTTGTGCCTGTCAACGATTCCGTTTTATTAATTCCGGCCGCCTCAAAACGAATTCGGATTGTCATATTGGTGTTTCGTCAACCCCGGCCGGGACAACTTGCGAGAGTCAACCCTCTTTTGAATAAAAACAGCTCTCGCTACCTCTTGAATTTTATTTAGAGAATATCCGATTCGCAAATAGTTACTATTGTTCCGCTTTCAGGTCAGCAAGCAGCCTCTGGAAGGCCGGTGCCTCACGCAGGAGTCGTCCGGCAACCTCGCGCAGCTTGTCCACCTGCTCCTTGGGCAACTGCAATCTGGTCTTCACCCGCTCGAAATACTGGCGTTCTGCCGGGTCCTTCAACGAGTCGAAGGTAACCTGCACAAAGTACGCGTGCCGCTCGGGACCGCCGGCCGGTGCGTCAGCCTGCCAGACGGCCAGTTTCTCGCGCACTTGCTCCACTCCGTCGAGAGTAATTCGGTCGACCGGGATCGACCACATCTGGTCAGCCAGCGTGTCGGTGTCAGGCGGCTCTGGAGAGCGGTCCCAGTCCACCTCGGGGAAACGAAGCGCGTTCACGGCGATTACCACCACTTTGCGGGCCCGACGGAGCGCCGGTAGCACCGTCTCAGTAGGGTCGATCTTCATGATCTCGATGGCCCTGATCACCTCGCTAAGGCCGAGATTTTCGGAGAGACCGCCGTCGAAGATGTGGATGTAAGGGCGTGCCGGGTCCTCATAGGACTGGAGTGCACGGGCACGGAGCAGGACTCGGCCTGGCGTCTCGGACTGGCCAGCAACGGCCTCGGCAGCAACCTGCCAGGCCGGCTCCTTCCTGCCGCAGGTACCGCCGCGGTTCTCAAATGTGATCGGTGTGAGCAAAGGTGGCAGCGCGGTCGAGGTGGCAACTGCTCTCCCCAGCGTTACCCGAGAGAGATTGCCGCAGATAGCGTCGAACTGCTCCTGCGTAAAGCTGAACCGGGCGCCGGTCATGACATCAGTACCGTTTATGATCACAATTGGCCCGTTGGCCTTCTGCAAATCGCTGAAGGTCGCATGGTCGAAAACAGTCTCGTCGTAGAGCTCAGCGAAGAGGTCCGACTTCCCGAAGGTCCCGGATGGAAGCCGGAACCAGTTGACCGGATTCAGGATGATGCGCCGCGCCAGCTCGCTCTCGAAGTTGCGGTACAGCACCCGTGTCTCGAACTCCTCGAACGTTTTCTCTCCACGCAGGGCGTAATAGGTGGCGGGGAACGTGCCCCCCGACACCGCTGAGATCACGTCCACCTCGTCGATAAGGCGGCGTTTCACCCCGTTCACCACCACCTCAGTGCGACGCAACTCTTCGAGGACACCATAGCCCAGAGCCGCTGCACGTATGCCACCGCCTGATATGGCGACGATCACCAGCAGGCCGTCTGACTGGTCAGGGCGGCTCACCTCGGGGCGTCCATAACCATGCGCATTGACCTGCTCCAGCCGAGGTGTGGCAGGCCAGTGGGCGCAGCCGCCAGCGAACATGCAGAGTGCCGCTAGCAGGGTGACAGCAAAAGCTACAGTGAAGATTGATTTGAGTTTCATGTGAATCCCCCTATCTACGATAAACATTATGAATCTTCACAACATCGATGTCGGGAACTTTTACAATTCTATCTCTGTGGAATTGGCTCTCAAAATAATCACTTCTTAATCAAATAGCTAGATAACAGGCATTAGTTATGCACGGTTATCTTGAGATAGTAATGTCTCTGATCAACGAGCGTTTAAACGAAAAAATGAATACTGCATGGGGCAGAGATATACTTCCTAATATGCCCTAGTCTGGATCCGTAGCGCAGGCTGTCATCAGCATTATTAACGCAAATAGCAAATATGTTTACATTTCTCTTCGTAACAATTCCCTCAGAGAAAGAAAGGAGACAGGAAAATGAGATACTTGATAATGTTAGTGGGCTTGTTTGTGTGCAGTACTGTCTCCACGGACGCATTTTTAAAAGTAGATTATAAATGCGTTTCGGAATGTACTGCGAAAGGCTTTACATATAGCTATTGTTATTCAAGCTGCTTATACGACGACAATCCCCAGCAAAAACAACAGGTACTATCAGAACAAAAGAAGCAGCAAAAATCTCAAAAAACCCAAGTATACTATAAATGCTTAAATGATTGTAAAGCAAGAGGTTACGTGGAGCAGTTTTGCAAGCAACAATGTTCTAACTGACGTCTTTTCAATCCTGATACATAAAGTACGAAATCCTTGCACTTCGTCTGGGATTTTCAGGTCTTACGGAAATCTACACCTGCGCGATCATGTAGGGTGTTCAACTGTAGAGTATCAGATATACCCTGATCGCAATTAAAAGGCGCATTTGTTAGAACGTGTTCCCGTCGGTTCGGACATCGGTTGCCCAGCTTTAACGAAATCACGCTCAGCTTCTGCTGTTTTCCCCTGTCGCAAATAGGCGATCCCCCTATTATTATATGCTTTAGCATAGTCAGGATTGAGCTGGATGGCTGTTGAATAGTCACGTATAGCTTCATCGAGCTTCCCCAGCTCGAAATATGCAATTCCGCGAATGTTATAAGCGGCCTGGTTCTTGGGATAGAGGCGTATAACCTCAGTGAAATTATGGATCACTTCGTCATATTTACCTAAATGAAAAAATGCGACTCCTTGATTGAATAATGCCGTGTAGTCTTCAGGCGCGAGATTGATTGCTTTGGCAAATTCCTTTGCTGCTTCATCGTATTTTAATTGCAGCATCAAGACTTTCCCCAGGCTGTCATAGGCTTCAACATAATTTGGATTCAGGGCAATAGCCTCCGTAAAAGCCTTTTTGGCTTCTTCGTACTTGCCGTCTTGAAGCAAGCTGTCCCCCTGCTCAAAGAGCGCCAAGGCTTGGCTTTGTGCATTCGGCGTCTGACCACCTTCAGACGCGAAAAGGGGTACTGCCAATGTAAGTGATAGCAGTGTTGCTGCGATGTGTGATTTTTTCACGTTTTCTCCTATTTGCTTAGAGCATTAATTCAGCAATGTCGATGTGAAGTGAGAAGATCATTTCAGTTGATATATATGAATCTTCAACCTGGATATCCCGCACGGAGAGAAAAAGTTAATAGTAGAAATATACCACATCAGACATTTTTGATACAGGATATTTAATTTTCATCAGCTGCGGACCGAATTCCCTTATTCACCCTTGTTATCCTCCAGTACGGCTCCATAATTCAGCTCAGATTGTAACCACTTGATTCACAAAATATTTTCTATAACTTTCTTCACTCCTCAATGATTAATGCGGATCAAGATGCGGTAGTGACTTTCGATAAATCAATACTGTCGCTTCAATGGACTCTGACCGCCGGATACGCCTGCGGCGTCAATTGCGCGAAAACTTGAGAAATAAGTCCGTTGACACTGCCATGCTTTTTTTGCTACCATTTAGCCGAAGGCACATTCGCATGCAGGTCAATGATCGGTGTGATAATACGGTTGTCAGGTGACGTTGCAATAAAATCCGAAGCACGAGGGGATGAGAACATGAAAAGAAAAGTCTTGCTTGCCGCCCTAAGTCTTGCGCTGCTGCCGTTTCTTTCAGCAGTGACGATTCTATTTGCCGAAGCCCAGGATACGCCTGCGGCCGATGATGGGCCTTATTCCATAACCATTGGTGTGGGACAGGCTGTCAATATCTGTACCACCGGTACCGTCATCTGCCCGGTGAGGTTCACGGTGTGCGCCGACACCTCAATTGCCCTCGTCCGGGAGAGTGGACAAGGTCCGGAGATCGTCGGTGTCAAGCCGGGAACGACTCTTTGTTACACGACGTCGGCGAACGCAGTTCGTTTCGCCTATGAGGTGACAGTCCACTGACGTTTGATTTTCCCGGTGCAAAAGTCAAGGGAAACAGAGATTGATGAAGATGAGCGCATAGAGGCCTTGGTGGACTCGATTTCGGAAACCCTTCGCCTGCGGTTCAAATTCACTTCCGACATGACGTCGCTTTGTTCAAGTCCGCCAATTTCGCAAGTTTCGCAGGTACATCATATCAAGCGGCTCATTTTTTTGAGATGGTTGATTGTTTCTTAAATGATCATCAATATATTTGGCAATTGATTCCTCAAGACGATGCCTCTGCTGCTTCAATGCATCAGCCGTCGTGTTTCTACCCCTAGACGCTTTCTTTAATGCCAGACCAGGATTGATTCTGCCGGAACTTTCTCCAACAATCAAATCATCTCCAAATGTGTTTCCCGATGCTGATTGTGCTACTCCCACTAGTTCAGTCTTCACATCACTTTCCTCAACAGGCACATGAACTTTTACGACTACATTGTTTACGCCTTTGATCAGCACAACGATGCTGTCGTCATTGACGAGCGAAATGATATTATCAAACTCAATTCGTATTGGTTTCAGCCACTTGAAATTCCTCTCGTAGAAATCTGAAATATCCTGAATTAAATCCTCAAGGTTGATATTCTTAGTGTTGTATCTGCTGGTACTGCAAGTGTTTGACATAAGTACGTTGGAGTGTATGTATTGTATCAATTCGTCTTCTTTGGCGATTGGTTTTTGAGAATTGTTCTTTTTGGGTTTTTGCGCCTCAACGTTTGGTTTCTGCGAGTCCACCAACTGCATCAAAAAAAATATTACTCCTCCGATCAATATAACCCCAATAGCCGCGATCCGTACTGGACTATGAACAGTATCTAAAGGACCCGAAACTACAAAAAAGACTCCGGAAATCAATACAACCGTGCCGATAATTATTCTAAGTATTTGCATATCGCCTCCAATATCTTAAGCAGTGACAGCTGCATATAAATACACTCGGCAGAATGACTTGCCGAGCAGAGTATTCAGAACGACAAATAGACGTCAGTAACTCCTCTTAAGAATACGGGGACCTCTTTGGCATTGATCAGTGTCTTTTTAAGTATCCTGTGCATTTCGTCCGCGTATCGGAGGAGCGCCAATGCATCTTCCAGTGTGCTTACAGTGTGGTACTTTACAGGCTCTAATTTCGGAGGCATTTGTCGTTTCCCTTTCTCCATCTCGGCATGGGATGCGCATACTGAGATAAAGAGCAATAATCGTGCCTGCATAAAATGCATAATAAATCAACAGCTTAAATGGGGATAGAGGGACCAGATTTTGTCAGAAAACTGACGTTTCGCGGTTACTCAGGTAACTCTTTGGGAATGTTAGAAGATTGCCAGAAGATGCCTCGTTTTCTAATAGAAAAGTACTCACGGCATAAACCTCAAGACATTGAATAATAGGTGGCGGGGATTGAATGAACCACTGACCTTCGGGTTACGAACCCGAATGACAAACAATGAGAAAGCTGTGATTCCTTACCTCATAACGTTCTTGTCCAGCGCCGCCTTGATTGCCGGAGGATTGTATCCGCGTATTATCGTACCATCGATGTCAATGAGGGGTATCGAAGTCGAGCCACCGCTTATCTTCTTCATTTCTGTTTTCATGTCCGGTTCTTTTTCGATATCATGTTCTACCAAATTTGCTCCAAGCGAATGGATATATTCTCGTGCCTTCTTACAGTATCCGCACCAGTCGGCCATATACATAACGACGGTCACACCGCTATAATCCCTGCTCCGCTTATTTTCCAAGGGTAGTGACGACTGGGTCGTACTACTATCTTTAGATGGGGGTAGATCCGCTTCTCTTTGGTTTGACCAATAGACTCCATCGTCCTTCAGCTGCTTTTCTTTCACTGTTTCTCCGGCGGGGGGCTTATCAGTAAACACAATGTTGCCGTTCTTGTCCTTGTACTGATAGAGTTGTCCCCATGCTTTGGGCAGTGAGAAGGTCGTGAAAAAAATTATCAATATAATAGTTAATATGGAGTTTTTCACTTCGTGCATTACAACTGATCTCCCTTAGTTATGGTCTGTGGTTAGTTGTTTCATACAGTCTAGGGGCGAAGCATGCATTCTTATCATCAATATCATGCATGCATGTTGTTAGAACCAAATTCTTGAAACTTATCAATATTCTTATCGGGGTCCTATGACATAACTTTAAGAAAATATAAGAGGATTTAAGGAGTTTTTATTAGGCATGACCTTGCCGCTTCGATTTCCAGGATTTGCATATTTTAAATGTATTTCATTTATGGATAAAAGGCGACTCAGGCATGAAGAGCAAGATTGATCATCAACCCAAAGCTCCCCTTATGATACCATTAATAAATAAATGATAAATAAAACATACAGCCCCCCACACGCTATAAGAACTCGTGGGGTTATCTTTTTCTTCGCCTTCAGGGTTAAATAACACATAAGCGAAGACGCGAGCGCAATGACTGCGGCGACCATCATCGGCCCGCGCAGATCCCATTTCGTGAACGCCACACCAATTGCGACCGGGAAACTTGATTGAAAAACCATCGCGCCCGTGATGTTTCCGAGCGCAAGCGTGTCTTTCCCGTCCTTTATCCAGATGATGCTGTTCATTTTCTCGGGCAGCTCGGTCGCTACCGGTGTGATTATAAGGGAGAGGAGCACCGCCGGGACCCCAGCCATATTTGATATATGGCTGACAGCTACTACGAAGTAGTGAGCCCCTACCACTATAAGCGCGAGGCTTATCAGTATTTGGAGCAGGATGAATCTCTTCCCGACTCTGTGAGATCGAAAGAGTCTCAAGAGGTACAGGTGGCTCAAGTCACCCGCTGCCTCGCCTTGATGCCGCAGTGCGGCATACAAATAGATGCTGTATGAAAACGTCAGGCCTAGCGCTATGGCCGTCCTGAAGCCCTGCCTCTCAACAAAGGTCGTCAGGACGGCAACGGTATAGATGATCATGAAGAAAACGAGGTCACGTTCGCCGGCGACAACATCTATTTCCAGCTCCCGGCTTCTCTTTCCTTTTCCCGCATAGTAGAAGACCGCAATGCCGGTCACGCAAAATGCGAGCGTTGCGAGCATGAACGGCGCGCCCGCAATGGCGCCGATGGCGACCTCTGCGTTTTCCTTGTTGCCCGAGATTATGGCTATTATGGGGATAGTAGTCTCAGGAAGAGCTGTCCCTACGGCGGCCAATATGGAGCCGGTGGCCCCGTGGGAGAGGTCCATTTTCTTGCCTGCCCACTCTACTGCGTTCGTGAAAAGCTCGGCGGCGAAAAGGATCACTGCAAGGCATGAAATTAAAAGAGCTGGATAGAGTATGTAATTCAGAACGACTCCTGTTTGTACAAATTTTACAAAACCAACCGGGCAGTAGGAGCGCTCTTCGCAATACATGCCGCCCCAGAGCCATCAAGCGCTCGGGTGATGTTGAGCGATCGCTTGCCTGCATGCCCTCGATTACACCACGAAGTGGACTGCAGAAGATGGGAACGGCATCACTTGCGGCTCTGTGTCCTTACTTTGTGTCCGTACAAACTGGGCCTAGCCACTTGGCCGAGAAGTTCATGTCTCCATTCATCGTGCGGCCATCGCCGGTTACAATTATATGCCCTGACCCCTTCACATTTTCGGAATTGAGCGCCTCAATCTTAATAGTCGTGTCCATCTTCATGCCCTTTTCCGTGCATATCTGGCGAATCTCCATCTTGCTGCCTGTCGAAGTCAGGACGGTCCGAGTGCACGACTCTTTTTTTTCACTGAACGGGTCCTTGTTCAGATCCTTCTCAGTCACGCAGTGTTTATAGGTCCTCGTCTGCGGTCCCTGTGAGGCTCTCGCTTTCATTGATTCCTCTAATTTTGAGCGCTGTTCAGGAGTCAACTGGTTCAAGACCTCCGGTGATATCGGGGGAATTCCAGTCATATTTGTGGTTGTAGTTGCTTGCCAAAGGCCGGTCTTTACATTCAACGGCTTGATATCGCCACCCGCCAAAACGACAGATGCCGACAAACAAATCAGGCTTAATAAAATTATCTTGCGCATTTTCCCCTCCTTGTCAGCGTGCACGCCGTATCTTGCATGAGTTCTACGAAACGTACTCCATCTGTTGTAAGTCCTCAGTATTTCGTTGAATCAGTTGTTTTAAAATTTCTTCCTGCTTGAATGCATCATTATCAGTATAGCTGACAATATTCTTAACCGCAAGAGGCGTCTATCTATTTGCATCCTGTTCATCTTCATCGACGCCACCTACGACTGTGCACGCTGCGGACAGCTGTGACAAGCTGTGAAATCCAGTGACAATTCAACACCGAAAACGCCTGATACGGGGCGCTTGAGGAGCCCAAAGGCCGAAGCTCGTTCCGCGCTGGAATATGTAAGCGTCTGTGGAACGAGCGGAAATCCAATCAGGATGGCTGCGGGCCTTCGTAGCCCTCAGTAATTACGAGATCGAGTGTCGACACAGGCAACCTAAGCTTGATCGCTGCCTGGTATTCCGGTGATCTCCAGCAATCGAGGGCGGCCTGATAAGTAGGAAATTCGATGACTATATTGCGCGTTCTGCTTGTTCCTTCCGGATTCTCGAATCGGCCTGCGCGCACAAGGAACCGTGCGCCATGTTTCTTGAACGGTTCGGCGATTGCTGCGACGTACGCTTTGTACTTTTCCTGATCGGCGATATCGACATGAACGATCCAGTATCCCTTGGGCATAAATCTCTCCAGTAGTGCTATGGCGCAATGAAGATTGCTACAACTAAATAAGCGCCTAGTTGGGGTCCTATTTGTTCAACGTGCGTTATTACTGAATTTGCTGTTACTTTATATACTATCTGTCGAGTTGACAACAATGCTGGCTAAATTCCTATTTCGCCCGTTCTAGCGTAATAATGCTCCGCTGCATCCCCTTTTCAGGCCAGTTAGGCATCACTCGCCAAGGAGTGAGGATTTTAAGACTGTTGCCATCCACCTTGAAAAAACGCGTCTGTTCAGTGCCGACCCATTCAGGATTCCAGGCAACTTCGACTTTCGTAATCCACTTGTCTCCTTCTATGCGGTACGTACCTGTATATGCAACCAGACTGTTCAGCAGATCGGCACGTTCCTGAACGGATTTCGCCGGCTTCCGCCCTTCTCCGGTGAAAATGAAAAACACTCTTCCCTCGGGTGTGAAGATTACGTATCCCGTCGGGTCTTGTCCCATACTTAACTCTTTTTGGCCTGTCGCTTGCATCTCAACTTCGTAGGAAACCAGCTTCCATAGGCCGTGAACCTGCGTGCCGTCGTCAGCGAAACTCGGTTGCACCGCAATCAAAAGCAAAGCCAGGACAACCGGCCACTTAAACTTAAACATGATGTCCCCCCCCTTCTGCCCAATGTGAAGGCGACCTAATTAGGTGGACAAATACATCGAATTGTCCCACGCCGACGTATCGGCCGCACCTACTGTGCGTTCTCGAACACATCAGTGATGATGTAATTGTCGCTTATGCCGGCTCCGGCTGCGTTGGGTTGCTGATTTCCCGCTTTAGGCAGTCCATACATGGCCTCGAGTGTACGCAAGATATTCACGTGTGTAATGCCCTTGCCCTCTGAATAGTCACCGTGCTTGATATGAGCCCCGACAAATATCGTGACAATGCGGTTTTGAAGAAGGACGCAGTACGCGTGGTCGTGCCCCGGCTCAAGGCAGGTCGTTGGATCAACCAACGGATTTGTCAACCCCAAGTATCGCCTCTTGTCCTCGTTTTCGTCGAACGTTAGGATCAAAAGGCTGTTGTGGGTCTTTGCCCATTGAAAATAGGAATCGATGTTCTTCTTCAACCAGCGGTCGCCTGCCGGAATGCTTTCTTTGACTGGGCCGTCGTGCATGTCATTGACCAGGTTAGGAATGACAATGGCAATGGTGGGCAGTGTATCATACTGGGAAGGATCGGAAGGAAAGTCCGCAAACCTGAGGTTGGAGGAGGTCGAGATGGTCTTGCCGTTGGGTATATTGGCGAAACTGATCCAAGGAACATGTTTCCGTGCATAAAGGTCCTGTTTATCGCCCGAGAAACCGATTTCAGGAAGACTCTCGGAGTAACCTTTGAAAGAATGGCCTTTGTTGATCAATTGCTCGCCAAGATTCGGACTCGTAAACGGATAGCGAGGATTATTTTTTTCAGACGGAATCTGGTCTGCGAAACCAATGGTTTGATTGTCGCCTGAAAACAGCCAGAAATAATTCCCCTCGCTGAAGTGCTCTTCTGCAAACATATGCGTGAAGTTAGCCCCTTCCTTCTTTAACACGCCGTTGATGTAAGAAGCGGCTAAATTGCCGATTATCTCGTCGTAATCTTTATTCTCCTCGATGACAATCACGATATGGTCATAGACTGGAAGACCAGCAGGCCAGACGAGGGTGACGGTCTCGGTAACCGGAGGCTGCCTCTCATGGGTACACGATTGCTGAAAAGGCAAGAATAACACGGCGATGAAGTAAAGAATGATGGCAAGTCGGCTCACGATCGCCTCCAATTGCAAGGTCGCATCAATTCCAGTGAAACTGTTGCTGTTTGAGAAGATCAGAAACTCCAATGTGCCAGGACGGATGACGACGAAAGTTACAGTAGAAATTTATCACTCCCGGACGTCCTAAAAGTGATATATGGATGACGCCGAATGGCTTGAGAAACCATCTGTTCGGCAGCATTTATCGAGCAAAATGTCAAAATGTTTGATGGAACTACCTGCAACGACTATATGCCTGATTAGCTGTCTTGTCAACAACAGTGAATGGGTATTTTCGGGGTACGGAAATCTAATCTGTGGCGATTCCCCGCCTATGTGAACCCGTGGTTCGCCTTTGCGTTTACATTTTATTTCTTCAATATGGATCATTTCTGCCCAGCGTTGAGAAGGAACCTTCGACCACGTACCGCTGCAGACATCAATCCCCGCCGTCAACAGCAATGAGAGCTCGCAAAATTCATTGAACTTTAACTTAAGATTCACACACCTGTAACATGACGTCGATATCATAAGTTTGATGGGCGAATTATTCCTGTCGTTTGGTCCTATTTCTATAAATGCAATTGTTCGAAACAACAATATTAGGAATGGTCACTCGATCATTTTTTGATTAAATTTGCGTCTCGGGAATGCTTTTGTATATTTGACGAATCGTCCTATCTTACCGTTTATGTCTTGCATTAGGGACCCCTCTAACCGGCTCAGATACGAAAGGAGGTGTAAATGATTATTAAACAATCGCGTCATTGCCTCCGGGAAATCGGGCGGACAGCCCAGCTTCCTGACAAGGATTAAAACACTACAACATGCATGAGAGCATTGACTCGATTGCACACCACACAAATCATCTTTCTTCTGGACAGCCGCTACATCGCCAGACACAATTCCGATGTTCTATGTGGCTCAAAAAAGATAATGCAACATGCTTTCTAAAGGAGACATGCCATGAATCGAATACTGATGAATTGCCTTGCGCTTGTTGTAGCAGTCTCTCTCATGATAACCCCCGTCATTCCGGCCGCGTTCGCCGAATCACCGGTCAAAGACGATACCCCATTGCACAGCGACTGGCAGGATCACCCATCAGTCACTGCCCAACCCTTCATCGGACCAGACATTGAAAAGTATTTCAACGATCCCTCGAGAGAGCCGAGGTTGTCGACGTGGGAAATAACAAAACTGTTACAGAAGCGTATCAAATATGTTTTCGTAATATTCAATGAAAACCACTCATTCGATAACGAGTATGGAACGTTCCCCGGTGTGAATGGACTTTATTCGGACGGACAGAAGCCGCGATCTGCCGCGGAGACGCCTGGATTCACCCAGACCTATATCGATGCCGGCGGATTGACTGTTTCGGTCCAGCCCTTTCGGATCGGACCCGACCAGAACTCCACGGTCGTCGATAGCGTCGATCATTCGCATACTGGCCTGGCAACTAAAATCGACGTTGTTAACGGCGATGCGCAGATGGACAAGTTTTCCTATGATGAGTACACTCGCTTCGCAAAGAACGGCGGTGCGGCAAACATCGCCAAGGGTACGCAGTTTGCACGCCTTGTGATGTCGCATATCGACTGCGATACCATCCCGTTCTTCTGGCAATGGGCCAGCCGCTTCACGATCTTTGACAACATCTTTGCGACAGAAGACACTCCCTCCTCTCCGAATGCGATAGCAATGATCGCCGGACAATCGGGCGAGACGCAATGGGTCAAGCATCCGAGCACAACCGCCAATCCGACGGCAACCGGCACGACAGGCCCGCTTAGCGGCACAATCAACGGCGTGAACTACAGCGGCCAGACCGGGACCACGCAGGGGCCTCCGATCGTTAACGATCCCCAGCCCTGGTATGGGTCGGAGTTTGACGCGACGGCGACTGATCGGCAACCCTCGAGCCCGAAGGAATCCTATGGGCCCACCAACATTGCCTCGAACCTGACCTTCGCCAGCCTGCCGCTCACCTTCCAGGGCCGCGATATAAAGGAAATGATGGCACTGAACCTCAACCCGGCTTTTGACCTGGCTGACATCCAAGAAGACATCCCTTTCATCCATCATCTCAAGACGGAACCCGTCAATTGGCGTTGGTACCAGGAAGGTTACGACCTTGAGTCTACTGATGTCAATGGCATCGCCTCGCACAATGGCTATGTTACCCATCACAACGGGGCACAATATTTCGGATATATCGCAAATACTCCGAAGGTGAGAGACAGCCTGCGCGGTCTCACTGACTTCTTCACCGACATGGCGGATAATAGTTTGCCAGATGGCGGAGTCTTTTACATACGGGGTGGCTATGCGAACCAAATGGGGCTTTCGCCAGTGATCACAAATCCCACCACTACTGCTCCTGAAATCGCCGCCATTAATGCAGCGAAGTCCGGCGACGACGATCACCCGAGCTACTCTGATCGGCAGCTCAGCGAGGCAATGGCAGCGCGCGTCATCAATGCGATCGCCTCAAATCCGAGGATATGGGAACATTGTGCGATCATCATCACCTACGACGAATCGGACGGCTTTTACGACCATGTCCCACCCCGTATCCTTTCTTACGGTCCTGACGGCCTTCCGCTCTCTCGCGGTATCCGGATACCACTGATTCTGATCTCGCCTTACGCACGCGTGCATGCTGTCTCGCATGTCGAGGGTGATCACAATGCAATTATCGAAACGATCAACACGATCTTTGGTCTGCCGGCCCTTGCCAGCTTGCCCGACGAGGCGCAGGCGCTCGCGAACGGCAATTCACCGTATTTCAACCAGTTTGCTCCCATCGGGTTCGAACAGAAGTATCTCGGGCCCCGTGATATCAACAGTCAGATTACCGACAGCCTATTGTCGGGCTTCGATCCGAAGCGCCTGCTTGGTATCTCGCCACCCGTGCCTGCCTCGTTTGCGATGATCCCGGACAGCGTTGTTAACACGTTGCCGCACTACGGTGCACATGGCTGCCAAGCGATCGACATTACTCCGGAGGACGTCAGGCTGGGAATCGTCAACAACATACCAGCCGGCTTTAACCCACTTCCCAGCACCTGGCCGGCAGCCAATTGAGGTCATGTAAAGTTAACAGGATGGGTGGGAGTGCTAATACAGCCCTCCCACCCGCTTCTTAGGCCTTGAATAGGTCCATTTTTACAATATCATTCCGGGAGATGTTATGCGTATTCAGTCAATCTTGTATGTCATGCTCTCTTTATTGTGCTTGAACTCAAATGCTCAGGCAGGGTCCGTCGTTGAACGGGTCAAGGCGCGCGGTTACGTACGTTGCGGCAGCGTTGAGCGGCCGGGTCTCGCTCGAGACTCTGGCGGCGGTCTATCTGGTCTCAATGTCGATGTATGCCGCGCAGTCGCGGCGGCGGTGCTCGGATCGCCTGATCGCATAGCATACCGTATATACGGGAGTCAGAAGGACTTCGACGCTGTTCGCAACCAGTTAGATGATGTTTATTTCCTCACCGGATCTGAGATCAACGAACAACAATTAGCAGGAAAGCTGGTGCCAGGTCCAACGGTGTTCATAGAATCCGACGCGGTAACGGTGGCGTCAACATCAGCTGCACACCACGTAAGCGACCTTGCCGGAAACAGCATCTGCTTCTTGATAGGCAGCTCAGCCGAGCGCAGCCTGGAGTCGTACTTCGATGCCTTCCACCAAACCTGGTATCGCCGAGCGTTCTCCGAGGAGGGTGAAATGATCGATACCTACGTTGTGCAGAATTGCCATGCGCTCGCGGGCGAAATGACAACTCTGGCTGAAGTGCGCCTCAATCATGGTGTGAACCGGCTGCAGAGCCGCATCCTTCCTGAGCCGTTGACAGTCTTCCCTATAATGGCAGCAACAGGGACTGGCGACGCACAGTGGTCCGCGATTGTTGCTTGGACGGTGCATGCATTGATAAGTGCCGAAAGACCTGAAACGCGGTGGTATGCAGGAGGCGCCGGTGCGATGCCGATCTCCGCGCTGGAGCTCGGGCTGGACAAATCGTGGCAAGGTCGCGTTCTTGCGGCAGTCGGCAACTATGGAGATATCTTTGAGCGAAATCTCGGCAAGGGCTCCCCTCTCAAGCTTGACCGCGGCTTTAATGCGAACTATATCTATGGTGGCCTGTTTCTGGGTCCATTCCTCGAATAAGGGGTTCAAGGGTCACTGTCACTCATGGTTTCGTGCTATAAAAGTAATATTGCTTTGGAGGTCACCCGAGTCTCTTTGCCTGCCCGCGCGCGGCTACTGGAAAGGAACTTCATTGCGTAACAAGTCCGTCCATGAGCACTACCTCGAAATCCGACCCCTTCACGCTGCCTAGCTCGCTCACGAGCGCATCATTGTTCCATCGGGGATCCGGTGCGCCGCTGATGAACCAGCTGGAGCCGTTATCTGCCACAAACATACCGTAGGTCTTGAGTGCTTGGAGGACGGCCTTAGTCTCTGCGCTGAAATTTGCCGGGATAACATAGGAGGATTTGAGCCGCACGCGCATCCCCATGGGAGGCAGATTTGGGTTTGTGTCGCTTGATGCCCAATGCGTGGCTGGAGGGACGTACGCACGGCGCGTGGAACTGACCGTGAAGCGGAGGGCATGACGTATGGACCCGCTCGCTGCTTCCTCGTATCGTACAAGGCCGGGGAAAATGGGCAATCCAGCTGCGTCGGCACTTGTCCAGCCCGGCTGTACAGTAGGCCGCACCGTGTCTGAATCCAGATGGAAGATCGCCCCGCAGCTTGCCTGCCACGATCCGTTGCTTTGCGGGTAGGCGTTAGCCAGTTCATACAAACGATTCGTATCACGGTCAATGACCAGCACGTGCCGGTCTCCGCCGAATGCAGATCCGTCACCTGTCTGCCCCTCGATCGGAGCGTTCATTGGCACCGGATACGGGCCAGGGTCGCTTTCATCTCCATACGCAACAAACTGGATGGGTACAAACGGCTGGCTGCTCGTGACAACGATATAGGGAATGCCCATGATTGCTCCGTTGTATAATCCCGAACCGAAGTCCGGGTGTAGCCCTGCAGTGAGACCGATACTGCTTATGAGGGCAGCTGAATTTGTATCCACCGGGGCAGAAGAGATGTCCGTGTTCCAGGGGTTGTCTGCTGGGAAAGGAATTGCGCCGTTCAGATTCGCTCCTGCGCCAATATCTGCAGCACTCATATTTCCATAGGTAACCGTTAAACTGCCCACAGTGACGGTCACTGAAGCAGTAGAGCTTCCGTTTTTGTTAGTCGCAACGAGCGTATAAATTGTAGTTGCTCCAGGACTTATGGTTGTTCCGCTGCCGGAGGTGGCTACGCCATTCAAGGTTATTCCGGCTGCATCTGTGATTGTCCACGTCAATTGGCTTGACTGTCCTGATGCGATCACTGAAGGTGAAGCAGTAAAGGAGGAGATGGCGGGAGCGGCAGGGGCTGAAATCGCCTCATTGGAACCACTCCCATTACAGGCAGAAAGGGAAAGGAGAAGGATTAGCAAGATCATATATGTGACGTTTTTATGCATTGATAAGATGTGTTATGGCTCGACAAAGCAGGAATATGTACTTCCACAGCAACCTGTGGGGGACCGCAAATTACCCAAAAACAATTTCAGCTGCTAGCCACTTTGAGACTGCAAAATTCTGCTGATAAATTGCAGTAAAGGGCCACGAGACAAATCGAACCGTATGCTTATTGGAGTATAAGGGACATCCCGGTATGAATCTGTGACTATGATTACATTTTTTAAATGTTCCTTATACTCCACATGCGCGAACCTGAAATAATAAATTCAAACTGATACAACGCATAGACAGGCGGTTGGCCTATGCAGTGTTCTCATGTGAGCATAGTATCAATAATCGTCAACAGTTCAGAATGGACTCTACGACAAGAGTGACAAATAATCAAAGCTCCCGGCAACCTGGGTCTTTACTTTTTAAATGCTGAAGAGTAAACTTGACGTGATTCGTGAGCGATTTTCAGATTATGAAACTGGGAGGGGAAAATGACAAGAAAAAAGTTGATATTGTTTGGCTTTCTTTTTTTATTATTTGTCACCTCTCCACTATATTCTGCGGATACTATTTCTCCTGAAGAAGCAATAAATCATATTGGTCAACCAGCGACTGTATGCGGGATTGTGGCAAGCACGCGTTTTGCAACCAAAAGCAAAGGCCAGCCAATCTTTCTTTATCTCGACAAACCCTATCCGGACCATATATTCACGATCATAATTTGGGGATCAGATAGGAGCAGTTTCCCCAACGTTCCTGAAGTCTATTACAAGAACAAAAGAATTTGCGTGTCAGGTCAAATACAGCTGTATAATGGAAAACCGGAAATCACTGCAAGAAGATCCAGCCAGATAAAGGAAGAACGGTGAAGATACCATTTTTAAAACGGACTGTCTGGACATTAATCTTTCTAGGGCTGTATCTGTGCGCTACCCCCTCATATCCGTGGTATGATCAAACGCACGCCGCCATTGCGAAAGCAGCACGATACAAGTACTGGTTTAATGCTGCAGGCGCGGATATTACGAAAACGAAGGCTGGTGATCTGGAAGGACTGAATCACTTTTATAACAATTATGAAAATATCAGCGTTACCGATAAAATGGTTTTCGATCAGGTTAACAAATACAATGACCCAACCGATAAGGAAGGTCACCTTTATGGAGCAATAATCGCTTCTCTTAGAGACTATGTGAAGGTGAGATCTTCTGGGAAGTTCGCTGAATATCACATGGCTTTTGCTGTTCATTACATCGGTGATCTTAGCCAGCCGCTTCACAATATACCCTACGATGGTTTCAATAAAGCCCACCATTCTGCCAATGATGGAATTGTAGATGATGGCATATTGGAAAATTTCCGCGATATTGAAAAGAATATGTATGAAATAAAATTAAGGCCAGATCATTTTGAGGAGGACTTGGCAAAAGAGATAGCAAGGATAGCCAATATATCGAGACAACTCGGTTTAAAGCTTCGTTCTGAAGACAGGAACATGACAAAAGAAGAGGCCTATATCCAGTTAGGGCATAGCGCATCATTGCTTAGAGCTGTAATAGCGAATATAGCTCCGGGACAGAGCTTACCCTAATCTAGGGAGGTAAGCAATAATTGCAATAATATTTCTTGCGACAACTCCACAGTCGACCATTTTAAATGATTTACCGGTTTGCTTTGCTGCAAAGGTAGGGCTCGTATTTCTTATCTTCCACGAGAATATGGGCATTCAGCCAGCTCGTAAGTAAAAGCATCACGTCAATGGTCGTTGGCCACTTCCCATGGTCGAAGGATTCCTTGAGGTTCCGCGCCTTCTTAGACAAAATATCATGTAGCTCCTTGTGCTCTTTATAATGTGGATAGTCATATTGCTGAAGCAAGAGTTCTTCAGTGTTGAAATGATAAACCGTGTAATTCACCAAATTCGCTATAACATTTCCTAAAATATCCTTCCCTTTGTCGATATTCATGGCATCGTACATTTCGTTAATCAGAGTGATAAGTTTTTTGTGTTGCTCGTCGATTTCTGTCACATTTACCGAATACTTTTTGCTCCATTTTAAGAAACCCATAAGAACCCTCCGAATAGCCCTAAAAAATATTTCGCGTTGATTTAATCGTTGCTTCCCATTCCTTGCCGTGTGGGCATACTGAAACGCTCGGGTTGCCCTTTATGAGAAGTGCTTTATTTGCGCCAACAAGCAAGGGGACAGCGATCCGGGATGACTCCTCATGGGAAGCATGAGGACACACAGAAATAAATTGAGTATCTTAATCCATGGGATCTTTTTTCTCGTTACCGAATTCTGCCATCAGAATTTTTTTGTATGTCTTGCAGACAGGATACCGTGAACATCTGAAACGGACAAGGCCTTGCTCCTTCCGGTAGACATGCATGCCGCTTCCGCAGATCTCGCATGAAGGCCTCTCTCCTACATGCACTCGATGGGATATTGTGAACTGAAAACCGCACATTAAGCAGAGATATCGCTGTTTTCCTGTACGTGCTCTCCCGTCGCGATACACAGCTTCCGAGTCACAGTCAGGACACTGTATATTGTTTATGGTATCTTTAGACATCGATTATTGCCCGAGAATGCACCAGCAACGTCAGTACCCATGATAAAAGAAATAGTATTACTCCGCCCCTGAGGCAGTTAATTTACAGGTAGTGAAGTGATTAGAGCCCCCCTGATCTAAATCCAATTTATTTACTGCAATCTTCCAGCCATAAGCAAGCCAATTGACCACATGTCTTGACTTGCGATGTAGAGAAGCACTCGTTGTTCCCTTCGGCCCTTTGGATAGCCCTTATAAGCTGTATCTTGTTCAATTTACCACTCTTTACTCCAATCTTAGAACCAATTTTAGTAATATCCTGTATCTTCATATCCAAACCTCCAGAGATTTATTTTACTTCCGGGAATAATATGTCGCGGAATCGGCACGCTGCTGTTCTTTTCACCAGATTCAATTATCCTGACGCAGAAGGCGCAGACAATAGCGGTATTATCTCAGGAAATCGAGGCCATAGTGATCGCTGTTCCCTGCGTCTTCCGCGGTTGTTGTCAGCTGATATTAGACTTCTGTCGATTTTGCCCGTATATATGCAGGACAATGTAAACTGTACCAGATAAATGTGACATGAATATGTAAAATCTGTTAAATTATTGTTACAGTAGGATCTCGCGCCTCAGAGACCCGCAACGATCGTAGAACTAAGCTGCATCCATGTGCAGAAGCCCAATCTAAACTCGGTGTCTGCTGATCGTTTATAAAAATGTTGCAATAACTGTTCCTGTTCGCTACAATAAAAAAGTTGAGGTGAGTTTACGTGAATGAATCGGCCATCCGCAGATTTCTCAAGCCCGGGATCAATTGGCTGGCAATCTTCATCCCCATCGCCTTCCTCATGGGGTATGTCCCGGCGCTGCACAACGAGTTGTGGCTCTTCATAGCGGCCTCTCTGGCGATGGTGGCCTGTTCAGCCTGGATCGGCAATGCCACCGACAAACTGGACGAAGTGGTGGGGCCCACATGGGGCGGCATGATGAACGCCGCGTTCAGCAATCTGCCAGAACTCATCTTCGGCCTCATCGCGGTTTCCAAAGGGCTCGGAGAGCTTGCGAAGGCCGCCTGGGTCGGAGCAATCATCGGCAACGTGCTGACCGTGATCGGCGCGGCGATGCTGGTGGCAGGACTCAAGTACGGCACCGTGAAATTTCCGGCACAGCCCGCCAGTGATGCCTGTAACAACCTGATCCTAGCGTCGCTCGCCATGTTCCTCCCGAGTCTATATATCGGCGCCCTGACCCACTCGACGAAATCTGGAGCCAACTCTGCCGGGCAAATCTCTCTGAGCGTGGCTGCCTTACTTTTTCTCATGTACATCGCATCTTTGATATTCACGTTCACCCGCGCCCGGGCCGATGCCGCGCGCCGTTCGTCAGTGGCTACTTCGAAATTTGGCCCCGCAACCCTAGCAGCCATAGGCGTTCTGGCGCTGTCCAGCGTACTGATCGCCTTCCTATCGGATTTCGTGGCCGAGTCTGTCGATACGGTGAAATCCGCCCTCGGCCTGACCGATCTGTTCATCGGCATCGTGGTGATTGGCACAATAGGCAACGTCGCGGCCATATGGAGCGCTATCCAGGCGGCCCTCAATAACAAGATGGAACTTGCTTACGAGATCGGCATGAGCGCTGGTACCCAGATCATTCTGATGGTGGTGCCGGTGCTGGTGTTCGCGTCGCGGCTGTTCGGCCATCCGGTGGACCTTCACTTCAGCAACGCGGAGCTGGTGGCACTGTTCGGCTGCGCGGTCCTGGTGAGCCTCACGTCCAAAGACGGGGAAACCAACTGGCTCAACGGCCTCCAGCTGCTAATCCTCTACGCCCTGATAGGAGCGCTGTTCTTCTTCCTGCCGGGAGTCTGATCAGGGGGCCTCTGGGGAGGAGGGTTTGCTGTAGCGCCCTTTGAGGCGGCCGGTCGAATCGTGTTAGAAAATTACCGCAGAAGTAAAGAAAGGGGTGACAGCATAAGCTGTAACCCTTTGATTTGTTCGGTAGCGTTAGAGGTTTTGAACCTCTGACCTTCAAGTTCTCAGCATGAAGTGTAGAGCAGAGAAATAGACTTAGGATGCGCTGATATCATTCCTAGGCATATCTAACGAAAAAGAATTGAAATCCATCCCTGCTTAGATTAAAATTTCAGAGGTTTGATCTGCAGAAACCATAATTGTGTTTTGACTGGCTGTAAACAATACTCGTCAGGGGCTAATCTCATGAAAATAATGGCTTTCAATGGAAGTCCAAGAAAGAAATGGAACACAGCAACCCTACTGCAAAAAGCTCTTGAAGGTGGTGCCTCACAGGGGGCTAAAACTGAACTGATTCATCTCTATGACCTCAACTATAAAGGGTGCATAAGTTGTTTTGCCTGTAAGACCATCGGTGGAAAAAGCTATGGCAGGTGTGCTGTTCAGGATGACCTTGCCCCTCTCTTCAGCAGGATTGAACAGGCGGATGCCATTTTGATGGGTTCCCCTATTTATTGGGGTGATATCTCAGGCGAGATGAAGTCATTCCTGGAGCGTCTGATGTTTCAGTACATGACTTATACCAATCCCCCGGGTTCACTATTTACCGGTAAGATAAAGACGGGATTCATCTATACGATGAACGTCACTGAGGATATCATGAAGGAATGGGGGTATGCAGTCAATTTTAACCGCTATGATGCGGCTCTTCGGAGAATTTTTGGGGAGTCTGAATATATGTGCAGCTATGATACATACCAGTTTGATGACTATTCCAAGGTTCTTGCAACCCGTTTTGACCCCGTGAAGAAGAAGCAGAGGCATGAAGAAGTATTCCCACTGGATTGCAAAAAGGCATTCGATATGGGTGTAAGGTTGGTTGCAGGGAAGTGATAAGGTCTCTCCCTAAGATTATGAACCCTACAGTAAAATATGTTGCGGAGAATTGGCTCTCTCAGTATTAACGACAACAACATCCCGAAATAGAATTCGGAAATAACTTAAAGCTGCGAATTGCACCTCCTAACTGGGTTGAACTTCACGCTACCCGCGTCACTTCACCGCTGGCTAATACGTTCATTGGAGTTAGCGAAATCGAACAGGACTTACTTCTTTTCCAGCTGGATGGCTATTCCTTTGACTTCAGTACACGTGTAAGAGAAGAAATTGTAAATTGGTATGAACCCGTATAGGCTATTGGTCACTGTAACATTAACCAAAGCGTCGCCCCCTGACTTTGCGAGAGCATTATCCACTGCCTTTGAAAATGTTGCATCGCCCCATGGAACTATTGCCAAAAGAAAGTAGCGGCAAGCCTCGCCTTCTGTTGGCCCCAGTTCTTTGTATGACTGTCCGTTTTTCAACACCGCCGCAGGATCAGCCGAGGTCCGTGTAACAACCCCGAGAGTACCAACCGATGTACAGCTGGATAAAGTTACTGCCATCAACAACGTCACCATCAATACCAGGTTACTTCTCTTCATACGCCTTCCCTCCCATCTATTGTATTTTGCTGTAACCCTCTGACGGCGGCGCTAAGAACTATATAATCAAAATATAACAGGGGTTAGGAATAATTTTCATCAATAAATAGGGTATTTTCAGGGTATCACATTAAATTACAGTATATAACAGGCATAGAAAATCAATACCCTGAGATGAAACATAAAGTTTACATTTTTCTGATCCCCTTTCATCTGCCTGCATTCTCTATTCTGTTGCCTGAACATGTTAACCAGTTTTTCGTTTTCTAAAGCGTTCACTTAGACTCTCCATAAGAACGTAAAATACTGGTACAAACGGGATAGCCAGAAGCGTTGAAGAGAGCATTCCTCCGAATACGACTGTTCCGATTGCCCTCTGGCTTGCAGAGCCGGCTCCAAAAGCTACTATGAGCGGCACTACTCCGATTATGAATGCAAACGAGGTCATGACAATGGGACGAAAACGACGTCGGGTTGCCTCTATGGCTGATTCGGCAATCGACCTCCCTTCTTTATGTAAATCCCGTGCAAACTCCACTATTAAGATGGCGTTTTTGCTTGAAAGGGCTATCATCAACACAAGGCCAACCTGCGTATAGAGGTTGTTGTCATATCCCCGCAAGATAAGTGCCAGTAGGACTCCGGTGAGCGCCATTGGAACAACCAGTATGACTGCAGCGGGTGACGTCCAGCTTTCATACAAGGCCGCCAGCACCAAGTATACCATGATGATGGAAAGGGCATAAACGAAGTAGGCCTGGTTACCGACCTTTTTTTCCTGGAAACTGGAGGACGTCCAGTCGTAGGCCATGCCCGCAGGCAATCTTTGTGCGGCGATTTGCTCCATCTGTCTGAGGGCCTGACCTGAGCTGAACCCGGGGGCCGCGGAGCCGAAAATTGCCGCCGCGGGATAGAGATTGTAGCGTGTTATCAATTCGGACCCAAACACCGTCTTCACATCGAGCAAGGCGCCCAAGGGGACCATGTCGCCACCGACATTGCGGACATGCAGGTTCTTAATGTCCTCGGGCCGGAGGCGGTAGCGGTCATCGGCCTGGACGTATACTTGATATACCTGGTTGTATTTATTGAACAGGTTTACAAACGAGGAGCCCAGATATGATTGGAGAGTTCCGAATACATCCGCGGTGGACACCTGAAAAGCTTCTGTTTTCGTTCTGTCTATATTCAGGTAGAGCTGCGGGCTTCCGACGCTGAATGTAGTTTGAAGACCCCGCAAGCCCGCTTGAGAATTCCCCGCCTGGACGAGTTCGTATGTAGCGCCCTTGAGCTGATTCAGACCCAGGCTGCCCCGGTCTTCCACCATCATCTGGAAACCGCCTGTCTGCCCCAGTCCCCGGATCGGTGGAGGAATAACCGCAAACGCCAGCGCCTCCTCGAGACCCGAGAGCTCACGGTTCATGTGTGAGATGATAACGTCCTGGTTCAAAGCGGTGCCGCGCACGCTCCAATCCTTGAAAGCGAAGAACGTCGACGAAATATTGGAGACGTTGGCGAAGTCCAGGACCGAGAAGCCGCCTATGGTTACCCAGGAGGCTACTCCAGGGGTCTTTTTTAAAATGTCGTTGACCTTGTAAGCTACCCGCTGCAACCTTGGCTGCGATGAACCGGGAGGCAGAATGGTCACCAAAATGGCATAACCCTGGTCCTCGGTGGGGAGAAATCCTGTCGGCCTGCTCAAAAAAACCAAAAACGATGTGGTGACGATAACCGCAAAAACGATTGCAAACAGGCCAGAACGTCTCACCATCCGGGCGACGACACCTATATAGAAATCGGTCATCGCCTGAAAGGCCCTGTTGAACCCGCGGTAAAACCAGTTTGGCTCTTTTTTTTGCGGCCTTAACCATAATGCGCACTGCGCCGGCTTTAATGTGAGCGCGTTTATCGCGCTGATGACAGTAGTGGCGGCTATCACAAGCGCGAACTGGCGAAAGATCTGTCCGGTGAGACCCGGGAGAAATGAAGCAGGCAGGAAGACCGAAACAAGGGCCAGGGTAATTCCCATAACAGGCCCCGTCAGTTCCTGCATTGCTTTTATGGCAGCATCTTTCGGTGTAAGCCCTCGTTCTATGTAATAAGAGCTGTTTTCCACGATAATAATCGCGTCATCCACCACAATGCCTATGACCAGGACCAGCGCGAACAGGGTCATAAGGTTTATCGTGAAACCGAGCGCATCTATTGCGATAAATGCGCCGAAGATGGTGACCGGGACGGTAGTGGCCGGAACCAGCATGCCCCTGAAGCTTTGAAGAAAGAGAATGATCACTATGAGCACAAGAATGCCGGCTATAATCAAGGTTTCATAGACCTTGGATATGGCCTCCCTGACAAAAAGGGTGGTGTCGTACGGGATGGAATATTTCAGGCCCTCGGGAAAAGTCTTGCTCATGTCCGCCATCGCCTTATAAACGCTGTTGGCTACTTCAATGGCATTCGCATCCGGCAGGGAGAACACTAGGAGCAATGCAGAAGTATGGCCACTAGCCAGGGCAAAATTGGCGAAGTTCTGCCGGCTCAGCTCCACCTTCGCTACATCGCGCAGGCGCACGATCTGCGGAGACGGACCGGTAGCCGTCTTTATAACGATATTCTCAAACTGTTTTTCACTGGACAGCCTGCCAAGGGTGGTTATCGTGAGCTGGGAAGGCTGATTCTCCGGCACCGGCGGAACGCCCAATTGACCGGCGGCAACCTCGACGTTCTGCCCCTGTATGGCGGCTACGACATCGGATGCCTTGAGGCCGAAGTTCTGAAGCCTGCTCGGGTCAAGCCATACCCTAATGCTGTAAGGGCCGGCTCCGAAGACCCTCACCTGGCCCATACCCGGCAGGCGCGCAAGAGGATTTTGCAGATTTATTATGCCGTAGTTGGACAGGAATGTCGCATCATAACGGTCATCGTCGGAGTAAAGGCTTAACACCAGGAGGATATTGGGAGAGACTTTCTTTACGGTAACGCCCTGCTGCTGAGCGCCTCCGGGTAGCTGGGACAGAGAGGTGTTTACAAGGTTTTGCACTAGCGCTATCGATTTGTCCAGGTCTGTCCCGATATCGAAGGTAATCGTAAGAGTATAGGACCCGTCGCTACCGCTGCTGGACGACATGTAGATGGCCCTTTCCACGCCGTTTACGGCTTGTTCAATCGGCGTCGCGATAGTGTCCGCCACAACTTGGGCGCTTGCTCCCGGGTAGCGGGATGAAATCTGTATTGTCGGCGGGACGATCTGAGGATATTGGGCCACTGGAAGTTGCAAGAGGAATAAAACACCAATGATTACGGTGACTATCGCGATGACATTCGCAAAGATCGGCCTCTCGATAAAATATTTTGAGATCATGGGCTGCCCCTCACTTCTCCGCCGGATTGAGGCGGCGCTGCGATTGACAGGAAACTCTTCCGCTCGGGGGTAACCTGCCGTCCGGGGGCCGCTTTCAGCAAGCCTTCAACAACGATCCATTCATCTCCGGTAAGGCCCTCGGCAATGGCGCGCACGTTTTCGCTCACTACCGGGCCGGGCTTTATATTGCGACGCTCTACGATATTCTTCTCATTGACGACCAGCAAATACGTACCCTGCTGGTCATCACTCACTGCCATGGCGGGGAGGACGAAGAGGTCCTTCTTATCGATCGGCACGCGCACCCGTGCATACAAGCCCGGTATGATTTTCCCCTCTGCGTTTGGGAAGATCCCCCGCATCAGCAGGGTACCGGTAGTAGATGTCAGGCTGATCGATGCAAAGTCCAGACGACCGGTGTGAGGATATCCGTCTTCATCGGTTACGCCTGCTAAGACCGGCCATTGGCCGGCATTGCTCTTCCCTGGCATCCAGCGCGTAATTTTCGTGAGACGGGCGAGATCAGCATCGCTGATATTGAAATATACGTAAATAGGGTCCATCTGGCTTAATTGGGCAAGGTTGCTGTTCGACGATGAAGATCCTACCAGGTTCCCGGGGTCCTGAAGTCTTCGATCGATTCTGCCGTAGAAAGGAGCAGTTACTCGTGTGTAGTCCAGATTCAGCTTGGCAAGGTCCCGGGCCGCTATGGCATTCTTCAGATTGGCCTCCGCAGTATCCCGCTGATATCGCCAGTTGTCCACGTCGGATTGATCGGCAGCGTTCTCAGACAAGAGATTCGAGTAGCGGTCGAACTGCCCTCCGGTGTAGGCGAGCTGCGCCTTGTAGAGAGCAATTTGCGCTTCCGCCTGATCAAGTGCGTCTTGATAAGTGTTTTGTTGTATGAGAAAGAGCAGTTGGCCCTTTTTTACCATCTGCCCGTCCTGGAAGAACACTTTATCCAGATAGCCGGACACCCTGGCCGTCAGTTGCACTGTATTTATGGCCTGAGTATTGCCAGTTGCCTCCAGATAATCGGTCACCGTCTGTTTTATTGGCTGGGTTACGGTGACCTTCGGCGGAGGCGGAGGCGCACTTGCATCCTTTTTCCCGCATGCAGGCAAAAGAATAAAAAAGATCAGAATCGTTGCACAGGATGCAATCATTTTAATTGATTGTCTCATAGGCACTCCTACCAGTCCGGAAGCCGAACGGCCGGTGAAGGTTTCGCATCAACCGGCGGATTATATGACGCCGGCGCCAGCAAGCCGCCCCAGTTGGTTCGTCCTTTCATTTCCTTCGTTATGGCCTGTGATACCAGGTCCTTGCCGTCGCGTATCTCCCAGCCGCCGCCAATCGCCCTGTAAACTCCTACGAGCCCTAAAGATATGTTGCCCAAGGTAGAAGCCAGATTGTCCTGTGCGGTCAAAAGGGACTGCTGAGCCGTCAATACAGTGGTGAAATCCTTAATGCCCGCACGATACTGCTTGACTGCCAGATCCAGTGCATTTTTGGCGGCCTGAGTGCTTTTAGCCAGGTAATCGGCGCGTTCCTGAGACTTGAGAAAGGCCGACAGATTATCCTCAACATCCTGTTGCGCGGTCAGGACGGTATTCTGGTAAGTGAGGAGCAACTCCTGGAATCTTGCATCCTGCAGGCGGACATTGTTGGTGATCTGGCCGTAATTGAAAATATTCCATGAGAAAGAGGGGCCGATCTGGTAAAAACGGTTCTCCCACCGAAAGATCTTGCCAAGGCTCGAATTCCCGGCATTGTTTGAGAGAAAGCCGAACACCCCGTTTAGGGAGAACGCGGGATAAAGGTCGGCTTTGGCCGCGCCGATCTGGGCCGATTGGGCAACAGCTTGGTATTCCGCACTGCGGACATCGGGACGACGGCGAAGCAGATCTGTGGGAATACCCACGACTACCTCGCGAGGTGATGTGGGGATGTCCGAATCGCCTTTAAGAATGTCTGCTAGGTCGTTCGGCGCTATGCCAAGCAACACGCAAAGCGCATCTTTTTGCTGCCTCAACTGGATCTCAAGGGAAGGAATGGAAGCCTGGGTATCATTGAGTTGTGACGTGGCCTGTTCCACATCCAGCAGGGTGACGGTACCGAATTTCAATCGAACTTCGGCGATCCTTAGGCTCTCTTGCTGGGTTTCGACATTCTGATGGGCAATGAATATACGTTTTTCGAGAGTCCTGATATTGATATATGAACTGGCTACACTGGCTGTAAGACTCACGAGGGCGTTGTCGTAATCAGCGGTCGTCGCAAGCCATGCGGCGCCGGCGGATTGAATCCCCCGCCTGAACTTTCCCCAGAAGTCCAATTCCCAATTGGCGGCCAGCTGAACCTGATCCTGGGTAAATAAAGCAGAAGGGATAGCTGAAGGAGAAGAGGCGCTGGTTCGAATTCGCTGTAAAGAACCGCCAACCTGCTGGGTCTGGGGGAAAAAATCTCCAATGGCAATACCTAGCTGCGCCCTTGCCTCCAGCACACGGACGCCTGCAATCTGAAGTGAAAGGTTTTGGGTGTATGCCAGGTCGATGAGCCTGTCCAAAATCGGGTCGTTAAAGTTCTTCCACCAGTAGCGGTAGTCCGCTGCCTCGCTCTTGACACGATTATCTCCGGCATCCATCCAGCTCTGCGAAACCAAAACTTCCGGTCGGTGATAGTCGGGGCCGACCATACAGCCGGATATTATTAAACCCAGCGCCGAGGAAATGACATAAAGTAATGGTTTGAGATGAACCGGACTCTCTGTCATTACGTTAGCTCCAGATGGTTGCTGGCTGCCTTCGCTATTTCAAGTATCAGATGCAATTCGTTGCGTGTTTGCGAGATCTTTATCCCGCCGTAAATGCCTATCTAAATTATACTTTATAAAATCTCCGCCTGGCAAGAGTGTCAATCCGATTAAAGTACTATTGTCATGGTGATCGCGTTGATCACTTTTTGTAATACTTAAAGCTCATACGAACTTCACGCATGTGCGATATCGCAGAGCCCGCAAATATGCCACATTCAAAGGTAAGGTCCACCACAATCCCACGGGAGAGCGGGCTAAACGCCGAGATAGGCTCCGCAAAGAGTAGAACCGTAGATTGGCATACCGATAGCCTTCTAGCAAGGTCTTCGGGCTCATATGCCGAGGTCGAAAAACGACATCTTCCCGACCATTGTACTTACTCCAATCGCGTGTTAAAATCCGACCTTCTGCATCCAAACGCTGATAAAGTCGCGTCCCAGGATACGGTGTCAATATATTAAAAGTCGCATTTTGCACCCCGACCTCTTCAAGAAAGTCCAGCGTTGCGCCAAAGATTGTATCATTGTCATTATCAAAACCAAAGACTATTCCCGCCTGTACTGCAATGCCGTAAGAATGGATACGCTCAATTATTCTCGCATATTCTTCCACGCGGTTGAAGCTCTTGTGAATACCGTCCATGCTGGCCTGAGAAATCGATTCCAGGCCGATGAACAGCTGTTTGCAGCCGCTCCGCGCGGCCCACTCCAGGAATTCTTCATCGCCGCCCGCCTGAATGCTGGCCTGGCTGCTCCACCATTTCTTGTAGGGCGCAATTGCCCGAAATAAAGCTATGGCATATTCCCGGTCATTTGCCAGATTATCATCCCAAAAAATGATCACCTTCCCCGGAAAAGATGCATATTCCGTTGCCGCCGCAGTCACAGAGCGCTTCCGAACCTTGCGCCAGTACATCATGGGCAGCACGCAGAAATCGCATCCATGGACACAGCCTCGCGTGGCAAACAGCCGCCCGGCCGTATAATCGCGCCGATGAAATAATTCTTTCCTGGCCATTGGTGCATTCTCCAAAGAAGGCGGAACGCTTGAGCCATAACGGGTGTTATAATGCCCCTGTTCGAAGTCTCGCAAGAATCGAGGCCATTGTGTTTCCGCCTCCCCAACGAAAATTACATCCGCGTGCGCCTGCGCCTCATCCGGTAATAAAGTTACATGCGGCCCTCCAAGCACGACGGGAATGCCCCGCCTCCGAAATTCGGCGCTAAGCGCATAGACATGCAGAGCGCTCGGAGTGTGAAAAGTAATCCCGACTAGATCCACTCGCAATTTGACATCAACCGGCTTAACCGCTTCATCAATATGGATAACCTCCCAATGCGGCGGCACAAAGGCAGCGAGATAGGGCATAGTGATCTGCTGAAAATTCAGCACACGAGACCGCCGTATCCTCCGGATTTCGGGAGAGGAAGAAGTAATTAGGAGAAGCCTTGGTCGAACCAATAAATCATGATTAGCCATTTTTGCTTGAGCTTTTCGGGCAACCTAATAGTATTTTTGACAATCGTGAAAACTATATTCCTGGTCAACGATGTTGTCAATCGACGGAGAGATTATTTTTGCGGGGTATCAGCTACTTAATTCCGGATGAAATGTGGATATTGTGGAAGGTCGCAAAAATCAATGTTTCAGGATGTAGGTGCGTTTTTATTGTGGTTTATAATTATCAAGATTATAACCAGAAATTAAATCTCAAGAGCCGCATATTGGCGTGTTTAGAGCGCACATATTCTTCAATGACCTTCGGGTTATTGACCCGAAAGTAAAAACAACTCATCGAGCATTAGCGAGAACGACATCCTTTTATTGGCTCTTTACATCCTCTTCCCTATCCACCTTCACTTCGACAAGATGTTTGATTTTTGGGAGCAAGGAAGTTGCTGACGGGTATGCATTACCGGACGCGGTGCCTATCTTCTGTTCCTCATTATAGAGCGCTTTGACTCCCTTCATTACATCGTCAACAAAGGCTTTGATATATGCGTCTCTGTTCGCGCCTCGGACCCTTAATTTCCCGAAGACAACCCGGGAGCTATTATCGACAAAGAATACTCTCGCCTTTTCATCGCTCCCCCGTATTATGACCGCCGCAAACTGTACACTAACCACATCCCCCTTTTCGCCGATAAGGCCCAATACGATCTGTTTGAGAAGGCTTGGTCTTCCCTCGTTTTCAACAGGCGTTTCGTTCTTGAGGAACCTCCATGGCGCATATGCTGCGTAGCGAGCGTCGAGTTCTGACGATAATTTATTGTATTCTGGAGTATCATATCGTCCGGCAAGGTTTAGGACATGTGCCTGATCATCCAGGAGCGCGGCCTTCAGATTCTTTTCCCACTTGTTCTTCTGTTTGGCCCGTCCGACCGCATCGGCGGGGGCATTCAGATACGGGAGAATGCTTTCCCGGTATTTGACCAAATCGTATACGTTGGTGCCCATGAGGCGGCTCCTTCCGATGCTATGGGGTGCTGAAAATTCGAGGTACAGATTGTTATCAGTATTGATCCTTCCCCCGTAGCTGTAAGCCTTCGCGCCTTCGGTCCCCATCACGAAATAGCTCAGGAAATCCTCAGCCGACCCCATCTTGACCCGGTCCAGGTCCTGCAAGACCTCCGGCACCCTGATTCGCCGCTCTAACTCCACTTCGTCGATAATGATGGGGGAGTTGCTGCCGACCAGTTCTGCGTCATCGTGGGTAAGCCAAACCATGATGAATGAGAAGTTATCTCTCAGGGTCGCGACAACGGATTTGAGATTTTCTTCGGTAAGTTCGTACAGGGGAAGCCACTGGCACACGATGCCGCCGGGGTTGAGATGTCGCGCGGCAAGCTTGAAATACTCAGTGGAATAGAGGTATCCGGCCCCGCTGAACCACGGATGGATCGGATCGGCGGTGATGACGTCGAACTTCTCCGTCGTGGTCAGCAGGAAATTCCGGCCGTCGTTGAAGACGATCTTGAGTTTCGGATTATGGAGGGCATAGTGGTTGTAAATACCGAACGTTCTTGCGACGCCGAGCACCTTCGGTTCGATCTCGGCAAGCGTGACCTGTTCCACGCCAGGGTGCACTAAGGTCGCCCCCAGGGTCATCCCGCTCCCCGTACCGAGCACGAACACTTTCTTCGGATTCTTGTTGAGCAGCATAGGCAGGTGGCCTAAAGTATACTGACACTGCATGCCTTCATTGCTGTTCGACGCCTCTACCCTGCCGTTCGTTATAAAATACTGGGCCTCCCCCGATTTGATAGAGCTCACGATTGCCTGGACGCCCTCCCCATAATAAAGGACGTCATTATTTTCCATGGCTTCCCGTATCTTCTCCGGCGTGCCGTACATCTCGGGGTGGTT